>NZ_JBIRJY010000003.1:92023-518662 GCF_044329785.1 Streptomyces sp. NPDC017529
GGGGGGTGCCGCTGGGGGCGGAGGCGGAGCCGGGGCGCGCCGCCGCCTGACCCGGCGGGGGTCCCGGGCCGGACCGTCGGCCGGTCCGGCCCGGGACACCGGGTCTCACGGCTCCAGGCGCCCCGGGCGTACGGCCACGGCCTCGGCCGTGACGGGCCCGCTGCCGCGGAAGTGCAGCGTGAAGGTGAGCCGGTCGCCCGGGGTGAGGCGCGGCGGCGGGCTGACCATCACGTCCACGCCGGTGGGCGACATGCGCAGTTCGCCGCGCGCCGGGACGGCCACGGCACCGGCCATCTCCATGCGGTGCGCGCCTTCGGCGATTTCGACGTCGCGGCCGACCATGGCCCGGTGCCCGGCGGGTCCCGTGACGCCCGTCAGCTCGTCGGCGGTGGTGCCGGTGTTGCCGATGGTGAAGAAGGCCGCGGTGGCTTCCGTATTGGAGGGGACCAGGACGCGGCCGTCGGTCACGCGCAGCCGGGCCGGGGTGCCCGCGTTCCCGCTCACGGTCCAGGCGGTGAGGCAGCCGAGCGTCAGCGCCCCCGCGAGCAGGGGGACGGCGGCGGAACGGAGAGCGGCGCGCGCGGCGGAGAGAGACTGGGTCATGCGGTGTCCCGGGAGAGTGCGGAGGAGGCGCGGGGCTCGTCGGCTGCGGCGGAGATGGCGGGCCGAAGCCCACCGGCCGCCCGTCCTCCCGGGCGCCACGCCCGCAGCCGCAGGCTGTTTCCCACCACCAGCAGCGAACTCGCGGACATCGCGGCGGCCGCGATCATCGGGTCCAGCCGGCCGACGGCGGCGAGCGGCACGGTGACGAGGTTGTAGCCGAAGGCCCAGACCAGGTTGGCGCGGATGGTGCCCAGCGTGCGCCGGGCCAGCCGTACGGCGTCCGGGATCGCCTGGAGGTCCGCGCGCATCAGGGTCACGTCGGCGGCGCCGATCGCCGCGTCCGTACCGCTGCCCATGGCGATGCCGAGGTCGGCGCGGGCCAGGGCCGCCGCGTCGTTGACCCCGTCGCCGACGACCGCGACCCGGCCGCCGTGCTCCTTCAACGTGGTGACCAGCGCGGCCTTCTCCTCCGGCAGGGCGCCGGCGTGGATCTCCGTGATGCCCAGGTGCCCGGCGACGGCGCGCGCGGTGGCCTCCCGGTCCCCGGTGGCCAGCACCGGCCGCAGGCCCAGGCGCCGCAGGTGGTCGACGGCCCGGTAGCAGTCGGGCCGCAGCGAGTCGCCGACGGCGATGACGGCTTCCGGTGCGCCGTCGACCGTCACCAGCACGGCGGTGTGCCCCGCGGACTCGGCCGTGCGGACCGCGTCCCCGAGCGCAACGGGCAGTTCCGACGGCTCGCCAGGCCGCCCCACGGCCACCTTCCGGCCGTCCGCCTCACCGGTCACGCCGTGCCCGGCGGTCGCCGCGAAGTGGCGCGCAACGGGCAGCGGGCGGCGGTCGCCGAGGGTTTCGCGGCGGGCCGCGGCGTACGCCGTGACGGCGCGCGCCAGCGGGTGTTCGGAGCCGTGCTCGACGGCGGCGGCCAGCCGTACGGCTTCGTCCGCCGGGACACCGGGGGTGGCGGCGGCCCCGGCCGCGCGTGCCGTGACGGCGACCACGCTCATCCGCCCGGTGGTGAGCGTGCCGGTCTTGTCGAGCACCAGCGTGTCGATGCGCCGCAGCCGCTCCAGGGCGCGCGGCCCGCTGACGAGGATGCCCAGCCGCGCGCCCCGGCCGGTGGCGGCCAGCAGGGCGGTGGGGGTGGCCAGTCCGAGCGCGCAGGGGCAGGCGACGACCAGGACGGCCACCGCCGCGGTCACCGCCGCCTGCGGGTCGGCGCCCGCCCCCAGCCAGAAGCCGAGGACGGTGACGGACACCGCCAGCACGGCCGGCACGAAGACCCCCGCCACCGTGTCGGCCAGGCGCTGCACCCTGGTCTTGCCGGTCTGCGCCTCCTCCACGAGCCGGGTGATACGGGCCAGCCGGGTGTCCGCGCCGACCGCGGCGGCCCGTACTTCGAGCAGCCCGCCCGAGTTCACCGCGCCGCCGACGACCGCCGCGCCCGGCCCGACCTCCACCGGGCGGCTCTCCCCCGTGACGAGGGACAGGTCGAGGGCGGAGTTCCCTTCGACCACCGTGCCGTCGGTGGCCACCCGCTCCCCCGGCCGTACGAGGAACAGGTCGCCGACCCGGAGCCGGGACACCGGAATACGGCGTTCCACGGTGTCGCCGTGTTCCGTACCGTCGGCCGGTACCCGTACGGACACGTCCTTGCCGACCAGTCCGGCCAGCGACCGCAGCGCCGAACCCGTTCCGCGGCGCGCCCCGGCCTCCAGCCGCCGCCCCGCGAGGACGAACAGCGGTACGCCGACGGCCGCCTCCAGGTAGAGGTGCGCGGTGCCGCCGCTCAGGAAGAGCGCGTACGCGGACCAGGCGAACGAGGCGGCCACGCCGAGCGAGACCAGGGTGTCCATGGTCGCGGCGCCGTGCCGCAGGCCGCGTGCCGCACGGCGGTGGAAGGGCAGCGCGCCCCACACGGCGACCGGCGCGGTCAGCGTGAAGCAGAGCCACTGCCAGTTGCGGAACTGCCAGGCGGGGACCATCGAGAGGACGAGGACGGGCAGGGACAGCAGCGCGGTGAGCAGGAGGCGGTCGCGCTCGGCGTGCGCCGGCTCCTCGCCGGCCGGGAGCGCGGACTGCCGTACGGGCTCCGGTGGTTGTGCCGTGAACCCCGCCGCCTCCACGGTCGCCACCAGGTCGCCGACGGGCAGCGTGGCCGGGTGGCGCACACGGGCCTTGCCGGTGGCCAGGTTCACCGAGGCGGTCACCCCGTCGAGCCTGCCGAGCCTCTTCTCCACCCGGCCCACGCACGCGGCGCAGGTCATCCCGCCCACCGTCAGCACGGTGACGCGCTCGCTCATCACATGCCGCCCATGTCGGCCATGCCGTCGCCACCCGAGGGCTGTTGAGGCCCGGAGGGCTGGACGCCCGGACGGATGCCCGGCGCCACGGGCCCGGCGGCCGTCCCGGCCGCGTACGCGCACACGAACAGGACGACGAGCAGCGCCACGAACCCGGACACCGGTTTCGCGGGCAGCGCGGATGACAGACGCCGGACGAAAGGCATGGCCACTCCGATACACGAACGAAAGAAGGAAAGCGGAAGAAGGACAGCGAAAAACGGGAGGCGAAAGACGGAAGGCGGAAATCGGAAGGCGGAACGAGGCACGCGCGGCACGGGGCCCGGCGGCGCGACCGGGCCGCTCGGCGCAGCCATCGTGGCACGTCCGACGGCCCGCACCCCCGCCGCGAACGCCTGCCGCCCCACGTGAGGTTTGTCCTTCCCGCCCGCCGGAACCAGCACGGGCGCCGCGCCGACTACCTGTGGATGTGCCGCCCCGCCGCACCGCAATTCCCGTGTTCCGGCGGGAACTCGCCGCACCTTCCGGCCGACCACTGGATGAAGCGTGCGCGAGGCCGGCACCGGGCGCGTACGCGGACACCGGCCTGTTCCACCCACCCGCGAAGGAGCCCCGCGCATGTGCGGCATCACCGGCTGGATCTCGTACCGCGAGGACCCCCGCGCCCAGCCCCCCGTCATCGAGCGGATGACCGCCGCGCTCGCCCGCCGCGGGCCCGACGCCTCGGGCACCTGGTGCGGCCCGCACGCCGCGATCGGCCACCGGCGCCTGGCCGTCCTCGACCTCCCGGGCGGTACGCAGCCCATGACCGCGCCCGGACCCCCGGACGTCGTCCTCACCTACAGCGGCGAGATCTACAACCACCACGCCCTGCGCACCCAACTCCGTTCACGCGGCTACCACTTCACCACCCGCAGCGACACCGAAGTCCTCCTGCGCGCCTACCAGGAGTGGGGCGACGGCCTCACCGGCCACCTGGACGGCATGTACGCCTTCGCCGTCTGGGACGCGCGCCGCGAACGGCTCCTCCTGGTGCGCGACCGGCTGGGCGTCAAACCCCTCTTCTTCGCGGAGATACCCGGCGGCCTCGTCTTCGGCTCCGAGCCCAAGGCCCTGTTCGCGCACCCCGGCTGCCGCCCGCGCGTCGACGCGCAGGGCATGCGGGAGGCGTACGGGCTGGTCTTCGGCACCGGGGAGACGCTGTGGTCCGGTGTGCGGGAAGTGCAGCCGGGCGGCGTGGCGGTGTTCGACCGGAGCGGCTTGGCCGAACGCCTCTACTGGCGCCTGGAGGCACGCCCGCACACCGACAGCGGCACCACCGCGACGGTGGACTCCGTCCGCGCCCACCTGGACCGGGCCGCCCGCGCCCAGCTGGATGCGGACGTCCCGCTGTGCACCCTGCTCTCCGGCGGCCTCGACTCCACCGTCCTGACCGCGCTGCTGGCGGACGAGCTGCGCGTACGGGAAGGGCCCGCGGCGCGCCTGCGTTCGTACGCGGTCGACTACAGCGACCAGGTCGAGCGCTTCACCGGCGACGTCCTGCGCACCGGCCACGACACCCCGTACGCGGCCGAGGCGGGCGCCTTCATCGGCACCGACCACCACCTGGTGGTGCTCGACCCGCAGGCCCTGCTGGACCCGGCACACCGCGCGGCCGTCGTGGCGGCCCGCGACTCGCCCATCGGCGTGGGCGACATGGACACCTCCCTGTACCTGCTGTTCGGCGATATGGCCCGGCACTCGGCGGTCGCGCTGTCCGGCGAGGCGGCCGACGAGGTCTTCGGCGGCTACCCCTGGTTCCGCAATCCCGCGGCGCTGGCCGCCGACACCTTCCCGTGGCTGCTGGTGACCAGCGACGAGGCCGCCATGCCGCTGCACCCGGCGCTGGCGGACACGCTGCGCGTCGGCGAGTTCCAGGCCGACACCCACCGTTCGGCGCTGGCCGCCGTACCGCACCTGGACGGCGAGACACCCGCGCAGCACCGCCGCCGCGAACTCCAGCACCTGTCGCTGACCCGCTGGCTGAGCCAGCTGCTGCACCGCAAGGACCGGCTCAGCATGGCGCAGGGACTGGAGGTCCGGGTGCCGTACTGCGACCACCGGCTCGTCGAGTACGCCTTCAACACCCCCGTCGAACTCCAGGACTTCGACGGGCGGGAGAAGAGCCTGCTGCGTGCCGCGGGCGCCCGCCTCGCCCCGCACTCCGTACTCCACCGCCCCAAGAACCACTACCCGGCCACCCACCACCCCGACTACAACCGCGGCCTCCAGAACCTGGCACGCGACGCGCTCGCGGCCGGCCAGGGCCGTATCCGCGACCTCGTCGACGAGACCGCCGTCAAGCCCTGCCTCGACACCCCGCCCGAACACCTCCAGTGGGGCCACCGCCTGCGCCTGGAACGCGTCGTCGACCTGTCGCTGTGGCTGGACCACCACCGCCCCGAACTCGCCTTCTGACCAGCCCCACCCCCGACCGCCCCGCCACTAGGAGCCCGACCCATGCGCCTCCCCGAACCGCTCCCCCTCCACGGAGCGGACTACAAGCGCGACCCCTACCCCCTCTACGCCGAGCTGCGCGCACGCGGACCCGTCCACCGCGTCCGGTTCCCGAGCGGCGTGTGCGCCTGGCTCGTCACCGGCTACGACGCCGCACACCAGACGCTGAACGACCCCCGGCTGGGCAAGCACCACTCCCGGGGCAACGCGGCCTGGCGCGCCCGCGCCTCGATCATGCCCGAGCCGCAGCACTCACAGCTCCAGGTCCACCTGCTGCACCAAGACCCGCCGCGGCACACTGACATGCGCCGGCTGATCACCGACGCGTTCACACCCCGGCGGGTGGCGGAACTCCGGCCGCGCTTCGAACGCCTGGCGGACGCGCTGCTGGACGCGCTGCCGCCCGCGGCCCCCGGGCGCCGGGCGTCCGCCGATCTGGTCGAGTCGTTCGCCGCCCGCTTCCCCTTCCTCGTACTCGCCGAGGTCATCGGCCTGCCGGCGGAGTACACCGAGCGCTTCGACCGGGACTGGGGCAAGGTCGTCCAGCCCGTCGGCCCGGACGACCCCGGCCGCCCCGCCTACGAGGCCAGACTCCGCGGCCTCCAGGGCTACATCGCCGGCCTCGTCCGCCACAAGAGACGGGAAGGCGGCACGGACCTGCTCTCCCGGCTGGTCGCCGCCCGTGACGAGGGCGCCCTGAGCGGCGCCGAACTGGACTCCATGATCTTCCAGCTGCTCGTCGCGGGCCAGGAACCGGTCACCAACCAGATCACCACGGCGCTGACCGCCCTGCTCCGCCATCCGCACCACCTCGCGGCGCTCCGCGACGACCCCGCGCTGCTCCCCCGCGCCGTCGAGGAACTGCTCCGGTACGACAGCGCCTTCGAGCTGACGACCTGGCGCTTCCTGGCCGAGGACGCCGAGCTGCACGGCACCCGGGTCCCGGCGGGCGACTCCGTGATCGTCTCGCTGTGCGCGGCCAACCGCGACCCCGCCCGCTTCCCCGCGCCCGACACCCTGGACCCCGGCCGCTCCCCCAACCCCCACCTGGCCTTCGGCCACGGCATCCACTTCTGCCCCGGCGCCGCACTGGCCCGCGCCGAACTGCACATCGCCTTGGAGACGCTGCTCCGCCGCCTGCCGGACCTGCGACTGGCCGTGCCGGACAGCGACCTGGACTGGATACCGGCGGTGCTCGCGCGGGGCGTCAGCGCGCTCCCGGTCACGTACGGCTCGCGCGGAGAGGCCCGATGAACAGCACGGTCACGGCCACCGCCATCCTCGCCAGCCTCCTCCCGCACCGCCGCACCCTGGAGACGACGGCTTCCGGAGAAGCCACCCCCGCCCACTTCCCGTATCAACTGGAGCAGTTGAAAGCCCTGGTGGCCGCCCGGCGCCCCATCCTCCTCACCCTCCCCGGCTTCCCCTGCAAGTCCCCCAACCCGGCCAAGGTCCTCGGCCGCCTCCCCGACGAGGGCGAACGCCTCGCCCTGCGCTTCCTCGACCGGCTCTGCGCCCGGATCGGGGAGCTGTACGCGCCGGGCGCACGGCTCGTCATCTGCTCCGACGGGCACCTCTTCAGCGACCTGATCGGCGTCACCGACCCGGACGTCGACGCGTACAACGACGCGCTGCGCGCGATGATCCGTACGGCCGGGCTGTCCCACCTCACCACCTTCGACCTGCGCGACGTCTACGGAGACCTGCCCAGCGCCGCCAAACGCACGCAGGTGGACGCCCGGTACGCCCCCGCCCTGGACTCGCTGCGCGCCGAGACCCGGGGCGCGGCCGCCGGCGACGGCGAGACGCTGCGCCTCTACCGCGGCATCACCCGCTTCCTGTTCGAGGACACCACCGGCTTCGAAGGCACCCGCTCAGCCCTGCAACGCGCCTGCCGCACCCGCGCCTACGGCGTCATCCGGCGCAGCCGCGCCTGGGGCGCACTCATCGCCGACCACCACCCCGACGCCATACGGCTGTCCATCCACCCGCAGCCGCGCGGCGCCGAGAAGTTCGGCATCCGGCTGTTCGACGCGCCCGACGCCTGGATGACGCCGTGGCACGCGTGCGTGGTGCGCCGGCCGGACGGCAGCGTACGGCTGATGCGCGCGGCCGACGCGGCGCAGCACGGCCGGCTCGTCCACCGGGACGGCCGCCCGAGCCACTACGCGGATGAGGCCGTGCGGCCGGTGCCCCTCTAGCGGCCGTGCTTCTCTAGTGGCCGGTGCCTCTTCGAACGGTCCGCCGTTGGTCGACGGCGATCAGCGGGTCCCCCGTCAGCGGGTGGTCGACCACCGCCGCCCGCACCCCGAACACCTCGGCCAGCAGGTCCGGCGTCAGCACCTCGCGCGGGGCGCCGGACGCCACCACCGTCCCCTCGTGCAGCACGTGCAGCCGGTCGCAGACGGCGGCCGCCGCGTTCAGGTCGTGCAGCGAGACGAGCGTCGTACAGGCCCGGTCGCGCAGCAGGCCCAGCAGCTCGACCTGGTGCCGTACGTCCAGGTGGTTCGTCGGCTCGTCCAGCACGAGCACGTCCGGGACCTGCGCGAAGGCGCGGGCGAGCAGGGCCCGCTGCCGCTCGCCGCCGGAGAGCGCGGAGAACCGCCGCCCGCCGTGCTCCGCCAGCCCCACATCGGCCAGAGCGCGGGCCACCGTCTCCCGGTCGGCGGCGTCGTCGCCCGCGAACGCCCGCTTGTACGGGGTGCGGCCCATCGCCACCACCTCGTGGACGGTGAGTTCGAAGTCGCTGCCGCGTTCCTGGGGAAGGGCGGCGATGTGCCGCGCGGCCCGCGTCGCCGGCATGGCACCGACGTCCTCGCCGGCCAGCAGCACCCGGCCCGCGTCCGGCCGCAGATGCCGGTACACGGTGCGCAGGACCGTGGACTTGCCGCTGCCGTTCGGGCCGACCACGCCCGCGATCTCGCCCGGCGCGGCCATCAGCCGCACACCGGCCACGACGCACCGCCCGGCGTAGGACACCCGCAGGTCCTCGATGTCGATCCGCAAACCGGCGTCCGTACCGGCTCGCGCCCGTGCTTCCACGCTCACGATCCCGCTCCCAGCCGGCGGTCGAGGACGTACAGCAGTACCGGCGCGCCGACCAGCGCCGTCACCACGCCCACCGGCAGTTCCTGGTCGGCCATCGCGGTACGGCACACGATGTCCACCACGACCAGCAGCAGCGCCCCGGTCAGCGCCGCCAGCGGCAGCAGCCTGCGGTGGTCGCCGCCGACGAGCAGCCGGCACAGGTGCGGCACCATCAGCCCCACGAAGGCCACCGCCCCGGACACCGCCACCAGTACGCCGGTGAGCAGGCTGGTCACCACGAACAGCGTCCGGCGCAGCCGGACCACGTCCACGCCCACGCTCGCCGCCGTCTCGTCCCCCATCGTCAGCGCGTTGAGCGCGCGGGCCCGCGCCTGGAGCACCAGCAGCCCGGCCGGCACCGCGAGGGCCGGCAGGACCAGCGTGCTCCAGGTGGCGCCGCCGAGGCTGCCCATCAGCCAGAACAGCACGCCGCGCGTCTGCTGTTCGTCCCCGGCCTGCAGCACGAGATAGCTGGTGATCCCGGCCAGGAACTGCCCGATGCCGACCCCGGCGAGCACCAGCCGCAGCGGCGCGAAGCCGCCGCCCCTGCGGGCCAGCGTCCAGACCAGCGCGAACGAGGCGAGCGCCCCCGCGAAGGCCGCCAGCGACAGCCCCAACCCCCCGGCCAGGCCGAACGCGCCGCCCGTACCGGCCACAGCGCCCGCGCCCAGGACGATCGCGGCCACCGCGCCGAGCGACGCGCCGTTGGAGATGCCCAGGAGGTACGGGTCCGCCAGCGGGTTGCGCACCAGCGCCTGAGTGGCCGTACCGACGAGCCCGAGACCCGCGCCGACCAACGCGGCGAGCAGCGCTCTGGGCACCCGCAACTGCCAGACGATCAGGTCGTTCGTGCCCGGCCTCGGCGGCTGCCCGCCCAGCCGCCGGAACACCACCGACCACACCTCCGCCGGAGCGATGTCGGTGGCGCCGAAGGAGACGGCGGCGGTCAGCGCGACGAGGAGCGCGAGCAGCAGCGCGACGGCGAGCCATGGCGTACGGGGTTTTCGCGGCGTACGGGCCACGAGTGGCGTACGGTCCTCGGGTGGCGTACGGGCCTTGAGCGTCGTACGAGGCATCAGCGGCCCGCCGCCCCGGCCCCGCCCAGCCGGTCCGGGTACAGCGTCTCCGCGATCCGCCGCACCGTGTCGGCGTTGCCGACCCCCGCGATGGTCGTCTGCTCGGAGCCGATGCGCAGGAATTTCCCTTCCTTCACGGCACGCAACCCCGCCGTCCCCGCAAATCCCTTCAAGAACTGCTCCGCCTCGTCGAACGCCTTCTCATTCGCGGCAGCACTCCCCCGGTTCCGTACGCCCAACTGAATCCAGTCCGGGTCCTTGTCCACCACGTCCTCCCACGACACCGGCTTGAAGTCCCCCGCGCAGTCCGCGAAGACATTGCGCGCCCCGGCTTCGGTCAGCACCGCGTGCGCCACCTGCCGGTTGCAGACGGCCACCGGCTGCTTCGTACCCGCGTCGAAATCGAAGAAGAAATACGACGGCCGCTTCGAAGCGGGCACGTCCGCAAGGGCCTTCCGCACTCCGGAGACCTTCTTCTCCATCTCCGTCACCAGTTGCAGGGCACGCCGCGAGGTGCCCGTGACCTGCCCGAGCCGCCGGATATCACCCTCGACGGCGGACAGATCCCGCTGCGGCGCCTTCTTGCGCGGCGCGCATGCCGTCGAAGCCAGATAGACGTGCTTGATGCCCGACGCGGCGAACTCCTCGTCGGTCGGCGCGGCAGCCGCCCCGCCCATGTTCCCCATCGACGCGAACGTATCGATATAGAGATCGGCCCCGGAACCGAGCAGTTTCTCCTTCGGAATCACCGCCTTGCCCAGCACCGGCACCCGCTGCGCCTGCGCGTCCAGATCCGGCGGCAACGTTCCCTTACCCGGCGGAAATCCCGTACCGACGACCCGGTCACCCACCCCCAGCCGGAGCAGCATCTCCAGGCTCGACGCATTGCTCGTGACGATTTTCCGCGGAGCAGCGGAAAACGTCGTCTCCCGCCCGTCGCAATCGGTGACCGTGACCGGGAAACCGGCTTTGCCGCCGTCCCGGGCGCCCGCGGCGCTCCCGCCCGTACCACCGGCGGCGCCACCGCATCCGGTGGCCAGCGCGGCCACCCCCACCGCCAGCGCCGCCGCCAGCACCGTTGTCGTCGCCGTAGCCGTTGTCGTCGCCGTCCGCTTCCCGCGAGGACGCATACGCCCGTTCTCCCCTGCCGCTCGACTCTCCGGCGGCCCGCCACTGCGAGCCGCGGACCAGGTAGTCGAGCGGACGGGGCCCGCGGTTCCCGCGGAATCGGCCCGGTGGCCGCGCACCTCCGGAGGTTGGAGTGCCGGAGGTTAGAGTGTCCGGGCCGTGGTGTTCGGGAAGACCGGTGACGACCTTCGGGTCCAGGCCGGAGCGGCCCTCGCCACTGTGATCGGGAAGTTCCCGCCCATTCCGTACGCGCCTACGCCCGTACGGAGCCACTGTCCGCAGCCCGCGGCCGGGAAGGCCGGGCCGGGCGCGCTCACCCGTAAGCCAGGAGACCGGCCACGGCATCTCACGAACTGATCCACGAGGTGCTGGAGCGTGACCACCGAATGCCCCTGTCCCCCACCCCCCTACCCTCCCCTCCCTCTCCTTCCTCCCCTTCCTCCCCTTCCTCTTCGCCCTCCCCCCTGCCCGGCTTCCGCTGGCAGCGTCAGGACACGGTGCGCACCGCGGGCCTGATGGCGGTGATAGCCGCGCTGCACGTCGTCGCCTTCGGCGTGCTCTTCCTCCTCGTCGTGCCGAACCACTACACCGTGGGTTCGCAGGTCTTCGGCGTCGGCCTCGGCATCACCGCGTACACCCTCGGCATGCGGCACGCCTTCGACGCCGACCACATCGCCGCCATCGACAACACCACCCGCAAACTGATGGCCGACGGCAAGCGCCCGGTCTCCGTGGGGTTCTGGTTCGCGCTCGGGCACTCCAGCGTGGTCGTCGCCATGGCCGCGCTGGTCGCCGGCGGCGCACAGCTGGCGGGCACCCTGCTCGACGACGAATCCCGCACCCACCAGGTTCTCGGCACCGTGGGCACCACGGTCTCCGGCACCTTCCTCTACCTGATCGCCGCGCTCAACCTCGTCGCGCTGGCGGGCATCTGGCGGGTCTTCCGCGCCATGCGACAGGGGCGCTACAACGAGGCCGAGCTGGAGGAACACCTCGACTCCCGCGGCTTCATGAACCGCGTCCTGGGCCGCTTCACCCGCTCCATCACCCGCCCCGGCCAGATGTACCCGCTCGGCTTCCTCTTCGGCCTCGGCTTCGACACCGCGACCGAGGTCACCCTGATGGTGATGGCGGGCAGCGGCGCCGCGGCCGGCCTGCCCTGGTACGCGATCCTGGTCCTGCCGCTGCTGTTCGCGGCGGGAATGAGCCTGTTCGACACGCTGGACGGTACGTTCATGAACTTCGCGTACCAGTGGGCGTTCTCGAACCCGGTGCGCAAGGTCTACTACAACCTCACGATCACCGGCCTGTCGATCGCCGTCGCGTTCTTCATCGGGACCATCGAGCTGGTCAGCGTCCTGCACGAGAAGCTGGACCTGAAGGACGACGTCACCGGCTGGATCTCGTCCATCGACCTGGACAACGTCGGCTTCATCATCGTCGGCCTGTTCGTGGTGGTCTGGGCCGCGGCCCTGGCGTACTGGCGGCTGGCCGGGGTGGAGAAACGCTGGGCGGCGCGGACGACGGGGACGGCGCGGACGGCGCCGACGACGGCGAGGGCCGGGGAGACGGAAACCCCGGAAACCGTCTGACCCGGTCCCCGGCCGGTCGCGGCACGCTCCGGCGCTCCCCCGGAGCGGGCCGCGACCGGCTTCCGCCCCTCGGGGGCTTCCGTCCCTCGGCGGCCGCCGCCCCTCCTCAGGTCGCCGAACCGGCCGCCGCGCCCGTCTTCAACCCGGGACCCCAGCGCTCCAGCGCCGCGTCGAGGTCGAGCGGGAGCAGCCGGTCGGGCTCGTCCGCCCCCGGCCAGTCCGCACGCGGCACGCGCCACATGACCTCGAACTCGTTGCCGTCCGGGTCCTTCGCGTACAGCGACTTGGACACCAGGTGATCGGTGGCGCCCACCAGCGCGCCCCGCCCGGCCAGCTCGGCCGCGATGTCCGCGAGCTCGCCGAGGGTGCCGACCTCCCAGGCCAGGTGGTACAGGCCCACCCGGCCGTGCTCGGGGCCCGGCGCGTGGTCGCCGACCGCGAACAGCCCGAGGTCGTGGTCGTTGGCCGTCCCCTCGGCACTGAGGAACGCGGCCCGCCCCGGCACCTCGGTGTCCACCCGGAACCCGAGCGCCTCGGTGTAGAAAGCCACGGCGCGCTCGACGTCACGCACATACAGCACCGCGTGGTTCAACCGCCGCACACTCACGTCAATCCCTCACTTCCCACATCTCCCACGTCCGTCGTCTTCGTCTTCCCCGCCGGGCGTCACTTCCGCAGCAGCAGAATCACGCCCGCCAGGACCACACCGAGCACCACGGCGGCCACGCCGTACGCGAGCCGGTGCGCACGCAGGACCGGCAGCAGCCGGTCGATCGCGTACCGGCCGGGACCGGTCAGCGCGAGGGCCCCCGCACCCGCCGTGAGCAGCAGCTCGTACTCCACGCCCTCGGGCGCGAAGAACCCGCCGCCCCACTTCACCGCCAGCGCGTTCACCATCGTGCCGACGATCGCCGCGCCGGCCAGCGGCGTCAGCAGCCCGACCGCCAGCCCGAGACCGCCCAGCGTCTCGCTGAGCCCGGCCACCACGGCCATCGCCTTGCCCGCCGGATACCCGCTGGCCGTGAAGAACTGCTCCGTCCCGTCCAGCCCGCCCCCGCCGAACCAGCCGAACAGCTTCTGCGCACCGTGCGCGGCCATGGTCAGCCCGACCGCGAGCCGCAGCACCAGCAGGCCGACGTCGTACGCGTGCGGAGTCGCGGCATGCCGGTCGTCGGCACCGCTGCCGTAGCTGCTGAGAGGGCTGAGGGGGGAGGTCATACGAGCGCTCTTTCCTGTCTGACGGCCGGCCGGGCTGTCTGCCCGGCCGGGCCGGTCGCGATCACGATCAAAGTACTTGAAACTTCAAGTCACACATCGACGATACACATCGCTTGAAAGTCGAACAACAGGACTCTGCCCACCCGGTAACTCTCCAGACACGCCCCCACACACCAAGCGACACTTCAAGCCACCTCGGCCCTACCCGGCGCCCACCCAGCACTCCTTGTCCCCGCCACGCCACTCCACCAGCCCCGGGGCATCGAGGTCGATGTCCTCGGCATCGGGCGCCAAACCCGCGTGCCGCAGGAACTCGGCGACATCCCCCCGCCCGTGCGCCACCCCGACGATCTGCCCATGAACGGTGACCCGGCGCCCGCCCGACGGCGAGGGCGGGTGCACGATCACCGGCGGATGCTCACCCATGCATTCAGCGTGCACCGAGACCGCCACCCCCGCACGTCGAAGACTCAATACCGCCCCCGCCCCACCCCCGCAAACCCCAACCAGCAAAAATACAAACCCCACCCCCCAAACACCCCACCCACACCCACCCACACCCCGAAAACAGATGAAACTCCCCATCACCATCCACCAGGCCCGCCTCGGCGCCGAGAATTTCAAAGTGATCCGCCCGGCCAGCCCCCTGCCCCACGCCGTACTCGCCAACCAAGGCCTACGCCTGAACCTCTCCCTGGACCAGGAATCCGCACAACACATAGGCGCCCTGTGGACACTGGCGGCAACGTCACCACGCGCACTGATCCACCTGCCACTACGAGCCACCCAGCCCGGCACCCACACCCTGGACCTGGTGCTGCTCCACCACTCCCGCCAGTTCACACCATCACGCTGGAAGGACGTACGCCGACGCCTCACCCCCGGCCGCCCGCGCACCGTAACCCTGCCCGACGCAACCCCGGCCGACGAGCCCGAGACCGACCCCGGCACCCGCCACCACCGGGAAAACCGGGACCGGTTCCACCAGCACCTCTACGCCGAAACCCTCTTCATGACCGGCAGCGCGAAACTCTTCAGAGAAACCACCAACCGCTTCTCCGGAATCGCCCGACACAACCCCACCCCGCCCACACCCCACCACTGCACCGAATTCCACTCCACCGACGGCACCCTCACCCCCACCGCCCAAGAAATCCACATAGAACTCTGCCCCCACTGACCCCGCTGCTCAGAGTTCGGACAAACCGGCCCGCCGCCCCCCGTCACGGCGGGCCGCTTTCTTACTCCCCTTCGGGAGCGGGGTGCCGGACGGCTGCCTTGAGGGCTCGTTCCCGTTCGAACCGGCTTCCTTCGCCGAATTCCAGCTGCGCCTGGACGGCTTCGGCGGCCTCACGCCAGGCGTTCCACAGACCCTGCCAAGTCGCGTGCTGCTCGTCCGTCCAGCCATCGCCGGCGGACGGTCGACCGCACTCGGCCTGGTAGGCACGGAGCTTTTCGTGCGCTCGGACGGCGTCCTGCTCCAGCTTGATCAATTCGTTCGAGAGTTCGATCACCACTGGCTGATTCTACGCGCCCGTGGCCAAAACCCCTCTCACTACCCCAACCCCTACCTCCGGTAGCCGCCGCGGACCAGCAAGTAGCACCAGTTGCCCGGCGGCCGACTCATCGGCCGGCCGCCGGGCGGACGGAGGACCGACGTGTCTGCCCAGCCCAACCTGCCCGCGCACGAACTGCCCGGCGGATACGGCCTGTTGGAGCGAAGGGGCAGACACGGCGAAGGCCCAGGCCGGGAATCCCCGCGACCTGGGCCTTTACGTCCATACCTGCTGATTACTGATGGTGGGCACAACAGGATTTGAACCTGTGACATCTGCTTTGTAAGTTCACCCGGCTGGCTCCTGTGCCCTGGGGCTGGATTGCGCCCGCACCGCTGAAAACCACCCAGATCCGCCACTGTGCGCTGGTATTGATGTCAGCAGCAGATGTCACACCCGGTCGGCCCCCTGACGTCCTCCCCCTTCAGGCCGTCGCCATCGCTCCTGCTGGGCACTACCGACGACCGCAGGCGACTCAGAGCCGGCCAAGCCTCCCTCCCCAGCGGCACTTCTGCACGATTCGATGTGCTACTTTCCGCCCCGCATCAGCTCCCGCATCATCTTCGGACCGAGCATCCGACCAGTAGCTACCCAGTTACTAAACTCCGCGAGATCATCCATGACGCTGTCGGGCGCCGGATCTCCAAGCCGCCATCCCTGAATTAGCCCACGCGGGTGGGTATGTAAGACCGTCAGAATATCCTGACCGTACGGCCAGCGTGCGACCGACCCGAACCGAGCAAGATGCAAGAGCACGCTGCTTGCATCCGTGTTACCTATCTCCAGAGGCGCCCACCCTGGGGCAATATCACCAGGTAGGGATTTGTTGGTGTTGGGATTATTGTAATCACCATGCAGGGCAACGCTCCACCTTGCGGTCCCGTCGTAATCAGCCCCTCGCTGGTCGGCGTCGACAGTTGCCGAAATCCCTTCGGCTAGGCGGTCTAAAGCGGCCTGGTTGGCTTGTCGTTCGGAATCTCTTTTCGGCTTCACACCGACGTCGATCGGAGCCACGGCCAGCAGCCCCTCCATCCACAAGCCCATAAGACATCGGAGAGCAAATAATTGCCCCATGTCCCAACCACTGAAGGGCTGCCCGAGCACCACGACGCGAGGCGCCCTCACGTCATTCCGCGTCAGCCGGTACATGCCAGCCAAGGCGCGAGCTCCCCACACCCAGCATAGGCAGCACCACTGACAACAGCGGCCGCCGCCGGCTCCCGCCCCAGGTCGCCATGAGTGGCACCCAGGAGAGCCGAGAGGCGGCAATGCCGCCTCCACGCTCCCGCGCAGACTCACCACAGCCTTCGAAGCCGCTCACGTAAGCACGCAACTTCAGCGAAGAGAGGTGATCAAAGCAGCGACCCCTGCGAGGAGGGTCCCAACTGCGCTCAGGACTGCGACCCATCGAGCTCCCGAGCAACTAATAGCACCAGGCTCCCTGGAGGCATCAGCCACGGGACCCCACTCCTCGCTTGGCGAGTCATTCATCATCCTCAGCCCCTTGCGGCATCTCCGGCACCTCAATCAACACCCAATTCCCGTTTGAGCACTCCTCAACCACACAAGAAGGCCCATTCTTCAACCGATGGCGCCGCATATATTCAGCGAACACGACCGGATTGGCGCGCCGATATTCACGATTCACCGCCTTGCAGCAGTCGCGACAATACGTTTGCAGACCATCTGGCCTGCACCGATTCTGATTGAAATCAGCCAAGGGGCGCAAATCCCCACACCTGGAGCACTTCTTCATAAGCTCTCCGATAGTCACCGGCCTCGACGTATAAAGCTTGGCACGAGAATTGCAGTGACTCTCTAACGGAAGTTGGTATCTATCATCACAGATAGGTAACGAATGACGGGGCGATGCGTGCCGAGGTCGGCGGAGCGGCTTTGGGCGGGAGCTGTTTTGGAGCGAGTGATCATGGCCCCGTAAGCTGATGGCGCGTCGGGCAGTCTGTGGACCTGCCCGGTAAAGCACGACGTGGGGGCCATGATCTTAGAGGCTCGCCCCAAAGTGGCTGCCTAAAGCCGTGGAGCCGACCGCCCCAGCCACGACGTACCCCTTTCTTTGAGGTCTGGTGGCTGATCGCCCTGAGCGCGGGTCGGGCACCGGCCGGGCTGAGCGGGGCGGAGACATGAGCGCGGCGAGCGTGAGCGAGCCGCCCTTGAACCAGTGGAGAAAGTTGTAACTCAGCCTGTCGGGTGGGCTTGAAGTCCTCTGTGCAGGTGGAGAGTACGGCTCCCTGTCCGTGGGCAAGGGGCAGGTAGATCACTGGGCGGATCGTCCAGGTGATGCGAGTGATGCCCCGCCCCTGCCGCAGGGGCGGGGCATCGTGCATGCGCGCAATCCGAATGCCGGTTACGGGCTCGCGCAATCTCCCGCAATCGCCAAGCAGGACGGTGGCATTCCGCGCATCCTGAAGGGCGCACCCCACCACGGGAGGAAGCACATGGCGCTCCGCTTCATCGGCACCACCAGCGACAACGGCGACTGCCCCACCCTGTACGAAGTCGAGGGAACAGACGACATCCTCGTCCAGGGCGACCGCGTCACCGACCCCAGCCACCTCGCCGAACTTCGAGACGTGAAGCCGACGGAAACGTTCGTCACCGTCCCCCGCGATCTCCTCGTCCGCTTCGCCCCGCGGTCCGCACCGCGCGACATGGTCTCCTTCGCCGAGGTGACTCACCTGTTCCGCGAGTTCGGGCACACCGCATGGCGGCTGGAAACCCGCCGCGGCTACGCGGCCGACCGTGGCACGCCGAAGTGGGAGCGCTGGCAGCGCGGTGAAGACATCAGCGGGGAGGAGAACGAGTGGCGAACGAACGTGCGCGAGCAGGCGAGGCTCGGGAAGCGCTTCGAGCGCGTACGGCTGGTCGACGCCCCGCCGACCGAGGGGCAGCGCTTCCTGCTGGACAGCGGCCTCGGGAACGTCGCGGCCGGCGAGGACATCCGCAACCTTCCCCGGGCCGAGGCCGAGCGTCTGCGGTTGCCGGAGGAGGACTTCTGGCTCTTCGACTCCCGCGTCCTCGTGCGCTTCGTGTTCGACGACCAGGACACTACGCTCGGCGTCATCGTGTCCGAGGACCCCACCGAAGTACTGGCCGCCTGCCAGGCACGGGACACGGCATGGCATTACGCAGTCCCCACGACTGAGTTTCAAAAGCGGGTACGTTCCACTACGTGAGTTCCGACTACCTGACTTCCCGTGTCACCCTCGGCGCCCGGCTGCGTGAACTGCGCGCCGAGGGCGGCATGAACGGTAAGGGTTTCGCAGCACGACTCGGCTGGCAGGCGTCAAAGGTCTCGCGTCTGGAGCTGGGGAAGCAGACGCCATCACCCTCTGACCTCCGGGCATGGGCGGATGCTGCGGGTCGGCCTGATGTGGCGGCGGAACTGATCGGCCGCTTGAACGGGTTGGAGACGAGCTACCGCACGTGGCGTCGGCAATTGTCTGGTGGTCACCGGGTCCGCCAGGAAGTGGCCATCGCGGAGACCGCGAGGACGCGCACCATCCGAGGTTTCGAGGTGGCCCTCATCCCCGGCCTCTTCCAGACCGCCGAGTACGCACGACACGTGTTCACCGCGAACGCCGCGTTTCAGGGGACACCGCAGGACACCGAGGGCGCGGTCCGCAAGCGCCTGCAACGACAGGAAGCGCTGTACGAGCCTGGCCGGCGCTTCCGGTTTCTGGTGTGGGAGGGCGCCCTCCATGTTCTCGTTTGCCCGCGGGCGGTAATGGCTGCGCAGCTCGACCGACTCATCAGCATCATCGGCCTCGACACCGTCGAGTTGGGGGTGATCCCCTTTTCCGCCGAGTTGCGGCGCACCCCCGCTCACGGCTTTTGGATCTACGACACCCGCCTAGTGATCGTCGAGACGATCAACGCGGAGATGTGGCTCGACGACGCGGACAGCCTCACCCTGTACGAAAGGGCGTGGGACTGGCTCGCTGAGGCTGCGGTGTACGGACACCAGGCGCACCGTCTGATCGCCCGTGCGAGGGCGTCGCTCGATCTGTCCTGAGCAATTGCAGCAACCCGGGTACTGAATTCGCAATCGCGCGCAATCGGCAAGCGGACACGCAATCGCCCGTCCTACGGTCCCTGCATGATGACCAAGCCGACCACGGCTAAGGCCGGAACGGCCTGGATCACGCAGCGCAGCGACCGTCCTGTGGCCGTACAGACGAGGAGCACCTCGACGGCCTGCCCGCACTCACCGTTCATCCGCCTCGCTGGCCCCTGCTCTGCCCGCCGGTGGGGCACAGCGTGTACGGCCGCGGCTGGCTGGAAGCACCGGACGGCAGCGGGACCCCCACCGACCCGATCGCGCTCGGCGCCGCATTCGGCCCCGGCAGCACACTCTCCGCGGAGGCATTCGGATGACCACGTCCACACCCCTCGCCTTCATCTACGACCGCAACGCCACAGCCTCAAGCCCCTATCTCGACATGCGGTTGGACGGCTGCCACAACTACGCCGAGCAGCGACGAGGCTGGCAGGTTGCGGGTGACTGGATCGACCGTGGCGACCACGCGCTGGACAGCGAGCGACCTGAGTTTGGCGCTCTATTGGAGATCATGCGGACGCAGGCCGGTCGTCGACAGGTGATCTGTCTGGTTCACACGTGGGACCGTCTTGCCCGTGATCCTGAGCAGCGCATCTCTCTCCAGCAGCGCGTCGCGATGGTGGGCGGGTTCTGTGCCACGACGTTCAACGAGACCGACGAGCGGGCACACGCCGTGCTTGTCGGTCGTGGCGATGCGTGATCGCGCGCTCATGATGGTTTACGTCATCGTGCTGGCCAGGGCGATAGCCGCCCTCGCCAGCGGCATCGGCTTCAGACATTGACCGCACCATCTCGGAGCGCTCGCGCCGTTCGCACCACCATGACGGCGCGGGAAGGCGGGCCGACTGGGCTGGGCTCCTGTCCGCCCGCAGCACGAACGCCTGCGGTTCACGGAGCGGCGCGGCGGCGTGCGCAGTGTAGGGAGGCACGCCCACCCCTGTACGCGGATCTCCCGCCCGAGCCACCCCCTGCCGGAGAAGATGCTCATGGGGAAGTGGATTCCATGTGGACTTCCAAGATCGAAAAGGCCCCCAATCAATCATGATTGGGGGCCTCGATCTAGTCGCTCACCTGCGGACTAGCACTGTGTGGGCACAACAGGATTTGAACCTGTGACATCTGCTTTGTAAGAGCAGCGCTCTACCGCTGAGCTATGCGCCCTGGCTGAGCCGACAGACTACCTTGCCTGCGGGGCTGTGGCGCAAACCAGGGGGGTGGGGGGTCTGGCGGCGCGGGGTGGTTGCGAACCAATCGGGCGCTGTGTTCGTTCCTACTGGGTGGGAGAATGGCAGCCGGGCCTGGGGCGATGTGATCGGGAGAGGGATGTGACGGCGACACATACGCAGCCGCACGAGCAGCGAGCACGCCGTGCAGGGCGCCGTCGGCCCCGAGGGGGCGCGCTGCGGGATGCGGTGGCGCTGGTTCTGTTGCCGTTGCCGCTGCTGGCGGCGGTGGTCCCGGCCGCGTTCGCGGGTGGTGGTACGCGGCGCTGGTTCGGGCGCGGGGAGGGGCAGCGTGCGGACGCGCAGGCGGCCAAGGACGCCGCGGCGGCGGCGTTCTACGAGTTGGACACGGCGCAGCGCGACCTGCGGATCAGCATAGAGACGATCACCGCGGTCGACCGGACCCCGGCGGCACGGCGGGCCGCGGAGGAGTACGAGAGTTTCGGGCGGCGGATCGACGAGGTCAGCCAGGGTTACATCACCGCCGTGGACGCCCACGATCTCGACCGGGACGATCTCGACGCCGGCGCGGCCTCGCGGGCGCGCGCCGATCTGCACCGGGCCAAGGAGGAGCTGGAGCGGGTCAAGGCGGATCTCGACCGCTTCACGCAGGGGCTCGGTCCGCTGTTGCAGAGCGCGGAGACGCAGCTGGCGCGGCTCGCGCCGGCGGTGGAGCGGGCCCGGCAGGCCCTGCTGGCCGCGAGCAACGCGCTGGACGCGGTCCGCGCGCGGGACTTCACGGCGGACGACCTGGCGGCCCGGCTCGCCGCCCTGTCGCCGGAGCTGACCAAGCTGAACCAGGGCGCCGGGCAGCACGGCGTGCAGGAGACGATCCGGCGTGCCGACGAGGTGCTGCGCGAGGCCGAGGCCGTACGGGCCAAGGCGGAGCGGCTGCCGCAGCAGGCCGCGGAGATCGACAAGCGGCTGGTGTCGCTGCGGACCCGGGCGCAGGCCATCACGACGCGGGCCGGAAAGGTCGATCCCGTACTGAGCGAACTGCGGCGGCGGTACAGCGCGGCCTGCTGGCAGGATCTCCAGCACGTACCGGACCAGGCGGCAAACGCCGTCGCGCAGGCGGAGACGAAGGTGCGCGAGGCCCAGCGGGCCAGGGACGAGCAGCGGTGGGCCGATGCGACGAGCCTGCTGGCGACCGTGCGGGCGCTGCTGAACACGACCGACGAGGCGGTCTCGGCGGCCGGCGACCGGTTGCGGCGGCTGGACGAGGTGTCCTTCGACCGCGAGAAGGAGGTCGAGCGGACGCGCTTCGCGCTCCGGGACGCGCAGCGGCTGGCGATGGCGGGGCGCAGCACGCCCGATCCGCGGCACGCACGGCCGCTGGACGACGCGGTGGCGCGGCTGGAGCGGGCGGTCGCCGGGCTGGAGGGGCGCCACCCGGACTGGTGGCACTTCCTGACCGAGACGGAGTCGGTGCGCCGGACGGCGGCCCGGGTGGTCCAGGAGATCCGGGACGAGCGGGGTGGCGGGGCGGGCTGAGCCGGGCGGCGGATGAGCGGCGGGCCCTGGCCGGGAGCGGCCCCGTGAGCTGGCGCTCTGGCGTGCCGCCGCGTACGGGCGGATGCTGGAGGGACGGATACGGTCCAGGCGGCTCATCTGCGTGAAGGAGGCCGGACATGGACGCTGGCCAGGCTCTGCACGGGCCCTCACGGACGCTGCGCGGCAAGGTGCGGCACACGCGGCTCGACGAGCATCTGCCCGTCGACCACCGGCTCAGCATGGTCTACCGGATCGGCGCGGGGCTGATGGGGCTGGTGCTCGTCGCGTTCGGCATTCTCGGCCTGATCGACAAGATCGGGTTCTTCGACACGGGCGGCGACACCGTCGCCGGGCTGAACACCAACGGCGCGCTGAGCGTGCTGTCGATCGTCGTGGGCCTGGTGCTCTTCGGCGGCATGGTGGTCGGCGGCAACTTCGCCTCGACGCTCAACATCGTCTTCGGTGTGGCGTTCCTGCTCAGTGGATTCGTCAATCTCGCCATTCTGGAGACCGGCTTCAATTACCTGGCCTTCCGGATCCAGAATGTTCTGTTCAGCTTTGTGGTGGGGCTGATGTTGCTGGTCTTCGGCATGTACGGGCGTGTGTCCGGTGGCCTGCCCCACGACAATCCGTACTGGCGCGCCCGGCATCCGGAGGCTACGGCGCGGACGGTCCGGCGGCCCTTGCCGCCCAGTACCGGCGCGCATGCGGCACCCCGGTACGCGGCTCCCGCCGGCTCCCGGCACCGGGGCCACGGCCGCCGTCGGCATGCCACGTAGCGGCGGGGAGGGCGGTCGTATCGGCCGTGTCGAGACGTTCCTGGCCTCGCCGCGCTGGCTGTTCGTCCGGGTGGAGACCGACGACGGCGTCGTCGGCTGGGGCGAGCCGGTGGTCGAGGGCCGTGCCGAGGCGGTGCGGGCCGCCGTCGGGGTGCTGGCCGAATATCTCGTCGGGCAGGACCCGTCGCGCATCGAGGATCACTGGCAGGTGATGACCAAGGGCGGCTTCTACCGTGGTGGTCCGGTGCTCTCCTCGGCCGTCGCGGGGCTGGACCAGGCGCTGTGGGACATCAAGGGGAAGCGTCACGGCGTGCCTGTATACCAGCTCCTTGGCGGGCCGGTGCGGGAACGTGTCCGCGCGTACGCCTGGGTCGGCGGCGACGAACCGGAGGAGGTACGGGACGCGCTGACCGCGCAGGCCGAGGCGGGCTTCACCGCGGTCAAGATGAACGGCTGCGGGCCGATGACGCCGGTCGCCACCCGCGCGGAGGTGCGGGCCTGTCTGCGGCGCGCCGAGACCGCCCGCGAAGTCCTCGGGGACGAGCGTGACTTCGCCCTGGACTTCCACGGCCGCGTCTCCCCCGCCAACGCCCGGCGCCTTCTCCCGCTGCTCGCCGAGCACGCGCCGATGTTCGTCGAGGAACCCGTGCTGCCCGATTACCGGCACGCTCTTCCCGACCTGGTCAACGCCTCCAACATCCCGTTGGCGCTCGGTGAACGGCTCTTCGCGCGCCAGGAGTTCCTGGCTCCGCTCCAGGCCGGCGTCGCCGTCGTCCAGCCGGACGTCTCCCACGCGGGCGGCATCTCCGAGCTGCGCCGGATCGCCGCTCTCGCGGAGACGTACGGGGCCCAGCTCGCCCCGCACTGCCCCCTCGGGCCGGTCGCGCTCGCCGCCAGCCTGCAAGTCGCGTTCACGACTCCCAATTTCCTCATTCAGGAGCAGTCCATCGGCATTCACTACCACCGGGGCGCCGGGCTTCTCGATTACGTCATCGATCCGGAGGTTTTCCGTTTTCACGGCGGCTGCCTCCTGCGCACCGACCTCCCGGGGCTGGGGGTGACGGTCGACGAACCGGCCGTACGGGCCGCCGGCAGGAAGGGGCACGCCTGGCGCAACCCGGTCTGGCGGCACGCTGACGGCTCGTTCAGCGAATGGTGAGGGCCGGAGTGTGTTGTCTACTCTGTCGGCATGCCTCGTTACGAATATCGCTGCCGTTCCTGCGGCTCCACCTTCGAGCTGAACCGGCCGATGGCCGAGTCCTCCGCCCCGGCGACCTGCCCGGACGGCCACGAGGACACGGTCAAGCTGCTGTCCACGGTCGCCGTCGGCGGCACCGCCGCGGCCCCCGCGCCCAGCGGTGGCGGGGGCGGGGGCTGTTGCGGGGGCGGCTGCTGCGGCTGAGACGTACGGGTCAGCCGGTGCGGGTGGGGGTGGTAGTGCCGGAGGTGGAGGTGAAGGCCCGCAGGATCTCCTCGCCTGCGGCGGCGCCGCGGGCGCTCAGCGCGGTGACGTGCGGGGCGTCCCACCCCGAGTCCGCCAACTCCCCGTGCCCCGGCCGCCACCCGCGGTCAGCGGCCAGCAGCAGGTCGGCGTCGAGCAGGGAGTCACCGGCGGCGAGCACCCGCGAGGCGCCGGTCCGCCGGACGACTTCGGCCACGGCGGCGCTCTTGGTGAGCGGCTTCGGCACGGCGTAGATCTTCCGGCCCTGGAGCGAGACGGTCCAGCCGCGGGCGTCCGCCCACTCGGCGAGTTCCTTGACCCAGGTCCGCGGCAGCAGCGAGCGCTCGACGACGAGGTAGGCGAAGAGGTCCTCGGCGACGCGCTCCTTGAGCAGCCAGGCCGGGTCGGCGGTGCGCACCAGGTGCGTACGGACCTCGTCGAGCGAGGCGCACTCCGCGCTCAGCCGGGCGGCGACGGTGCGCTGCCAGTCCCGGTCGGACTCCCCGTCGACGAGGAGGTGGCCGCCGTTCGCGCAGACGGCGAACCGCGGGGCGCGTCCCGGCAGGTGGATGCGTCCGTACTGTTCGCGGGTGCGGGTGGTGGCCGGTACGAAGGTGGCGGCGCCGGCGAGGGCGGTCAGCAGCCCCGCGGCCGTCTCCGTCATGTAGGAGAGCGGCTTGCGCTGGTAGACCTCGACGCACAGCAGGCGCGGGGCCTCGGCGTCGGGCACGGCCAGGTCCAGTGCGGCCGCCGAGTAGATCAGGGTGCGGTCCAGGTCGCTGGCGACGATGGTGCTCACGGCGCGGTCACCGCCTTGCCGTCCGCGCCCGTCGCGCCCCGCGTGTAGCGGGGGTGGATCAGGCCGACGCAGGTGTAGGGGAGCCCGTCGGTCTCTTCGACGGGTACGCCCCGCTGGGCGGCCAGCAGGCGTACGTGGTCCAGGTCCGTACAGGCTCCCGGCCGGGCGAGGATCTTCCAGGGGACGCGCCGGAGCAGGACCCGCGTGGTCTCGCCGACACCGGGCTTGACGAGGTTGACGTCGTGGATGCCGTACGCCTCGCTGATCCGCTCGACCGCGGCCCAGCCCTCCCACGTGGGCGAACGGTCGGCCGCCGCCAGTTCCTTCGCGTCGGCGGCGACCTGCTCGGCGACCTCGTCGAAGCGGCCCGCGACCGTTTCGACGAGCACCCGGGACAGGTCGGACCCGGCGAGGTCGCGGTAGAACTTCGCGCCGTGGAAGTCGTCCGGGCCCACGAGGTCGTCCCGCAGCACGGTGCGCGAGATCAGGCCGGAGACGGTCGAGTTGAGGCACGCGGAGGGGATGAGGAAGTCGTCGCGGGTGCCGTAGGTGTCCACGCAGCCGCCCGGGTCGGCGAGGACGGCGATCCGCGGGTCGAAGCCGGGGAAGTCGCGCAGCGCCTCGGCCAGCTCCCGGGTGATGGCGCCCTTGCCCGTCCAGCCGTCCACGAAGACCACGTCCGCCGGGTCGTGGTGGGCGGCCAGCCAGCGCAGGGCGGTGGTGTCGATGCCGCGGCCGCGCACGATGGAGACGGCGTAGTGCGGCAGGTCGAGTTCGTGGGTGTGCAGCGCCCAGCGGCGCATCAGGACGCCCACGGGGGTGCCGGCGCGGGCCAGTGAGACCAGGACCGGACGCGGGGACCGTTCGGCGATCACGGTTTCCGTGACGGCTCCGACCGCACGCGCGATGCGGCCGGCGGAGGCCTCAAGAGCACTGTGGAACAGCGCCTGGTACTCCGCGCTCGGCTGGTATTCGACGGGCAGCGACTCGGCGTAGTGCGCGCCGCCTGCCTGGATCGCCTCTTCGCGCTCCTCGGTCGGCGCTTCGAGGCTGACCGAGGACAGGTCCTGGAGCAGCCAGCCGACCTCGTCGGGGGCGTAGGAGGAGAAGGCGGGGCCGCGCAGCGGCTCGGGGAGGGGCATCGGTCAGACCTGTCGTCGCGTGGCGTGGGGCGTGGGCTCGGAGGCGGGCGCCGGCGTGCGCGGCTGTGCGTACGCCGGGGTGTACGAGGGGACGACGGCGAGCAGCAGCCGGTCGGTGTGGGCGGCGAGCCTGCCCAGCAGGCCGTGGGCGGCGTGCAGCCGCGGGGTGTCGCCCAGGGAGTCGGTGACGGCGACGATGGCGTCGAAGCGGCGCTCCGGGGCCGCGCCGGGCGCGACGTTGTACGCGTACCGCTCCCCCGGGCCGTCGGCGGGCCGGTCGTGGGCGGGGAAGGCCAGCCGGGTCCGTATGGCGTAGCCGGGGTCGTCCACGGCGAGGACCGGCGAGCGGGTGGTGGTCGAGAAGTACACCTCGGCGGCCGTGGAGTCGTCCAGGGCTCCGGCGAGGCGCAGGGGCGCGTACATCAGCTCTTCGTTGCCGAGGACCAGCACCCGGCGCGCGCCGCCGAGCCGGTCGGCGAGCCGGGCCGCCATGCCGGGCAGCGCGGCCTCCAGGCGGGCCCGGTGCCCGGGGGTGAACCCGTGCCGCCCGCCGTCCGGGACGCCTTCGGGCCAGCCGAGGTCGACGCGTACGGCCTGGGCCGCCGCGGTGCCCTCGGGCGCCGCCGGGTCCTGGTGGGCCGCGACGAGGGCCTGGCCGCGTTCGAGTACGTCGGCAGGGAGCCGTACGCCGCCGGCGGCCAGGGATATGAGATCGACCCGCGCGCCCAAGTCGGCGGCGAACTTCTCCAGGTGGGCGCGGTCCGCTTCCGAACGCATGTCCACCAGGGCGACGACGACGTACCGGTCGCGCGGGAAGCGGGCGTGGAGCGCCTTGATGGTGTTCAGGACCGTACGGCCGGTGGAGAACTCGTCGTCGACGAGGACCAGGGGGCCGTCTCCGGCCAGCAGCGCGGGATCCTCCGGCAGCAGCAGGTGGGACGTCGCGTGGCTGTGTTCCTCCTCGAAGCCGCCCGCCTGCTCGACCCCCGCGACCGGCCGCCGCGTGGAGTGCAGGTACGGCGCGAGGGCCAGCCCGTCGGCCACGCTGTGGCCCAGTCCGGTCGCGGTCTCCGCGTACCCCAGGACGACGGCGCGCGCCGCGTCCGCGTCCCCCAGCAGGTCGCGGACCCGGCGCCCCAGCCCCAGGCCCGCGCCGTGCACCGCGTCCGGCCGCTGCGGTACGTGCTTGCCGAGCACGTTCGACACGAGCAGGTGGGCCCGCTTGGGGTTGCGCCGCAGCGCCAGCCCCAGCAGCCGGGGCAGCTCCTCCCCGCCGCTCAGCGAGACGCCGAGCCGCCGCGCGACCCACTCTCCGGTCCACACCACTGCGCCTGTCTCCTTCGTCTCTTCCGCCGTCGTCATCGTCCGAGGCTCGCCGTGAGCAGTTCCACGAAGCCGACGCCCTCGCGGGCCACGCCGAACGCCTCGGCCCGCAGCAGGGTCCGCTCGGCCCAGGCGCGGTGCGGTTTGATCTCGTTCATCTTGTTCGTGTACGCGGAGCGCAGTACGCCGCCGTCGCACCGTTCGGGCCGCAGGATGTCGGCGGCGTCGCTGAACTCCTCGTGGCTGACGACGGAGAGCGCGTGCACCGGCGCCACGTGCGAGGGGTGGATGCAGGTCTTGCCCTGGAGGCCGTTGGCGCGGTCGAGTTCGATCTCGCGCAGCAGCCCGTCCATGTCGTGTTCGATCAGGGCCGTACGCAGTTCCTCCGCCCGGCCCAGGAAGGGGCTCTGCCGCAGCTGCGGCTTGAACATCCGCTCGTGCAGGCGGAAGTACTCCCAGACCGGTCCGGTGACCGTGAAGCCGGTGCCGTCCGCCCGGCCCAGCACGTTGACCACGTCCGCGATCACGGACGCGACGATCTGGACGTCGTAGGCGGTCATGTCGGGGGCCCTGCGCAGGCCGTAGGCCGAGCAGAAGTCCGTGACGCCGAGCCGCAGGGCCAGCACCCGTTCGCGGTATTTGCCCACGGTGCGCGCTATGCCGCGCAGGGTTTCGCCACGGCTCTCCAGGTGGAGCAGTTCGGGCGATTCGAGCACCGGCATCGCGAACAGCCGCCGCCCGCAGTCCGCCTCGGCGCCGGTCAGCGCCTCCAGGAACGGAACGCCCCGCTCCTCGGTGAACTTCGGCAGTACGAATCCGGACAACAGCCGCACGGCGGGGCCGAGTCGGCGCACCAGGTCCGGAATCTGGGCGGCCGCTCTGACCCGGATGAACAACAGCGGCAGGTCCGTGCCGCGCCCGGCCTCGGCGTCGAGGGCCGCGAACTGCCGTACGAGGTTCTCCTCGCCGGCCGCCACGTCCGCGTCGCCGATGGAGTCCTCCAGGCAGAGCACCATGGAGACCACCCCGCGGCCGGTCTGCTTGACGATGTCCGCGGCGAGCCGCGGGCGGGTGGCGGGGCTGTAGAGCGTCGCCCCCAGAGCCACGGCGAGCGTGCCTGGCGAGGAGTCGGCGGTGAACTCGGCCGGCTCCTGATGGAACAAAGCGTTCCGGATATCGGGCGCAAGATGCCCAAAATGACGCATAAAACTCCCCGTGAGCAGGCGGGGCCGGGGCCACCCCGCGGCGACTCGCTGTCTGGATCCGGCCGGTAATCGTACGTGCGGCCGACGGGGGAAAGTTCCCGCCCGTATGAACAGCACGTAACCGGCATCCGGCGGCCCGGTGTCCCGAACACCGGTCCGGCCACGCCGGGCAGGCCCCCGCGTTGTCCCTCCGACCTCCGGGAAGGCAGGATTGCAGGCATGACGCACGCGATGCTGAAAGGGTCGAACGTACCCCTCGACACCACGGCGGTCCGGGCCGTGCTGCGCTGGACCCCCGGCGCCGGAGTGCCCGATGTCGATGCCTCGGCCCTGCTGCTCGGCACCGACGGACGCGTGCGTTCCGATGCGGACTTCGTCTTCTACAACCAGCCGCGCCACCCCAGCGGCCTGGTGCGGCACCTGCCCAAGACGCAGCTGGCCGACGCGCTGACCGATACGATCGAGGCGGACCTGTCCGGTCTCGACGCGTCGGTGGACCGTGTCATGCTCACCGCCTCGGCGGACGGCAAAACCTTTGCGCACGTACGGGACCTGCGGGTGCTGCTCTACGACGCCGCTTCGGGGGAGACCGAACCGGTCGCGGTCTTCGACGTGGTGCCGGAGACGGGCAAGGAGATGGCCCTGATCTGCGGCGAGTTGTACCGGCGCGCGGACCGCTGGAAGTTCCGGGCGCTGGGGCAGGGGTACGAGAAGGGGCTGACCGGCCTGGCCACCGAGTTCGGGATCTCGGTGGAGGAAGAGGACGGCGAGGCGCCGGCCGCCGGGACCGGCACGTCGTCGCCCGCGCCGTCCGGCGGCGCACCGGACGGGCCTAAGGCCGTGCCGTCCGCCACGGACCCCGAGGCGGCCACCCACCATCTTCCCGACCCGGACGCGACCCGGCCGGCGGCCCCGTCCCCCGCCGCGCCGGCGGAACCGGACTCCTTCCCGCTGGCGCCGCCCGCGGCCCCGCCGGCGGCAGCCCCGCCCGCCGCGTTCCCGCCCCAGCCGCAGCCCACCGGCGGCGGCTACGGCTTCCCGCAGAACGCCCCGAACATCCCGCCGCCGCCGGCCCAGCCGCCGGCCCAGCCCGCGTACGGCTACCCCGGTCCGATGCCGCAGCAGCCGCAGCAGCCCTCGTACGGCTATCCGCAGCCTCCTCAGCAGCCCGGGCACCAGCCGTACCCGACGGGGCCCGTAGGCGCGGCCGCACCGCCGCCCGCGGCCTACGGCTACCCGCAGCAGCCCCAGGGGCCGGCGCCCGACCCGAACTTCGTCCTGCCGCCGCAGGGGCCGCAGTTCCAGCACCGCTGACCCGCGGGCTCACACCTTCGTCTTGTACCCCCGGCCCCACTGGAGGCCCCAGCCGTACAGGCGGTCCAGTTCGGACTGGAAGCCGTAGACGTACTTCACCTCGCGGCGGACGGTCAGTTCGCCCTTGTTGTTCTCCAGCATGAAGATCGCGCAGGAGCGGGCCTGGGGCGCCCGCTCGTCGAGCCCGATCTCCACGCGCGGCCCGTTGCTCGGGTAGAGCGTCACGACGGCCTGGGTGCGGTCGAAGGCCGGTGTGCCGTCGTAGATGTAGACGAAGATCAGCAGGCGCTTGATCTCGTCGCGGTGGTCGAGATTGATGTACAGCGTCTCGCCGGAGGGCGAGCCGAAGCGGTCGTCGCCGCTGAGCTTCACGTACGGCGCGGCGTTGATGTCCCCCAGGAAGTTGCCGAGCGGCTGCACCACGCCCTTGGTGCCGTCCTTCAGCTCGTACAGGCAGGCCAGGTCCAGGTCGATCTTGACGACCGCCGGCCCCTGCGCCTGCACCACCTCCGGCTTGAACATCTTGCCCGGGTTGCGCAGCAGGCTCCCGCCGCGCTGCGAGCCGCGCATCGTGATGTCCGACGTCCGCATCTGCCAGGACAGGTTGACCCGCAGGTGCCCGGAGGCCGCGCCCTGCTTCGTCAGCGAGACCACCGGATTGCGCTTGGTCAGCTCGATCACGTACGACGCGCCACCGGCTTCGAACTTCGGCGCCCCGCCCCGACGCCAGTTGTCCAAGAACGACACCTTGCCCCACCCCATCGATCGGTCCCGGGGCCGCCCGCCCGGATGGCCCGGCGGCCCGACTGCTGCTTGCCCCGGCCACCCCTGCCCCGGTACGGCCGCGGGGCGGCCATGGAGTGAGCACTCCATGGCCGCCCCGCTGAGAGCGTTCCTCAATCAGACCGCCGTCACACTCCGGAGGCGACTTCCGGCTTTGCCTTGGAATCTTCCGCCAGCTTGCCGTCACGTCGGTTCTTGCGCACGGACGACCAGAACGACAGCCCGATCAGAACGACTCCGACCAGGCCGGTGATGACCTCGCTGATCTCGTACTTGATCGTGGCGAGCAGGATGACCGCCAGCGCGCCGATGGCGTAGTGCGCGCCGTGCTCCAGGTAGACGTAGTCGTCCAGGGTGCCCCTGCGGACCAGGAAGACCGTCAACGAACGGATGTACATCGCGCCGATGCCCAGACCCAGCGCCATCTCGAAGATGTCGTTGGTGATGGCGAAGGCCCCGATGACGCCGTCGAAGGAGAACGACGCGTCGATGACCTCCAGGTAGAGGAACAGGAAGAACGCGGCCTTGCCCGCGAGCCCGACACCCGAGACGGCACCGCGCTGCTTCGCGCCGCCCGGCCGCTCGTCCCCGGCCGCCTTCGCCGCCGTCCCGCCGTCTTCCCCGGCCTCGCCCTCGTCCTCCTCGGCCTCTTCCAGCTTGTCCTCGAAGTAGCCGGAGATGCCGCCCACGACCAGATACGTGAGCAGGCCCGCGACGCCGGACAGGAGCACCGTCGCGCTCTTGTCACCGCCGCCGTGCGCGACGTCGGTGGCCACCGTCATCGCCGTGACCATCAGGACGACCAGCGCGACGATGACGGACAGCATGTCCAGCTTGCCCATCTTCGCCAGCGGCCGCTCCAGCCAGCCCAGCCACTTGTGCTCGCGCTCCTCGAAGATGAAGTCGAGGAAGATCATGAGCAGGAACATGCCGCCGAAGGCCGCGATGGCCGGGTGGGCGGTCGTGACCAGGTGCTCGTACTGCGTCTTGTCGTTGATCGCGAGATCGACGGCCTCGATCGGCCCGATCTTCGCGGTGATCGCGACGATGACGACCGGGAAGACCAGGCGCATGCCGAAGACGGCGATGAGAATGCCGATCGTCAGGAAGATCTTCTGCCAGAAGGCGTTCATCTTGCGCAGGATTCCCGCGTTGATGACCGCATTGTCGAACGAGACCGAGATTTCCAGGATCGACAGGATGCCGACGATCGCTAGCCCCTGCCACCCCCAGAGGACTCCGGCCAAGGCCAGGCCTGCCGCCGTGACGGCGAACGACCAGCCAAAGGTTTTCAGGAGCACTGCCTAACCCAATCCCTCGCTGTATGGGGTCCCCCGCGCGCAGTGCGCGGCGCTTTACGAAACGTTGACCCCGAAGTCTAGAGCGATGCCTCGCAACCCCGACGCGTACCCCTGGCCCACCGCGCGGAACTTCCATTCACCGCTGTACCGGTAGACCTCACCGAAGATCATTGCCGTTTCGCTGGAGGCGTCCTCGCTCAGGTCGTAACGGGCCAGCTCACTGCCGTCGGCTTGGTTGACCACCCTGATGAAGGCATTGCTGACCTGGCCGAAGCTCTGGCCGCGGGCATCCGCCTCGTGGATCGAGACCGGAAAAACGATCTTGTCGACCTCTTCGGGGACCGCGCCGAGGTCGACGAGGATGGACTCGTCGTCCCCCTCGCCCTCGCCGGTGAGGTTGTCGCCGGTGTGCTCGACCGAGCCGTCCGGGCTCTTCAGATTGTTGTAAAAAACGAAGTACTCGTCCCCGAGCACCCGTCCCGACCTGCACAGCAGCGCGCTGGCGTCGAGGTCGAACGGCGCTCCCGTGGTGGAGCGCGCGTCCCAGCCGAGGCCGACCATGACCTGCGTGAGATTCGGAGCGGCCTTGGAGAGGGAGACGTTGCCTCCCTTTGCGAGCGTGACGCCCATGGTGTTCGCTTCCTCCCCGGTGACGGTGGTGCCGCGCTTGCGCACGGCTTTCCTACGGCTTTCCTACGGCTTCCTTACGGATGACCGGCCGTACCCCGTACAGACTTCGTACGGGCTTCAAGCACGCCCGGCGCCGTACGCCCCGGAACAGGGGTGTACGGCGCCGGGTGCGGAAGGGTGACGGCTCCGGTCAGACGTTGACGCCGAAGTCCTGCGCGATGCCGCGCAGGCCCGAGGCGTACCCCTGGCCGATGGCACGGAACTTCCACTCCGCGCCGTTGCGGTACAGCTCGCCGAAGACCATGGCGGTCTCGGTCGAGGCGTCCTCGCTCAGGTCGTAGCGGGCCAGCTCGTTGCCGTCGGCCTGGTTGACGACGCGGATGTAGGCGTTGCGCACCTGGCCGAAGCTCTGCTGGCGGTTCTCGGCGTCGTAGATCGACACCGGGAAGACGATCTTGGCCACGTCGGCGGGCACGCCGGCGAGGTTCACCTTGATGGCCTCGTCGTCGCCCTCGCCCTCACCGGTGGTGTTGTCACCGGTGTGCTCGACCGAGCCGTCCGGGCTCTTCAGGTTGTTGAAGAACACGAAGTTCTGGTCGTTGGCGACCTTGCCCTGGTCGTTGGTCAGCAGCGCGCTGGCGTCCAGGTCGAAGTCCGTACCGGTGGTGGTACGGGCGTCCCAGCCCAGACCGACGAGCACCGCGGTCAGATTGGGGGCTTCCTTCGTCAGCGAGACGTTGCCGCCCTTGCTGAGGCTGACTCCCACGAGTCCTCCCTAGATTCGAGGGGTACGTAATGCTTTGCGCCCCCATCGTGCATGGCATCGGATCAACGTTTTGATCCTAGTGACCGGTTCCCGCCGATTACAGGTACCGGTACGGACACCGCGCCGATGTCGTGGCGGGAGCCGGTCGCGGCCGGGGTCAGAGGTTCCCGAGCGCCTTGAGGTAGTCGTTGAGGTCACGGGCGTCGGGCAGGCCGTTGACGACCGTCCAGCGGACCACGCCCTCCTTGTCGATGATGAAGGTCCCGCGCACCGCGCAGCCCTTCTCCTCGTCGAAGACGCCGTACGCCCGCGAGGCCTCGCCGTGCGGCCAGAAGTCCGACAGCAGCGGGTACTCCAGGCCCTCCTGCTCGGCGAAGACGCGCTGCGAGAACGGCGAGTCGTTGGAGACGGCCAGCAGCTGCACGTCGTCGTTGACGAACTTCGGCAGCTCGTCGCGCAGGGCGCACAGCTCACCGGTGCACACGCCGGTGAAGGCGAAGGGGTAGAAGAGGAGGACGACGGCCTTCTCGCCGCGGAAGTCGGAGAGCCTGACCAGCTCGCCGTGCTGGTTCTTCAGCTCGAATTCCGGAGCCTTCGTGCCGACCTCGATCGCCATGGGGACCGTTCCCTTCGCAGACGCCGTGAGCGGACACCGTCGCCGCGCACGCGCCGGCACCGGCGTGCGGCGCGGGGCAGCGCCGGCAGCGGCCGCTCCGGCGGATTCCAACAGGTTGCGGCCAACCCTACGCGCCGGGGCACGCGCGCCGAGCCCCCCACCGGATCCCCGGCGGAGGGCTCGGTACGGAACGTGGGGGCGCGCAGCTCAGCGCTTGCCCGACTTGGCGGCCTTGGGGGTGACCAGGCGGCTGCCGCTCCAGTCCTTGCCCGCGTTGATGCTCCTGGTCTGGGACAGGCCCGCGGTCTGCGCGGCTTCGTTGATGTCGCTCGGCTCGACGTACCCGTCACGGCCGGTCTTGGGCGTCATCAGCCAGATCTCGCCGCCCTCGTCGATCAGACCGATGGCATCCACCAGCGCGTCCGTGAGGTCGCCGTCGTCATCGCGGAACCACAGCACGACGACGTCGGCGACGTCGTCGTATTCCTCGTCAACGATCTCCTGGCCGATCACGGCCTCAATGGCTTCGCGGAGCTCCTGCTCGACGTCGTCGTCGTAGCCGATCTCCTGGACCACCTGTCCGGGCTCGAACCCCAGCCTGATGGCCGGGTTGGTCCGCTCCTCCGCGTGGTCCGCGGTCGCGCTCACGGATTGCCTCCTGTCATGTTTCGGTAAATGACGTGCACCCCACGCACGCGCGGGGCATTGGGCGTAGTCCACACGGGCCGGGCGGATCGCGCAAGTACCCGGCCGCCGAGACCGTCGAAACGGTGACGTTTACCGCCGTCTCGCCGCAACTACGACCCCGCGCGCACGCCGGGAAGTGATTCACCCCACACCTTTCTGCGGGGTTTGTGGGGTAATGGGAGCGGACTGGGCCCTTTGGGGGGCGACACCGGACAACCGGACCTCCTTTCGTACGCCGTACGACCGTACGGCGACCACTTCGGGCGTGGGCGTATGGTTGCGATTTGGCCGACCTGAAAAACCGGCCTTCGCGCGCCCGTCTCTTAGGGGGTGGTTACCCACCGGTAGAGATGACGTATCCCGGTGAGCCGGTACACGATGGAAGACGGCGCGACACCAAGCAGAGCAATACCGAACAGCGAAGGAACAGCGTGGCTTCCGGATCCGATCGCAACCCGATCATCATTGGCGGCCTTCCCAGCCAGGTCCCGGACTTCGATCCCGAAGAGACCCAGGAATGGCTCGACTCGCTCGACGCAGCCGTCGATGAGCGAGGCCGGGAACGTGCCCGCTACCTCATGCTCCGCCTGATCGAGCGTGCCCGCGAGAAGCGCGTGGCCGTGCCCGAGATGCGCAGCACGGATTACGTCAACACCATCGCGACCAAGGACGAGCCGTTCTTCCCCGGCAACGAGGAGATCGAGCGCAAGATCCTGAACGCGACCCGGTGGAACGCCGCGGTGATGGTCTCCCGGGCGCAGCGCCCCGGCATCGGCGTCGGCGGCCACATCGCCACCTTCGCGTCCTCCGCCTCCCTCTACGACGTGGGCTTCAACCACTTCTTCCGGGGCAAGGACGACGGCAAGGGCGGCGACCAGATCTTCTTCCAGGGCCACGCCTCCCCCGGCGTGTACGCCCGCGCGTACCTCCTGGACCGGCTCACCGAGACGCAGCTGGACGCCTTCCGCCAGGAGAAGTCCAAGTTCCCCAACGGCCTGTCCAGCTACCCGCACCCGCGGCTGATGCCGGACTTCTGGGAGTTCCCGACCGTCTCGATGGGCCTCGGCCCGCTCGGCGCGATCTACCAGGCCCGGATGAACCGCTACATGGAGGCGCGCGGCATCGCCGACACCTCCGACTCGCACGTGTGGGCCTACCTGGGCGACGGCGAGATGGACGAGCCCGAGTCGCTCGGCCAGCTGTCCCTCGCGGCGCGTGAGGGCCTGGACAACCTGACCTTCGTGGTCAACTGCAACCTGCAGCGCCTGGACGGCCCGGTCCGCGGCAACGGCAAGATCATGCAGGAGCTGGAGTCGCAGTTCCGCGGTGCCGGCTGGAACGTGATCAAGCTGGTGTGGGACCGCAGCTGGGACCCGCTGCTGGCCCAGGACCGCGACGGCATCCTGGTCAACAAGCTGAACACGACCCCGGACGGCCAGTTCCAGACGTACGCGACCGAGACCGGCGCGTACATCCGCGAGCACTTCTTCGGTGACGACCACCGCCTGCGCGCGATGGTCGAGAACATGACCGACCAGCAGATCCAGCACCTGGGCCGCGGCGGTCACGACCACAAGAAGATCTACGCGGCGTACGCGGCGGCCAAGGCCCACAAGGGCCAGCCGACGGTGATCCTCGCGCAGACCGTCAAGGGCTGGACCCTCGGTCCGAACTTCGAGGGCCGCAACGCGACCCACCAGATGAAGAAGCTGACGGCCGAGGACCTCAAGCGCTTCCGCGACCGGCTGCACCTGCCGATCGCGGACAAGGACCTGGAGGACGGCAACCCGCCGTACTACCACCCGGGCCGCGACTCCGAAGAGATCCAGTACATGCACGACCGCCGCAAGGCGAACGGCGGGTACGTCCCGACCCGTGTCGTGCGCGCCAAGCCGCTGCCGCTGCCGGACGACAAGGCGTACGCGGGGGCGAAGAAGGGCTCCGGCCAGCAGAAGATCGCCACGACCATGGCGTTCGTGCGGGTCCTGAAGGACCTCATGCGGGACAAGGAGATCGGCAAGCGCTTCGTGCCGATCGCGCCGGACGAGTACCGCACCTTCGGCATGGACGCGTTCTTCCCGTCCGCGAAGATCTACAACCCGCTGGGCCAGATCTACGAGTCGGTCGACCGCGAACTGCTGCTCGCCTACAAGGAGTCGCCGACCGGCCAGATGCTGCACGACGGCATCTCCGAGGCCGGCTGCACCGCGTCGCTGATCGCGGCGGGCTCCGCCTACGCCACGCACGGCGAGCCGCTGATCCCGATCTACGTCTTCTACTCGATGTTCGGGTTCCAGCGCACCGGTGACCAGTTCTGGCAGATGGCCGACCAGCTCGCGCGCGGCTTCGTGCTGGGCGCGACCGCCGGCCGTACGACCCTGACCGGTGAGGGCCTCCAGCACGCGGACGGCCACTCCCAGCTGCTCGCCTCGACCAACCCGGCGTGTGTCGCCTACGACCCGGCGTACGGGTACGAGATCGCGCACATCGTCAAGGACGGTCTGCGCCGGATGTACGGCGAGAACAGCGAGGACGTCTTCTACTACCTCACCGTCTACAACGAGCCGATCCAGCACCCGGCCGAGCCGGCGGACGTGGACGTGGAGGGCATCCTCAAGGGCCTGTACCGCGTCCAGCCGGGCGACAAGGGCGAGCACGCGGCCCAGATCCTCGCCTCCGGCGTGGCCGTGCCGTGGGCGATCGAGGCCCAGCGAATCCTGGCCGACGAGTGGAACGTCAAGGCGGACGTCTGGTCGGCGACCTCCTGGAACGAGCTGCGCCGCGACGCGGTGGAGGCCGAGGAGCACAACCTGCTCCACCCGGAGGAGGAGCAGCGCGTCCCGTACGTGACGCAGAAGCTGGCCGACGCCCAGGGTCCGAAGGTGGCCGTCTCCGACTGGATGCGTGCGGTTCCCGACCAGATCGCGCGCTGGGTGCCGGGCACCTACCAGTCGCTGGGCGCCGACGGCTTCGGCTTCGCCGACACGCGCGGCGCGGCCCGCCGCTTCTTCCACATCGACGCGCAGTCGATCGTCCTCGGCGTGCTCACCGAGCTGGCCAAGGAGGGCAAGGTCGACCGCTCGCTGCTGAAGCAGGCGATCGACCGGTACCAGCTGCTGGACGTCGCGGCCGCCGAGGCGGGCGAGGCGGGCGGCGACGCGTAAGCGTCCCACCGGGCAGCCGATGTCGCGAGGCGCCCCCGGCCGGAGAGATCCGGCCGGGGGCGCCTCGCGTTCGCGGTGCCGGGGATCCGCTCAGAACGGAGCCCCGGTGGCCGCTGTGGTGATCCGGATGATCGCGAACACCGTGTCGATCACACCGAGGACCACGGCCACCAGTGCGGGGAGCGCTTGGTTCGCGCCGCTCCACCGGCGGCCCATCGCAAGCCAGCCGAGGAGCACGGACACCGGCCCGAGGACGATGCTCAGGATGAAGAATCCGGCGACCGCGCAGATCAGTCCGATCACGCCCAGCGTCACGCGGTCCGGCCCGGTCCGAGGCCCCATCCGGCCTTGTGAGCGGGGGTTGCTCCGCAGGTGGGTACGCCATCGGGTGCGGCTGTGCTGTCCGAGGCCCGCCATCATCCCTCCCGAGGGTCGTGTGGTTCGGGCTCGGACTCCGGGTACCCTGCGCCGCGGTGCTCACTCCCCCGTTCAGCGCTCCCAGATTTTGAACGCCCTGACCTGGTAAGGGGATTCGGGCACCCAGCTGCCGCCGCCCGGATAGGTGTCGAACTCCCCGGTCTCCTCGCACTCGGCGCTCTGGTACGTGGTGACGGGCCGGCCCGTGCGGTTGGCGAACGAGGCGGCGCGGGTTCCGGCGGGCAGCGTGACGCAGCTTTCGATGTCGGTGCCGGACAGTTCGTAGGTCTGCCGCTTTCCGGCAAAGCCGCGGCCCGGCCAGACGCAGAACTGGCCGGTGGCGCAGTCGCCCGCGGCCGGTCCCGCGTGGGCCGGCGGCCGTTGCCGCGGCGCTCCGTGCGCGGACGGGACGGCGAGGTGGGCGGCGGCCAGTGCGGCGGCTCCCGTCAGCAGCGCGACGGCGTGGATCGTACGCATGTGCATCACTCCCCCGTGGAGTACGAAGTGGCCTGCCGCGGCGGGTGGTTGCCCGCCGCGGGTCAGTGGTCCGAGCTTGGCCGCGGGCGGGCGCCGGAGCCAAGTCATCGCCGGGCGGCCCACCCGGATAGGCGACGCGCGGCCGCCGGGCCGCCAACGGGTGCGCGGGGGCGGGTCGTTGACGCCGGATGCACTGCTGAGGCCGCACGGGGGCGCGGCGGTCGTCCTATCCGTACGGGGGAACGCGCGCCTGTGGAGAAACGAAACGCGCGGTCGGCGAGGGCGGTAGGAGCCTGGCACAGGCTCTTGGCCCTGGCCGGCCGCGCGTCGGCGCGAGCCGGTTACCCCGGGGGCGGACGGTCAGATGTGGCCGACGCCCGCGCCCGCCTCCGCGTTGCTACCGCGCTTCGTGAACAGCGCGACGACGGCCGCGACGACCGCCACGGCGCAGGCGACGGTGAAGGCCAGCCCCATGCCGGACACGAACGTGTCGTGCACCGCGGTGCCGATGCGGTCGGCGATCTGCGGCGTCATGCCGGGCGCCTGGGCCACCTGCGGCGGCACGGCGCCCACCTCGGCGGCGGCCTTGAGCGCCGGGTCCGGGGCGCCCGGCAGGCCGGCCTTGGTCCAGTTGCCCGCGAAGTCCGAGTTGACCTTGGCGGTCATCACGGCACCGAGCACCGCCGTACCGAGGCTGCCGCCGACCTGCATGGCGGCCTGCTGGAGGCCGCCCGCCACGCCGGACAGCTCCAGCGGCGCGTTGCCGACGATGACCTCGGTGGCGCCGACCATGACCGGGGCGAGGCCCAGGCCCAGCAGGGCGAACCACAGGGACATGGTCAGCGTGCCCGTACCGGTGGACAGCGTCGTCATGCCGAACATGGCGACGGCGGTGCAGACCATGCCGCCGACGAGCGGGATGCGCGGGCCGAACTTGGTGATCAGCGCGCCCGCGGCCGGCGAGCCGACGATCATCATCGCGGTCAGCGGCAGCAGGTGCAGACCGCTGTCGACCGGGCTCAGGCCGTGCACGTTCTGAAGGTAGAAGGTGACGAAGAAGAGGCCGCCCATGAAGGCGAAGGCCATCAGCACCATCAGGACCGTGCCGGCCGTCAGCGGCACGGAACGGAACATCCGCAGCGGGATCAGCGGCTCGCGGACCTTGGTCTCCAGCACCGCGAAGGCGGCGAAGACGACGACCGCCGCGGCCAGGAAGCCCAGCGTCTTGGCGTCGCCCCAGCCCCACTCGCCGGCCTTGATCAGGGCCCAGATGAGGCAGAACATGGCGCCGGAGAGCAGCACGATGCCGGGGATGTCGAAGGAGCGCGGCGCGTTCTGGGCGCGGTGGTCCTTGAGGATGACCAGGCCCAGTACGAGGGCGAGGACGCCGACCGGCACGTTGATGAAGAACACCGACTGCCAGTTCACGTGCTCGACGAGCAGGCCGCCGACGATCGGGCCGCCGGCGGTGGAGGCGCCGATGACCATGCCCCAGATGCCGATGGCCATGTTGAGCTTCTCGGCCGGGAAGGACGCGCGCAGCAGGCCGAGCGCCGCGGGCATCAGGAGCGCGCCGAAGATGCCCTGCAGCACGCGGAAGGTGATGACCAGCGAGACCTCACCGGACAGGCCGATGGCTCCGGAGGCGAGCGCGAAGCCCACCACGCCTATGAGGAACGTCTGCCGGTGGCCGAAGCGGTCACCGAGCTTGCCGGCCGTGATCAGCGAGACGGCGAGGGCCAGCAGATAGCCGTTGGTGATCCACTGGACGTCGGCGAGCGACGCCTTCAGGTCCGCCTGGATGGCCGGGTTGGCGATGGCGACGATGGTGCCGTCGAGGGCCACCATCATCACGCCGATCGCGACGGAGAACAGTGTCAACCACGGATGGCCCCGCAGTCCCTTGCGAGGCTCCGGTGCGGAGAGGTCCGGCGCGGCATGGGCAACCGGGGTCTGAGAGCTCATTCCACGAGGCTAATGTCAGCCACTGACAGTTGACAAAGTAATTCATGAGTCGGTAACTGTCATTTAGCTCACAGGTATTCTGAGCAGCGGCAACAACGAGAAAGGCGGCGCAGGATGACCGGCTCCACGCCGCAGGCGACACGACTGGAAACGGCCTGGACCCACGGAGGCACAGCTTCCGCCGCCACCGGAACCGGCGCCCCCTCCCCCGGCGGTCTGCGCGAGCGCAAGAAGCAGCGCACCCGCGACGCGCTGATCCGCTCCGCACTCGAACTGTTCACGGCGCACGGCTACGAAGAGACGACCATCGACGAGATCGCGGAGGCCGTCGACGTGTCGCAGCGGACGTTCTTCCGCTACTTCGCGAGCAAGGAAGAGGTCGTCTTCGCCGTACAGGAAATGGTGGAGGCGCGCTTCATGGAGGAGCTGGAGCGGCGGCCGTCCGCCGAAGTGCCCCTGGAGGCGCTGCGCAATGCCGTGCTGACGTCGTGGGACGAGATCGGCGACGCGATCCGGACCGTGATCCCGCTGGAACTGCACATGCGGACGTACCGGATGATCGAGTCGACGCCCGCGCTCGTCGCCGCGCACCTGCGCCGCTACTCGGAGCTGGAGGAGCAGATCGCCCGGCTCGTTGCGCGCCGCGAGGGGCTGGACGTGGCGGCGGACCCGCGGCCGCGGGTGGTGGTCGCGGCGTTCAGCGGCGTGATGCGGGTCGCGGGGAAGGTGTGGGGCGAGGGCGAGGACGTCAGCGTGGAGTCGATCCGCGAGATCACCGAGCAGTACCTCGCACAGATCGTTCCGGCCGTGTCCGGCGACTGGCCGCGATTGGGCGCGTGAGACCGTTTCTGCACGTCTGAGCGTGGGGCGTCGGCACACCGTGTCCGAAGTGGCCCCATATGACCAGCCTGAAACGTGACATCCGTCACCCCTGGAGCGGGCGCCCCGCCAGGTCTCCTAGGGTGGCCCGCGGTGACTTCTTCGTTCTCGGGGCTCGGCGCTCCCTCCTTCGGTTTCCTCCAGTCCACCGCCTGGCGTGCTGTGCTCGCCCTGGTGGTGGTGTTCGTGATGCTTGCGATGACCGGCTGGACGGCCGTCAGAGGCAGCAAGGACGACGCCAATCCGCTGGCCACCGCGCGGTCCGCCTGGGAGCACGCCTCCTTCCGCGGGCACCGGCTGCCGGACACCGGCTCCGCCCCCGGCACGCTCGCCGCCTTCTTCCGCTCGCTCGGCCGCGCCGACGCGAGCGCGCTGGCCGACCGCTACCCGCTGGTGGTCGGCAACATGGGCGGCGCCCCCGTGGCCCTGCGCTATCAGGCCAACAAGAAGGCCCTGCAAGAGGCCGGCGAGGTGGCGCGTAAGCGGATGAACGACCGGCGCCTGACGCCGGTGGGCCGCCAGGAGGCCGGCCGGCTGATGCACCGCTTCGAGTCGATGCGCGCGGCCGGGCGGCAGATCCTCGCCTTCGACCCGGCCGGCGGCGGCCGGGCCGCCGAGGTCTTCGGCGATCTGCGCCGGGCCCGCCGCGTCTCGGTGGTGGTGCCCGGCGTCGACACCAACCTGGGCACCTTCGAGCGCACCGCGCGGGCGACGAGCGCGCCGGTCGGCATGGGCAAGTCGCTGTACGACGCCGAGCGGTCGGCGCGCGCCGGCTCCCGTACGGCCGTGATCGCCTGGGCCGACTACACCGCGCCCGCCGGGCTCGGTGTCGGCGCGGCCACCGGGCAGCTCGCCGAGGCCGGTGCCGTACGGCTGAACGCGCTGGTGCGGGCGCTGCCGGAATCCGTCTCCGTCTCGCTGATGTGCCACAGCTACGGGTCCGTGGTGTGCGGGGTGGCGGCGAGCCGGCTGCCGTCCAACGTCGGCGACATCGCGGTGGCGGGCAGCCCCGGCATGCGGGCCGACACCACCGCCGCGCTCGGCACCCACGCCCGCGTCTGGGCGATGCGGGACGCCGACGACTGGATCCAGGACGTGCCGTACCTGGAGGTCGGCGGGCTGGGCCACGGTGCCGACCCGGTCACCTCGGCCTTCGGCGCCCGGGTGCTGTCGGCCTCAGGTGCCAAGGGGCACGCCGGCTACTTCGCGCCCGGGACGCAGAGCCTGCGCAACTTCGCGCTGATCGGGGTGGGCGCGCTCACCTCCGTGGACTGTTCGGCGCAGGACCGGGACTGCTCGGCCGACCTCGCCTGAGCGGCGGGGCGCGGGCCCGGCGCCGGCCGGTCCGGGGGCGGTTTCCGGACGCACCGGGTCCGGGAGCGGCATGGGGCAAAAGCGGCTTGACGCGCGTAGCGCATGATGTCCGGAAGGGGGACGGGCGGGCGACCGCCGCATACGATGAGCCGCATGGGTGATGTGCTGGCCGGTTTTCACGCCGTCTGGGAGTTCGACACGGACTCCGTGCTCATCCGCTTCGAACGGGGGATACGCAGGCCGAAGCTCTTCCAGGCGCTCAGCGAGCGGCGCGTTCCGTACGAGGCGCTGAGGTCGGTCGAGCTGTCCGAGGGCAGACGCGGCACGGTGGTGCTGCGCGCGGTGCCGCGGCCGGGTGCCGATCCCCTGATGGAGGCGGCGAACGGCCAGCTCAAGGACGACCTCGACCCCTACCGCCTGGTGCTGCCTGCGGAGCGCGAGGTGCTCGCCGAGTACTACCGGGACGAACTGCGCGCCGCGCTCGGGCCCGCGGCCGCGCTCCCCGCCGACGAGCACCTGGTGACCGCGCCCGAACCGCCGATGACCTTCAAGGCGTACGACGGCAAGGCGACCTTCGACGGCAGCGCGGTGGCCTTCCGCTGGTTCTGGACGGGGGCGTCGTCGGCGAAGTGGAAGCGCGGTGACCAGAGCTTCCCGGTCGGCGGGCTGTCCGGGGTGGAGTGGCGTTCGCCGGAGTGGGGCAGCGGCCACCTGCGGCTGGTGGAGCGCGGCCCGGAGGAGGAGCGGCCCGGCGAGGCGGACCAGGACCCGGCCGCGGTGGTCTTCGGGCTGGGGTACGGGCCGGTGCACGAGTCGCTGCCGTTCGCGGCCGCGGTGCTCCAGGCCGTACGGGCCGCCGCCCCCTCGGAGGACACGGCGGTACGCCGGGCGGTGCGGCCCCGTGCCGACGCCCGCAGCGATCCGGCCGACATCGCCGACCGCATCCGCCAGCTGGGCGAGCTGCACACCGCCGGCCTCCTCACGGACGCCGAGTTCACGGCGAAGAAGGCGGAGCTGCTGGCGGAGCTGTAGCGGTCCGCCCCCGTACCCGGGTATGACCGCGAAGGCAACCCCCGGTATGACGCCGGGGCAGGCGGCCGCCGCTTACGCTGATCGGGCCATGAAGACCACAGCACCACGTACCACCGGCGACCGCCACAGCACCCGGGCCCGCGTCCTGCGGGCCGGGCGGCGGGCGCTGCGCACGCTCGCCGAGGACCTCGGGACGCCGGCCGGTCCCGACGTCCCGCTCCTCGGCACCGTGCACAACCGCTGGCTGCGCCTGCTCCCGTACGCGGTCGCCTTCGCCTTCGTGGCGTCGCTGCTGCCCACGACGGTGATCGTCCTCGCCCACGACTACGGCCTCAACGGCGGCCTGGCCGGGGCGCTGGCCGTCGCGCAGACCGTGCCGCTGCTGCCGGCCGTGACCCGGCCGCTCCAAGCGTGGTGGGTGGTCTTCGGCGCCGATGTCGTCGGCGGTGTCCTCCTGTCCGCCGCCCCCCAGGCCGATGGGCACCCCTTGCCCTGGCCGCCCACGGCCATCATCGGCTACCTCGCGCTGATGCTGGCGCTCTCCCTGCGCGAGAAGCGCCGCACCCTGGTAGCCGTCTGGGGCGCCACCGGCGCCCTCGGCATCGTCTTCGAACTGTTCAGGTCCGACCGCAGCGACGGCACGTGGCTGCTGACGTTCACCCTCACCGGCGTCGTGCTGCTGGTGGGCGGCGCGCTCCGGGAGCGCGGGGCCGCGCAGCGCAAGCTGATCGAGCAGGAGAACATCAGCGAGGCCGAACGGGCCATGCGCACGCTGCTGGAGGAGCGCACGCGGATCGCCCGCGAGCTGCACGACGTGGTCGCCCACCACATGTCCGTGATCACGGTCCAGGCCGCCAGCGCGCCGTACCGCATCAGCGGGATTCCCGAAGCCGCCCAGGAGGAGTTCGGCACGATCGCCGCCACCGCGCGCGAGTCGCTGGCCGAGATGCGGCGGCTGCTGGGCGTGCTGCGCAGCGAGGAGACGGAGCGGCACGGCGGCCCGGAGAAGGCGCCGCAGCCCGGCCTCGCGCAGCTGCCGAAGCTGGTCGAGGGAACGGTACGGGCGGGAGTGCCGGTCGAGTTGGCGCTGCCGGACGAGCCGGTGGCGCTTGCTCCGGCGGTGGACCTGTCGGCGTACCGCATCGTGCAGGAGGCGCTGGCCAACGTCGTACGCCATGCGCCGGGCGCGAGCACCCGCGTCTCGGTCACGGTGGACGCGGCGGGCGGCCGGCTGACCGTGCTCGTCGTCAACAGCGCCCCACCGCGCGCCGTGCCGCCGCTGGAGACCTCCGGTACCGGCCACGGGCTCGTCGGCATGCGTGAGCGCGTACGGCTGGTGGACGGCACCCTGGACACCGGGCCCCTGCCCGACGGCGGCTTCCGCGTCGCCGCGCAACTCCCCATAACAGCAAAGGATCACGACCCCGCATGACCACTCGGGTGATCATTGTCGACGACCAGGCCATGGTGCGCGCCGGCTTCGCCGCGCTGCTGGCCGCGCAGAGCGACATCGACGTCGTCGGCGACGCGCCGGACGGCGTACAGGGCGTCGAACTGAGCCGCCGTACGCACCCCGACGTGGTGCTGATGGACGTCCGCATGCCCGAGATGGACGGGCTGGAGGCGGCCCGGCAGTTGCTGGACCCGCCGACGGGCGTGGTGCACCGCCCGAAGGTGCTGATGCTCACCACCTTCGACGTGGACGACTACGTATACGAGGCGCTGCGGGCGGGGGCGTCCGGGTTCCTGCTCAAGGACGCGCCGCCGGCCGACCTGATCTCGGCGGTACGGGTCGTGGCGGCCGGCGAGGCGCTGCTCGCGCCGTCCGTGACGCGGCGGCTGATCGCCGACTTCGCCCGGCAGCGGCCCGCACCCCGCAAGGACCGGGCCTCGCTGCGGCTCAACGGGCTCACCCCGCGGGAGACGGAGGTCCTGGAGCTGATCGCCCGCGGCCTGTCGAACCAGGAGATCGCCGAGTCGCTGGTGCTCGCCGAGCAGACCGTGAAGACCCACATCGGCCGGGTGCTGGCCAAGCTGGAGCTGCGTGACCGCGCCCAGGCCGTGATCTTCGCGTACGAGTCGGGGCTGGTGTCGCCAGGGGCGAACTGAGCCCCGGCCCGGGACCGGCCGTTCTCCCTCCGCCACCGGCGCGACCGCCCGCCCCCGCCGCCACCCGCCACCGCGCCGCCGGTCGCGGCGGCCGGGGGTGGGGCCAGCCCCCGTACGGCCCGTGGGGCTGGCCGGTCGTGCTCAGGGACGAGCAGGTCAGCGACCCCCTACCCCGGTATCAGCGGACAGTTGGCCCCGCGGTGTGACGCCACGTCACACGTCTGGTTCTTACGTTTCCCTCCGTCACGCCAACGGAAGAGGGAGACCCCGCCATGTCCTTGCTGCGCCGGTTCGGCCAACGCGGTAGGCGCACGATCGTCGCGGTCGTGCTGGCCGCGACGATCGTCGGCGGTACCGGCGGCTGGGCCGCGGGGTCCGCCCAGGACGCCGTCACCGGCCCCGCGCCCGGCGCCGCCGCCTGGCGCGCCGACCACTCGCTGGGCCAGCGGCTGCCCGACCCGGCGACCGCCGCCCCGGCCGAGGTCGCCCGCTTCTTCCGCGCGCTGACCGAGGCGCAGCGCCAGGAGCTGGCGGCCCGTCACCCGCTGACCGTGGGCAACCTCGACGGCGCGCCCGTCGCCCTGCGGTACCGCGCCAACGCCCTCGCCCTGAAGGCGGAGCGCGACCGGCAGCTGGCCCGCGCCACCGACCCGTCCGGCACTCTCCAGGACCACCAGGAAGCGCGCCGGACGGCGGCCCGCTATGCCGAACTGCTGCGCCCCGGGCGCCGGATACTCGCCTTCGACCCGCGCGGCCGCGGCCAGGTGGCCGAGGTGTTCGGGGACCTGGTGACGGCGCAGCACACCTCCGTGTTCGTGCCCGGCTCGGACATCGACCTGTCCTCGGCCGACCGGCAGCGCGACCCGTACGGCACGCCGTCCGGCATGGCCAAGTCGCTGCGGGCCCAGATGGCCCGCGAGGCGCCCGGCGTCCGTACGGCGGCGATCGCCTGGACCGGCTACACCACGCCGGTCGGCCTGGGCCCGGACGCCGCGACGGGGCGCCTGGCGGAGGCCGGCGCACCGCGCCTGGCCCGCTTCCTGGACGGCCTGGCCGCCGTCGGCGCACCGGCCCCCGCCCTGCTGTGCCACAGCTACGGGTCGGTCGTCTGCGGCAAGGCCGTGCCGCGGCTGGCGCAGGGGCGGATCGCCGACCTGGTCGTCTTCGGCTCGCCCGGTATGCGGGCGGACAGCGCGGCGGCGCTGCGCACCACCGCCCGGGTGTGGGCCGCCCGCGACGCGTCCGACTGGATCGGCGACCTGCCGCACGTGCAGTTCCTGGGGCTCGGCCACGGCACGGACCCCACCGACCCCGAGTTCGGCGCGCGCCGGGTCCCGGCGCGGACGGCCGACGGCCACACCGGCTATCTCGCGCCCGGCACGGACTCGCTGCGCAACTTCGCCGACATCGCGCTCGGCCGCTACGGCCAGGTGCGCTGACCCGCCGCCCGCCACACTCCGACGAGCCCCGGAAGGACGCCTCGTGGCCACTCCTCTCCTCGCCCCCGCCCGCGCGGCGGTCCGCACCATCGAAGGCCGTACGCCCGCCCACCGGGACCGCGCCGTCGACGGCCTGCGCGCCCTCGCGCTGCTCGCCGTGCCGACCGGGCACTGGCTGCTCGGCGGCTTCACCCGCGACCCCGGCGGCGCGCTGCACAACGCGAGCCCGCTGTCCTCCTTCGCCGCCCTGGCGCCCGCGAGCTGGGTGCTCCAGATGCTCGGCATCTTCTTCCTGGTCGGCGGTTACGCCTCGGTGCTCTCCTTCCACCGCGCCGCGAAACGGGGCGAGTCGACGGGCCGCTGGCTGCGCGCCCGCCTCGCCCGGCTGGGCCGTCCCGTCCTCGGCGTGACCGCCGTCTGGGCCCTGCTGATCCCCGTCCTGTCCGCGCTGGGCGTGCCGGAGGCGACGCTCCGTACGGGGGCCACCCTGGTCATCCAGCCGCTGTGGTTCGTCGGCGTCTACGCGGGGATCACCGCGCTCACGCCGTACTGCGTCCGCGCGGCCCGCCGCATGGGCGCCTGGGCCGCCGCGCCCCTGCTGGGGGCCGTCGCCGTCGTCGACTTCCTGCGGTACGGGCCGTACGCCGACGCCGTGCCGTCCTGGCTGAGCCTGCTCAACCTGCTGCCGGGCTGGATGTTCGCCTACCAACTGGGCGTCTCGTGGGGCGAGAAGCGGCTCGGGCGGCGCGCCGCGTGGACGCTGCTGCTCGGCGGCACCGCGCTGTTCGCGGCGCTGCTGGTCTTCTTCCACTACCCGACGAGCATGGTGGGCGTCCCGGGCCAGGACCGCACCAACTCCCACCCGCCGTCGCTGCTGGTCCTCGCGCTGGCCGCCGCGCAGTCCGGCGCCGCGGTCCTGCTGCGCGACCGTATCGCCCGGCTGCTGCGCCGCCCCGCCCTCTGGGCACCGGTCGTCGTCGTCAACCTGAGCGCGATGACGGTCCTGTGCTGGCACCAGACGGCGATGTTCTCGGCGGCGGTTCCCGGGTCCTTCCTCGGCGCCGTGCCCGGACTCACCACCGCGCCGGACACCGGGGGCTGGGTCCTCGCCCGCCTCGCCTGGCTGCCCGTCTTCGCCGTGGCGCTGCTGCTCATCGGCCGACTGACCCGCCGGTTCGAGGCACCGTGGACGGGTGCCACGGCCGCCCGGCGGGCGCTCGCGGGCGTCCTGGCTGCGGCCTTCGGGGTGTTCGCCCTGGGGCTGGCCTGAACCGGCGGGCGGCGCCGGCCGGGGGACGGCGCCGCCCGCCGGAAACGTTTCGCCTTACTCCCGGCCCGCCGAGGTGAACGTCATGTCCGCGTACCGGTCGCCCGCGACCTTGCTCGCGACCGGCTCCAGCCGTGCCAGCTCCTCTTCGCCGAGCACGATGCGCGTGGCGGCCGCGTTCTCCTCGACACGGCTGCGCTTGCGCGTGCCCGGGATCGGCACCACGGCCAGGCCGTGCACCTGTGCCTGCTGCTGCACCCAGGCGAGCGCGACCTGCCCGAGCGACGCTCCGTGCGCGGCGGCGACCTCGCGCACCGGCTCCAGCAGGGCCGCGTTGGCCTTCGCGTTGCCGCCCGTGAAACGGGGCTGCTGACGGCGGAAGTCGTCCTCGCCCAGCTCCTTCTCGGCGCTGACGAACGAGCCGGTCAGGAACCCGCGGCCGAGCGGCGAGTACGGCACGAAGCCGACGCCCAGCTCGCGCGCGGCCGGCACCACGCCGTCCTCCACGTCGCGGCTGAACAGCGACCACTCCGACTGCACGGCCGCGATCGGGTGCACGCCGTGGGCGGCCCGCAGTTCGCCGCCGGTCACCTCGCTCAGGCCCAGGTGCTTGACCTTGCCCTCGGCCACCAGCTCGGCCATCGCGCCGACCGTGTCCTCGATCGGGACGTCCGGGTCGCGGCGGTGCATGTAGTACAGGTCGATCTCGTCCACGCCGAGGCGGCGCAGGCTGGCCTCGACGGCCTGGCGGATGTAGGGCCGGTCGTTGCGGACGGAGCGCTTCGAGGGGTCCTCCGGGTCGATGGCCAGAGCGAATTTCGTCGCGAGCACGACCTCGTCCCGGTGGGCCCGTATGAACGGCGAGATGAACTCCTCGTTGTGCCCCATCCCGTACATGTCGGCGGTGTCGAAGAGCGTCACGCCCAGTTCGAGCGCCCGCTCCAGCGTCGCCCGCGCCTCGCCCGCGTCCTCGGTCGGGCCGTACGCGAAGCTCATGCCCATGCAGCCGAGGCCCTGGACCCCGACCAGCGGCCCGGAGGTTCCCAGCCGGACGGTTCCGATGTTCCCAGTGCTCATGCCGACCTCAGGCTTTCTCCGACGCCCGGCGGGCGTCGGCGTATATGTCGATCTTGTAGTCGAGGACCCGGAGCGTGCTCTGCAGCTCGTCGATGCGCTGCCGTACGTCCTCGCGGTGCGCGGTCAGCAGCCGTTCCCGCTCGGGGAAGGTGTGCGCGCCCTCGCGCACCAGCTCGGCGTAGCGGACCATGTCCGCGACCGGCATGCCGGTCAGGCGGAGCTTGGTCACCAGGTCCAGCCAGTCCAGGTCGCGGTTGCTGAAGCGGCGCTGGCCGGTGTGCGTGCGGTCCACGTGCGGCATCAGTCCGATCCGTTCGTACCAGCGCAGGGTGTGCGCGCTCAGGCCGGTGTGCTCGGCGACCTCGCTGATCGTGTACTGGTCGCGGCCGTTGGGCCGCGGGTGCAGGACCCTTCCCTTGCAGGCGGTCGGCCGTACCGGCTCCACCACCGCCTGGTCCGTCGCCGTCACCGTCATGCCGTGCCTCCCGTAGTCGCCGGACGTCCCGGTACCGGGCCGCCTTCTCCCGGATCTCTCACGACGGCTTCAACGCTAGAGACTTGGAGTGCACTCCAAGCAAGCGAAGTCTTGACCCTCTCTTGGCAGACCCGGGGCGGACGGCCCCCGCCCCGGCCCGTCCCGGCCGTGCCGCCGGGGCGTTAGGCTCGTGGCCATGTCCTTGCAGAGCCTTCGGATGATCGAGAACTGGCCGGTGCCGACCGCGGCCACCGCCGTCGTACGGACCGACGGGACGGTGGCCGGATCGCACGGCCCACAGGAGCACCGTTTCCCGCTGGCCTCGGTCACCAAGCCGCTCGCCGCGTACGCCGCGCTGCTCGCCGTCGAGGAAGGGGCGGTCGAGCTGGACGAGCCGGCCGGGCCTCCTGGCTCGACCGTCCGCCACCTGCTCGCGCACACCGCCGGCCTGGCCTTCGACGAGCACCGCGTGCAGGCACCGCCGGGCGAGCGCCGCCTGTACTCGAACGCGAACTTCGAGGCGCTCGGCGACCACATCGCCAAGGCCACCGACATCCCGTTCCCCCAGTACCTGCGCGAGGCCGTCCTCGAACCGCTCGGCATGGCCGCCACCGACCTGCCGGTGCAGGGCTCACCCGCCAAGGACGGCATCTCCACCGCCGCCGACATGGCCCGGTTCGCCGCCGAGCTGCTCGCGCCGCGCCTGCTGGCGCCGCAGACGCTCGCCGAGGCGACGTCCGTGGTCTTCCCCGGTCTGCGCGGCGTGCTGCCGGGCTACGGGATGCAGAACCCGAACGACTGGGGCCTGGGATTCGAGATCCGCGACGGCAAGTCGCCGCACTGGACGGGCGCTTCGTCCTCGCCGCGCACGTTCGGGCACTTCGGCCAGGCGGGCACGTTCCTGTGGGTGGACCCGGACGCGGGCGCCGCCTGCGTCACCCTGACCGACCGGGCCTTCGGCCCGTGGGCGGTCGAGGCGTGGCCGCCCCTCACGGACGCGATCCTCGCCGAGCTGCGCTGAACACCCGCAGCGGTGCCGCGGCGGCCCCGGCCGGGGCCGCCCGGCCGCCCGCCGCCTCAGCCGTACGACGGTTCGCCCGGCATCTCCCACAGCAGGCACTCCGCGGCCCCCACGGCGGCCAGTTCCAGGTCCGCCGCCCCGGTGACCCGCGCCGCGTCCCCCGCCTCAAGGCGCTCGCCGTCCAGCCGCACCGCACCGCGCACGACGTGCACGTACATCCGCGGCGCCGCCGGCACGGCGGAGCGTTCGCCGTCGGCCAGCCGCCGTACGTGCAGCATCGCGCCGGCCCGCGGCACCGCGTACGGCGTCCCGTCGGCGATGCCGCGCACCACCTCGTACGCCGGGTCGCCGCCGAACGAGGACGGCGCGAGCCACATCTGCACGAAGCGCAGCGGAGCGACACCGTCGTTGCGCTCCTCGTGCCGCACGCCGTCCGCCGAGCTGAGCCGCTGCACGTCGCCGGGGCGCACCACCGTCTCGTGTCCCGTGGTCGAGTCCCGGTGGGTCAGCTCGCCCTCGGCGACCCAGGTCACGATCTCGGTGTCGCGGTGCGGGTGCTCGCCGAATCCCGCGCCCGGCGCGAGCCGTTCCTCGTTGCAGGCGATCAGCGCGCCGAAGCGCAGGTTGTCCGGGTCGTAGTGCGGGCCGAAGGAGAAGGCGTGCCGCGTCCGGATGCCGGCCGCCGCGTCACCGCCCGGATACCGTTCATCGCCTCTGTGTACCTGGATCACCCGACCACCGTAGCCCCCGCACCGAAGAGCCCACCGCGCCATCACACCGCCCCGATAAGGCAGGCTTGTCCCCGTGTCTGAACCCGCATCGCGCGACCCGCTCCCGCATCCGCACACCGCGACGCTCCGCAGGCTGGAGAAGTCGTCCGGAAAGCTGGCTGCCAACGCCATCGCCCGCATGGACGCGCAGCTGCCGTGGTACCGCGCCATGCCGCCGGAGAACCGCTCGTGGATCGGGCTGGTGGCCCAGGCGGGCATCGCGGCCTTCACCGAGTGGTTCCGGCACCCGGAGACGCCGCAGGCCATCAGCACCGACGTCTTCGGCACGGCGCCGCGCGAGCTGACCCGGGCGATCACTTTGCGCCAGACCGTGGAGATGGTCCGTACGACCATCGAGGTCATGGAGGCGGCGATCGACGACGTGGCGGCCCCCGGCGACGAGAGCGTGCTGCGCGAGGCGCTGCTCGTCTACGCGCGGGAGATCGCCTTCGCGACGGCCCAGGTGTACGCGCAGGCCGCGGAGGCGCGGGGCGCCTGGGACGCGCGGCTGGAGTCGCTGGTGGTCAACGCGGTGCTCTCCGGGGAAGCCGACGAGGGCGCGGTCTCGCGGGCCGCGGCGCTCGGCTGGAATTCTCCCGAACACGTGTGCGTTGTGCTGGGTACGGCCCCCGACGGGGACAGCGAGCTGACGGTGGAAGCCATCCGCCGTGCCTCCCGGCACGCCAAGCTCCAGGTGCTCACGGGCGTCCTGGGCAGCCGTCTGGTGGTCATCGCGGGTGGCTCGGACGATCCGCTCAAAGCGGCGAAAGCCCTGATCGGACCGTTCGCGCCGGGCCCGGTGGTGGCCGGCCCGGTGGTCGCGGACCTGCTGGCCGCGACCCGGTCGGCACAGGCCGCGGCGGCGGGGCTCAAGGCGTGTGCCGCTTGGCCGGACGCGCCCCGTCCCGTACTGTCCGACGACCTGCTCCCGGAGCGGGCGATGGCTTCCGACCCGGCGGCTCGCGAGCAGCTGGTGGAGGAGATCTACAGGCCGCTGGAGGAAGCAGGCTCGGCTCTCCTGGAGACGCTGAGCGTGTACCTGGAACAGGCCAGCAGTCTGGAGGGCGCGGCGCGGATGCTGTTCGTGCACCCGAACACCGTGCGCTACCGGCTGCGACGTGTGACCGACGTCACCGGCTGGTCACCGTCGGACGTTCGCTCCGCGTTCACGCTGCGCATCGCGCTGATCCTGGGGCGTCTGGCCGACCGCGACGGCCAGCTCTAGGCTTTTGTAGAACACCGACAATTCCCCTGATGGTTCTTCGTCCCTGTCCCCACGGGCGGGCGGGACCTCCCACAAGAGAGAGTGTGAGGGTGCTCGTACTCGTCGCTCCCGGCCAAGGCGCTCAGACGCCCGGCTTCCTGACCCCCTGGCTCGACCTCCCCGGTGTCGAAGACCGGCTCCGTGCGTGGTCGGCCGCCATCGACCTGGACCTGGTCCACTACGGCACGAAGGCCGACGCGGACGAGATCCGCGACACCGCGGTGGCACAGCCGCTGCTGGTGGCCGCCTCCCTGGTCTCCGCAGGGCAGCTGTTCGCGACCCCGGAGGACTTCTCCCGGCAGGTCGGCGCCGCCGCCGGGCACAGCGTCGGCGAACTGGCCGCCGCGGCCCTGACCGGCGTGCTGTCCGAGGACGCCGCGCTGGAGCTCGTACGCAAGCGGGGTCTGGCCATGGCCGACGCCGCCGCCGTCACCGAGACCGGCATGGCCGCCCTCCTCGGCGGCGAGCAGGACGTGGTCCTGCCGCACCTGGAGAAGCTGGGCCTGACCCCCGCGAACGTCAACGGCGCCGGCCAGATCGTCGCGGCGGGCACCGCCGAGCAGCTGGCCGCGCTGGCCGAGGACAAGCCCGAGGGGACCCGCCGCGTCGTACCGCTGAAGGTCGCCGGCGCCTTCCACACCGAGCACATGGCCCCGGCCGTGACGGTGCTGGAGGAAGCGGTCGCGCAGGTCACGGCCGCCGACCCGCACACCCGCTACGTCTCGAACAAGGACGGCCGCGTCGTCACCGGCGGACAGGACATCGTGCACCGCCTGGTGGGCCAGGTGGCCAACCCGGTGCGCTGGGACCTGTGCATGGAGACGTTCAAGGAGCTGGGCGTCACCGGGATCGTCGAGGTGAGCCCGGGCGGCACGCTGGTGGGCATCGCCAAGCGCGCCCTGCCCGGCGTCAAGACCCTCGCGCTGAAGACCCCCGACGACCTCGACGCGGCCCGCACGCTGATCGCCGAGCACTCTGCCCAGGCCGAATAGGAGCCCCGAGAGCATGACCTCGAAGATCAAGCCCGCCAAGGGCGCCGCGTACGCGCGCATCATGGGCGTCGGCGGCTACCGCCCGACCCGCGTGGTGCCGAACGAGGAGATCCTCAAGCACATCGACTCCTCCGACGAGTGGATCCGCTCGCGCTCCGGCATCGCCACCCGCCACTGGGCCTCCCCGGAAGAGACCGTCGCGGCCATGTCGGTGGAGGCGTCCGGCAAGGCCATCGCGGACGCCGGCATCGCGCCCGAGCAGATCGGTGCCGTGATCGTCTCGACGGTCTCGCACTTCAAGCAGACCCCGGCCATCGCGACCGAGATCGCGCACAAGATCGGCGCGGGCAAGCCCGCCGCGTTCGACATCTCCGCAGGTTGCGCCGGATTCGGTTACGGTTTGACGCTGGCCAAGGGCATGGTCACCGACGGCAGCGCCGAGTACGTGCTCGTCATCGGCGTCGAGCGGCTCTCGGACCTGACCGACCTGGAGGACCGGGCGACCGCGTTCCTCTTCGGCGACGGCGCGGGCGCCGTGGTCGTCGGCCCCGGCAAGGAGCCCGCGATCGGCCCGACCGTCTGGGGCTCCGAGGGCGACAAGGCCGAGACGATCAAGCAGACGTTCGGCTGGGACGTCTACCGCCGCACCCCGGTGCCCGGCGGCGACGGCCCCGACGCCCGGATGGCGCTCGACGAGATCCGCTATCCCGCCATCACGCAGGAGGGCCAGGCGGTCTTCCGGTGGGCGGTGTACGAGATGGCGAAGGTCGCCCAGCAGGCGCTGGACGCGGCCGGCGTCAGCCCGGAGGACCTGGACGTCTTCATCCCGCACCAGGCCAACATGCGGATCATCGACTCGATGGTGAAGACTCTGAAGCTGCCGGAGAGCGTCACGGTCGCCCGTGACGTGGAGACCACCGGAAACACCTCGGCCGCCTCGATTCCGCTCGCCATGGAGCGGCTGCTGGCGACCGGGCAGGCCAAGAGCGGGGACACCGCGCTCGTCATCGGCTTCGGGGCGGGTCTCGTCTACGCCGCGACGGTCGTTACCCTCCCCTAGGCGAGATTCGCGCGGCGCCGGCCGTGGCCAGGTGCCACGGCGGTCGCACGGAACTTGATCCACAACCCGGAACTGCAGACTTTCTACCGTTCCCCCGACAAAAACACCGAAGGAGCGCCAACATGGCCGCCACTCAGGAAGAGATCGTTGCCGGTCTCGCCGAGATCGTGAACGAGATCGCCGGGATCCCCGCCGAGGACGTCCAGCTGGACAAGTCCTTCACCGATGACCTGGACGTCGACTCGCTGTCCATGGTCGAGGTCGTCGTCGCCGCCGAGGAGCGCTTCGACGTGAAGATCCCCGACGACGACGTCAAGAACCTCAAGACGGTCGGCGACGCGACCAAGTACATCCTCGAACACCAGGGCTGATCCAGCCCCGGCGCATGTCGCCACCCCGCGGTGGCGCCGTCGATTCTCAACCCCTCAACCTGTGGAGTAGGAATTTCCGTGACTGCGACCAATCGCACCGTGGTCGTCACCGGTATCGGCGCAACCACACCGCTGGGTGGCGACAGTGCCTCGACCTGGGAGGGGCTGCTCGCCGGACGTTCCGGTGTGGCCGGCCTCGACCAGGACTGGGCCGCCGACCTCCCGGTCCGCATCGCCGCCAGGGCCGCCGTCGAGCCGGGTGAGATCATCCCCCGGGCGCAGGCCCGCAAGCTGGACCGCTCGGCGCAGTTCGCGCTGATCGCGGCCCGCGAGGCGTGGGCGGACGCCGGTTTCACCGGCCGGGCGGGCGAGGACCCGGCCGTGGACCCGGACCGGCTCGGCACGGTCATCGCCTCCGGCATCGGCGGCGTGACCACCCTCCTCGACCAGTACGACGTGCTCAAGGAGAAGGGCGTACGCCGCGTCTCCCCGCACACCGTACCGATGCTGATGCCCAACGGGCCGTCGGCCAACGTCGGCCTGGAGGTCAACGCGCGGGCCGGTGTGCACACCCCGGTCAGCGCCTGCGCGTCCGGCGCCGAGGCCATCGGCTACGGCATCGAGATGATCCGTACGGGCCGTGCCGACGTCGTCGTCGCGGGCGGTACGGAGGCGGCCATCCACCCGCTGCCGATCGCCGCTTTCGGCAACATGATGGCGATGTCGAAGAACAACGACGACCCGCAGGGCGCCTCCCGCCCGTACGACGCGGACCGCAACGGCTTCGTCCTCGGCGAGGGCTCCGGCGTGATCGTCCTGGAGTCGGCCGACCACGCCGCCAAGCGCGGCGCGAAGGTCTACGCCGAGGCCGTCGGCCAGGGCATCTCCGCCGACAGCCACGACATCGTGCAGCCCGAGCCCTCCGGCAACGGCATCGCGCACGCCCTGCAGAACCTGCTGGCCAACACCGACCTCAAGGCAGCCGAGATCGTGCACGTCAACGCGCACGCGACCTCGACGCCGCTGGGCGACCTGGCCGAGATCAAGGCCCTGCGCAAGGTCTTCGGCACCGACGTCGACCACATGGCGATCTCCGCCACGAAGTCGATGACCGGCCACCTCCTGGGCGGCGCGGGCGGTGTGGAGACCGTCGCCTCGGTGCTGGCGATCCACCACCGGACGGCCCCGCCGACCATCAACATCCAAAACCTCGACCCCGAGGCCGACGCGGACATCGTCCGCGACGAGAAGCGCGCGCTGCCCGCCGAGGGCACGATCGCGGTGCTGAACGACTCGTTCGGCTTCGGCGGCCACAACGTGGTGCTGGCCTTCCGTACCGTCTGACCGGGTACGGACCGGCTGATCCGCCGTACGTGAGAAGGGGCCGTGCCGCAAGGCGCGGCCCCTTCCGCGTGCCCACGCGTGCCCGCGGGCCTCAGAAGCTGGCGAAGTACGCCGCCGCGCCGTCCTCGTCGCCGTGCCCCTGGGCCTCCGCGCGCCGGAAGCGCTCCGCGGCCGCCGCCACCAGGTCCACGTGCACCCCGCCCGCCGCTGCCGCCTCCTCGATCAGCCGGGCGTCCTTGCGCGCGGCGGAGACGGTGAAGGCGGCCGGATACGCGCCGGACAGGACCAGCTCCGACTTCATCCGCAGGTACGGCAGGTCGAGCGGCCCGCCCGCGACCGCTTCGAGGAAGGCGCGGGGGTCCACGCCGAGCCCTTGGGCGAGGGCGAGCGCCTCCCCCGTGCCGTTGATCACGGTGAGCACCCAGCTGTTGACGACCAGTTTCAGGCGGCTGGCGGCGCCCGACGCCGCGTCCTCGTCGACCCACAGGGTGCGCTGTCCGAGGATGTCGAAGAACCGCCCGGCCCGTTCCCGCACCTCGCGCGGCCCGGCCGCCAGGACCGTCAGCAGGCCGTTCTCCGCGGGTTCCTTCGTGCCGACGACGGGCGCGTCCACGAAGTCCAGGCCGTGTTCGCCGGCGAAGGCGGCGAGGGGAGCGTGTCCGTCGGCGCCGACGGTGCTCGCCTGGAGCCAGAGGGTTCCCGCGCGAAGGGCGGGGCCGCAGCGGCGCATCGCGTCCAGGACGGCGGGGCCGTCCAGCAGGACGGTCAGGACGGCGTCCGCGCCGTCCACCGCCTCGGCCGGGGTGTCCGTGACCCGTACGCCGTCGGCGGCCAGCGGTTCGGCCTTGGCTCGGGTGCGGTTCCACGCGCGGACGTCGAGTCCGGCACCGGCGAGGTTGCGGGCCATCGCCGAGCCCATGATTCCGGTGCCCAGCACCGCCACTGAGGTCTTGTCAGCCATGCCCGCACGCTACGGCTTCGAGCGGGCTCCGGGGCAGGCGCCGCGTCGGCGCGTTCCCGCGGGCCGCCGGGGCGGCGCGGGGCGGTCTCAGACGACCTGGTGCAGCCAGCGGACCGGGGCGCCCTCACCCGCGTACCGGAAGGGCTCCAGTTCGTCGTCCCAGGGCTTGCCGAGCAGCTTGGCGACCTCGGCGGCCAGCTCGGTCTCGCCGCCCGCCGAGCGGGCGAGCGCGGCGCGCAGCCGGTCCTCGGGGATGAGGATGTCACCGTGGATGCCGGTGACGGCGTGGAAGATGCCCAGTTCGGGGGTGGCGCTGTAGCGCTCGCCCTCGGCGGTGGCGCACGGCTCGGCGGTCACCTCGAAGCGCAGCAGGTGCCAGCCGCGCAGCGCGGAGGCGAGTTTGGAGGCCGTGCCGGACTCGCCCTGCCAGGAGAACTCGGCTCTCCATGTGCCGGGGGACGCCGGCTGGCGGATCCAGTCGAGGTTGACGCGCACACCGAGGACGCCCGCGACGGCCCATTCGACGTGCGGGCACAGCGCGCGCGGTGCGGAGTGGACGTACAGAACTCCACGTGTCGTCACCGGGACCTCCAGTACGGTTCGAGGTTCGCCTTCCCCAGCGGCCTCGTGCCCGTTCCTGTCGCGGCCGGGACAGCTGCGAGCATTCTGCCCCAGTGATCACGTCGGCACCAGCATCCGAGGTTACCTACAGTAAACACCATTAGCCCCAATTTGCCGCAAAAGGGACAGTAAATGACGTGATGTAATTTATTCGTGCCGACTGTGCCGGTGCCGTCGGGCGAGGACCCGACGGGTCACGGCAAAAGCTACCGCGCGGCAGCGGTCGGGGGGTGACGTACCGTCGGTACCGGAACAGATATCACTCGCACGCCGGACGGGGACAGGGGATGACGATGGTCAATCGGCCCTTTCGGCCAATCCGGGCCCGCGGCGCCGCGGTCGCCACTCTGACGGCGGCCGCGCTTCTCGTCTCCCTGACCGGCTGCGGCGGCGACCCGGCAGGCGACGCCGCCGCGGGCGGACGGGCGGCGCCCCGGCCCTCCCCCGAGCCCTCGCCCGCGTGGCGCACCGACCCCGCCTCGGTCGCCGCGCTCGGCGACTCCATCACCGTCGGCTTCGACGCCTGCTCGGTGCTGGCCGACTGCCCCGCCGTCTCCTGGGCCACCGGCACGGACCCGCAAGTCGACAGCGTGGCGCGGCGGCTGGTGAAGGACCCCGCCACGCACAGCTGGAACTTCGCGAAGACCGGCGCGCTCATACGCGACCTGCCCGCCCAGGTCGACCTGGCCGTGCGGCAGCGGCCCGAGCTGGTCACCGTCCTGGTCGGCGCGAACGACGCCTGCCGCCCCGACGCCGGGTCGATGACCACCGAAGCCGCCTTCCGGGCCGACTTCGAGGCGTCGCTGCGCAAGCTGCGCCATGCCCTGCCCAAGACCCAGGTGTACGTGGCCGCCATCCCCGACCTGATGCGGCTGTGGTCGCAGGGGCGGCAGAACCCGCTGGGCAAGGAAGTGTGGAAGCTGGGCATCTGCGGGTCGATGCTGCGCGACCCGGACGACCTGTCCAAGGCGGCGGACGCCCGGCGGCAGAGCGTGCGGGACCGGGTCGTGGCGTACAACAAGGCCCTGGAAACGGTCTGCGAGCGGGACGCGCTGTGCCGCTTCGACCGGTCCGTCTTCGACTTCCGTTTCACCGGCGCCGAGTTGAGCGCCTGGGACTGGTTCCACCCGGGCCGGGAGGGACAGCGGGAGCTGGCCAGGATGGCGTTCCAGGAGATCACCCGTAAGGGTGCGTAGCCGCGGCGCGGACCCGGCGGTGCGGGTTCCCCTTAGGGGGTGGGGCGGGGAGATCGTTCCCTGTGGTGACGGCAGCGGCGGGGGTGGCGCGGGAGGATGGGCGGCGACCGCTTCTCATCCCAGGGGGACGCCGCGCCATGACCGGACACCGCACCACGACCAGACCCGGACACCGCACCACCCGCACCGCGCTGGCCTGCGCCGCGCTCGTCACGATGGCCGTCGCGGTCACCGGCTGCGAGCTGACCGAAAAGGTCACCAAGAGCGAGCGCACGTACATGGTGGACGGCAATCCGGCGAAGCTGGACGTGACGACCCCCGGCGGTGACATCAAGGTCGTCGCCGACGAAGGGGCCGGCGGCCGGATCAAGGTGACGGAACGTTTCGAGTACGGGAAGAGGAAGCCCACCTCGCAGCACTCCGTCGTGGGCGGCAGCCTGAAGCTCACCGCGAGCGACTGCGGGGACACCATGGGCAGGTGCGACGTCGCCTACGAGGTGCGGGTGCCGAAGTCGATGGCCGTCCACCTGGAGACGGACGGCGGCACCATCGACGTCAGAGGGATCGCCGGGACGCTCGACGCCAAGTCCAGCGGCGGCGACATCGACGTCGAGGGCTGCACCGCCGCGCAGGCGTCCCTGAAGACCGACGGCGGCAACATCGACGCCCGGTTCGGCGCCGCGCCCGACCGGCTGGAGGGCTACACCGCCGGCGGCAATGTGCGGGTCCGCCTGCCGAAGGGCCGCTACGCGGTGGACGCCACCACGGACGGCGGCGACCGCAGGGTCACCGGCGGCTCGGACAGCGGCTCGCCGCACAAGGTCAAGGTGCACAGCGACGGCGGGAACGTGGACGTGTCGGCCGGTTCCTGAGGGGCGGGGGCGCGGCGCGCGGCCCGGGCCCGTACGCGAACTGGATCAGCCCCTTCCGCCGCGGGCGCCGCGCCGGTTTACTCGCCCCATGAGACGCATACGTACCTCGGTGGGCGTGCTCGGTGCCGCGCTGCTCACCGTGGCCCCGCTCGCCCTTGCCGCCCCTTCCGCCACTGCGGCCCCCTTCGCCGCCGCCCTTTCGCGGCAGCCGGCCGCCGCCGCGCCGACCGCCGAGGAACAGCGGCTGTCGCAGCCCGTTCCCCAGGAGATCCTGCGCCGCAGCGGCTTCGCCCCGGTGGCCGGGGCGTTCACGGACGGGCTGGGGCGGGTGGGCTCGTACGGGGAGGCGAAACGATTCGTCACGGACGCCGGGCGCGGTCTGTGGCGGCGGGCGGTGGACCGCGTCCAGGGGCGCGGGCCGCAGGGCGGGGACCTGAGCCGCGACGACGACCGGCCGCTGTACTGGGCGCGGCTGGGGATGACCAAGGCGCTGCGGGAGTGGCAGCCGGCGTTCCGGCTGAGCCCCGGACAGCGCGACGCGCTGACGGGCGAGCTGGAACGGGGCTCGCGCGGCCAGGACTCGATGGACCTGCCCGCGGGCCGGCCCGGCAAGGACCGGGTGCTGCGCGTCGTGGTGACCGGCTTCGACCCCTTCCAGCTGGACGCCGACGCACGGCGCAGCAACCCGTCGGGCGCCGCCGCGCTCGCCCTGGACGGCACGACGGTCCGTACCGCCTCCGGCCGGCTCGCCCGCGTCGAGACCGCCGTCTTCCCCGTCCGCTGGGCGGACTTCGCGGCGGGCACGGTCGAGAAGACGCTGCTGCCGCACTTCCGGCCGGGGCCGCGCCAGGCGGACCTGTTCACCACCATCAGCCAGGGACGGCCGGGACGGTTCGACCTGGAGCGGACCAACGGGGCCTGGCGGGGCGGCTACCCGGACAACGCGCGGGAGTCGCGGACCGGGACCGTGCCCGTGCCGAAGGGCGTGCCGACCGTACGGCCGCAGCCGCAGTGGACCACCACGACCCTGCCGTACGAACGGCTCGCCGGGACCGCCACCGGGCCGTTCCCGGTGCGCGACAACACGGCGGTCACCGAGATCCCGGCGGGCGGCAGCACGCCCGTCGAGCGCCCCGACGGGCCGACGCCGGGCTCGGCGGCCCGCGCGGGCGGCGGCGGTGACTACCTGTCGAACGAGATCGGCTACCGGGCGACGCTGCTGCGGGACGCGCTGAAGCCGGACGTGCCGGGCGGCCACCTGCACACGCCGGTGCTCCAGTTCGGCGCCGGCAACACCGACCCGGCGACCGGCACGGTCACCGATCCCGATTTCGTACGGAACCGGACCGCCATCACCGGGCAGGTGCGGAAGATCCTGACCGCCGCGCTGGACGCCCCGCGGCCGGGTCAGGAGGGCAGTTCGTCCAGCGTCGGGTAGGACGGCTGGGCGCCCGGCTTGGTGACGGCAGCGGCGCCCACCCGTACGGCGAAGCGGGCCGCTTCCGTGAGGGAGTCGCCGCGGGCCAGCCGCGTGGCGAGGGCCCCGGTGAAGGCGTCGCCGGCGCCCGTGGTGTCGACGGCCTCGACCTTGACGCCGGGGACCCGGTCGGTGCCGCCCTCGCCGTCCACGACCAGCGCGCCGTCGCCGCCGAGGGTGACCACGACCGAGCGGGCGCCCTGCTCGCGCAGCGCCTGGGCCCAGTCCTCCGGGGTGCCTTCGCCGCTGCCCGCGAGCTGCTGCGCCTCGTGCTCGTTGACGACGAGGGGGTCGGCGGCGGCGAGCAGCTCCGGGTCGAGGCTGTCGGGGGTCGGGGACGGGTTGAGGACGACCCGGGTGCCGGTCTCCCGGGCGGTGGCCGCGGTGGCCCGTACCGTCTCCACGGGGACCTCCAGTTGGAGGGAGACGGCGGCGGACGCGGCGATGACGTCGCGGGCGGCCGCCACGTCCTGCGGGGTGAGCGCCGCGTTGGCGCCCGGGGAGACGACGATGCTGTTGTCGCCGTCCGGACCCACGACGATCATGGCGGTGCCGGTGCGGGCGCCGGACTCGACGATCACGTGCGCGACGTCGGTGCCCGCGGCGCGCTGGGCGTCCAGCAGCAGCTCGCCGTACGCGTCGTCGCCGACCCTGGCCAGCAGGCCGACCCGGCCGCCCAGCCGGGCAGCGGCGGCGGCCTGGTTGGCGCCCTTGCCGCCCGCCGACTCGACCAGGTCCGAGCCGTGCACGGTCTCCCCCGCGCCCGGCCGCCGCGCCACCCGGACCGTCAGGTCCGCGTTGGCCGAACCCACTACCAGTACGTCGTACATCTTCTTCTCACCCATCGAATCCACCCGCGTTCTTGCCGGTCACCAGGACCACCGGCACCTTCACCCGCTTCGGCAGCCGCTCGCCGCGCGCCGCCTTGAGCGCCTGCTGCACGGCCTGCCTGCCCAGCAGCCTCGGCTGCTGGGCGACCGTGGCGGTCAGCGTCCCGTCGCGTACCGCCGCGACGCCGTCCGGTGTCCCGTCGAACGCCACGATCTGCACGTCCTTGCCCGCCCTGGCACCCAGCGACTTGGCGGCGCCGAGCGCCATCTCGTCGTTGGCCGCGAAGACGCCGCCGATGTCCCGGTGTGCCTGGAGCATATTGGACATCACGTCCATGCCCTTGGTCCGGTCGAAGTCGGCGGGCTGCCGGGCCACCACCTCGATGCCCGGGTACGCTTTGATGCCCTCCTCGAACCCCTGCCCGCGCTCACGGGCGGCCGAGGTGCCGGGCTGGCCTTCCAGGAAGGCCACCTTGCCCTTGCCGCCCAGGGACTCGGCGAGCGTCTTCGCGGCGAGCCGGCCGCCCGCGACGTTGTCGGAGGCGATGGTCGAGCCGACCCGGCCGCCGTTGACGCCGCGGTCGATGGAGATCACCGGCACGTCCGCCCGGTTGGCGACGCCGACGGCCGGCACGGCCGCGTCGGAGTCCACCGGGTTGATGATCGCCGCCTTGACGTTCTGGCTGGTGAACGTCTCCATCTGGTTGATCTGCTGCATGGGGTCGTTCTGCGCGTCGGTGACGTTGACGTGCAGGCCGCGCCGGTCCGCCTCGGCCTGCGCGCCTTCCTTGATGCCGACGAAGAACGGGTTGTTCAGGGTGGACAGGGCCAGACCGAGGTCGGTGTTCCCGCCGCGGTCGCAGCCGGACAGGGCCAGGGCCGCGGCCAGCACGCCCGCGCCGAGCAGGCCCGTACTCGTACGCCTGCGGAACGGCCCCGCACCCGCACGCCGCCTCATCGCGCGCTCCGGCGGCGCAGCGTGTCCAGAAGCACCGCCAGCGCGATGACCAGTCCTGTGGCCACCTGCTGCCAGAAGGCCGAGACGCTCAGCAGGTTCAGGCCGTTGCGCAGCACGGCGAGGATCAGTGCGCCGATGAGCGTGCCGGACGCCTTGCCCGAGCCGCCGGAGAGGCTGGCGCCGCCGATGACGACGGCGGCGATGGCGTCGAGTTCGTAGCCGACGGCGGCCTGCGGCTGGGCGGAGGTCAGCCGGGCGGCGAGCACGATGCCGGCGACCGCGGCGAAGACCCCGGACAGCGCGTAGATGACCAGCTTGCGCCGCTTGACGTCGATGCCGGAGAGCCGGGCCGCCTCCTCGTTGCCGCCGATCGCGAACATCGCGCGGCCCGCGTACGTACGGTTGAGGACCAGCGCCGCGATCAGCCCTGTGGCGATCATGACGAGGACCGGAACGGGCAGCCAGCCGCCCAGCGTGTCCCCCAGCTTGCTCACGGAGGCCGGGAACGGGATCGGCGTGCCGCCCGTGATGACCAGCGCGAGGCCGCGGCCGACGGAGAGCATCGCGAGGGTGGCGATGAAGGCGGGCAGCTTCCCGTACGCGACGAGCGCGCCGGAGACCAGGCCCGCCGCCGCGCCGGTCGCCAGGCCCAGCAGGACGGCAGCCCACACCGGCAGGCCCGCGTCGGTCGCGGCCCAGGCCACGACGGTGGAGCCGAGCGCCGCGACCGAGCCGACCGACAGGTCGATGCCGGCCGAGACGATCACGAAGGTGACGCCGAAGGCGAGGATCGCGGTGACGGACGCCTGGACACCGACGTTCAGGAGGTTCTGCCCGTTCAGGAAGTCCCCGGACAGGACCGCCATGACCACGACGAGGGCGACCAGGCCGCCCAGCGGGCCGTTCCTCAGGACCGCCCGGCCGAACCAGGGGCCGAACCCGTCGCCTGCCGGTGCGGCGCCGACCGCCTCGGCGCCGGCTCCCGTCTTCACTTCAGCGGACATCCGAGCCCTCCATCGCGCTCTCGTTCGTGTCGCGCGGGCCGGGTGCGGCGTGCGCCTGCCGCACCGCCAGCTCCATCACCGCGTCCTGCGTCGCCTCTTCGGCGGTCAGCTCGCCGGCCAGCCGGCCCTGCGCCATGACCAGCACCCGGTCGCTCATGCCGAGCACCTCGGGCAGGTCGCTGGAGATCATCAGCACCGCGTGACCGGCCGCGGTCAGCTCGTTGACCAGTTGGTAGATCTCGACCTTGGCGCCGACGTCGATGCCGCGCGTCGGCTCGTCGAGGATCAGCAGCCGGGTACCGGCCAGCAGCCACTTGCCGATGACGATCTTCTGCTGGTTGCCGCCGGAGAGGGTGCGGGCGCGCTGCCCGAGCCCGCTCATCCGCACCTTCAGCCGCGCGGCCACCTCGGCCGCCGCGCGCCGCTGGGCGCGCCGGTCCACCAGGCCGCCGCGGGTGTCCCGGTCCAGCCGGGCCAGCGTCAGGTTGTCCTGGAGGGAGGCGTCGAGGACCAGCCCCTGGCCCTTGCGGTCCTCGGGCACCAGGCCCAGCCCGGCGCGCAGGGCGGCCCGTACGTCGCCGGGTGCCAGTGCCCGGCCGTCGACCTCGACGGTTCCGGCGTCGTAGCGGTCCGCCCCGAAGAGCGCCCGCGCGACCTCGGTGCGGCCCGCGCCGACCAGGCCCGCGAGGCCCACGACCTCGCCGGCCCGCACCTCGAAGCCGACGTCCTCGAAGACCGGGGTGCCGCGGGGGCCGTGCCGCGTCAGGCCGCGTACGCGCAGCAGGGGCGCGCCCGGCGCCTCGGGGCGCTGCCGCGGGTACTGCTCGGCGATGTCCCGGCCCACCATCAGGCGGATCAGCTCGTCCTCGTCGGTACCGGCCGGCACCTCGGCCACCGAACGGCCGTCGCGCAGGACGGTGACGCGGTCGCCGAGGGCGCCGATCTCCTCCAGGTGGTGGGTGATGAAGATGATCCCGACGCCCTCGTCGCGCAGTTCGCGCACGAGTCCGAAGAGCGTCTCGACCTCCTCGGAGGTGAGGACGGCGGTCGGCTCGTCCATGATCAGGACGCGGGCGCGCAGGCTCAGCGCCTTGGCGATCTCCACCATCTGGAGGCGGGCGATGCCCAGTTCGGCGACCGGGGTGTCCGGGGAGACGTCCAGGCGCACCCGGCGCAGCAGTTCGGCGGCGCGGGCCCGCATGGCCTTCTTGTCGATCAGGCGCAGCGCGGTGCGCGGCTGCCGGCCGAGGAAGACGTTCTCGGCGACGGTCAGGCCGGGGACGAGGTTGAACTCCTGGTAGATGGTGGCGATGCCGAGCCGTTCGGCGTCCTGCGCGGAGCGGACGTGCACCTCGTGCAGCCCGTCGCGGGAGCCGTCGGGGCCGCCGTCCGCCAGGATCCGGCCGGCGTCGGGCCGGTGGGCGCCGGAGAGCATCTTGATCAGGGTGCTCTTGCCCGCGCCGTTCTCGCCGAGCAGGACGTGCACCTCGCCGGCGCGCAGGCTCAGGTCCACGCCGTCCAGGGCGCGGACGCCGGGGAACGACTTCGTCACCCCCTCCACGCGCAGCAGTTCGCGTCCGGCCGGCGCGTCGCCCCGGACGTCGTCGTTGACGCCGGTCATGCGCTGCCCCTCTCCTCTTCGGTGCGCTCCTCGTGCCCGTCGGCCTGTTCGCCGCAGGAGCGGCGGGTGACGAGCCGGGCGGGCAGCAGTACGGAGTCGGCCGCGCGCCCCTCGATCCGTTCCAGCAGGGTCTGCACGGCGGCCCGGCCCAGCTCGCGGGTGGGCTGGGCGATGGCGGTCAGCGGCGGGTCGATGTGCGTGAACCACGGCACGTCGTCGTAGACGACCAGGGCCATGTCGTCGGGCACCCGCATCCCGCGTGCGCGGAGTTCGTCCATCGCGCCGAGCGCCATCAGGTTGTCGGTGGCCAGGACGGCGTCGGGCGGCTCGGGCAGGTCCAGGAAGCCGCGCATCACCCGGCGTCCGCCGGTGGGCTGGAGATCGGGCGTGGAGCCGACCCGCTCGTCCGGCAGCGCTATGCCGTGGGCGGCCAGCGCCGTACGGAACTGTTCCAGCCGCTCGTCGCCGGTCGGCGTGCCGGCCGGGGCGACGATGATGGCGGGGCGCCGCCGGCCGAGGGCGGCCAGGTGGGCCGCGAGGCCGGTGAGCGCGGCGGCGCCGTCGGCGCGGACGCACGGCGCGTCGATGCCGGGCACCATCCGGTCGAGCAGCACCAGCGGGGTGCCGGAGGCGACGACCTCGCTCAGCATCGCGGAGCCGGTGCCGGCCGAGCTGACCAGCAGTCCGTCGATCCGGCGGTCCAGCAGCGTACGGATGTAGTCGTCCTGCTGGTCGGGGCGTTCGGCGGCGTTGCCGATGACCAGGCTGTAGCCGCGGCCGCGCGCCGCGTCCTCCACGGCGTCGGCGAGTTCGGTGAAGAAGGGGTTGGTCAGGTCGCTGATGACCAGGCCGAGCGCGCCGGTGCGGGCGGTGCGCAGGGCGCGGGCGACGCTGTTGGGCCGGTAGCCGAGCGCCGCGACGGCGGCGAGCACCCGCTCCCTGGTCTCGGCGACCGGGCTGCGCCCGTTGAGCACCCGGGAGACGGTTGCCACGGACACTCCGGCCCGCTCGGCCACATCCTTGATCTTCGCCATGGCGCCTTTGCCATTCCGTGAAGGCGGGTCGAGGACACCGGTGGTCGTGGCGTCTCGATCGCACGTCGGTGTGTAATCGATTTCGTGGGAGCTACGTAATCGATTACACGGCAATGGCGTCAAGATGTCGTACAAGTGGCCCGGGTCACACGGGCGCCGGCCGGGCCGTCCGCCGACGGTACCGACCGTACGGCCGGGGGCCGCACCCCGGGAAGGGGTACGGCCCCCGGCACGTCGGCACCGCTTCAGGCGCGGCGTGTCACCACGTGGCGCGCCACTACGCGATGTGTGACCACGCGGTGGGTCGCCACGCGGTACCTCGCCACGCGGTGGGCCACCTCGGCCTCAGGCGACGCTCAGCTTGACGTCGATGTTGCCGCGGGTGGCGTTCGAGTACGGGCACACCTGGTGCGCCTTCTCCACCAGGTCCTTGGCGGTGGCGGCGTCCACGTTCGGGATGGACGCGGAGATCTCGACCGTGAGGCCGAAGCCGCCGGACGGGGTCTTGCCGATGCCGACCTTGGCGGTCACCCGGGAGCCGGAGACGTCCGCCTTCTCCTGGCGGGCGACCACGCTCAGCGCGCCCTGGAAGCAGGCGCTGTAGCCGGCCGCGAAGAGCTGCTCGGGGTTGGTGCCGGCGCCGCTGCCACCCTGCTCCTTGGGCGGGTTGACGACGACGTCCAGGTTGCCGTCGTCGCTGGCGACGCGGCCGTCCCGGCCGTTCTCTGCGGTGGCGACGGCGGTGTAGACGACGTCTACGGGCTGGATGGCCATAACGGTTCCTCCTGTGGTTCGCCGCGACTCGCGCCCACGGTCGCGACGGCTCGGCGCCGAGCCTAGTAGCCCGGCGAACTGCCGTGAATCCGGGTTCAGTCCGTGAGATCCACGATCATCTTGCCGGTGTTGTCGCCGCGCAGCAGGCCGATGAAGGCCTCGAAGCCGTTCTCGATGCCGGCGACCTTCGTCTCGCGGTACTTCAGCTCGCCCGAGCGCACCCAGGCCGAGACCTCCGAGACGAACTGCTCCTGGAGGTCGCTGTGGTCCGCGACCAGCAGGCCCTGGATGCGCAGCCGCTTGCCGATGACCAGCGCGAGGTTGCGCGGCGCCGGGGTGGGCTCGGTGGCGTTGTACTGCGAGATCATGCCGCAGACGGCGACCCGGCCGTGCACGTTCAGCGAGTCGATGGCGGCTTCCAGGTGGTCGCCGCCGACGTTGTCGAAGTAGACGTCGATGCCGTCGGGGGCGGCCTTCCTGAGCTGCTCCTTGACGGACTCGTCCGACTTGTAGTTGAAGGCGGCGTCGAAGCCGTACTCCTCCGTCAGCAGCTTGACCTTCTCGTCCGAGCCGGCGCTGCCGATGACCCGCGAGGCGCCCTTGAGCTTGGCGATCTGGCCGACCTCGCCGCCCACCGCGCCGGCCGCGCCGGACACGAAGACGGCGTCGCCCTCCTTGAAGGAGGCGACCTCCAGCAGGCCCGCATACGCCGTCAGGCCCGGCATGCCCAGCACGCCCAGGTACGCGGAGAGCGGGGCCAGGGACGCGTCCACCTTGGCGACCTTGGCGGCGTCGACGACCGCGTACTCACGCCAGCCCTTGAAGTGCAGGACGTGGTCGCCGGCCGCGAAGCCCTCGGCGCCGGAGGCGACGACCTCGCCGACCGCGCCGCCCTCCATCGGCTCGTCCAGCTTGAACGGCGGGGTGTAGGACTTCACGTCGTTCATGCGGCCGCGCATGTACGGGTCGACGGAGAAGTACAGGTTGCGGACGAGGAGCTGCCCCTCGCCGGGCTCGGGGACCGCGGCCTCGCGCAGCGCGAAGTCCTCCGGCTTCGGCCAGCCGTGCGGGCGGGCGACCAGGTGCCATTCGCGGCCGGACGTGGGCAGTGCGGACATGAGCTGCTCCTCCTAAATGCTTCAGGTGATGAAACAACCATGCTCCTCGATATTTCATGTTGTCAAGCAATTCGCTATCCTGGTGTCATGACTCCTCGCCCAGACCACCTGACCTGTGAGGTCGTCGAGCTGATCGGCACCGTCGTGGCCCGCTACTACGAGGAGTACGAGAACGCCGCGGCCGAGCACTCCCTCACCGGCGCCCAGGCCCGCGTCCTCGGCCTGCTCGCCCACGAGCCGATGCCGATGCGCCGGATAGCCCAGCGCCTGAAGTGCGAGCCGTCGAACGTGACCGGGATCGTGGACCGGCTGGAGACCCGCGGCCTCGTCGAGCGCCGCCCGGACCCCGCCGACCGCCGCGTCAAGCTGGCCGCCCCCACGGACGCGGGCGCCGCGACGGCCGAACGGCTGCGCGACTCCCTCGACTTCGCCCGCGAGCCGCTCGGCGAGCTGTCCGTCACGGAGCGCACCCTGCTCAAGGAGCTGCTCCGGCGGATGCTGGGCATCGCGCCGGAGTAGGCCGCCCGCCGCTCCCCGTGCGTACGCCGACGGCGAATAAAGCCCGGCCGGTAGTCACGAATCGAACTATCGTGGCGCCATGACTGCCCAAAATGCGTCTTCCCCGAGCAACACCCGTCACACAATTGACTTCTACTTCGATCCCACCTGTCCGTTCGCGTGGATCACTTCCCGCTGGATCCTGGAGGTGGAGCGCCACCGCGACCTCGACCTGCGTTTCCGCGTGATGAGCCTGTCCGTGCTCAACGAGGGGCGCGAGGGCCTGCCCGAGCGGTACCAGGAGCTGCTGGAAAAGGGCTGGGGCCCCGTACGGGTGTGCATCGCCGCGGCCCAGGAGCACGGCGAGGAGGTCCTGCGCGACCTGTACACGGCGCTCGGCACGCGTCTGCACAACGAGGACCGGGAGGACTACGACACCGTCGTCGAGGAGGCCCTCGCCGAGGTCGGCCTGCCCGCCGCGCTGGCCGGTGCCGCGAAGAGCACGGATTACGACGACGCGCTGCGCAAGAGCCACCACGAGGGCATGGACCCGGTCGGCGAGGAGGTCGGCACGCCCACGATCCACGTCGACGGCGTCGCCTTCTTCGGCCCGGTGCTGACCGCGATCCCGCGCGGCGAGGAGGCGGTACGGGTCTTCGACGGCGTCCGCCTGCTCGCCGGTTACGACAAGTTCTTCGAGCTGAAGCGGACGCGGACGGGCGACCTGGACTTCAGCTGACCGGAGGCTGACCGGAGGACGGGCCGGTCACCGGGCTCCGGACGACCGGAGTCCGGTGGCCGGCGCGCCTTCGGCCGTGCCCTCCTCCGGCGCCGGCGGCTGCGTCCGTACGCCTTTGAGCAGGGCCGCCGCCAGCACCGCCCCCAGCACCATCACGACCGCCGCGGCGCTCGCCGCCGCGTGCATCCCGTGGGTGAACGCCGTACGGGCCGCCGCCAGCAGCGCCTCGCCCGCCCGGCCCGGCAGTTCCCCCGCGACTGCCGCCGCCCCGGCGAGCGTCTCCCGCACGGTGTCCGCCAGGCCGGCGGGCAGCCCTGCGGGCACCGCGCCGCCGACGTCGCCCCGGTAGACGGCGCTGCCGACGGTGCCCAGGACCGCCATGCCGAGGGCGCCGCCCAGCTCGGAGCCCGATTCCAGGAGCGCGGAGGCCGAGCCGGCGCGCTCCGGCGGTGCGGCGCCGATGGCCAGTTCGGTGCCGAGCGACATCACCATCACCAGGCCCGACGCGTAGACGCCGCATGCCGCCAGCACGACCCACAGCGGCGTGCCCGCGTCCACCAGGGTCAGCCACCCGAACCCGGCGGCCGCGACCAGGAATCCGCCGGCGATGACGAAGGCCCGGTCCACGCGCCGCGCGAGCGCCGCGGCGACGGGGGCCATGCCGCCCACCACCAGTGTCGGCACCACGTTCCACAGGGCCGCCTCCAGCGGGCGCATGCCCCGTACGGACTGGAGGTACTGGGTGAAGAAGACCGCGCAGCCGACGAGCACGAACATCGCGAGCAGGTTCGCCGGGACCGAGCCGGAGAAGCCGCGGTGCCGGAACAGTTCCATGTCCAGCATGGGGTGCTCCGCGGTGCGCTGGCGGTGTACGAACGCGGCGGCGGCCAGCAGCCCCGCCACCACGGCCAGCGCGGGCAGCGCCGCGAAGCCGTCGCGGGCCGTCTCCTTGATGCCGTAGACCACCGGCAGCATCGCGGCCAGGGAGAGCAGCGAGCCCGGCAGGTCGAAGCGCCCGGCCGCCGGGTTCTTGAACTCCGGGAGCAGCAGGGGCCCGGCCACGAGCAGCAGCACCATCGCCGGGGCGTTGATCAGGAACACCGAGCCCCACCAGAAGTGCTCCAGCAGGGCGCCGCTGAGCACCGGTCCGATCGCGATGCCGCCCATCATGGCGCCGGACCAGATCGCCACGGCCCTGCCGCGCTGCCCGGCGTCGTGGAAGAGGTTGCGGATCAGGGCCAGCGTGGACGGCATGAGCGTGGCGCCGCCGACGCCGAGCACCACGCGGGCGGCGATGAGCATGGCGGGGCTCTGCGCGTACGCGGCCAGGGCCGAGGCGACGCCGAAGAGGACGGCGCCGGAGAGCAGCAGCTTGCGGCGGCCGACGCGGTCGCCGAGCGCGCCCATGGAGATCAGGAGCCCGGCCAGGACGAAGCCGTAGACGTCGAGGATCCACAGCTGTTCGACGCCGCTGGGCGCCAGTTCCTCGGAGAGGAACGGCACGGCGAAGTAGAGCACCGAGACGTCCATGGAGACGAGCAGGCAGGGCAGCAGGAGGACGGCGAGGGCGGTCCACTCGCGGCGCCCGGCCAGGGGCTGCCGCGTGTACGGGGTAAGCGTCACGGAAAGGAAGGTAAACAGGGCGCGCTTACACCGCAAACCCCATGGTGCACCTGGCGATTGGAGCTGCGTCACACTAGTGCACACGGAATGCCCCCACCGGCGGAAGCACGCCCCTGCTACGCTCGATCCCCTTGGTGCACTAGTACGGAGGATGCCACGTGGACCGTTCGGAACCGCCCCCGTACCGCCGGATCGTCGCGGAGATCCGGCGGCGCATCGAGGCCGGCGAGCTGGCCGAGGGCGAGCGGGTGCCCTCGACCCGGCGGATCACCCAGGAGTGGGGCGTGGCGATGGCGACCGCCACCAAGGTCCTCACGACGCTGCGCCAGGACGGGCTGGTGCGGGCCGTGCCGGGGGTGGGCACGGTGGTCGCGCCGGCCGGTGCGCGTCCGGCGGACGGCGGCCCCGCGCCCAGGACACGCGACCACGGCAGCCCCGGCGGCGGCCGGCGCCGCCCCTCGGACGGCCTCGGCCCCGCTTCCGGCCTGAGCCGCGACCGCATCGTCCGGGCCGGCATCCGGATCGCCGACACCGAGGGCCTGCGCTCCCTGTCGATGCGCCGGGTCGCCGCCGAGTTCGGGGCGTCCTCGATGGCGCTCTACCGCCATGTGGCGAACAAGGAGGAGCTGGTGCTGCTGATGGCGGACGCCACCTTCGCCGAGATCGAGCTGCCCGACCCGGGGCCGGAGCACTGGCGCGCCCGTATGGAGGCCGGGGCCCGCCTCCAGTGGGACCTGTACCAGCGGCATCCGTGGGTGGCCCAGTACCTGTCCCTCACCCGCCCGCAGCCCATGCCGCACGCGATGGTCGTCATCGAGTGGACCATGGCCCGGCTGGCGGGCTTCGATCCGATGGCCAGGCTGCGCCTGGCCCTGACCCTGATCAATCACGTGCGGGGCACGGCGGTCGCCCTGGAAGAGGACACGGAGGCCGAGCAGCTGACCGGCATGGACCGGGAGCAGTGGATGGCGTCGCAGGAGCCGGAGTACGAGCGGATCCTCGGTTCCGGCTCGTTCCCCATGTACGAAGGGGTCAACGACATGGACGACGACACGGGCATGCTGCGCCTGAGCGCGATCTTCGAGTTCGGCATGGCCCGGTTGCTGGACGGGTTCGAGCTGTTCATCGAGGGCAGGGCGGGCGGCCGGGCACGCTGAGCTCGCCGCGCAACCGCCGGGCCCGCAGCACCAGTTCGAGTTCGAAGCGGCGGTCCGGGTCGTCCACCTCGTCGCCCCACAGCTCCCGTATGCGGCGCAGCCGGTAGCGGACGGTCTGCGGGTGGACGCCGAGCCTGGCGGCCACCTCGGGGGCGCCGCCGCGCGTCTCCAGCCAGGCGAGCAGGGTTTCGGCCAGCCGGCGCCCGTGGGTGGGGCCGCAGTGCGCGAGGGGCTCCAGCCGCCGCCGGGTCAGGTCCTCGATCAGTTCCTCGGGCGGCAGCAGGACCAGTGCCTCGGTGTGCTCGGTGCAGTGCAGGAGCTGCCCGGAGGGCAGCAGGCCGCGTTCCATCAGGTCGACCGCGGCGCCGGCCCAGCGCAGCGACTTCGCCGCGTGCGCCAGCGGCACGGCCGGGCCGAGTGCGCCCGACCACCCCGCGGTGGCCCGCTGGAGCAGTTCCCCGCGCCCGGCGGCGTCCGGGTCGGGCACCACCATCCGGGGCCGCTCGCACTCCATGTCCAGCAGGACGTCCGGGCCGACGGCAGGGGCCACGGACTCGCGGGCCGGGCGCAGCAGTACGGCGACGGCGACCCGTTCGGGCAGGGTCCAGCCGATCCGGGCCGCGCGGTCCACCAGCGCGGGGGCGGCGTGCGCCCGGGTCCCGGCCGCGAACAGCTGCTCCATCAGCCGCCGTTGGTGCCGCAGCCGTTCGCCCGCCTGGCGGGCCGCCGCCTCGGCGAAGCCGCGTACCGATTCGGCCACCAGCCCGTCCAGGTATTCGAAGCCGGATTCGGCCAGTTCGTACATGGCGGGGGCCGGAATCGCCACCTGCTGGCCGATCTCGGCCAGCCGGCGCCAGGCCAGCCGTACGCCCAGCCGGTAGATCGCCTGGAGGGCGTCCAGGCTGCGGCCCTGGATGCCGGCGCCGCGGCCGAACTCCTGGAAGATCCGCGGGTGGACGTGCGGGCGGTCCGGGCCGGCGGACATGTGCTCGACGAAGTGCTCCAGGGACTGCCGGATGCCCACCAGGGCGCGCGGTTCGCCGTACTCGTCCAGCACGAGGGGCAGTTGGGGGTACTCGCGGCGGATCTCCGCCAGGATGCGCTGGGCCAGCGCCGGGACCTCGTCGAGGGCGAGGGCGGCGAACCGCCGCACCTGGGAGCGGGGTACGTCGTGCCAGGCCGAGCGGACGGTCTCCACCACGCCTGCCGCCCCTAGCGCGCCCGGTCGAAGGTCACCAGGGGGACGTTCGGCTGCTCGGGCGTGGCGCCGAGTGCGGCGACGATGCCGAACGCGGCGCCGACGGCGAGGGCGGCGGCAACCAGCGAGGTCAGTACGGCGGCGAGCAGTCTGTGCATGGCGCGGCGAGCCCCTTCGTGGAGAGGTGCGTCGAGGGTTGCGCTGTGCGTGGGCCCCGGTCCGGCGCGGTGCTTGCCGAGTCTGGGGAGGCATTGACGGCGTGTCAAGTATTCGCCTACGGTTCCCGCCCGTTCACCCGGACCACCGCCACGCCGCACGCGCACTGCCCCCGCCGCCCTCAGGAGTGCCCGTATGCGTAAGACCGCCTCGCCCTTTTCCCTGGTCCTGCTGGGCCTCGGGGTCTTCCTCCTGGTGCTCGCCCCGCTGCTCGTCTGGTACGTCGCGCCGCGCGCCCAGCGCACCCCGGTCGATGTCGACGTGACGACCGTCTTCGCCGGCACCGGCAGCTACTTCGACACCGAGGCGCTGCGCACCAGGAACGGGCAGAAGATCACCATCACCCGGCACGTGCTGGGCGACGTGGCGGAGAGCGAGCGCAGCGGACGGGCCGTGTGGGACGTGTCCACGACCGTGGACACCCCGGTGACGCTGGCGCTGAAGGACCCGCGCAAGGCGTTCCAGTGGACGCTGGAGCGGTGGGTCACCGACCGGCGCACCAACGCCCCGGTGCACTGCTGCAAGGAGGCGCCCACCCGCTTCGAGGGGGACGCGTACCTGAAGTTCCCCTTCGACGTGCAGCGCAAGTCCTACCGCTGGTGGGACAACACCCTGGGCGCGGCGGTGCCGCTCCGTTTCGCGGGCACCAAGCGGATACAGGGCTACGAGGGCTACCGCTTCACCGGGACCGTCGAGCCCACCAGGACGGGCAGCCGGCAGGTGCCGGGACGGCTGGTCGGGCGGCCGGGGCAGGGCCAGGTCCAGGCCGAGGAGTGGTACGCCAACAGCGGGATCGAGCTGGTCGTGGACCGGCGTACCGGGCGGATCGTCAACGCGTCGATCTCGCCGCACAAGACGCTGCGGGCACCGGGGGCGCGGGCCGACGCGGTCACGCTGCTGCGCGGGAGCGGCATCGAGTTCACGCCCGCGACCCAGCGCCAGCAGGTGGCGCTGGCGGACGCGGACAGCACCAGGCTCCAACTGGTCGGGGAGACCGCGCCGCTGGCCGCGGCCGTGGCGGGCGGCGGATTGACGCTCTTCGGTGTGGTGCTGGTGGTGCGCGGGAGGCGGCGGTTCAGCTGATTCTGCGCGAAGTGATGAGGCGTCAGGCAGAACCGGGGCAGAAATTGTCACGCCGGTGAGTAGCCGCATCGAACAGGGCGGCGAAAACTATCCACCCCACACCCCGACGTCCCCGCGACCGCAGTCCCCGGCCGGCAGGTCCGCACGACTCAGCACGCAGTACGTCCCCCCACACACTGGTACCGCACCCTGAGACGAGTTGGAGCGCACATGCCCCAGCACGTACGACCGTCCTTGTCCGCCGCACCACCCGCACGTCCCGCACCGGCTGTACGACCTGAACCGTCCGCCCGGACAGCACTGCCCGCGGCACGCCCGCTCCCCCGCCGTATCGTCTTCCTCGCCCGCCGCGACCTGGGCAACCCCGCCGCCGGCGGCTCCGAGCTGCTCGTCGACCGCATCGCCGAGGGGCTCACCGCCCACGGCCACCAGGTCACCCTGCTGTGCGGCGGCCCCGCGGCCGACCGCGGCTACCGCGTGGTCTCCGCCGGCGGCGACGCCGGGCACTACCTGCGCGCCCCACGGCAGTTCGCCCGCCGGGTCGGCGAGTGCGACCTGCTGGTGGAGGTCTGCAACGGCATGCCGTACCTGGCGCCGCTGTGGCACAGCGGGCCGACGCTGTGCCTGGTCAACCACGTCCACACGGACCTGTGGGGCATGCGGTACCCGGCACCCGCCGCCCGGCTCGGCCGCCGCCTGGAGCACTGGGCGCTGGCGGGCACCCACCGCGGCAACCTGATGGTCGCCGTCTCCGGTTCGACCGCCGCCGCGCTGCGCGGCCTCGGCGTGGAACGGGACCGCATCCGGCTGGTCCACAACGGCGTGGAGGAGCCGGGGCCGCTGCTGCCGGAGTCGCCCGAGCCGCTGTTCCTGGCCATGGGCAGGCTGGTCGAGTACAAGCGCGTCGACCTGCTGCTGCGCCTGTGGGAGCGGGTACGGCCGGTCACCGGCGGCCGGCTGGTCATCGTCGGCGACGGCCCCGAGCGCGCCCGCCTGGAGGCCATGGCCGGGCCCGGCGTGCACTTCACCGGCCGGATCAGCGAACGCGACAAGCACGAACTGCTCTGCCGCGCCTGGCTGTTGCTGCACCCCTCGCTCGTCGAGGGCTGGGGCCTGGTCGTCATGGAGGCGGCCGCCCGGCACACTCCGGCGGTCGGCTTCGACATACCGGGCCTGCGCGATTCGGTCGACGACGGGACGACCGGGCTGCTGGCCCGCGGGGAGAGTTCCTTCGCCGCGCACTGGTGCGCGCTCGCGCTCAGCCGGCCGCGCCGCACGGCCCTGGGCGCCGCCGCCGCGCGGCGCGCCGCCCGCTTCCGGTGGAGCGCCACGGTGCGCAGTTTCCGGGCCGTGGCGGCGGAATCGTACGCCGAGGCACGTCTCGACTTCCCGTCCGGGCGGTGATGCTGAGGTGCGGGATCCCTCCCTGCGCAGATCTCTCGCCCTCTTCCGCGCCTTCCTGCGCGAGCAGCACGACCCCGAGCACTGCTACGGGCTGCTCGCGCGGGACGCCGCCGACCAGCTCGAACGGTACCTGCCGCTGCAGGGCCTGGTCGTCGCCGACGTCGGCGGCGGCAGCGGCCACTTCACCGAGGAGTTCCGCCGCCGCGGCGCGCACGGCTACCTCTTCGAGCCGGACCCGCGCGAGCTGACCGCCCGCGGCCGGGCCCCGGACGGCGCGGTGCTCGCCGACGGCTACCTCCTGCCGCTGGCCGACGGCACCGCCGACGTCTGCTTCTCCTCAAACGTCCTGGAGCACGTCGCGGACCCGCTGACCTTCCTCAGCGAGCAGGTGCGGGTCACCCGGCCCGGCGGCCTGATCTACCTGTCGTTCACCAACTGGCTCTCGCCCTGGGGCGGGCACGAGACGGCGCCCTGGCACTACCTGGGCGCCGCGCGGGCCCGCGCGCTCTACCGGCGGCGCACCGGCCGGGACGCCAAGCACACCCTGGGCGAGAACCTCTTCACGCTGCACGTCGGCCGGACGCTGCGCCAGGTCAGGGCCCGGGACGACGTACGGATCGTGACGGCCCGCTCCCGTTACGCGCCGTTCCTGGCCGAAACGATCCCGCGCCTGCCGGTCGTCCGCGAAGTAGCCACCTGGAACCTTCTCCTCATCCTGCGGCGGTTGCCATGACCCAGACCCTCCAGTCCAGCTCCCCGGGATCGCCGGACGCCGGTGGCACCCCGGCGTCCGCGCCCGGCGCGCCACCGCCCGGACCGCCCCGGTCCCGGCGCTGGCTGCTGGGCTTCTGGGCCGCCGCCTTCGTGCTCTTCCTCGTGCCGTCGTCCGGGAAGATGACGTTCGAGACCAAGCTCGGGGTGGCCACCGACCCGTGGCGGTTCCTGGGCGACCTGGGGCAGCTGTGGCACGACCGGGCGGGCTTCGGCGGCATCACGGACCAGTACGTCGGCTACGCCTTCCCCTCCCTGCCGTACTACGCCCTGGCGGACCTCGTCCACCTCCCGGTGTGGATCGCCGAGCGGCTGTGGATGTCGCTGATCGTCACCGCCGCCTTCTGGGGCGCGCTGCGGCTGGCCGAACGGCTGCGCGCCGGCACGCCGCCGGCCCGGCTGCTCGCCGCCGCCGCGTACGCGCTGTGGCCGGTGTTCACCATGGTCATCGGCTCCACGTCCGCCGCGGCCCTGCCCGGCGCGCTGCTCCCCTGGGTGCTGCTGCCGCTCACCAACCCGCACGCCACGGCGCGCCTGGCGGCCACCCGCTCGGCGCTGCTCATTCCTTTCATGGGCGGCGTCAACGCGGCCTCGACGCTGGCCGCGCTGCTGCCCGTCCTGCTGTACGTGCTGACCCACACGGGCGCCCGGCGCAGGGCCCTGCTGGTGTGGTGGATCCCCGGCGTCATCCTGGCGACCGCGTGGTGGGCGGTGCCGCTGCTGCTGCTCGGGGTGCACGGCGAGAACTTCATGCCCTACATCGAGCAGGCGAACACCACGACCGGCACCATGTCGGCGACCGAGCTGCTGCGCGGCGCCGGGAACTGGACCGGCTACCTGAACTTCGGCGAACCGTGGCTGCCGGCCGGCTGGACCATGGCGGCGGGCGCCGCCGCGATCCTCGGCTCGGCGCTGGCCGCCGCGCTGGGCCTGGCCGGGCTGGCCCGCCGGGACGTGCCGGAGCGGCGCTGGCTGCTGCTGACGGTGCTGGTCGTGGCCGGTATCTGCCTGACGGGGTACGCCGGTTCGCTGGGCGGCCCTTTCCACGGGCTGTGGCAGGACTGGCTGAACGGCTGGCTGCGGCCGTTCCGCAACATCTACAAGTTCGAGCCGGGGCTGGCGCTGGCGCTCGCGTTCGGCCTGGCGCACCTCGTCGGGGTGGCCGCCGAGCGGCGCGGCACCCGGCGCGTGCCGGGACGCCGCCACGTGGCGCTGTTCGTCGCGCTGCTCACCCTTCCCGCGCTGGCCCTGCCGTTCCTGAACGGCACCGTCCTCCAGCCCGGCGCCTTCAAGAAGCTCCCGTCCGCCTGGGAGCGGACCGCCGGCTGGCTCAAGAAGAACACGCCCGACAACCGCGCCCTCGTCGTCCCCGCCACCGCGCACGGCGTCTACACCTGGGGCTCGCCCATCGACGAGCCGCTGGACGTGCTCGCCCGCTCCCGGTGGGCGCAGCGCGACTTCGTACCGTTCGGGACGCCGGGCGTGCGGCGCGCCCTGGACGCCGTCGAACAAGCGCTGCTGTCCGGTTCCGAAGTGCCGGGGCTGCGCGACTTCCTGGGCCGGGCCGGGCTCTACGACGTCGTCGTACGCAACGACCTCGACCCGGACCAGATCGGTTATGTGCCGACGCAGACCGTCAAGCGGACCCTGGAGGCGTCCGGTTACCGCAAGGTCGCCTCCTTCGGCCCGCCGACCACCGACGGGCGCATCGCCCCCGGCACCCCGGTCCAGATCCAGGGCCTGTACCCGCGCCAGCGCTCGGTGGAGGTCTACGAACCGGTGGACACCCCGCGCCCCGGGCCGGTCACCGCCCGTCCGGTGGCCGACACCGCGCAGGTCAGCGGGGGCCCCGAGGCGCTGCTCCCGCTGTCCGCCGACCCCTCGCTGCGGGCCCGCCCGGCCGTGCTGACCGGCGACAACCACCCGGGCGTCGGCACCCCGACACTCCAGCTGACCGGCGACGGGCTGCGCCGTGCCGACACCCGGTTCGGCCTGGTCAACTCCCATACGTCCTATACGTACACGCCCGGCGAGCGAAATCACCCGGACAGCGTCCAGGACCCGGGGCTCGAACCGCGGCAGATCCTGCCCACCCGGGGCATCGGGCACCAGACCACCGCCGTGCTGCGCGGCGCCTCCTCCGTCACCGCGTCCAGCAGCGGCAACTGGCTCTTCCACCTGCCGCAGTACGACCCGGTGAACGCCTTCGACGGCAACCCGGACACCGGCTGGGCCGAGGGCAGCGCGGGCGATCCGGTGGGCCAGTGGCTGCGGATCGGCTTCACCCGGCCCACGTCCGTGCCGTCCGCGATCTCCCTCACGCCGCTGCCCGGCGACGGGATGCGGGCGGCGCCGACGTCCGTACGCGTGCAGACCGACCGGGGCAGCGTGGACAGCCAACTGCTGACGAACGGCGCCAGGCAGCAGGTCAGGGCGCCCGCCGGGACCGCGAAGTGGCTCAAGATCACGATTCTCGGGTCGCAGACACCGCGCGCGGGGCTGTCCGGCGCGGGCTTCTCCGAGGTGTCCGTACCGGGTGTCCAGGTCACCCGGCTGCTCCGGCTGCCGACCGACAGCGAGGACTCGACGGCGCCCTCCAAGACGTACTCCCTGCACCGCGGCAGCGACCCCGGCGGCCTCTCGCCGGTCTCCGCCGAGGTGGGGCTGCACCGCCAGTTCCGTACCGGCGCCGGCGCTTCGTACGCGGTCTCGGCCCGTGCGCTGGCCGTTCCCGGGCCGGAACTCGACCGGCTGCTGGACCGGGTGGCCCCCGGGCAGAAGGACCGGATCACCGCCTCCGCCGACTCCACGGCCTTCGGGTTCGGGGGCTCGCTCAGCCCCCGCAACCTCGTCGACGGCGACCTGACCACCGCCTGGATCGCGGGCGACAAGGCGACGCTGCACCTGCGCTGGCCCGGCAAGCGGGCCGTGGACCAGATCGTGCTGGCCGCGGCGGGCGGCCTCTCCACCCGGCCCGAGGAGATCCTCGTCAACTCGCCGGACGGGGCGGCGACCGCGGGCGTCGACGAGAACGGCCAGGCCCGCTTCGACCCCATCACCACCGACCGCCTCGACATCACCATCAGCAAGGTCAAGGAACTCACCGTCCACAACCCGGTCGCCGACCAGGAACTGCACCTGCCCGTCGGGCTGAGCGAGGTCTACATCCCCGCGCTGGACGCGCTGCGGACCCCGCCGCCCGCGCCCGGCGACCGGTTCTCGCTCCCCTGCGGCGAAGGGCCGCCGCTCGCCGTGGACGGCACCCTGCACGCCACGAAGGCGTCCGGGTACGTCCGCGACCTGACCGAACGCAAGCCCGTCAAGGTCGAGCTGTGCGCGGGCGAGGCGAGCGGCGGGCGGCTGGAACTGCCCTCCGGGCAGCACCGGGTGGAGGCCGGCGACCAGGGGCCGCTGGCGCTGACGGACATCAGCCTCACCCGCGGCAGCGCCCCCGCGCCCGCCAGTGAACAGCGGCCGGTGACCGCCGCCGACTGGGCGGGCGACCAGCGGTCCGTCCGGGTCGGCGCGGGCGCGGCCGCGTACCTCCAGATGTACGAGAACGCCAACGACGGCTGGCACGCGACGCTCGACGGGCGCGAGCTGTCGCCGGTGCGGCTCGACGGGTGGCAGCAGGGGTTCCTGGTCCCGGCGGGCAGGGGCGGCCTGGTGAAGCTCTCGTACGAGCCGTCCACCACGTACGACCTCGGCCTGCTCGGCGGCGCGCTCGGCATCGCGGTGCTCGTCGGCTCCGCGCTGGTGCGCCGCGCGCCGCGCACCCCGCCGCGGCCGCAGGTGCCTCCCGCGCCCTCCTGGGTCCTGGGGGCCGCCGCCCTCACGGTGGTCGTGGCGCTCGCCGCCGGTCCCTACGCCGTGATCGTGCCGCTGCTGGCGCTGGTGGCCCGGTTCCGGCACGGGCTGCTCGTGCCGCTCGCGCTCCTGGCCATGGTGGGGGCCGGCATCACGGCCGCCCTCGGCGCCGGCGAGCCCGCCGCCGCCGACGCCGGGGCGTTCAGCGCCCCGGCCCAGGCGCTGGCCCTGCTGGCGCTGGCGGCCGCGGTGGTGACGGTGCCCGCCGCGTCGGCGCGGCGCGGGGCGCACGCGGGAGCGCCGCCGGGACCGGACGCGGAGCCGGCACTGGCTCCGGTTCCGGCTCCGGCTCCGGCGGGAGCGGGGCCGGGCGGGCCGGAGGCGGAGACATCGGCGCCTCCCGCCCCGCCGCTGCCGCGGCGCCGGCGGCGTCGCGTACCGCCGGGCCTCGCGCCCCAAGACGGCAGACCCGCGGGTCCGTCGGACCCACCAAGCCCATCGGACCGGAGCGGGGAGGAACCCACCCGATGACCGCACTGCAGCCGGCACGGCAGGAACCGGCCGGGGACGGACCGCCCGGGGCGGCGTACCGGGCCGTACGGCGGATTCCGTTCCCGGTGGTGGACGAGATCACCCGGCACTGCCTCACACCAGAGGAACCGGAGACCGTGCACATCGAGGTGCACCTGCCCGGCAGGCCCGACCCCGGAAGGCTGCGGGCGGCCTTCCGCGAGGCGCTGTGCCGCCACCCCCGCATCCTGATGCGCCAGGCCCCGCACCGCTGGTGGCGGCGGCGGTACGAGTGGGAGCTGACCGGTGTCCCGGACGTGGACCCGGTCGTCTTCCCGCCGCCGGGCCCGGACGCCCTGGAACGCGCGCGCCGACGCGCGCTGACCGACTGCCCGCCGCTGGACACCTCGCCACCCGTACGGATGGAGGTCGTCGAGAGGCAGGGAACGGGCGAGGGCGAGCGGACCGGTGGCGGAACGGTCCTGCTCATCACCATCAACCACACCGCGCTGGACGGCCCGGCCTGCCTGCGGGTCCTGGCCACCGCCGCCCAGCTCTACGGAGGCGCCGACAACGCCCCGGCGCCACCACCCGTACGTGCCACCGGGACCGCAGCGGGCGGGGCGCCGCAGGCCCCGCCGCCGGCCGGCGGACACGGCCTGGTCCGGCCGGTGCGGATCGCCGGTGAGCACGGGCACCGCGCCGACGGCAACGGCATGCTCGTCGTCGAGCTGCCCGTGCCGGCCCGGCCGCCCCGTACCGACGGGCGGGCCGCGTTCACCGTCAACGACCAACTCCTCGTCGCCACCTGCCTGATGGTCGCCCGCTGGAACCACCTCCACGGGCGGCCGAGCGGGCCCGTCGTCGTCACCATGCCGGTGGACGACCGCCCGCGCGGCACGGACATGCCCATCGGCAACGGCACCCGACTGGTATCCGTCGGCTTCGGCCCGGAGGAGAAGCAGGACGCCGCGCTGCTCACCACGGGGCCACCCGACCCGGCGGCCGTCGCCCGGCTGCTGCGGCGCACCGCCGCCCGTACCCGGGCCCTCAAAGCCGCGCCCGGGTCCCAACTCGGCCTGGGCGCCGCCCTGCTGACGGCCCCGGTGCTTCCCGTCGGGGTGCGCGGCGTCCTCACGCGCGCGCTGCGCACCGCCGCCGCCCCGCTGGCCTCCACCACCCTGCTCTCCAACATCGGCCGCATCCCCTACCCGCTCGACTTCGGCGACGCGGGGCGGCCCAGCGCCGTGTGGTTCTCCGCGCCCGCCCGCATGCCGCGCGGCCTGACCGTCACCACCGTCTCCGTCGGCGGGCGCATCCAACTGGCGCTGCGCTGGTCCCACGCCCTCCTGGACGACGCGGCCGGCGCCCGGCTGGGCACCCTCTTCGCGGAGTCCCTGGCGGCCACGTCCTGGCCGGGCGAGGGCCGGGCGGCGGACGGGGGCGCACCATGAACCGGCACCTCACCGCCGTGCCACCACCCCCGCCCGGTCTGCGGGAGTTCTACGAGAACCCCGCCGTCCCGGTCGCCTCCGGCGACGCCCGCAGCCGCCGCCAGGCACTGATGCTGGCCCGGGCCCTGGGACCGGTGCCCCGCGGCGCGCCCGCTGCCACCGTGCTGGACGTCGGCTGCGGCGACGGCAGCGCGGCCGCCATCGCGGCCGAGGTCCTGCCAGGGCACCGGATCGTCGGCGTCGACTGGTCGCAGGACGCGCTGCGCCGCGCCGCGGCCCGCATCCCGTACGCCGTGCGGGGCGAACTGGGCGGCGGCGGGCTGCCGTTCGCCGACGGCGCCGCCGACGCCGTGCTGTTCAGCGAGGTCATCGAGCACCTCGTCGACCCCGACGCGGCCCTCGACGAACTGCGCCGCGTGCTGCGCCCCGGCGGCCACCTGATGCTGTCCACCCCCAATCTCGCCGCCTGGTACAACCGCGGACTCCTCCTCGCGGGAGTCCAGCCCGTCTTCTCGGAGGTGAGCATGCGAGGCATCCACGGCCGCCCCGGCACCCAGGTGGTCGGCCATCTGCGCCTCTACACCGCCCGCGCGCTGCGCGGCTTCCTGACGGCCTCCGGCTTCGCGGTCGTACGGGTCGCGGGCGCGCCGTACCACGACGTGCCGCGGCCGCTGCGCCCCCTGGACCGCGCCGCCTGCCGGCTGCCCTCGCTGGCCTCCATCCTGCTCGTCCATGCCCGCCGGAGAAGGGAGTAGGGCCGTGCTGTGGTGGGGCGTGGCGGCCGCACTGCTCGCCAACGTCCTGTACAGCACCGGCTTCGTCCTGGAGAAGCGCGCCCTGTCCGCGCTGCCCGCCCTCAGCACCCGGCAGCCCGCCCGGCTCGTCCGGCACCTCGTCGGCAGCCCGCTGTGGCTCGGCGGCTCGCTGGCCCTCGCCGCCGGCTTCGCCGCCCAGCTGGCGGTCTACCGCACCCTTCCCATCGCCGCCGCACAGGGCATCTTCGTCTCCGGGCTGGTCCTGCTGCTGCTCCTGTCCTCCGTCTTCCTCGGCGAACGCACCAGCGGCCGCGAGCGGCAGAGCATCCTCGCGATCCTGCTGGCCCTGGGCATGGTCGTCGCCTCGCTCCAGGGCAGCGGCGCGAGCACCGTGACCCGTACCGCCCCCACCGGGACGCTGCTCGCCATCGCGCTGCCCTCACTGGCCGCGGGGCTGTGGCTGTTCGGCGCCGCCGAGCGGCGCGCCAGGCGCCGCCACCGCCAGCCGAGCACGGGCGTCCCCTACGGCGTGGCCGTCGGCCTTCTCTACGGCGTCAGCTCGCTCGCCATCAAGGGCGTCTCCGGCCTGCTGGACGCCCACGACTGGGCGGGCACCGCCCGTGACCTGTTCACCTCCCCGTATCCGTATCTGCTGCTGTTCACCGGCGCGGTCGGCCTGGTGCTGTCGCAGACCGCCCTCCAGCGCTGCCGCGCCTCCCTGATCGTGCCCGTCTGCACCACCGTCACCTGCGTGTTCACCGCTGCCTGCGGCACGGTCGCCTTCGGCGAGCCGCTGCCCTCCGATCCCGTACGCCTCTCCCTCCGCCTGGGCGGCACGGCGGTCGCCGTGTTCGTGCTGCTCGCGCTCCCCCGCCAGGACGCCGGGGAACCGGCACCGGCAGCGGAAGCCGAGCCGGCGCCCGGGCCGGGAACCCGCTCCCAAGGAGTTGAGCCGTGAAGCCGGACGACCCGCTGCTGAAGATCCTCGTCTGCCCGATCGACAAGGGCCCGCTGACGCTGCTCGTGCCGGACGACGTCCTCTACAACCCCCGGCTCCGGCGCCGTTACCCGATTCTCGACGGCATCCCCCAGCTTCTCCCCTCCTCCGGTGAACAGGTCACCGACGCCGAACACGACGCGATCCTGCGCCGCCTGCCCCCGCACGGCCGCCCGGCCGACGAGCCTCCGGCAGGCGGCCACCCCACCGGCGCTCCCCGGTAGGACCGCCGGGCCCCACCGTCCGCGAACATGTCCAGCATGGACCCCACCACTGACAACGGCCCCGCCGGGCCGCCCGGCGGCCCGCTCGCCTTCCAGCTCGTCCTGCTGCGCCGCATGGCCGACCACCAGCCGGGACTGGTCGAGGACGCGCTGCGTACGCTCGGCGCCTCGCGCGCCGACCTGCGCGAGGCCAACCGCCGCTGGCAGGCGCGCGCCCACTCCCCCCGGTCGCCCGGCGCGGTACAGCGCTACCGCTCGCTGCTCGGCCGCCCCGAGTCCGTCACCGCCCGGCGCCTGGGCGACCTGACCTGCGAGGCGCTGACCTGGCCCGTACCACTCTGGCCCGACCTACGGTTCGAGGTGCTCACCGGCCCCCGGGGCGCCGCCTGGAACGCCTGGCTGGTCCGGGCGCCGGGCGCCCCCGGCCCCGTGCTCCGCACGACCGGCGACCTCGTCCCCTGGTCGTGCACGGTCGACGAGGTGGCCCGCGCGTTCGCCCCGGCCCGCCCCATGGAGGGCACCGCGCCGACCCGGTGGCGGCTCGCCTTCACGGCACCCGACGCGGACGGCGAACCCCGCGAGGTCGTCGCGGAGTTCACCTGGGGGCTGCTACAGCGCACCATCGAGTGAGGCGCGCAGGCAGTCCGCGGTGGCGGAACCGCGTGCCGACAGCAGGTCGCGCGGCGGCCCCGCGAACACGATCTCGCCGCCCCGCCTGCCGCCGCCCGGCCCGAGGTCGACCACCCAGTCCGCCCGTTTGACCACGTCCAGGTCGTGTTCGACGACCAGGACGGTGTTGCCGTCGGCCACCAGCCGGTCGAGCAGCGCCGGCAGCCCCGCCACGTCCGCCATGTGCAGCCCCGCCGTCGGCTCGTCGAACACGTACACGCTGCCCGTGCGGTGCAGCCGGGTGGCCAGCTTGAGGCACTGCCGTTCGCCGCCCGACAGCGACGCGACCGACTGCCCGAGCGTCAGGTAGCCGAGCCCCGCCTCGGCGAGCGCCGCCAGCCGCCGCCCGATTCCGGCGCCCGCGCCGGTCCCGGCCGCCGCCGGCGCCGCCTCGCCGAAGAACGCGACCGCGTCCGCGGCCGTCATCTCCAGCACGTCGGCGACCGACCTGCCCCGTACGGTCAGCCCGAGCACCTCGTCCTTGAAGCGCCGCCCCCGGCACGCCTCGCAGGTCGTGGTCACCGGGTCCAGGTACGCCAGGTCCGTGTGGATCACCCCGCGCCCCCGGCACTCCTCACACGCCCCGGCCGCGTTGAAGCTGAACAGCCCCGCCGGTACGCCGTGCTCGCGGGCGAAGAGCGCGAGGACGGTGTTGCCCTTGTCCCGCAAGCGCACCAACAGGTCGTTGAGCCGGCGCACGTCGCCGGGGTGCAGCCCGGTGCTCGGCTCGTCGAAGACGTACGTCAGGCCCGTCAGGCTGCTGCCCAGATGGCGCACCATCTTCAGCCGCTGTCCCTCGCCACCGGACAGGGTCGGTGTCGGGCGGTCGAGGCTGAGGTAGCCGAGGCCGATGCCGGCCACCCGGTCCAGCGCGGTGACGGCCCGCGCGGCGATGGCCGCGGCGGTCAGCCGCGCCCCCTGGCACTGCGGACAGGTCCCCTCCCGTACGAAGCCGCGCACCAGCTCTGCGGTCTTCTCGGAGAGTGCCGACGGGTCGCGCTGCACGTACCGCCGGTCGAAGTTCTCGACCAGTCCCTCGTAGGTGTTGTCGTAGGCACGCTCACCGCGGGTGACCTTGAAGCCCTTGCCGTACAGGAGCAGGTCCCACTCCTCGGGCCCGTACCGGTCCAGCGGCTTGTCGGGGTCGAAGAGCCCGGACGTCGCGTAGATCTGCCAGCCCGCCGTGCCGACGGCGAGCGGCGGGAAGCGGATCGCGCCCTCGTTCAGCGAGCGGCCGGTGTCCAGGAAGCGGTCCAGGTCGATGCGGGTGGTCCGGCCCAGCCCCGCGCACTGCGGGCACATGCCGACGGGGTCGTTGAAGGAGTACGCGGTGGCCTCGCCCGCGCTCGGCGTGCCGCGGCGCGAGAAGAGCACCCGCAGGATCGGGTGGATGTCGGTCATGGTGCCGACGGTGGAGCGCGCGCCGCCTCCGACGGGCCGCTGGTCGACGACGACCGCCGGCGCGAGTCGCTCGATCGTGTCCGCTTTCGGCCGCTCGTGTTTGGGCAGCCGGTTGCGTACGTACGAGGGGAAGGTCTCGTTCAGCTGCCGCTGCGACTCCACCGCCACCGTGTCGAAGACCAGCGAGGACTTGCCCGAGCCCGACACCCCGGTGAAGACGGTGATCCGCCCCTTGGGAATCTCCAGGGTCACGTCCTCGAGGTTGTGCTCGCGGGCTCCGGTGATCAGGATGCTGTCGCCGTTCTGTGCTCCCATACGGGCCACGCTAGGAACGAATGAGGTCGTAACCCGGCCGCGAGCACACCGGCGCCGAACTGGCCGCACGGCTGGGCGTCAGCCCGCGCACGGTCCGCCGCGACATCGAGCGGCTGCGCGGCCTCGGCTACCCCGTGGACGCGGCCATCGGCGCCATCGGCGCCACCGTCCCGCTCTACGGCCTGCTGACCGGCGGCGACGCGCCCGTCACCGACCCCGCCGTCCTCACCGCCCTCGCCACCGCGTGCCGCCACCGCGAGCGCGCCCGCTTCGCGTACGCCGCGGCGGACGGCACGCCCAGCAGGCGGCACGCCGAGCCGTACCGCCTGGTCAGCGCGGACCGCCGGTGGTACCTCTTCGCTTACGACCTGGACCGGGCGGACTGGCGGACGTTCCGCGCCGACCGGATCGCCGCGCCTCGGGCCACCGGCGCCCGCCCGCCGCGGACGCGGCCGCGTTCGTCGCCGAGTCCGTCGTCAGCCGCCGCGCCCGGCACCGGGCGCTGGTCACCCTGCACACCACCGTCGAGGACGCCACCCGCCAGCTCCTGCCTGCTGCGCACGGGAGGCGACGCGCCGGACTGGCTCGCGGTACGGCTCGGCCTGCTGGGCGTCCCCTTCGAGGTGCACGAACCGCCGGAGCTGATCGCGTACTTGCGCGACCTCGGCACCCGCCTGTTCGACGCCTCGCACGGCGCCCCGGCACCCCCGGGCCGGGAGCCCCCGCCCCCGCCGTCCCCCAACCGGACCTCCTCAGCGGGCAGCTGACGGCCCGTCGGCACACGATGGGAACGAGTGGCCCGGCGGCCGCTCGTCCCGTACCGCCGAAGCTCCCCGGGAGGCACCATCCATGACCGCCAGCCTGGCACAGTTGTACCGTTGCTCGGTCGCCGTCGACCTGGGCGCGGCCCGCACCAGGGTGTACGTCAAGAACCAGGGCCTGGTGGTCGACCAGCCGACCGTCGCGGCCGTCAACATCCGCACCGGCGCGCTGATCGCCGTCGGTGACCGTGCCGAGGTGATGGACGGCCGCACGCCGGACCACATCCGGGTCGTACGGCCGGTCGCCGGGGGCACCGTCGTGGACATCGACATGGCGCAGCGGCTGCTGCGCAACCTGGTGGACGACCGGCTGCGCAGGGCGTGGCGGCGCAGGCCCACCATGCGGGCCGCGATCTGCCTGCCGTACGGCAGCGAGCCGCTGGCCCAGCGCGCCGCCGTGGAGACCCTCAACGGGATCGGTGCCCGCCGGGTCGAGATGGTCGACACGCTGGTCGCCGCGGCGGTCGGCTGCGACCTGCCGGTGGAGCACCCGGAGGCCACCATGGTCGTGGTGTGCGGTGCGGGGACCACGCAGATCGCGGTGCTCTCGCTCGGTTCGATCGTCGCGGCGGAGACCGTCCCGGTGGGCGGCAACGCCATCGACCACGCCGTCGTCCAGCACCTGAGGCTGCATCACAAGCTGATGCTGCCGGGCCAGTCCGTACGGCCGCTGCACCTGATGCTCTCCAGCGACGGCGACCTGGTGGCGGGCCCGACCGAGGTGCACGGCCGGGACGTGGTCAGCGGGCTGGCCCGCTCGGTGATGGTGGAGACCGAGCCGGTCCAGCGCGCCATCGCCTCACCGCTGACCGGGATCCTGGACGGGATCGGTTCGGTGCTGCGCCGCTGCCCGCCGGACCTGGTGGCGGACCTGGGCGAGCGGGGCATCATGCTGGCGGGCGGCAGCGCGCTGATCCCGGGGCTCCAGTCGATGATCCGGCAGGCCACGACCATGCCGGTGCACATCGCGGACCATCCCGACACGTGTGCGGTGCTGGGGCTGGGCGCCATGATCGAGGGCAAAGTGGAGCCCCTGCACCTCGATCCGATGGCCACCTAGGACGGAAGTGACACGGGGCGCGGGCTCCGCGGCCCGTGCTCCGTGCCCGCTCTCACACCGTCCGCGTGTTCCAGCGCACCACCGCCGGGCGCCCGTGCTCCGTGCCGAGCACGCCCACCGTGCCCGTCTCGAAGGTGAACAGCGCGCCCGCCGACGGCGGCAGCCCGAGCCGGCGGGCCGTCAGGACGCGCAGGAAGTGCCCGTGCCCGACCAGCACCACGTCGCCGTCGGCCGTACGCAGCTGCTCGTCGATGCGCGGCAGTACCCGGTCGGCGCGCGCGCCGACCTGCTCCGGCGACTCGCCGGGGTGCTCGGCGGGCCCGGCGGTCACCCCGTCGGTGAACAGGAACCAGTCGGGCCGGGTCCGGTGGATCTCGTCGGTCGGTACGCCCTCGTACCCGCCGTAGTCCCACTCGCCCAGGTCCGCGTCCACGCGCGGCTCCGGCAGTCCGGCCAGTTCGGCGGTGCGCAGCGCCCGCAGCATCGGGCTGGCGAGCACCGCGCCGATCTTCCGGCCGGCGAGGACCGGCCGCAGCTCGCGGGCCTGCTCCTCGCCGTGTGCGGTGAGCGGCAGGTCGGTCCAGCTGGTGTGCTTGCCCGTCCTGCTCCACTCCGTCTCGCCGTGCCGGATCAGCAGCAGTTCACTCACTGCCGCCCTGCGCCTCCTGCTGCCCCTGGGCCTGGCCCTGTTCCTTCTGCGCCTCCTCGACGGAGGCGCGGACCTCGTCCATGTCCAGGTTGCGGGCCTGGCCGATGACGTCCTCCAGGGCGGCCTCCGGCAGCGCGCCGGGCTGCGAGAACACCGCGATGTTCTCGCGGACGATCATCAGGGTGGGGATCGACTGGATCTGGAACGCCTGCGCCAGCTCGGGCTGCGCCTCCGTGTCGACCTTCGCGTAGACCAGGTCGTCGTTCTTGTCGGACGACCGTTCGAAAACCGGGCCGAACTGCTTGCACGGACCACACCACTCGGCCCAGAAATCGATCAGGACGAAGTCGTTGCCGGAAACGATCTCGTCAAAGTTGTCCTTGGTGAGCTCAACGGTGCTCATGCGTAAATCCCTGCTTCCGGTTCCGGTCTGTAAGCGGTCCCGCTGCGGTAACGGGATCATTGCCTGACCTATTCCGCACACCGGACCGTCCAGCACCCCTGCCCACCAAACGCCGTCCTATCCATGCGAATTTTCACCGCGCCCGACCGGGGTCCCGGCCGGTCCCGGCGGACAGCGCACGCCACACCCGGTCCCGGGCGAGCGGCAGCCGGGTGAAGCGCACGCCGGTGGCGTCGCGGAGCGCGTTGGCCAGCGCCGGCGCGACCGGGTTGAAGGGGCTCTCGCTCATGGACTTCGCGCCCACCGGGCCGACGGCGTCGGCGGTCGGCGCGAAGTGCACCTCGGTCCTGGGCACGTCGGCGAAGGCGGGCAGCCGGTACTCGCGGAACGCCGCGTTGCGCACCGCGCCGCGCCCGTCCAGCCGTACCTCCTCCAGGAGCGCCGATCCCAGTGCCTGCGCCACCCCGCCCTCGACCTGGCCACGGCACTGCATGGGGTTGATCACCGTGCCCGCGTCCGCCGCGTGCACGCTGCGCAGGACGCGGATCTCCCCGGTGCCCGGGTCGACGGCGACACGGAACCAGTGCGCGTTGAAGGCGACGGAGCGCGGCGAACCGCCGAAGTGCCCGCCGGCGGCCGGCGGCCCGCCGCCCGCTTCCTTACACGCCGCCTCGTACAGCTCCGGCAACGCCACGCGCGCGGTGCCCCCCTTCGCCACCACGGCGTCCGCCGTCAGCACGCACTCCGTACGGCCGACCCCCAAGTGGCGGGCGGCGCGCTCCCGGATCAGGCCGGCGAGCGCCTGCGCGGCGTGCAGCACGGCCCGGCCCGCCACCACCGTCCCGGTCGAGCTGTACGCCCCGGTGTCGTGCCCGACCGCGTCGGTGTCGGCCTGCCGCACGGCGATGCGCGCGGCGGTGGTGCCCAGCTCGTCGGCGGCGAGCTGCCGGTGCACGGTCGTGGCCCCGTTGCCGGATTCGACCGTCCCGACGGCCAGTTCGTACGTGCCGTCGGCGGCCAGCGCCAGCCGGGCGTCGGCGAAGTGCCCGCCGGGCCCGCCGGTGGCGATCAGTGACAGCGCGCTGCCCTCGCCCACCAGCCAGCCTTCCGGAACATCCGGTTCCGCCGCCACGGAAGCGGACGCGTTCCGCAGCACCTCCAGACACGCGACCAGCCCGTAACTGCCGAGGCGCAGGTCGGCGTCCTCCCCGACGAGCGTCGCCACGTCGTCGCCGGGCCGCACGACATTGCGTTCCCGCAGCGCGAGCGGGTCGATGCCCAGCCGCCGCGCCAGCTCGTCGAGGGCGCTCTCCACCGCGAAGACGACCTGGCCGAGCCCGTACCCGCGGAAGGCGCCGGCCGGGACGGTGTGGGTGTAGGCGGCGTAGCCGTCCACCTTCTTGGCCGGGCAGCGGTAGAGCGCCAGGGCCTCGCCGCACCCGCGCAGCAGCACGGCCTTGGCGTGGTTGCCGTACGCCCCGGTGTCGGACACGACGCGCAGCCGGAGCGCGGTGAGCGTGCCGTCCCGGCGCGCCCCGGCCTTGATCCGCACGGTGAACGGGTGCCGGGTGGTGGTGCCGTGGAACTGCTCGGCCCGGGTGAACTCCAGCCTGACCGGGCGCCCGGTGCGCAGCGCCGCCAGCGCCACGACGTCCTCCACGAGCATCTCCTGCTTGCCGCCGAACGCGCCGCCGACCCGGCCCGCGACGACCCGCACCGCTTCGGGCGGCAGGTCCAGCAGCGCGCACAGGGAACGCCGGACGAGGAACGGCACCTGCGTACTGGTCCGCACGACCAGCCGCCGCCCGGCCGCACCGCCGCCTTCCTCCGGCGGCTCGAACCAGGCGAGCGCGCCGTGCGTCTCCAGACCGGCATGCTGAGCCCGCTGCGTACGAAAGGTTTCCTCGTACACCTCGTCGGCCGCCGCGAACCCGCCCGCCACGTCACCGGTCTCGCCGTGCACCTCGCCCGCCACGTTGGCGTACGGGCGCGCGATGCCCGCCCACTCCCCCTTGTCGTGCACGACCGGCGCGCCCGGCAGCATCGCCTCCTCGGGGTCGAGGACCGCGGGCAGCACGTCGTACGTCACCGCGACGCGGCGGCAGCCCTCCTCCGCCGCCGCCTCGCTGTCCGCGAGCACCGCGGCCACCCGCTGGCCGACGTGGCGGACCGTGTCGTCCAGGAGCCGCGTGTCGTACGGGTCCTCCTCCGGGTGCTCGTGCTGGGCGGTGGAATAGTGCCTGGCGGGCGCGTCGTGGTGGGTGAGGACGGTGTGCACGCCGGGAACGCGCAGCGCGGCACCGATGTCGACGGCGGTGATACGGGCGTGGGCGTACGGCGAGCGGACCAGCTTCATGTGCAGCAGCCCGGGGAGGCCGGTACCGGTGTCGAGGTCGAAGGTGTAGCGGGCCGCTCCGGTGACCACGTCCATACCTCCGGGCGCGGGCAGGTTGCGGCCGACGCCGCACCCCGGCGCGGGGTCCTCGGTGTGCCGGACACCCCGTACGGCGTCCTCGACGGCCCGGTAGCCGGTGCAGCGGCACAGGTTCCCCTTGAAGGCGCGCGGCAGGTCGGCGAGCAGGTCCGCGTCGAGCGCCGCGGCCGTCATCAGGAACCCGGCGGTGCAGAAACCGCACTGGAAACCCTGCGCGTCCAGGAACGCACGCTGTACGGGGTGGAGTTCACCACCACGCCCCGCACCGGCCAGGCCCTCGACGGTGGTGACCGCCCGCCCGCCGGCCCGTACGGCCGGATACACGCAGCTGTGCACCGGCTCGCCGTCCACATGCACCGTGCACGCCCCGCAGTCCCCGGCGTCGCACCCCTTCTTCACCCCGAACCAGCCGCGGTCGCGCAGATACGTGCGCAGGCACTGGCCGGGACGCGGTTCGGCGCCGGTGGCGGTGCCGTTGACCACGGTCCGGAAGGGGGACGGGGGCCGCGGCCGTACGCGCGGAGGCGGCGCGGGAGCCGTCCCCCCTGACGGCACGCCAGGACCGGCGTCCCCCAGCTCCCGCCGGATCTCCTCCCCCAGCCGGTACGTCATGTGGCGCCGCCACTCCGGCAGCCCGTGCACGTCGTCGAACCAGCCGCCGTCCGGCACGGCCCGCCCGATCGCCGCCCGCAGCGCGCCGGCGTCCGGCGGCGACGCGAACCGCAGCCGCACCGGCCGCACGGTGGCGGCGGTGACCGTCAGGGCCAGCGCCCCGTCCACCGGGTCCAGCGTCCCGACCAGCAGCGCGGCCGAGCGCCCGAGACCGGACAGCGACACCTGCCGGAACGCCGTACGGCGGCGCAGCGCACGAGCCGGCAGTGTGACCGAGCGCAGCAACTCGCCCTCCGCCAGTACGGTGCGGCCCGCGCCGGTGACGAAGTCCGCCACCGGCAGGCGCCGGACCGTACCGTCCGGGGCCAGCAGCGAACACACACCGTCCAGCGCCACCGTGAGGGAGATCATCGGCCCCGCGGGCAGCGCCAGGCACAGATTCCCCCCGACGGTGGCCGTGTTCCAGATCTTGAACGAGGCCAGGAAGGCGCGGCAGCACTGTTCGAACAGCGGGCCCGCCGGCCGGTCGGTGCCGCCGCCGAACCGGGACACCTCGGCGACCGTGCACGTCGCCGCGATCTCCAGCGCGCCGTCCGGCAGCCACCGCAGCGGCTCCCAGCCCATCCGGCCCAGATCCAGCAGCCGCCGCAGCCGCGGCTGCGGTTCGGAGAAGAGGTACGTACCGCCGCCGAGCCAGGCGTCACCCGGCCGCCACTCCGGGCGCTCCCCGGCGTCCACGACCTCCCGCACCGTGTTCAGGTCCATGGGTCGAGTGAAGCAAGCGCGGCCCGCGCCCGGCCGGTGCAACGCACGGGAACCGGCCCCGCTTCCCCCCAACCGCCCCACCTGCCCCCCGCACCGCACCAGCGCGACTACACACTTGTTCCCCTCGCATTTACTATGCGATTCCGCGCTCTCACCTGGTGAGTGCGCACCGCCCAGCCCCGGGCCGGTGCCCGGACGGTACGAGGAGCACGCCGCATGCCGCACACCGTTTCGCCCGCGACCGGCGAGGGTTCCGCGCCCGTCACCCTCGGACGGCTGCTGGCCGCCGTGCCCGCCGAGGTGCGCGCCGTCTTCTCGGCCCGCACCCTCCGCCCGCTCCTCCCCGGGCAGGACACCACCGGCGGCACCCTGCTGCGCACCCTGGAAACCTTCCTGGCGCACGACGCCTCGTGGTCCCGTACCGCTGCCGCCCTGCACCTGCACGTCAACACGGTCCGCTACCGCATCCAGCGCATAGAGCGCCTCACCGGCCGCGACCTCACGCGCCTGAGCCACCGCCTCGACCTGCACGCCGCCCTGCTGTGCCGCGCCGGGACGGCGGACGACACGGGACGCTGACCGCCGCACATACGGGCAACCGGAAACGTGAGTGCCAAAGCGGACGCGGCCGCACAGGGGCGGGAAAAGCGCCGCATCACACACAGCGAGGCGCACCCGGCCCGGCGGGAAGTCACGGCTGTCCGGCCGCCACACGCCCCCGGCCCGCCGCACCCCGACACACGTTCCCCGCCGGCACCGCCCCCTACCGGACAACCCGCCGCTGTCAAGCGGAAATTGGCGCCGCGCGCATCCGCCCGGATCCGTACCCGGCACCGCGCGGCTCCCCTTCACGGAGCGGAATCCCCGGGTAACTTTCCTGCCGCACGAATCCGTGGCACCCGCCACCAGCCGACTCGACAGAGGAAGGCACGGACATGGCCAACGTTCCTGTGGAGCCCGGGGTATACCTCCTCGGCGCGCACATCGGATTCCGCACCATCCTGACGCCCGCCGGGCACGCCATCGACAAGGGCGTTCCCGTCATCACCCAGCCCGAGATGCAGCCCCCGCTGCACCAGGCCGTCATCATCCAGCCCGCGGGCCAGGACAGCTACTACCTGAGCCTGTACGTCAGGCCCCAGGTCAAGATCGTGTACGCCGACGACAAGGTGTTCGCCAACACCACCTCGCCGGTCCCGTGGACCTTCGACCCGTCCATCCAGGGCCTGAACATCGTCTCCGACAAGGGCCTCGCCATCCGGGCCGACTACCCCGGCGCGCAGCTCCGGCTGACCCAGCCCGAGGACGTCCCCCAGGACACCTGGTCCCTGCAGCTCCTGCACCTGCCGATCCCGCCGGAGGCGTAAGCACGCCGGACGGTGAGAGGTGCCCGGCGCCGCACGACAGCGCCGGGCACCGGGGCGCGTGCGCCGGCCTCTTCCTCCGGTCGGCGCACCGCCCCCGCGGAAACGGCCTAGTCTCGGCCGCATGGTGTTCGATTCCGTTCATTTCGACCTCCGGCCCTACGCCGGTTTCGCTATGGACCGCTACGTCCGGCGGACGTATTGCAGCTGGCAGGACGCCGACTGGCAGTCACTGCTCGTACAGCGGTTCCACCACGTACCGGCGGTCGAGGACATGGAGTTGCCGGCCGCGGCGGACCTGCACCTGGTCCTGCCCGTTGGGGGCCGGGCCGAGATGGAGACGCGGACCGGCGGCCGGTGGCACCGCCACACCTGGACGCCGGGCCGCCTCGAACTGGGCGTTCCCGACCGGCCCGCCCTCCGCCGCTACCGCGGGGACGGGCCGCTGCGCAGCGTGCAGGTCCACATCCCGCGCGGCACCGTCGAACGGACCGCCGCACAGCTGGGCGGCCCCGCGGTGGACTACGAAGACATGGCGGCCTCCGTATCCGCCGGCGACCCGCTGCTCGTCGAGGCGGTACGCGCCATCGGCTCAGCGCGGGAGACAGGGGACCTGTACGCGGAGGCCTCGGCCGCCTTCCTGGCCGTGCACCTGCTCACCCGTCACTCCCGGGCCCCGGACCGGCACGTCCCCGTGCGGGAGGACGCGCGCGTCCGCGCGGCGATCGCGCTGATGCGCGACCGGCTGGCCGAACCGCTCACGCTGGCAGAGATTGCGGACGCCGTGCACCTGAGCGTCTTCCACCTCGTCCGCGTGTTCCGCCGGGCCACGGGGGAAACGCCCCACCGGTATCTGGTCCGCCTGCGCATCGAAGAGGCCGAACGCCTGCTGCTGGCCACCGACTTCACGGTCGCCAGAATCGCGGCGCGCTGCGGGTTCGCCGACCCCGGCGCCTTGTCGAAGGCGTTCCTGCGGCACACCGGCGCCCGCCCCTCGGCGTACCGCAATTCCTGACCGCGTCGCGGCAATCGCGGACATGGGGTCGGGCGGTGGCCGTACCTAGGGTTTCGCTCATGTCCAAGGCAACGGCCACACGGCCTGAGAAAACGCGCATCGAGCCCTACCCCGTCCGCATCCCCGACCGCGAACTGACGCTCCTGCGGGCCCGCCTCGACGAGACCCGGCTCCCCGAGCCCGAAACGGTCCCGGACGCGGCACAAGGCATCGGGCTCGACCGGCTGAGGACGTTGCTCACCGCCTGGCGGCAGCACGACTGGCGCGCCACGGAGGCCCGTTGGAACGCGATACCTCACTACCGCGCCCGTCTCGACGGCCTGGACATCGCCTTCTGGCACGTGCGTTCACCCGAGCCCACGGCGCTTCCCCTGGTGCTGACCCACGGCTGGCCGGGCTCCGTACTCGAATTCGAGAACGTCCTCGGGCCGCTCACCGACCCCGTCGCGCACGGCGGTTCCGCCGCCGACGCCTTCCACGTGGTCGTACCCGCGCTGCCGGGATTCGGGTTCAGCGAGCGTCCGCGCGAGCGCGGCTGGCAGCCCGCCCGTACGGCGCGCGCGTGGGCCGGGTTGATGACCGCGCTCGGCTACGAGCGGTTCGGCGCGCACGGCGGGGACTGGGGCGCGTACGTCAGTACCGAACTGGCGCGCCAGGTGCCCGAACGCGTCGCCGGCCTGCACCTGACGATGCCGCTCGCCTCTCCCCTGCCGGAGGACCGGAACACCCGGAACCCGGCGGAACGACGCATGCTGGAGCGGCGCGACACCCATCTCGCGGACGGCTACGGCTTCGGGATGATCATGGCGACGCGCCCGCAGACGCTCGGCTACTCCCTGCTCGACTCCCCCGCCGGCCTGGCGGCCTGGCTCGGTGAGAAGTTCGCCGCCTACGCGGACACCCGGCCGGAGGCCGGAGGCGGAGTGAGCGTGGAGCAGCAGGTGGACGACATCGCCCTGTACTGGCTGACCGGAACCGGCGCCTCCAGCGCCCGCTGGTACTGGGAGGCCATGCGGTGGGTGCCCCGCAGCGCCGAAGAGGAGAACGCGCAACCGGTGACGACACCCACCGCCTGCTCGCTGTTCCCGGCCGAGCCGTGGCCCACCGCCCGGCGCTGGGCCGAGCGCCGCTACCAGGACCTGCGCTCGTGGCACGAGATGGACCGCGGCGGCCACTTCCCCGGCCTGGAACAGCCGGAGCTGCTGGTCACCGAGATCCGGGCCGCGTTCCGGCACGCGCGGCACGGGGCGTGAAGCCGAGGGAAAGGCCGGGGGCCAGACGGACACGGGTGCGGCCGCCGCGGAGTCCGGCGGCACCGGCTCCTCCGACGGCGCGCAGGGCTCCGGGCCCCAGGCGGGCTCCGGCGCGGAGGCCGACGGCAAGGGTGACGGCAAGACGGGGCCTGTGGGAAAGCAGTCCGGCAGCGCGAACGCCGCCCGGGGTGGCAAGGCGGGCTCGGGCTCCCAGCGCTGCCACACCTCCGACCTCAAGGCCGCCTTCGCCACCGGCGAGGACGCGACCCCGGACCCGAACGCGGGCGGCTCGACGACCACCAGCATCGTGCTGACCAACAAGAGCGGCCGCACCTGCAAGATCGGCGGCTTCGCGGGCGTGGACCTCAAGCCCGACGCCGACGGCCCCGTCTGGTCACTGGCCCGCTCCTCGACCAGCGCGGCGCCACCCACCCGGCCACCTACGTCAACCCCATCGGCTGACCGCTCCACACCCGGTCGGCCCTCCCGCCAGAGAATCCTGCTCGCCCTGCCAGAGAGCCCTGCTCGCTCTGCCAGGGAGCCCTGTTCCCTTTCGCTGTCTCACCCGAACCGCAGGACGCGCGGGGCGAAGGTGCCCTCGGGGCCGTCGGCCCGGCCGACCGACCACACCGTCGTCGTACCCGGCACCGGCGCCAGCCGCAGCAACCAGGATTCGCCCTCCCCGGCCACCTTCGGTTCGCTGTACTCGGTGAACGACCGGCCGTCCCAGGCAAAGAAGTCCGGCCCGGGGACGATCGGCGGATAGCTGCCCGGCGGGCCCCACTTCTGCGAGCGGGCCACCGCGACCCAGCCCAGCGCGCCGGACGCGGCGGGCGCCAGCGAGCTGACCGAGCCGAAGTTGGTGGGCACGGCCACCCGGCTCCACGCCTGCCCGTCCCAGCGGACCAGCAGCGGCGGGATCGGCCGGCCCGGCGGGCCGCCGATGAACCCGGCCGTGCCGCCCGCCCACACCTCCGTCGGCGAGACCGCCAGCACGCTGCCCACGGCCGACCGCGGGAACCCGTCCACGATCGTCTGCTGCCACACCTGCCCGTTCCAGTGCGACACGGCCGCACCCGAGTTGGTGGCGCCCGCGGCCCAGACGTCGTCGGCCGCCAGGATGTGCAGGCCGTACACGGCCCCCGGCGGCACCGGCACGTCCCGCCAGTCGCGCCCGTCCCGGCGCAGCAGCACCTGCGCGCCGTCCCGTGACCCGATCAGCCAGGTCTCACCGCCACCGGTGACGACCTTGGTCAGCACCACACCGCGCGGCGCGGGGCTTTCGCGCCAGGCGGTGCCGTCGTGGCGGAGCAGACGGGCGCCGCCCGCCGAGTCGCGGCCGACCGCCCAGACCGCGGTCGGCGAGGTCGCGGCGATGGACAGCAGCTCGCCCTGCCAGCCGGCCCCGGGCAGGCGCTGGCGCTGCCAGGCGGTCCCGTCCCAGCGCAGCATCAGCGGGAAGCCCGGCGCCTCGCGGCCGACAGCGTCGGCTCCCACCGCCCACGCCCGGTCGGTACCGAACGCCACGGCCTCGTTCAACCCGGCCTGCGGGCGCACCTGTGCCGGGAGCGGAACGTGTTGCCAGGACGCAGTCTCCGCCGCGGCCGAGGACATGGCGGTCACGACCGTCATGGCGACGGCGAGGGCCGCGACGAGAAGTCGGCGCACCATGGTCAGCCTCCCAGCCGCTCGCTCATCAGGTTCGGTTTCGAGCCGTAGATCTCGGCGGTCCCGAAGGACAGCAGCGAGAACCCGGCCCTCGCCAGCGCACGCGGTGCGACGTCGATCGCGTTCGTACGCTTTGAGCCGTACGAGAAGGTGGTGCGCGAACCGTCCACCCGCGCGTACTTCGACTGGAACGCGCGGTCGCTGCGCAGCGGCAGCCACAGCGCGCCGTCCGGGCCGCGCGCCAAGGCCCCGGCGTGGGTGCCGCCCAGCGGTGGGTAAGTGGTGTGCCAGGAGTGCCCGTTCCAGGTCATCAGGTAGGTGCGGGTCACGCCGTCGGCGTACCGGCTGCCGCCGACCGTGACCCGGCCGTACGGTTCGGGCAGGATCGCGTGTACGTTGCTGTTCGCCGGCAGCGGCACCTTCGCATCCCGCCACGCCGTACCGTCCCAGCGCAGGACGGTGGTTCCGGTGCTGGTGTCCGCCCAGGCCCAGACGTCGGTGGCGGTACGCGCGGTGATCCCCATCAGGTACAGCACACCGTCCGGGACGGACCGCGCGGTCCAGCCGGAACCGTCGTAGTGCAGCACCTTCACCCCGGTGTCGTCCTCACCGACCACCCATGCGGCACCTGGTACGGCCGTGAAGTCCTGGTAGATCCGCAGGGTCTGCGGCAGCGGGACGGTACTCCACTCTCCCGCCGCCGACCGGCGCAAAATCTCACCCGCCCCCGCGCGGTTGTGGAAGATCCACACCTCCTCGCCGACGAACTGCGCCTTGCCGAGCGTGCCCGGCTCCCCAGCGCCCGGGAAGGTGGCGTCCCGCCTCCACGCCACGCCGTCCCACCGGTACAGCATCGGCCGCAGCAGTCCATCGGTGCCGTGCTCGTACCCGGTCGCCCACGCCTCGCGCGGCCCGCGGGCGGCAAGATCGGACACGGTCACCGGCGGAGCCGCCGCCGGCACCGGCAGCACGGACCAGCCTGGCTGCACAGCCGCGGCGGACGTCACCGCCGCAGCCGGCGACACGACCGCGGCACACATGACCGCAAGGCAGACAAAGACCGCACGGAGACCGTTCACGAGACCGTTCACGAGACCGTTCACGAGACCTCCAGAACGCGAAGGCCGCACAGCATATTGGCATGTACCCGCCCGTGAACAGACGCCTGCCCGCATACGCGCCACACCCGGACACGGAACCTCGCCCGACGTCACCCGACGTCGCACGACTCCACCCGACTCCGCCGACCGGAACAGTCACTCCCCTGCAAGGCCGACGGAAACTTCGACTTGGCAGCCGGCGGTTCCGCCACCGAGGCCAACACACTCAGGGCGAGTCGAGACAAGTTCGAGCGCTCGTTCGACGACACCTAACTGGCAGTCAAAGCCCCCCGACCCTGCTGCAACTGACCGCCCATACGTAAGTACGTAAGCCGGCCGCGAGCGCCGAGCCCGCCGCGGCGGAGCAGCCGGTGGCTGCTCCGCCGCGGCACGCATTCACTGGTGCGCGCTGATCACACCGCCGCTGCTGAGCACGATGTACACACCGTTGGCGTCGAGCCCGACGTCGTGCCCGTTCGCCTCGACCGTGCCGTACACCGCGCCCTCCCTGCCGAGGATCTGCGCGCGGTAACGGAGTTCGCCGATCTTCGTGACCTTGGCCGTCCACCCGCCCGCGAGCTCGAACGTACCCGGCCCCTGGTGCCCGCCGCCCATCCAGGAGTGAACCTCGCCGCCCATCGTGAGCACGACGAACATGTCGTTGGCGTCCAGCCCGGCGTCACGCTGATTCGCCTCGAACGTGGCCAGGACCGAACCCTTGTTGACGATCTTGGCGCGGTAGTGCAAGTCACCGAGCTTGTAGACCTCGGCCTTGCTGCCGTCCGGAAGCGGCTGCGTACGAACCGGCGACGCCCCCTTCCCCGTACCGGCACGCGAGCCCCCCGACCGCTTGCCCACAACCTCGGCCTTGGCCCCGGCGCCCGCCTGGGGCTCGGCTCCTGCCTGAGGCTCGGCGCCCTGCTCCCCGACGGCGGCCGGACGCGTATCCGTCTGGCCCGAGGCCTTGGCCGCGCCGGAGGCGGCATCCGAGCCGGAACAGGCCGTCAGCGTCAGACCGGCGGCAGCGACCAGGGCTACGGCGGCGACACGGAGGGTACGGCGACGGGTGGTGCGAACAGTGGTGCTGGAGCTCATCTCGGGTTCCCCCTGGAACAGTTGCCGGCGTTGCCTTCTCGGTACGCCCCCCACCCTGCCCAGCCCTCTTAGCGCAACCCTGCCGCCCCACTAACACCCGACTAACGCGCCGCCTGCGCGAAACGCGGTCACAAGCAACGTGTCAGCCGCCCGCGGCCCCAGCCCACCGCGCAATACCTCCGCACAGACCCCAGTGATTCCGGCCCCATCGAGCGGCTTCACCCGCACATGCTCCGGCAGCACCCAGCGGCGCATACTGACCGCTTTGCGCGGGCGCGCCGCCAAGTGATGGGTGCGCGTGGAGTACCTCAAGAGGCTTCTCGCGCAAGGCCGTCTGATCTCCGTACGGCCAGCCAAGAGTCATCATGAACTGCCAGACTCTCTCCCAACTCTGCTTTCCGAGCAGCTCCCTGGCCGAGCGTCTGTCCAATGTTGTTCGCCGAAACGCTCCAGACAACCTGTTGGCCCAACGCAGGGCGCCCTACCGCGATATTCCTTGACACCGACTACGGCTACTGCTCTGGTAGACGCACTGGCGCCAGCCAGGCGCCCGTTCATTCCTGGGGGAAGGAATGAACAGTATTATATTCGGGCATTTCAGCGTCACCGTCGTAGACCAGCACGGCGCTCGCCTAGCTCACCTACCGTTGCGCACAACCGCGCTGCCACCGCCGCGGCGTGCCTACGTCTCCGCCACCCCCACGCCGCCCACCCTGTGGGGCCGCGAGGCCGAACTCGCCCTTATCCGCAGAGCCATGCGTGAGCAGACAGCGGTGGAATTCACCGGCCCTTGCGGAGCGGGGAAGACCGCCCTCCTCAAGAACGCGGCCGCCGCCGGTGGCGGAACGTACCTGCGGGTGGGCGACATCGCGCTGGAGGACCTGCTCCAGGACCTGATGCGGCACTTCTACTTCTACCCGGGCCCGGACGGCACCCGGCTGAGTGCCCAGCAGTGCGCCCAATCGCTGGCGGGCTCATGGGCGGGCGCCACGGGAGTTGTCGCACTCGACGACATGTCCTACGGCCCGGAGCAACTCGGCTACCTGCGGCGCGTGTTGTCCCGCTGCACCCTTGCGATCGGCGCGCCCACCACAGTGCTCGGCGCGCTGGGGACCTCCCTGGCGCTGACTCCCCTGCCGGAAGCGGCCGCGGTGGACCTGCTCCGGAGCGAGGCGGGCCGCGTCATCCGGGACTCCGAGCTGGGCTCGGTGCGGCGGCTGGTGGCGGCCGTCGACGGACAGCCGCTACGTCTGCGTCAGGCGGCCGCGCTGGTGCGGCTGGACGGGCGCCCCTTCGAAGAGCTCGCCCGGCTGGCGGAGTCCGGTCCGGGCGCGCTGGACGAGCTGTCCATATCGGCTGTCGGTTCTCAGGCCAAGCGGGCGCTGGCGGTGCTCACGCTGGTCGGGGGCGCGCTGCTGCCGGGTAACTTGCTGTCGCAGATGGCGGACATTACGTACATCAGCGAGACCTTGGAGTCGCTGTCCGCGCGCGGCCTGGCCGAACAGAGCGAGGACCGTTTCGGGTTGCCGGTCTGCAAGGCCGAGCCTTACCGGCAGATCCTGTACCGCTCCATCGGGCTCGCCTCGGCGATGCGCTCGTTGGGTGAATGGCTCGTATCCGGCGACCTGACCGGCGAGGAGGCACGCGGGGCCGTCGAGGCTGCACTGAGCCTGCTCGGCATCGCAGCCGAGCAGCGCCAGTGGCAGGCGGTCATCAAGCTGGCGGTTGTCGTCGAGCGGGCGCTCTTCATCCAGGGCCACTGGCAGGCCTGGCAGCACACCCTCGCTCAGGGCATCACCGCTGCACAGGCCACCGGGCAGACCGCGGCCGAGGCCTACTTCACCCACCAGCAGGGCGTCCAGCACTTTCTCCACGACCGCATGGACCAGGCCCGGCACTTCTTGCGCCGGGCCCTCGACCTGCGCACCCGGCTGGGAGACCTGGCGGGCGCAGCTGTCACCCAGGCCAACCTGTCCCTGCTGGAGCCGGCAGCGCTCCCGGCTCCGCCTCCAACCCGGCCGCCGAACGTCTGGCGGCGCGTGATCACGGCCGTCGCCGCAGTGATCGCGGCTATCGCGATCGGCTCGGCCCTCGTCCAAGCCCTCGGCGACGACCACACCGACCCACGGAACCCTCCAAGCCCCAGCCCGACGACGGCCGGCAGCCCCCCAACCGAGAGTCCCTCGAACAACACCCCTCCAACCCGCAGCCCCTCGAACAACACCCCTCCAACCCGCAGCCCCTCGACCAGCAGCTCCCCGACCAGCTCGCCCGTCGAGCCCCCCAGCCTTGACGCGCCCGAGATCGCCCCGTCCACGCAGGACTTCGAGTCGGGCCAGATAGTGGACTTCACCGTCACCAACCCCAATGGCCAACCCATTGGTCTCGACTCCGTGGACATATCCGGCGACAGCGGATTCTCGCGCGAGGGCGGCACATGCACGAACCAGCTGGCGGAACATGCCTCCTGCACGGTAACCGTCAAGTTTTCACCGACTCGGTTGGGCGATGGGAAAGCCGATCTCACCGTCACAGCGGGGGCAAAGACTGCTACGGCCGAGCTCACCGGTACCTCATCCAGCCCAGTCGAATGAACCAGGACGAACGCAGGCGGGCCGCCGCCGTTGTGCTGCGACTTACCGGACCTCCCTGCGCGGCCGGATATCGACATCTCGTGGCACCGCAGCCCGGACCGCCGTCTACCGCATTCACCCACGGGTCACCCCCGTACACACAGGGAGCGCGAGCCGCCGCGAGGCTGACATCGCCAATCGGTAAGGGGCCCGCCCCGCTCGCATGGTGGGCCACTCTGGCACACCTGGAGAATCAGTGCACCAAGTGCCTGAGACCGGTATGCATATGCCCCAAGACAGGCTTCGCCAAGTTGCAGTCCTGCGCTTGCAGGGCGCTCGCGTCTTGTCACCACTTGATCTGTCTCGTCCGTGAGGTCCCCGCTCGCACGAGACGGCCCCTTGAAGTAGTAGTTGCTGGTCCCAGGGGGCTCACGCCGCGCTTCTCAGCCTCCCAACGGTGGCATCCGCCTCTGCGGGGCTCATGGCCCACTCCACAGCTGCCACCACCTCGTCGTCCGCGTCCAGTAGATGGCCGTACCGGTCGACCGTGGTGGTGATGGCCACGTGCCCGAGTCTTCCCTGGATCACGGGCAGCGGGACCTTGCCGGCGAACAGCCACGAGGCGTGCGCGTGGCGGAGGTCGTGGATGCGGCGCCGCTTCGTCAGGCCGGCGGCGTTGGCGACATCCAACGCGGGCTTCCAACGGTTCGCGAAGAAGAAGCCGGAGTGCCAGGCCCCTCCGCCGGGGGCGGTGAAGATCAGGTCCTGCGGCTGCTTGCCCTGGCAGACCCGCTGGAACAGCTTCACCTGATCACGACTGAGGACAAGCGTCCGCCGGGACTTCTTCGTCTTGGGGGCGCCGAGGTACGTGCCACCTTCCGCTCGGCGCTTCCATGCGCGTTCACGCGGAGTTCGGGGCGCTTGCCGGTGAACGTGCAGTCGCGGGGCTGAAATGCCGTCACCTCTCCCCAGCGCAGGCCGGTGCCGATCAGGGCGTCGACGAGATCGACGGCGTCGGCCTTCAGATGCGCGCGCAGGAGCGCGTACTCCTCCGGCTCAAGGAAGACCTCTTCGCCCTCGTCCTCATCCCCCTTCGGCAGACGCGTGTGAGCGCAGGGGTTCGAGTCCCGCAGAGCCGGGTCGGCGGTCACGGCGGTCTGGAGGACGCTGAAGAGCAGCCCGTGGAGGTTGGCGATGGCCTCCAGGGCGTAAGCCCGCCGCACCGTGCCGGGCTCGTGGTGCGGCCCCGAGCGCCCCTCTTCGAAGTCATTAATCCAATGGCTAACGCGATCGCGCGTGATCTTGTTCGCGTCATCCGAGACCGCCAGGCCCCGGGACCACGGGATCATATGGCCTCTACGAATCCCTGGCACTTCGTGCGCGTATGCCCGAATATGTCCGTGAGCAGCTCAACGTACCTGTAGGCGTAGGCGGGGGACATCTCCTCGGCCGGGCACTCAGGCTCGGCCGCCTCCTCGACGAACCTTTCACCCTTCACCCACCCGGGCAGCCATTACTGCCCGTGACCGTTCACCAGGTCACGGAAACGTTCCGCCATGGCCCGGTCGCCGAAGCTCTCGCCCTGCCACGCCCCGGCACGGACGCCGCCGGTGCGCCGGACCGCTTCGCGTAGGCCTTGGTGCTCGCCATGACGCCCAGCGTACGGGCGTCGCGTGTGGCAGATGTGCGGCACATTTCCTGCGGGAACGCCCTCAATGAGACGTTCGCGCAGGTCAGAACGATTCTTTGGTGGGGCAGGTGGGACTCGAACCTAAACGGGTGGGCCATCTCAACTGCGGTTTCGCCGATCAATCGCACATATACATCCGGTTCGATCCTGCTCCGCCCTCCCCGAGCCCGGCCGGCCCGGCGCGGTGAGGCAATTGCCTCACCAAATTTGAGTTCCATTCGGAGCCCGCGGCGTTCCGGTCAAGACGACAGGGCCCCGCCCCGAAACCCACGCCGCACGCCGCCGACCAGACCACCTCAGAACTGCAGGACCGGCTCTCCCAGCAGCTACGCACAGTAGTCCCTCGCCAGGCTCGGGCCGCGACCATGCACGGCCTCCTTCAGGCAGCACGCGTCACCGAATGTGGCTCCCACCTAACGGCTCTCAGCAAACGGGGAGGCGATCCCCTGGCGCGAGGCCATCTCGCCAGGCTTCGCCGATGTCGCCGGGTACGACCACCGCGAGGCGGAACCGACTTCGGACCGTCCAATTACACAGTCCGCTTGCGGAGCGGGGCCGCACCCCACCTCCGATTCGATCACCCAAGCCTCCTGTGCCCTTCCCCCTTCACAAGAGACCGAGGGCATCGACGACACAGACCCACCGCCTGCAGGTAGTAACGTGATCGGGTCACTACGCTTCCGCCTCGGGCGCCCCCCTTTAGGTTGAAATGCCGGAGTTCTCGAAAGTGAGTAAGAACCCACGCCCCGCCAGGTAAAACTGCTGGTCGCCGCCTGTGGTCCCCGCGCATGCGGGGGTGGTCCCTTGCCCAAGGCCCTGGTGCCGGGGCAAACCCCGTGGTCCCCGCGCATGCGGGGGTGGTCCCGGCGCCCAGGTTTCCTTGGGCGCGATGAAAGAGTGGTCCCCGCGCATGCGGGGGTGGTCCCCTCTGGACGTGCCGGTGCAGGCGTCCCCCTATGTGGTCCCCGCGCATGCGGGGGTGGTCCCATCTAGTGAGGCGTCGGACCCGCCCGAGGCGGGGTGGTCCCCGCGCATGCGGGGGTGGTCCCGGCCCGGTCCATTGCGCGGGCCTCGGTGATCTGTGGTCCCCGCGCATGCGGGGGTGGTCCCCCGTCGGCGGTGAAGCGGTACCCCGTGTTGAGGTGGTCCCCGCGCATGCGGGGGTGGTCCCGCACTGATCTTCGCAGGGGACCGGTTCAGCGTGTGGTCCCCGCGCATGCGGGGGTGGTCCCGAGCATCGACGCTTTGTCGAAGTCGATAACCCGTGGCCCCCGCGCGTGCGGGGGTGGTCCCGCAGCCCGAACTCGGACTCGAAGCGCCGTGCGGTGGTCCCCGCGCGTGCGGGGGTGGTCCCCGCTCGGCGACATCGGTCTCGGCTTGCACCACGTGGTCCCCGCGCGTGCGGGGGTGGTCCCCTCACGGCGCAGCGCAATGTCCTGGCCGGTCTGTGGTCCCCGCGCGTGCGGGGCTGATCCCGGCGCTCTGCGGGCCGCCTACCGCCGCGGGGCTCCCCGCACACGCAGAGGTTAACCGCCTCCGACGCACGTGGAGCGGCTCTGAGGCGCATTCTCTGCGCGAGCATAGGTGGACCGCTCAGGTCAGGAGACGGGCAGCTGTCTGCCGGAGTTGCTGTGCTTCGCTCACTCCCCCAAAGCGCCGCAGCCGTACGCGCATGTCGTGCAGCGCGGCCTGGACCTTGACTGAGCGGATGCCGTCGGCGCAGTCGAGGAACGTGTCCCAGGCGGCCAGCGCCCCGTCGAGGTTGCCTCGGCGTAGGCGTACGCCGGCGAGGTCGGCGTGGACGATGGCGCGGGTGCGGCGGCGGTCGAGACCGTGGATGTCGAGGGCAAGGTGGAGGTGTTCTTCGGCGGCGGGCAGGTCGCCGAGGCGGGAGAGGATCATGCCGGATTCGTGGGCCCAGCGACCGGGTGAGTAGTGGGCCGCCCAGGAGTCGCCGGGGGTGGCGGCCGGGCGGCCGATGGCTGTTTCGGAGGCGGCGAGGTGTTTGGTGGCCAGGTGTCGGTCGTCGTCATGGGCCGCGGCGGTGGCGAGGGTTGCCTCGTAGTAGGCGATGGCGCGGGCGTTGTCGAGGTTCTTGCCGTGTTCGACGCAGGCTTCGCCGAGCTGGACGGCTTCGGCCCTAAAGCCGAGGTCGACGCACTGGACGGCCAGGCCGCGCAGGGCGGTGGCCGACAGTTCGGGGTCGCCGGCTTCGGCGGCGAGGCGGAAGGCGTGTGCGTAGTAGCCCTGGGCCAGGCCGTGGAGCTCGGGGGTGTCGCCTTCGTCCTGGGCCATCCATCCGGCCAGGTGCACCAGCTGGGACGCGGCGGCGAAGAGCGCGCGGCCGGTGGCTTCGGTGAAAGAACCATTGAGCCAGGGGGCGACGTCGTCGGTGAGGTAGCGCACGGCGAGGTGGCGGGCGTGGCCGCCGCCGAGTTCGGCGGCGGAGTCGCCGAGCGAGATGACCATGCGCTGGACGGCGGCGACCTCACCCTTGCCGACGCGTACCGCGCCGGCGGGCGGGTTCTTGGTGCGGCGGGTGATGCTGTCCGGGTCGGGCAGGCCGAGGGCGGCGAGGGCGTAACCGCTGGACGCGGTGACGAAGTTCCGGCGGTCCACGTCGCTCCTTCCCAACTCCAGGGCTGAGGCCACGGTATCGGGGCCAGCGCCCGTTGGGGGTTGGGTGTCCGGCACGTCGATCGCGTGAACATCCAGATCTAACACCTGGGCGAGGTAGGGCCACCAGTATGCGGGGGTGCGCTCCCCCGTGAGCCAGCGGCGCGCGTACTGGCGCTCGACCCGCCCCGAGTCGCCGCTCTCGGCCTGGCCTGCCGCGCGGGCCAGGTCGGTCGGCCCCCACCCGCGCTCGGCGCACGCGTTCCGGATGAGCTGCGCGATGACCTGGTTCTTCGGCATCGGAGCCCCTTCCTGACCTACGCGGGCCTACACCGGACTACGCCCGGGCCCCTCCTCCGGCGGTCTACCCGCCCCTTGACTGAACTGCACGTCCAGTGCCTACGTCGCGCGCCGCGTGTCACGGCTGCGACAGCCGGCCGAGTCCGCTTCCGGTGAAGGAGATGTCCGTGACGACCATTCCCGTCCCCCCAGGTGATCGCACGACTGCCACCAGCGACAGCGCCGCGGCGCCACGGCCTGAAGCCTCCGGTGTCCCGGAGCAGCCGCTGCGGACGGTCTCGCACGTCGTGCCGGCCACGGGCCGTGACCTGGCCTACCGCCACGAGCGGAGCGAGATCGAACTGCCGGTCACGGTGCACTTCACCGACGGCACCACCGCCCAGACCAACCTGCTGCTGAACCCGGGGCAGGCGGAGCTGTTCGCCATCCAGACCGAACAGGCCATCGGCCGGCGCGCCGACGCCAAACGGGCCCAGCTGCTGTCTGACGACTGAGGGAAATCCGCACCTGCACCCGACGAAGGAGGAACCGTGCCCGCCAGCTTCGACCTCACCCAGCTCGCCGGTCGTACCGTTCTGGTGACCGGCGGGGCCGGGCTGATCGGCAGCCGTATCACCGGCCTGCTGCGCGCCCTGGGCGCCCGCCCGCTGTCCCTGTGCACCCTCGATGCCTACCCCCGCCCTGTCTACCGCGGCCTCTTCGGTATCGACCCGGCCAGCCCCGATGTGATCACCGGGGACGTGCAGGATGCGGAACTGGTGCGGCACCTGGTGCGCCGCTCGGACTACGTCATCCACGCCGCCGCCCTCGCGGATGTCGCCGCCTGTACCCGCGAGCCGATGGCGGCGCTGCGCACCAACATCACCGGAACCCAGGTCCTGCTGGACGCGGCGGCCGCCGGCGACCGTATCCGGCGCTTCGTGCTCACGTCCTCGGCCAGCGTCTACGGCAACGGCACCCCCGACGACTGGTCCTCCCCCTGCCCCGAACTGCGCACCGTGCGCGAACTCCTCGAAACCGTCTACGGCCGCACCCCTCCCCGCTTCCATGAGCAGGCGCCGCTGCGCCCGCTGTCGGTGTACGCCAACACCAAGGCGTGGGCCGAGACCCAGACCGACCTCGTGCTGCGGCCGGCCGGGGTGTCGTACGCGGTGGTGCGGTTCTTCAGCATCTACGGCGAGCCGCAGGTGGTGAAGCCCGGCAGCCACTCCTGGGTGGTGGCCCACTTCACCGCGCGGGCCGCCCGCGGCCTGCCCCTGCACCTCAACGGCGGAGGCCACCAGGTCCGCGACCTGATCCACGTCGACGACGCGGCGACCGCCACCGTGCGGGCCCTGGTCGCCCCGTGCGCACATCAGGAGACCGTGAACGTCGGCACCGGCATTCCCACCAGCGTGCGGAAGGTGGCCGAGCTGGTGCGCGAGCACTACCCGTCCACCACCTTCCTGGAAACGCCCATGCCACCCGGCGACCCGCTCGGCGGCTATGCCGGCACCCACCGGATGACCAACGTCCTGGAGTGGCGCCCGGCCGTCCCGCTCGCCGACGGTGTGCGGCGGTACGCGCGGTGGTTGGACACGCATCCCCAGGCCATGCCCAAGCAATGGCAGAGCCCGGATGACCACCCGGTGGAGGCCTAGATGACCGGCGGGCGCCCGAGGCGAGTCATGCGCCACACTGTGCGCCAGCGCATCGGCTTCCGGGGGCCGCACGGGGTGCGCACGCCTTCGGCGAACCCGCCGAACCACGCCCGCAGCCCGCCCAGCGAGCGGGCCCGGGCCAGCGTCAGGGCGGTCCACACCCCCAGGTAGACGGGGACGAGGAGGGCGGGCAGGTGGCGTTTGGCGAGCCAGACGCGGTTACGGGCCACCATCCGGTAGAAGACCGCGTGCCGGGTCGGCGAAGTCCGCGGATGCTGAAGCACCAGTTGCGGCTCGTAGACGATGTGCCAGCCGGCATCCAGCGCCCGCCACGCCAGATCCGTCTCCTCGTGGGCGAAGAAGAACGCCTCCGGCCAGCCGCCGACCTCCTCCAGCATCCGCATCGACAGGCTGTGCCCGCCCCCAAGGAAGGTGGTGACCTCCCCGCCGCGCAGCGGATCCCCCGCCCGCAGCCGCGGCACATGACGGCGCTGGGTGAAGCCGGTCTCGTCCGCGATCCGGAAACTGACGATGCCCAGCCACTCGTCCGCCGCGTGCAGCTCGGCGATGTCGGCGAAGACGTCCGCGGCGATCAGCAGCCCGTCGTCGTCCAGGTCGACCAGCACATCCACGTCACCGAACTCGCGCAGCGTGCGCAGCGCGACGTTACGCCCGCCGGAGACGCCCAGGTTCTCGTCCAGCTCCACGCCGGTCACCCACTCCGGCAGCTCCGGCAACGGCGAACCGTTCGCGACGACGACCACCCGCTGGGCGGCCGTGTCCTGCTTGGCGACCGAGTCGAGCAGCGCCCGCAGCTCAGCCGGGCGGTTGCCCATGGTCAACACGGCGACGCCGATACGGGGGTGACGCACCGATGAACTCCGTTCTGCCGGCCGGTTGCCCGCGATGCTAACCCGCCCCACCCGACACCAGCTTCGCCTCACTGATGGAGGACTGATGCCTCAGCTCATCCTTGGCGACTACCTCAGCGCGCCGCGCACCGGCCACCTCGGCCGCGGACCCTACGGAGAACTGGAGAAGGCCGAGCTGGCGGAGTTCCTCCGGCACTGGACCGGCCTGCACCGCCAGGCCCTGGCCAGCGTGCGCGACCGTATCCACCCCACCGCGCAGATTCACCCGACCGCGATCATCGGCGACGACGTGATCGTTGGGCCGCACGTGCGGGTGTACGAGTTCTCCACCGTCCGCGACGGCAGCGTGCTGTGCGCGGGCGCCCGGGTGGGTTTCAACTGCGAGGTCACCCGCTGCTTCCTCGGCGAACGCGCCGTCCTCGGCCACCGCATCGGCATCAACCGCACCCTCGTCGGCGCCGACGCCCACCTCTCCGCCACCCTCACCATCGCCGCCATCAGCCTGTGGAACGCCGATCTGCGCCACCCCGACCGCGAGATCACCTTCCGCGTGCCGGACGGCCTCTACCGCTGCGGCACCCCACGCTTCGGCGGTGTGATCGGCGACGGCTGCCAGACCGGGAACACCATCAGCCTCGGCCCCGGCATCGCCATCGGCCCCCGCTGCCGCATCGCCAGCGGTGTCACACTCGCCGGCCGCACCATCCCCGCCAACAGCATCATCACCGCGCCCCACACCACGGACGCTGCCGTCCGACGTGCCCACCCTGCACAATCAGCCCGCCAACGACCGCACCTCTCGCCCCCTCACTGCAGTGGGTGAACCGACGTGAACAGCGAACATCGATGGCTCAGCCCGCCGGCAACCGGCTCACGCGTACGGCTCTCAGCTTCGTCCACGACGGCTGGTAGACAGCATCGTGGCGAGCAGGGCCGGTAGGTTGCACCTATGCACCAACATCCTTCTCATCACCGCAAGCCTTTCTGATGCCGCAGGTCACGAAGGGTGCTCTCCGCTTGAGCGGCGGTGAATCAGAGCTCATGGGTCAGGCCCCCTTGACCGTGCCGTGCTCTCCGCGCCAACGAGGCTGGTAGCACTCACACGTCACGCGATCAAAGGCTGCCGCGGTGGTCCCCGCGCGTGCGGGGCTGCTCCCCCGTCTACGACGGCCAGCACCACACCTCTGATGTGGTCCCCGCGCGCGCGGGGGCTCCGCCCCCTCGGGGCGGGTTGCCCATCGCCTGGCACCTGCGTGTGTGGATGGGCCTGGCCTCGCTACCGGAGGCCCAGGGGCGGGGCAACGTGGTTCCCGCGTGGGCCAGAGTGCCCCTTCCTCTACGGTGGGGATCTCGATGCGTTGGGCCCGAGGTCTTCATGCGCGGAGTAGCCTCAGCAACTGCAGTTGCGACGATGGGTATGCACCGGCCCCCGCACAGCGGGGGTGGTCCCTGGGAACCACTGACTCCCACGTGCTCCCCGCACCTGCGGGGCTCTCAGGCCCGGGCGAGGCAGAGCTGGCTGCCTCGCTCACACTTCGAGTAGTGCGGGCCAGGTGGTGCAGCTGGAACCTGCTGAGTGGTCCCCGCGCGTGCGGGGGTGGCCCCGTCGCGGGGTACAACTGCGCGTATACGCCGCTGTGGTCCCCGCGCATGCGGGGGTGGTCTCCGATCCCGTACCCCGATCGGGTGCTCCAAAGCGTGGTTCCCGCATGTGCCGGGTTGATCCCAATCCGGCTGCGGTTAGCCGCTGGGCCAGTTGTGATCCCAACGTGTGCGGGGCTGTTATCTCGTTGAAGAGCTGCAACCTCGGCGATGTCTTCTGCTAACCCTGCGCATACAGAGCTGATCTACCGATGGCTTCCCTCAGACCCCACATGCTCGGCCATGTTCGGCTCAGCTCCGCGGCAAACGGACGCGCGTTGGTCGCTCCTCTCCCGCAGGTGGAGAACCGGCTGAGGAGAGCCGAGTGGGGCCGGAGGCAAAGTAGAGAGGAGCACGCACAGAATGTCACCGAGTCAGGATGAGTCCGCAGCTGTACGCCCGGGCGTGGCCGATGCCCTCGGAGAGGGCGGTGACGAATGCGGCGGGGTCGGTGATGGTCAGGGAGCCGCGCAACTCGGCGCGAGCGATCTTCAACCCCTTGTGGGGTGCGGGGCTGGACACCGTGGGCAGCATGCGCACGGAGATGGCGTCAGGGTCCGCGGAGGCGCCAACGCGGCCAGGGGTGTGCCCATCTCCGAAGTGGCGACCACACCATTTCCTGACGCCGTCCGGTTTGGTGTGTGCGACCCGTTGGCCTCTGACAGGCTTCCCGTCCGGGCCGGTCCGGTGCTTGCTGTACGTGGGGTTGATGACGGAGCGGAAACCGACGGTGTCTCCGGCGCGGAAGGTACGGTCGACGGTGATTAGGTGCGGGGCGTCTCGTAGTGCGGCTTTGGGTACGTGCCCCCAGTCCGCGGCGACCTTGGCTTGTACGACCAGGACGAGGGCGGCCGCTTTGAGGTCGAGCGCCCATGTCGACAGGACGCCCATCTGCGCACGGGCGTCCGGACTGCCGTCGTCGACCCACCCTTGGAATCCGCTCATCACCGTGCGGTGCATGTCCTGGGCGTCGATCAGCGACTTGGCTACGTAGGGGTGCCGCGCATCCAAGGTGAGCACGGAATGGGTCGCGACGAAGCGAGCTGTCGCCGTGCGGGGCTGCGGAGAGATGCTCACGGGATGATGTCTTTCCATTCGGTGGCGTTCGCGGTGATCGTGACCCTGCGGCGGACCTCCCAGCGGGTGGTGTGCTCAGGATGCAGCGAGTCGAAGCTCACCGGCTGATCCTGCACAGGCGTGGCGCCCCGCTCGGAAGGCCGGACTTGGAGCCACGCCCAGGGCTTGCGCGTCGAATCGGTCGTACCATCGGGCCCCGGCAGGAGCCGGTGGGTACGGAACGCCGACTCCAGGTCGCCGGGGACGGTTTTGAGGGCCAGGGTCCCGGACGGCGGGCAGGACTTGCGGCCCAGCCACAGCAGATGCTGCGGGTGCTCCAAGGCGCGGGCCACAGTCTGCAGGAAGTCCTCGTCTTCGTGCTGAAGCCCTACCAGGAATGTCGCGTCGGCCAGGTACCACCGCTCGGTGATGAGGCTGGAGCGGTGCAGTTCGCCGGAGACCAGTACGCCGGAATGAGGGTCGGTCGTGATCTTCTTGGGTGCTCCGTACCATCCGGCCAGCGTGTGCCGGCCGAAATGGTCCCCGGTGGCCGCGTTGAGGCTGGCCGAGACGGCGGCGGCCCGGCGGTGGTCCGTGATGAGGTCGCGGGGGCGCAACGGGTAGGAGCCCGCGCCGACAGTGTGGTAGTCCCGGACGGGGACGCCGGGGTGGTCGGCACGTACCCCGAAGGCGGTCCCGGCCAGCTGTCCCAGGAGAGTCGGCTTCGTGTGCTCCTTCCCCCCCGAGGACCTGCCCGGTTCGGCCAGACCCATGGTCCGGGGCAACCCCAGGGCCGCTGCGCACATCCCGACCACGGCGGACTTCGTGGGCCGGCTGTGCGAATCGCGACGAGCGGCGAAACGACTGGCCATGCCCCACGACTGCAGGGGCCCGGCCAGCCGGAGGAGCAGTACGTGCGTCACGGCGTCAGGCCCCCGATGGAGTCCACCCGGGTTGCGCTCAGGGGATCCAGATCGTCAAGGAGCGCGTCGATCTGCGGGTCGTATGTGAGCAGACGGGCCGTACGGATGTCGGGGCGGCGCTTGCTGACGAAGGCATGGTGTTTGAGCAGACGTTTGACGCCGGCGGGCCCGGCCGGTCCTTCGCCGCCCTTGTCCTCCGGATTTTCGTCGACAGGCTTCTGGAAGGCGCCCGCGTAGCTGTACGGACGCTCGCCCTCGAAGGCGAGGACCAGGGCCGGCAACGAGCCGGTGGAGGCCGTGGAGTTCTTCTTCGCATCGGGGAACGCCTCGACGAAAGCGTTGACGAATTCCTGCTCCGCGGCGATCGCGGCCTGTGCTGCCTCCGCCTCGGCCATGCCGGCGGCCTGGAGGTTCACCTTCAACTGGCGTCGGTCGAGCACGGCGTGCCGGTAGAACGTGCCGGAGATGAGCGATTGGTAACCCGTCATTCCCGCGCCCGCGTCGTCCGCCGCGTCCAGGAAATCCAGCGCGTTCTTCTTCCGTTCCAGCTTGGCATCGTCCGCCGCGGCGTAGAAGTCGTCGACCTGTTCGGCCTCCTGGATCGTGAAGGCATGTGCGCTTTGCACGGCGCCGTCCACGTTAGGCGAATCAGCGATCTCCGCGAGAAAGCGGCCGTACAGCGCAATGTCGATGGCGTCGCGCGGAGCCAGTGCCGTGAGCACCGCGGCACGCGTCTCCTTGGGGAGCGGTGGCAGATCTTTCGTCTCCGCGGCCTCGCCGTCTCCGTTCGCGGCCTCTTCGGCTGCCTTGCGCGCACCCCGCTTCGGCTTGACGTTGGCTGCCTGAGCGGCGAGGTATTCGTCCCGCCACCCGCGCAGGCTGTCGGCCGCTGCCGCGATGTGCCCGGCGATCCGCTCGCCGGTGTCGGCCGGTGCGAACAGCAGCACCTTGGTGAGGTCGGCGACCGTCTTCTTGGCCGGGTCGCCAAACTTCAGGCCCGTGGCCTCCAGCACGGCGCGCGCCGTGACGACGGCCTCGTCCTTCTCCCAGCCGTGGACAGTTTCCAGTACGCGCGCGGTGAGCAGCGCCCACTCACGGGTACGCACCCCTGTAGTGCGCCCGGCCAGCGGGCCGACTCCCGCGTTGGCCCGGTTGCGGGCGTGCACCCGCTCGGCACGCCGCCGCGCCTGGCTCGTGATCATGTGCCGTTCGACACCGCCGAAGACGATCGTTTTCGGTGATCCGTTCTCATCGCGTACCGGCAGGACCGCGACCAGTGTCTCCAGCAGATGGAGGGAGAGGAACTGGCCGCGTGGGGCGAAGGTCTCGGTCACGTGCTGCTGCCCTTCTGGGTGCTCTTCCTGCCGGTGTCGTACGGTGCGTGGAAGTCGACCGCCCAGTTGTAGGCGATGCGGGCCTTCCGGTCGTTCCATCGCTCAAGGTCGGCGACGAGGTCGGTCCAGGACGGCGGTTGCTGCTCGCAGGCGCGCAGCCGGGCGATGCCGTGCTGGAGGTGCCGCCACGGAATGCGTCGGCTGGCCACGATCCGGTCCACCAGCCGCGTGGCACCGGGGTCGTCGGGGCCGCGGCCGCCGGGCCGGCCGATCCTCCGGGCCGCGGTGCCGAAACTGCCGAAGCCCTGGGTGGGACGCCCCACACCCCGGTGGTAGACGGCGAACAGGAAGGCGACCTGCTCGTAGATCTCCCTGCTGGTCTGGTTGTCCTGGTCCGGGGCGTACCAGCCGGCCCGGATACTGGCGCTGGTGCCGGCTGTGGCGCGCCGGAGCTGGGCGAGATCGCCGTACTCGCGGTTGTGCACCAAAGTGAGGAGCCAGGCGGTAAGCCGGGCTGCCCCCAGCTCCGTGGCCTCCCACCCGGATGATTGGCTGGTCATGCTCCTCCTCCCTTGAGGGCGGTGAGGTCGGCCGGGGCCCGGGAGCCGATGAGTTCGGTCTCGAAGCTTCTGCGGGCCGCCGCGCGGGCACGCAGCCCCGGCCCGTTCTTCGGCAACGAGTCCAGTCGGGCGTCCAGAAACTCTCGTGCCATCTGCACCAGCCACTCCGCGTAACCGGGCATGCAGGCGGTCACCATCGCGCCCTCGGCTACGTCCAGGAGCAAGGTGTGGAAGGGTTCCTCCGTCGCCTTCCACTGCTCGCCCCGCGCGTCGAAGCGGACGAGCTGTGTCTTCTTGTCGCTGGGTTTGGGATTGGGGTACGTGATGGCCCAGGCCGCGTAGGCGGCTCGGTCCAGGCTGCGGGCCACGTGCTCCGCCACCCGGGAACCGCGCAGGGACGCCTGGTACAGGGCCGGGGCCTGGCCCGGCGCGAAAGGAAAGACGCTGGTGACCCAGCCGATGGCAGTGGTTTTGTTCGAGAGAAGGCCGACCGCCAGCAGGTCGAAGGGGTGACGTTCGGCTTTCCGCTCCTTGGGCAGCTTCGCGAGCCGTGTGTACAGGCCGCCGGCTTCCTGCTCCACCGCGGCATAAAGAGCGTGCGCTTCTCGCCACAGATCACGGGTGGGGGACGGCCACAGCGGCTTCTTCTCGCCGGTGCGCGTGGCGGACATGACGGCGTCCTGGAGATGCAGTTGGGGGTCGAGTTCGAGAAGTTCACCGGCCCCGATGAGCACACGGTCGACGCCGGCCTCTTCACCATCGCGCCCAGGCTTTGGACGCATCAGCACCGAACGGCCCAGGTAGCTGTGCAGGTCCGCATACCCCCGTACCGGACGAGCGGGCGGCTTGGCCTTGAAGCCCCTTCGCTCGATCGGTCCGCGCGTCCAGGTCAGGTTGAGCACGCGCGGGTCGTCGGTGGTCGGCACCAGGTTGAGACGCAGGGTGTGTCCCAGGGTCCGGCCCAGAGCGAGGACCCTGATCCGACCGCCGAGCCGTCCGGTGGCCAGGTTGGTGATGGCCGCCCCCAGCGTGGCCTTGCCTGATATTCGGGCGCGACCGGACAGGCCGAAGACATGCTGGGTCAGCATCGCCCGGAAGGCTCTGGCCGCGGGCAGCGGCTCGGGGTGGTCCAGGTGGTGATGGTCAGCGAACTGGTTGTAGTCACCCGCGTGTTCGATCACCAGCTGGGCGGTTCCGGTGCCGTGCTCCTCCATGAACGGCGCGAGAAGGGAGTTCTGCCCCAGGGGCCGTTCGGGGTGGAACAAGTCCCAGTCGTCGTCCGGTTGCTCGGCCAGCCACGAGGAAACCGCCTCCAGAGGATGGCCCTCCTGCACCCAGTCCTGCCACTCCTCCGCCGACGTGGGATACGTACCCGAGGCGTAGCACAGAGCAAGCAGGAACTCGACGAGGGCGACCTTCTCCCCCGGGGTGTCTCCGTCAATGTCCGTCAGCTCATCGGCCTGTGCGAAGAGCCCCGTCAGGTCCTGCTGAACCACCTCGCCGTCCAACGACAGGGCTTGTACGCATGGGCGCACGCGAGGGTCCCAACGAGGACGATCACTCATTGCGTCGAGCGGGGCTGAACCAGCCGGGTGCATGGCGCGTGACCTCGGAATCTCGCATCCACCTGAGTGGAGAGTGGAATGGGTGGGTGGCTGGTGACAGGGCCGAGGCGTGGGAGCCTCAGCGTGCCTCGGACAGATACGTCGGCTCCGCCCGGCCAGCAGGTGATGCGCATACAGCCCGTCGGCTCGTCAGCAGGTACCGACCTTCCGTCCCCACCGACGCGGGGAAAGAACAAGGCTTGTCCGCTAACGAACCCCACTGAGGGATCAGCCCTGCTGGCGCAGGGACGGCACAGCTCCGATCCGAGAACTTCCGGTATGGTCCCGGAGTAAGGCCCGTATACCGCCACGGCCGACACGTCACGCTCTATGGACGAAGGAGCGTTAGCCTGTGGCCCGAAGGCGGTCTCTCCCGGCAACTGTGGAATGCCGGGAGAGACCTCTTCACATGAGCGTCATGAGATGTGAGACCACGGTCGAGACGACGACTTCGATCACCAACCAGGCCATGTCGTCCCGGTGTCTCCGTAACCACCCCCTTGTGTCGACCAGGCAGGCCCTGAGCCAGCGCCGTGATTGCGCGCGCAAGGTCCCCTCCCTCACTCCACTCTCTGGCATCTGCCAGGGAGCGGACCAGCGGGAGGCGCGTGGGCACCGCCAAGGCTCACTGTGGCACGCTTCGGTGATGCGTGCCCAGCGTTTGGGGGATCCGGAAACTAACCAACCCGACTGAGTCGCGCCGGTCGCGCCACCGAGCTTCCGCGCAGCCCAACACCTGTTCACTCGTGGGGCTTTCGCCTCAGCAGGATCGTGAGGGTCGCCCGCGCATCGCGGCGTCGGGCCGGGGAGCGGGAGGCGACCGAGGCGAGTGCGACACCGAGCAGAGTCACGGAGTAGCTGAACCCCGTGGCGGCGGCCAGTACCGTGGCGTCAGTCAGCAGGGTCGGTAGTGCGGACATGATCAAGTTCCCTCCCGTACAGACCGGCCAGCGGGTCTGCCGGGCGGCGGTGGGACAGTTGTCCCACGCCCAACGGGTTTCCAGCGACGTCGAAAGCTCTCGTCAGAGGGCGTTCGCGCTGCTCTCACGCATCACAAAAAATTTCCAGGGACTTTCCCGGGTGGGAGATGATGTGAACGCTCAGGAGGCCGGAGGCACCGACGGTCGCCCCGAGAGCGCCCGCATGCGGCTCGCTGGTTGCTTGCAGGCGCTGCTTGAGGAAACCCGAAGGGCATGCGGACGAAGGATCACGCTCGAAGAACTCGCGACCAAGCTGGGCACCTCTACCTCAACGATCAGTAACTGGCTGAACGGTACGGCCGCGCCGTCACAGCACGGCGTCGTCAAGTACCAACGCCTGGTCGCTTACTTGGAGGAGTGCGCCCAAAGACCTGCTCATCCCCACAGGGAGTGGCAGCGACTCATCAAGGAGGCCGTGGGTGAAAGCCGGAGCAACCGCGGCGGGCGGCCGCCCAGCGCCACCCGCCCTGCCAAGATCGCCCCCTTCCGGTACCTCCACACCGCCGAGCAGTACCGGCCGCCAGAACTGGTGGGTCGTCGGGAACACCTCGACCGGTTACCGGAGTTGATTTGCGGCGCGAAGGGATACCTGTCCCTCGTCGCCCCGGCCTGGGCGGGCAAGTCCGCTTTCCTGGCCGCTTTCGTCGCCACGTACGAGGCCGACGACATGGACCTCATCGCATACTTCGTCCGGTGGGGGCACGGGACGGACAACGCTGGGAACTTTCGCAAGATCATGATCGAGCAGCTGTCGCGGCATGCGCGAAACAGGCCGTCGAACGCAACCGACGAAGCCACCCTGCTGACCCTCTACAAGGAGGCCTCCCAGAAGAGCGTCGCGCTTGGTCGGCGTCTTCTCCTGGTCATCGATGGACTGGACGAGGACGCCGGAGAATGCAGGCGCAGGCAGAGCATCGCCTCGCTGCTGCCACAACAGCCCTACCCCGGTCTCCGCGTCCTGGTCAGCCGCCGGTGGCACCCGCCCCTGCCCGGTGACGTACGCCAGGACCACCCGCTACGGCACGCCGAGCAGATACCGCGATTCCGGCCTTCTCCGGAGGCCGGCGTACTGCGGCAGACCGCCAACGACGATCTGGCCGCACTGTTCGAGGACACCAGGGGCTGGGTACGCGACTTCCTCGGCTACCTGGCCTTGGCAGACGGCGGGCTCAGTGTCGCCGAACTGGACGAGTTGCTCCAGTACAGCGGGCACACGACCGAGCTGATGCCCGCCGACTTGGAGAGACTGCGGCACAGCGTGGCCGGCCGGGTCTTCAGGCCGGAAGACCTGGAACCCGACACCCTCGTCCTGGCACACAAGGAACTGTACGCGGCGACCGAGGAAGGGATGGGCCCCAGGAAGCTTGCCGAACTCACCCGGCACCTGCACGCCTGGGCCGACCGCTACCGGGCCGCCGGCTGGCCCGACCCCACCCCCGCGTATCTGCTCCACCACTACCCTGAACTGCTCTGGGAAGGCGACGACCTCGACCGCTGCCGCGCCTTCGCGCTCGATCACCGCCGTCTGCTGTGCCTCGCGAACCGAGGACGTACCGACCTCGCGCTCGCCTCGCTCGACCGCGTCATGCGGGCGCTTCCGACGCCCACAGTCCTGGCACCGGCAGCCGCCTCCCGGACTCTCCTCGATACGAGGAGCCGACCGGTACCACGTGAGGTTCTTCGCGCTCTGGTCGTGGTCGGAGACCTCACCCGCGCCTGGTCGCTCGCGCTCTCGGCCGTTGATCCGGCCTCCAAAGCGGTACGGCTCATCGAGGTGGTTCGGGCGGCCCTGTCCATGGGACCGTTGCAAGCAGCGGCTGCGGAGCGGGCGAGACACCTTGCGAGTGAAGCCGCCACGTGGGCCACGCACGCCCAGCGGCAAGAGGCGGAGACCGCCCCTACAGCAGAGCTGGAGATCCAGGCGCTCGTCCCCCGAGCCGCCGCCACGCTCGCCGCAGCAGGATCACCGGGCGAGGCGGTCCGCTTGCTGGCTACGGTCGACATCTGCCGGCCCGAGAACGTCGCGGCGGTTACCGAGACCGCGGCTCTGCTGCTCGTTTCCGAACCGGCCGTCGCGGCTGAGCTGCTCGACGAGCTCCTGCTGGAAGCGGAGAGTCATGCGGATTCGGCAGAGGGGCGCCCCGACTTTGCGGTGGAGATCTGGTCAGCCGTAGCCACAGCTGATCCGAGCCGGGCAGAGTCGGTCCACCGCAGGATGAAGGAGTTCGCCGAAAGCGTGGCCCTGGCGGCTCCGGACCTGACGGCCGTCGACTGTTGCGCGCTCACGGCCTCCGCGCTCGCCGAAGCCATGCTGGAGGAAGCTCGCCAGCTGGCGTACACCGCCATGCGCGAGGCGGAGAGAGCTTCGGGCGACGTCCCGGAGGGCAGGCTCCGGGAGTCCATAAGCCGGGTAACCCAAGCGCTGCTCGACGTTGGAGAGACACCCAGAAAGGTGCGCGCCCTGCTCCCCGACGCGCCCACTGACGACACCTCATGTGCATCGCAGTCGCTCGACGGTCGTCTCGACGATGAGAGCGCAACACGGGAAGCAGCGGAGGCGGCGGAATACGAAGAGCTGCTCAAGGAAATGACGCGTCTGTCCGACCTCGGAGACGGCCCCCACTTACGCCAGTGCCTGAACCGGTACACAAGGCGGGCTGCCGATGGGGGCACGCCCGTCACATGGCTGCCCTTCCTCGCGGAAGCTCTTTTCGGCGTTCTCGAACCCTTCGAAGAGGTCACCTCACTCTTGAGGACCGAGCTGTCCGACACCCTCCTGTGCCTACAGATCTTGACCTCGGCCGCAATGGCTCACGCAGACGCACAGCGCCACGTCGAGGCGTTGCGGTGCGCGGAAGGGGCAGCGGACATGGTCCGACGCATGTCGGACCCACTGCAACCGAAGATCAGGGCCCTGGTCGCCCAAGCGTTCGCTCATGCAGGTGACTCCCAACGGGCCGAGCAGTGGGCCGCCCCTCCCCACGGAGGCAAGCCGCTCGGCAGGGCGGGCATTCCGTACCGGCGGGCCGCCTTGGCCGTCGAGATGGGCCTCGAACCGGAGGCCGTCGCCGCACGTGCCATCGCTGGTGGCTTGCCGAGAGCTGGACTCGACACGTCCGGAACCGCACTGCTCAAGGCGCTGTGTGATCACGCCGCCGGTGCCCGGACGGACGCCCAGCTCGCCTCCCTGGAAGCCGCAGCTCACGCACGGCTCGGCACGGAACCCCTGTTCGCTACCGGACTCGCCCTGCTCCGGGCTACCCACGGTGACGTCAAGCGCACGTACCGCACGATCGGCAGGTTGCATGACCCTGCTGCCCGCGGCGTTGCCCAGTCGGTCGTGGCCGCTCACTTGGCCGGCGTACCGCCGTATCTGGATGTGGCTGCCGACGAGGGTTACTGGACCCTTTCTGTGCTCAGAGCCCTCGCACACCACATGCGCCCGGCAGAGGCCGATGACACCACCAATGTGCGTAGCCTCGTCCTCGAAGCCCTGGCCACCGACAGCTGGTACTGGACATTGCCAGTACTGGGCCGCACAGCCCCGGACGCAGTGTCCCAGGTCGCCGGTGTTCTCGACCAGCACCGGATGGCAAGGAGAACGGGACCGTGAACGTTGCCCGTGCGGCCCAACCGGTGACACACCGCGCGTTCACGCTGGGAGCCGATCTGTGGTCCCCAAGCCCACCGACCGCCGACTGACGCAGTTCGGCGACGCCTATGACCTCATCGTGCACGGCCGGCAATCGCTCCAGTTCCGCCGCCTTCCGCCGCACCCTCACCCACGGCCTGGGCAAGTCCAAGGCGTACGGCTGCGGCCTGATGACGCTGGCCGCGGCAGGCGGCCGATGAGCACCGTCAGCCGCCGCAGCACCTCCACTCCCCGCGAACTGGCCCGGGTCGGCGACCGGCTCTCGTTCATCTACCTGGAGCGGTGCACCGTGCACCGCGACGACAACGCCATCACCGCAACCGACACGGACGGCACCACCCACATCCCGGCCGCCACCATCGGCACCCTCCTGCTGGGCCCCGGCACCCGCATCACCCACCAGGCCATGTCCGTCCTCGGCGAATGCGGCGCCGGTGTGGTCTGGGTCGGCGAGCACGGCGTGCGCTTCTACGCCGGCGGCCGCGCCCTGACCCGCTCCTCGGCCCTGGCCGAAGCCCAAGCCAGTGCCTGGGCCAACCAGCGCACCCGACTGGAGGTCGCCCGCGCCATGTACCGCCTGCGCTTTCCCGACGAAGACCCCGCCGGCCGCACCCGCCAGGACCTGCTGTCCATGGAAGGCCGCCGCCTCAAGGACTGCTACCGCCGCGAATCCGCCCGCACCGGCGTCCTCTGGAAGCGCCGCGACTACCACCGCGACAACTTCGCCGCCGGTGACGCCCCCAACCAGGCCGTCACCGCCGCCGCCCAGTGTATGTACGGCATCGCCCACGCCGTCGTCACCGCCCTGGGCTGCTCCCCTGCCCTGGGCTTCGTGCACTCCGGCCACGAACGCTCCTTCGTCCTGGACATCGCCGACCTCTACAAGACCGACATCGCCATCCCCGCGGCCTTCGACGCCGCCACCGACGGCCTCGACGACGTGGCCTCCCGCACCCGCCGCGCCCTGCGCACCCGCATCAACGACACCAACCTGCTCGACCGCTGTGTCAACGACATCAAAACCCTCCTCCACCACAACGACGACGCTTCTGACCACCAGGACCGGGTGACCCTGCAGTCGGACGGCGACACCCATCTGGAAAGCGGCCACAACTACGGCGACGAGGTGCTGTGGTGACCGTCATCATCCTCGCCAACTGCCCCGCCGGCCTGCGCGGCTTCCTCACCCGCTGGCTCCTGGAAATCTCCCCCGGTGTCTTCCTCGGCTCCCCCACCGCCCGCATCCGCGACCTCCTGTGGGACGAAGTCCGCCAGTACTCCGACAAAGGCCGCGCCCTCCTCGTCCACCAGACCGACACCGAGCAAGGCTTCACCTTCCGCACCCACAACCACGCCTGGCACCCCACCGACCACGAAGGACTCACCCTCCTCCACCGACCAGCCCCCCGAACCACCCCACCGGAAACCGGCCGCCCACCCCAACCACCGAAACAGAACTGGAGCAAGGCCGCCCAACGCCGCAAATACGGCCGCCGATAGCCGCCCCCGACCCACACCCTGCACGAGCGGAGCAGCCCACCAATGCCTGAATATATGCCCGTTATGCCGGAATTCCTGAAAGTAAGTAAAAATCCCTCCCCCGCCTGACAAAGCCGCTGGTCACGACCTGTGGTCCCCGCGCGTGCGGGGCTGTTCCCTGCGGCATCTGCGGGACTCGGCAGAACTGCCCAGTGGTCCCCGCGCGTGCGGGGCTGTTCCCCGCCCGCGGGGGGCGTTGGGGCTTGGAGCCGGGTGGTCCCCGCGCGTGCGGGGCTGTTCCCGGCTGTCGTCCGCGCGAGTTCGGCCCGGAAATGTGGTCCCCGCGCGTGCGGGGCTGTTCCGGCGTCCTCAACCAGGACAACGCTTCCACCGTGGTGGTCCCCGCGCGTGCGGGGCTGTTCCCGCCCAGAAGGCGTACGAGGAGTGGAAGGCCGCGTGGTCCCCGCGCGTGCGGGGCTGTTCCCGCACCGAGCGGGCCGGGCTGCACATCGTCATCGTGGTCCCCGCGCGTGCGGGGCTGTTCCCCTCCGGATGGTCTTGGGCTTGCTCTGGTAGTAGTGGTCCCCGCGCGTGCGGGGCTGTTCCCCAGCTAGGGGGCGGTATGGACGTCAAGGGCGTGTGGTCCCCGCGCGTGCGGGGCTGTTCCCGTCCCGCTTGGCGACGAAAGACCGAATGACAGGTGGTCCCCGCGCGTGCGGGGCTGTTCCCGTCTCCCGCGCCGACGGCGACAACTTCGCTAGGTGGTCCCCGCGCGTGCGGGGCTGTTCCCGGTCCGGCCTTCCCAGACGGCGAGCGGACGCCGTGGTCCCCGCGCGTGCGGGGCTGTTCCCAATCAACGCTCTCCCCCGATTTCCGTGTTTCCGTGGTCCCCGCGCGTGCGGGGCTGTTCCTACCTGGGTCCATCCGGAGTCGGGCGAGGAATTGTGGTCCCCGCGCGTGCGGGGCTGTTCCCGGACAAGTCGACCCCAGGCAGCTTCCGGCTGGGTGGTCCCCGCGCGTGCGGGGCTGTTCCCGGTCACGCCCTGTGCCTCGATCGTCACGACGCGTGGTCCCCGCGCGTGCGGGGCTGTTCCCGCCTACGCGGGCAAGTACCGCGGGCGCGGCCCGTGGTCCCCGCGCGTGCGGGGCTGTTCCCGGCCTGTTGGGCCGCGTGTTCCAGGAGGCGCTGTGGTCCCCGCGCGTGCGGGGCTGTTCCCTGCCCGGTGCTCAGAGCCTGCTGGAGCGGTCCGTGGTCCCCGCGCCTGCGGGGCTGCTTCCTCATCGCCCCCACCCCACCGACCCGCCCACCCCCGTTCGAAATCGGTCAGTTTCGGTCGTTTTGGCTGATTGCTTCGTCACGAAGTGACGATGCCTTGGTCCTTTTCATTCAAGATCGACAGGGGTTCGGGGGCTCGGCTCCGAAGTCCTCCGAAGCCCTGGGGGAAGACAGCCCCGGGTTTTTCGCTGTGACCGAACGGCCTCGTACTCGGTCTGTCCGTGGCAGGTGCTTCTCTCGCTGGCAGACCGGCAGGAAAGCTGGCGCCCTGCCGACGCGTGGAGAGCATTCGTGACACCCGAGTCAGTATGGGCTCGGCCAGCACCCTGGCGGCCGTGGGCCGGGATGGCTGGCGCCTGGCTCGTCGTCCTGGCTGTGGTGGCGTTCGGCACCACCTCTTTGCCGCTGTTCCGCGGGGTGGCTGCCGTCTCGGCTCTCCTGCTGCTCGGGGTCGTACTGGGTCGCGGCGCCGTGGTTCGTTGCCCGCTCTGAGACATGGCACCGGGTGATCACGCTCGTGCCGATGACGGCGTACGTAGTAGCCATCGGCCTGGTCGTGGTGGCGAGAGTCAGTTTCCTGCCGGATCAGCCCCGTGTCGCCGGCTCAGCCCTGGTGATGGTCTGGATTTTCCGCCTCGGTGGCGGGGCGCGGGGACCGACGTCGTTCGCTTACGAACGTCTGCGAGTCTCGGGCTCCGGGCGTCCCTCTTCGAGGTCATGATCCACTCGCTAACGCGATCGCGCGTGATCTTGTTCGCGTCATCCGAGACCGCCAGGCCCCGGGACCACGGGATCATGTGGCCTCTGCGAATACCTGGTAGTTCGTGCGCGTATGCCCGGATGTGTCCGTGAGTAGCTCGACGTACCTGTAGGCGTAGGTGGAGGACACCTCCTCGGCCGGGCACTCAGGCTCGGCCGTCTCCTCGACGAACCCTTCGCCCTTCCCCCACCCGGGCAGCCATTGCTGTCCGTGACCGTTCACCAGGGCACGGAAACGTTCCGCCATGACCCCGCCGCCGAAGCTCTTGCCCTGCCACGCCCCGGCATGGGCGCCGCCGGCGTGCCGGACCGCTTCGCGTAGGTCTTGGTGCTCGCCTTGACGTCCAGCGTACGGGCGTCGCGTGTGGCAGATGTATGGCACATTTCCTGCGGGAACGCCCTCGATGAGACGTTTACGCAGGTCAGAACGATTCTTTGGTGGGGCGGGTGGGACTCGAACCCACGGCCGACGGATTATGAGTCCGCTGCTCTAACCGGCTGAGCTACCGCCCCGAAACGGCGCGCCGCGCACATTTGTGCGCGCCGTCTGCCGCAGCATAGCCGCTCATACGATCTGTTGCGCGGGTGGGTCCCCGATGGGCCGCCATGCTCGTCCAAGAGGACTTGGATCACGGGGTGTTCGGTTCCACCGCACAGGAAAAAGGACCCCCGTGGGGGTCCTCTTCCGTCCTGCTCCCCCGACTGGACTCGAACCAGTAACCCTCCGGTTAACAGCCGAATGCTCTGCCAATTGAGCTACAGGGGACCGAGCTCCCCCGACTGGACTCGAACCAGTAACCTGCCGGTTAACAGCCGGCTGCTCTGCCAATTGAGCTACAGGGGAATGCTCTGTGTGCCTCGAATGCACTCCGAACCGGGGGCTCCGGTCGGCGTGCGCTCGCTGCTGCACATACATTAGCGCAAGCAGGGGGGTGCTCCGCCAATCGGTATGCCGGCGGGCGGTCCCGGATGATCTTCTGGTCCGTGGGTACGCGGGCAGCACGGACCGGCGGACCCCTACACGCGGCCCCATGCACACGGACCCATGCACGCGGACCCATGCACAGCGCGCGAGCGAGACCGGACGAGAGGGAGAGGTGGAGCGACGATGCGCTACCGGCTGACGTTCATCACGGGACTGGCCATCGGATACGTGTTCGGCACCAAGGCGGGCCGGGAGCGGTACGAGCAGCTCCGCAAGGGTGCCCGGCGGATCGCGCAGAACCCGGCGGTCCGCAACACCGCGGAGTCCGCCGCGCTCGGCGGCCGCGAGGTGGCGGCCAAGGCGTTCGACACGGTGTCGGCGAAGGTCGGCGACCGGATGCCGGGCCCGGTGGCCGAGCGCATCCGCTCGCTGCGCGAGCAGCGCGGCGGCAACGACGACGACTGGGGTACGAGTAACACCTGAGCCGAGGGCCGTGTCACGACCCGGGCCGGGCCGCCCTCGTGCGCGGCCCGGCCCGGCCGCCCGCCGTGTCCCGTCGATGGGGCATCATCTGGGGGCATGGGGATAGTCGCCGGGCTGGACAGTTCGTCCGAGAGCACACGGATCGTCGTCTGCGACGCGGACACGGGTGCCGTCATCAGGCAGGGGTACGCGCCGCACCCCGCCGAAAAGGGACACGAGATCGACCCGCAGGCGTGGCTGATGTCACTCGGCGAGGCCGCGGGCAACGGGCTCCTGGAGGGCGTGCAGGCGATCGGGGTGTCCGCGCAGCAGCACGGGGTGCTGCCGCTGGACGGCGACGGCGCCCTCGTACGGGCCGCGCTGGTCGGCAACGACAGGCGGGCGCAGAGCGCGGCGGCCGACCTGGTGGACGCGCTCGGCGGGCGGGCCGCCTGGGCGCAGGCCGTCGGCGCCGTCCCGCACGCGGCCCAGCCGCTGACGAAGCTGCGCTGGCTGGCCAGGAACGAGCCGGCGAACGCGGCGCGGGTCGCCGAGGTCCTGCAGCCGCACGACTGGCTGGTGTGGCAGCTGCTGGGGCGGCCTGCCCGGCGTACGACGGACCGGGGCGGCGCCTCGGGTACGGGCTACTGGTCGGCGGCGACCGGCGCGTACCGGCCGGATCTGGTGGAGCTGGCGCTCGGGCACCAGGTGCGGCTGCCGGAGGTGCTGGGTCCTTCCGGTACCGCCGGGTTCACCCCTGAGGGGCTGCTGATCTCCGCGGGTACGGGCGAGACGATGGCCGCCGCCTTCGGGCTGGGGGTCGGCTCGGGCGACGCGGTGGTGTCGCTGGGCGCCTCCGGTTCGGTCTTCGGCATTCACCACGAGGCGCCGGCGGACTCCACCGGGACGATCACCTCGTTCGCCGACGCGACGGGCATGTACCTGCCGGTGGTGCACGTGAGCAACGCGGTGCGGGTGCTGCGTGGCACGGCCGAGATGCTGGGCACGGATCTGGCGGGCTTGTCCGAGCTGGCGCTGAAGTCCACGCCGGGCTCGTACGGGATGGTGCTGCTGCCGTACCTGGAGGGCGAGCGGACGCCGCACCTGCCGCACACGGCGGGGTCGCTGCACGGGCTGCGGCGCGAGAGCATGAAGCCGGAGCACCTGGCGCGGGCGGCCTTCGAGGGCATGCTGTGCGGGCTCGCGGACGCGCTGGACGTGCTGCGCGGGCGCGGCGTCGAGGTGCGCCGGGTGTTCCTGCTGGGCGCGGCCGCCGAGCTGGGCGCGGTGCAGGCGGCGGCTCCCGGGCTGTTCGGGGCGCAGGTCGTGGTGCCGCAGCCGGCGGACTACGCGGCGCTGGGCGCGGCACGGCAGGCGGCCTGGGCGCTGGGCGCGGCGCACGGCACGCTGCCCGCGCACGAGCCGCCCCGCTGGCCCGCCGCGGCCAGCCAGGTCTTCGAGCCGGGCGAGGACCTGCCGGTCGGGCAGGCGGTGCGCCAGCAGTACATCGCGGTGCGCGAGGAGAGTTACGCCGGGGCGTTCCTGTCCGCGCCGTGAGCCGGCCGGGCGCGTCGATCAGTCCAGGTAGCCCCGGAGTTGGTCGGCGAAGGCGTGGTCGCGGAGCTTGTTGAGGGTCTTGGACTCGATCTGGCGGATGCGTTCGCGGGTGACGCCGAAGATCCGGCCGATCTCCTCCAGGGTCCGCGGGCGGCCGTCGACGAGGCCGTACCGCAGCTGGACGACCTTGCGCTCGCGTTCTCCGAGGGTGGAGAGCACGGCTTCGAGGTGTTCGCGGAGCAGGAGGAAGGCGGCGGATTCGACGGGGGACGCGGCGTCGCCGTCCTCGATGAGGTCGCCGAGCGCGACGTCGTCCTCCTCGCCCACGGGGGCGTGCAGGGAGACCGGTTCCTGGGCGAGCCGCAGGACCTCGCTGACGCGTTCCGGGAGCAGGTCGAGCTGGGCGGCGACCTCCTCGGGCGTGGGTTCGTAGCCGCGTTCCTGGAGCATCCGGCGCTGTACCCGCACGACCCGGTTGATCAGTTCCACGACGTGCACCGGGACGCGGATCGTGCGGGCCTGGTCGGCCAGTGCGCGGGACATGGCCTGGCGGATCCACCAGGTGGCGTAGGTGGAGAACTTGTAGCCGCGGGCGTAGTCGAACTTCTCGACGGCGCGGATCAGCCCGAGGTTGCCCTCCTGGACGAGGTCGAGCATGGTCAGTCCGCGGCCGACGTAGCGCTTGGCGACGGAGACGACCAGGCGCAGGTTGGCCTCGATGAGGCGGCGCTTGGCCATCCGGCCCAGGACGACCAGTTTGTCGAGGTCCAGGGCGAGTTGGGAGTCCAGGTCGGTGGCGAGCCGCAGCCGCTCCTCGGCGAACAGGCCGGCCTCGACGCGGCGGGCCAGTTCGACCTCCTCCACCGCGGTGAGCAGCGGTATCCGGCCGATCTCCCGCAGGTACTGGCGGAAGAGGTCGGAGGAGGGGCCGCCCGCCTCGGGACGCGGCGGTGGCTCCGGGGCGATCTCCTCCACGAGGATTTCGGGCGCGGGCGGCTCGGCCTGGTGCGGCACGGTGGCCGCGGCCGGCGCGCCGGCGAGGGTCCGGGTCTGCACGGGGGCGACCTCCAGTGTGATCGCTGCTGAGGCGGCAGAAAGGTCGGGACCGTCTGCGGCCGAGCCGCTGTCCGTCCCGTACGTCAAGAGCGGTTCCGCGGGGGATTCCGGTTCCGTACGCCCGGATCCGCCGCGCTCCGAGGACTCAGGCACCGCTCCTCAGTGTGGAGTACGACACATGCCCGCCACGAGGGGCGTGCGGGCACTTTTTGGGTCCGTACGGTGACCGTGCGGCTACGGCGGGGTGGGTACCGGCGGCCGGGACGGCGGCTGCCGCGCCTACAGCGCCGCGTAGCCCCGTTCGCGCAGGGACTGGCCGTACTGCTGGAGGACCCACAGCTCGTTCTGGACGGCGGCCAGGTGCTGGGGGTCGGCGTGGGGGCCGAGGCGCTGGAGGGCGCCTCGGATCTCGGTGACGCGGCGGTTGACGGCGGCGAGCCGGACGGCCACGAGCTGGACGCCCGCGTACGCCTCGTCCGCGTCGCGGCGGGTGTGCAGCGGCTCCACGGCCAGCTCGGTGACCATGGCGCGGACCGTGTCGTCGGGGGCGGCCTCGCGGACCCGGGCGAGGTAGGTGTTGTCGCCGGCGGCCGACAGCGCGCCGCCCGCGTCCTCGATGCAGCGGCGCACGGTGGCGTACGGGGGCGCGGTGAACTCGTCGGCGCCGTACGCGTCGAAGGCCGGCGAGACCAGGTCGGGCCGCTGGAGGGCCAGCTTGAGCAGCTCCCGCTCGACGCGGTGGGCGGGGCTGCGCAGGTTCAGGGCGGGGCCTCGGGGCCCGGGCGGCGGCTGGACGGCGTCGGGGGCCGGGGCGGGGGCGCGGCGGCCCGTACGTCCTTGGTCCTGGCCGTCCCGGCCGCGCTCGCGGGCCCAGCGGGCGAGCTGGCCGACCCGGCGGACCACGAACTGGGTGTCGAGGATGCCGAGCATGCCGGCCAGCTGCACGGCGGACTCGTGCTGGATGGAGCTGTTCTTGATGTTGGCGACGATGGGCGCCGCCTCGTCCAGGGCGGCGGCGCGGCCGACGGTCGTGTCCAGGTTGTGCCGGGAGACGACGTGCCGCAGCGCGAACTCGAAGAGCGGGGTGCGGGACTCGACCAGGTCGGCGACGGCCGCGTCGCCCTTGGCCAGGCGCAGGTCGCAGGGGTCCATGCCGCCGGGGGTGATGGCGATGGAGGTCTCGGCGGCGAACTTCTGGTCGTCCTCGAAGGCGCGCAGGGCGGCCTTCTGGCCGGCCGCGTCGCCGTCGAAGGTGAAGACGACCTCGGAGCCCGCGTTGTCCATCAGCAGCCGGCGGAGGATCTTGATGTGGCCCTCGCCGAAGCTGGTGCCGCAGGTGGCGATGGCGGTGGTGATGCCGGCGAGGTGGCAGGCCATCACGTCGGTGTAGCCCTCGACGACGACCGCGCGGCTGGTCTTGGCGATCTCCTTCTTGGCCAGGTCGATGCCGTACAGGACCTGGGACTTGCGGTAGAGGGGGGTCTCCGGGGTGTTCAGGTACTTGGGGCCGTTGTCGTCGTCGCGCAGCTTGCGGGCGCCGAAGCCGACGACCTCGCCGGCGATGTCGCGGATCGGCCACATCAGGCGGCCGCGGAAGCGGTCGATGGGGCCGCGGCGGCCGTCCTGGGAGAGGCCGGAGAGGATCAGTTCCTTGTCGCTGAAGCCGCGGCCGCGCAGGAAGCGGGTGAGGTGGTCCCAGCCGGCCGGGCTGTAGCCGACACCGAAGTGCCGGGCGGCGGCCTGGTCGAAGCCGCGCTCGGCGAGGAACTTGCGGCCGATCTCGGCCTCGGGGCTGTCCAGCTGCTCGACGTAGAACTGGGCCGCCACCTTGTGGGCCTCGACCAGGCGGGTGCGCTCGCCCTGCTGGCGGCCCGGGGTGTAGCCGCCCTCCTCGTAGCGCAGCGTGATGCCGGCCTGTGAGGCGAGCCGTTCGATGGTCTCGGCGAAGGAGAGGTGGTCGAGCTTCATGATGAAGTCGACGACGTCCCCGCCCTCCTGGCAGCCGAAGCAGTGGTAGAGGCCCTTGGCGGGGCTGACGTGGAACGACGGGGACTTCTCGTCGTGGAAGGGGCACAGGCCCTTGAGGTTGCCGCCGCCCGCGTTGCGCAGCTGGAGGTACTCGGACACGACGGCGTCGATCGGGACCGCGTCCCGCACCGCCTTCACGTCGTCATCGTTGATCCTGCCTGCCACGCCTGAATTCTACGGGTGGGGTACGACAGTCCCGTCCGGGCCCGCCCGGTGATCATGACAACCCGTACGGGACCGGGCGGTTCGCGGGCACCGGCTGCCCGTGAACCGCCCGGTGCGCCGCCCGCTCAGGCCATCAGCTCCAGGAAGCGGTCCAGGCCGACGTTGCCGCCGGAGACCACCACGCCGATCCGGCGCGGCAGCGGCTCGACGGCTCCGGCCAGCAGGGCGGCCAGCGCGCTCGCCCCGCTGGGCTCGGTGACGATCTTCAGCCGTTCGAAGGCCAGCCGCATCGCCGCCCGGATCTCGTCGTCGCTCACCAGGACCACCGCTTCGACCAGCCGCCGGTTGACGGCGAAGGTCAGCTCGCCCGGTTGTTCCACGGCCTGCCCGTCGGCGATGGTGCGGGGCACCGGGATGCGCACCCGCTCGCCGCCCGCCAGCGAGCGCCTGGTGTCGTCCCCGGCCTCCGGTTCGACGCCGATCATGCGGATGCCGGGCGACAGCGCGGTGGCGGCGACGGCCGAGCCCGCGATCAGGCCGCCCCCGCCGACCGGCACGAGCAGCGCGTCCAGCGGGCCGGTCTCCTCGATCAGCTCCCGGGCCGCGGTGCCCTGGCCCGCGATGACGTGCGGGTGGTCGTACGGCGGGATCAGGGTCAGGCCGCGGTCGGCGGCGAGCCGCGCGCCGATCTCGGCCCGGTCGCCGTTGTAGCGGTCGTACGTGACGATCTCGGCGCCGTACCCGAGGGTGGCGTCCTTCTTGGAGCGCGGCGAGTCCTCCGGCATGAGGATGACGGCGCTGCTGCCCAGTTCGCGCGCGGCGAGCGCGAGCGCCTGGGCGTGGTTGCCGGAGGAGAACGCCGCGACACCGCGCGCCAGCTCCTCCCGGGACAGGCGGGAGACGGCGTTGTAGGCGCCGCGGAACTTGAACGCGCCGGCCCGCTGGAAGTTCTCGCACTTCAAGTAGACCTCGGCGCCGACGAGGGCGTCGAGGGTGCGGGAGCGGAGCACGGGCGTGCGGTGGGCGACGCCTTTGAGGCGGGCGGCGGCGTCCTCGACGTCGGCGGGCGTGACGGGGTCGGTCGGCGTGACGGGGTCGGTGGGCATGGTCGGCTCTCCCTGGCCTCGGGCCGCGGTTCGGGTGTCCTCGGTCGCGGGCCGGGCCCGCCGCGCGGGCCCGGCCCCGGTCCTGCGGGTCCGGCTCAGAGCAGCGAGTCCAAGGGGACCTCCGGGTTGGCCAGGGCGTTCGGGTCCAGGGCCCGGCCGGAGCGGATGAGCTGCTGGATCGGTCCCGTGACGTCCCACATGTTGACGTTCATGCCCGCCAGGAGCCGGCCCTGGGACAGCCAGAAGGAGATGAACTCGCGCTTGCCGACGTCGCCGCGGCAGACGACCTGGTCGTACGAGCCGGGCGGCGCGTAGCCGGAGTACTCCAGCCCGACGTCGTACTGGTCGGAGAAGAAGTAGGGGATGCGGTCGTAGGTGACGTCCTGGCCGAGCATGGCGCGGGCGGCGGCGGGGCCGCCGTTGAGGGCGTTGGCCCAGTGTTCGACGCGCAGAGCGGTGGGCTCGCCGTCGTCCCCGTCGCCGGGCGGCAGGCAGTACGGGAAGGCGGCGACGTCGCCGGCGGCGTAGACGTGCGGGTCGGAGGTGCGCAGCGCGGCGTCCACCGCGATGCCGCCGCCGTGCGCCGGGCCGACCAGGGCCAGCCCGGCCTGCTCGGCGAGCGCGGTGCGCGGCGCGGCGCCGATCGCGGCGAGCACGTCGTGGGCCGGGTGCTCCTCGCCGTCGTCGGTGCGCGCGGCCAGCACCACGCCGTCCTGGCCGGCGATCTCGGTGAGGCGGGCGCCGAAGTGGAAGCGGACGCCGTGCTCGCGGTGCAGGTCGGTGAAGAGGCTGCCCAGTTCGGGGCCGACGACGCTGTGCAGCGGGGTCGGCTCGGGCTCGACGACGGTCACCTCGGCGCCGTACGAGCGCGCGGCGGCGGCGACTTCGAGGCCGATCCAGCCGGCGCCCGCGATGACGAGGTGGCCGTTGTCCCGGCCGAGGGAGCGCAGCACGCCGCGCAGCCGCTCGGCGTGCGCGAGGCGCCGCAGGTGGTGCACGCCGGCCAGGTCGGTGCCGGGGACGTCCAGGCGCCGCGGCTCGGAGCCGGTGGCGAGCAGGAGCTTGTCGTACGCGATGAGGGTGCCGTCGCCGAGCCGCACGGTGCGTGCCGCCGGGTCCAGGTGGACGGCGGGCTGGCCGAGGTGGAGTTCGATGTCGGCGCCGGCGTACCAGGCGGGCTCGTGGACGAAGACGCTGTCGCGTTCCTCCTTGCCGAGCAGGTAACCCTTGGAGAGCGGGGGGCGCTCGTAAGGGTGGTCGCGCTCGTCACAGATCAGTATCACCCGGCCGGTGAAGCCTTCCGCGCGCAGGGTCTCGGCGGCCTTTGCCCCGGCCAGGCCACCCCCGACGATGACGAACGTCTGGTGTGCGTCGACCACTTGCTTCCTCCTCGCTGCGGCGCGGTGCGTCCGCGTCCGTGAACGCCCCCGGTCGTGTCCCCGTTGTACCCCCGCAGTGCTTCCGCCGCGTGCTGTGCGCCGCGGCCGGCCGCGTGTCCCCCGCCCGGACGCGCGCCGGGGTGTGTCATACCGCGTTCCGCGGTCGGACGCCCCGTGGTGCCCCTGTTTTGTTCCCTCGTTCGAAACACTCAAGCCCGAGCGTCCCGCACCCGGCGGGCCGCGGGAAGAGGGCCGGGTTACCAGGGGTCGCACCGGTCACGTCCATGATGGCCCCCCACGGTCGGTGCCCCGGGTCAGCGGGTGCCGGGCGGCCGGGTGAGCCGGGCGTGCAGGGAGCGTGCCGAGGCATCCGTGAGGGCCGCGATCTGGTCGATCAGGGCCCGCATCCTGGCGGTGTCGTCGCCCGCCGCCTCGGCCTGGTCGTACAGCGCGCGGAACTGCGGGTCCAGGCCGTCGGGGGCGCGGGCGATCAGCGCCTCGGCCAGTTCGGCGATGACGATGCGCTGCTCGGCGCGGAGCGCTTCCTGGTCGGGCCTGCGCATCACGTACCGTTCCGCGACGGCCTTCAACACGGCGCATTCCAGCCGGGTTCCGCGCGGCACGACGAGGCGGGCGCGGTGCCGGATGTGGCGCCCCTCGCCCCACGCGGCGCGGGTCGCGGTCTCGGCGGCGAGGCAGAAGCGGCCGATGAGCTGGCTGGTGGCGTCCTTCAGGCGGGCCTGGGCGATGGCGGTGCCGTCGTAGCCGTGCGGCCACCACGCCTGGTCGAGCAGGCGGTCGAGGGCTTCGCCCAGTTCCTCCGGGTCCGCTCCGGGCGCGTAACGTCCGGCGGCGATCGCGAACACTTCGGCACGTTCGGGCTCGGCGAGCAGGCAGTTCGGGTCGAGGTGGCCGGCGTGCAGCCCGTCCTCCACGTCGTGCACCGAGTACGCCACGTCGTCGGCCCAGTCCATGACCTGTGCCTCGAAGCTGCGTGCCGCTTCGGGCGCGCCCTGCCGGAACCAGGTGAAGACCGGCAGGTCGTCCTCGTACACCCCGAACTTGGGCGAACCGGGGTCGGTGGGATGGCCGCCGCGCGGCCAGGGGTACTTGGTCGCGGCGTCCAGGGCGGCGCGGGTGAGGTTGAGGCCGACGCTGACCGCCGTGCCGTCCGCGTCGGGCACGAACCGCTTGGGTTCCAGGCGGGTGAGCAGCCGCAGCGACTGGGCGTTGCCCTCGAAGCCGCCACAGGGCGCGGCGACCTCGTTGAGCGCCTGTTCGCCGTTGTGCCCGAAGGGCGGGTGGCCCAGGTCGTGGGCGAGGCAGGCGGTCTCGACCAGGTCGGGGTCGCAGCCGAGCGCGGCGCCGAGTTCGCGGCCCACCTGGGCGCACTCCAGGGAGTGGGTCAGGCGGGTGCGGGGGCTGGCGTCCCACAGGTGTTCGGTGGTGCCGGGGGTGACGACCTGGGTCTTGCCGGCCAGCCGGCGCAGCGCGGCGGAGTGCAGCACCCGGGCCCGGTCGCGCTGGAAGGCGGTGCGTCCCGGGCGCTTGTCGGGCTCGGCGACCCAGCGTTCGGTGTCGGCCGCGGCGTAGCCCGTACCGTCGTGTCCCGCTTCGCGGCCGGCCGTCGTTCGTGTGCCCGTCATACCGTGACGGTAGCCGCCCTGGTGGGGTCCGGGTCGCAGGCGGTACGGGCGGCGAGCGCGCGGTCGTAGCGGTGCAGTACGAGTTCGGCCAGCGCGGGGTGGTCGCCGAGCGGCGCGGCGGCGGGCCCGGGAGCGGCGGCGGCGCACTGGGCGGCGAAGCGGCCGGGCGCGGTGAAGCAGGAGGCGAGGGCCGGGCGGTGGTGGCCGCGGGCGGCGAGGGCGCGCAGCGCGGCGGGGACGGAGAGCGGACTGCCGGCGGGCGCCGAGGCGTAGGCCGGGAGGACGGGTACGCCGCCGAGCCGTGCGGACAACAGCCGTGCCGTACGGCCCGTGTCGGCTGCCGACTCGGGGGCGCGGGACCCGGCGGCGGCCAGCACGACGGCGCCCGGGCGCCGGGCCCCGGCCTCGCGGAGGCGGGCGTGCAGGGCTTCGGCGAGCAAGGGGTGCGGGCCCAGGGGCCGGGCCAGGTGCGCCGTGAGGTGGGGCGCGTCGGCCAGCGCGGCGGGGATGTCGTGGGCGATGTGGTGACCGCGGGCGAGCAGCAGCGGTACGACGACGGCCGTGCCGCGCAGCCGGGCGAGCGTGTCCGGGAGCAGGGGTTCGTCGAGTTCGATGTGGCCGAGGCGGACGGTGAGCCCGGGGCGCAGGCGCCGTACGCGGTCCAGGAGGGCGGTGACGGTGCGCAGCGCGGCGGGGTCGCGGCTGCCGTGCGCCACCGCTACGAGGGGCGGGCGGGACCGGCCGTCCAGCCCGGACCGGCCGAACCGGCTGCTGAGCTGTGTGGTCATGGAGGGAGCCTGGCAGCCGGGCGTTGCCGGGCCGTTGCGGGGGCGTGTCGTCCGGTTTCCGGCCGCTGTCGGGCCGCGGGCCCCGTGCGTGAGGCGCGGTCCGGGTCTCCTCACCCGCCGGGAACAGGCGCCGTGAGGCACCCTTGTCCGGCCCGTAACGCTGCCCCGGACCAGCGGAAACACGGGCGCCGCAGGCTGGCGGCATGAACGCCGCCACCCCCCGCACCACCGCCGCCCCGGCGGCCCCGCCCCGGGGCGCGCACGTGGACACGCACTGCCCGTACTGCTCCCTCCAGTGCGGCATGGCGCTGCGCCGCGCCCCGCAGGGCGCCACCGGCGCCCCCGCCGAGGTCGTGGAGCGCCCCGCCTTCCCCGTCAACCGTGGCGCCCTGTGCGGCAAGGGCCGCACCGCCGCCGAACTGCTCGCCCCTGGGGTCCGGCTGACCGAGCCCCTGGTACGGGACGCGGTGACGGGCCGCCTGGCACCGGCGGACTGGGAGACGGCGCTGGACCGGGTGGCCGGCGGGCTGTCCCGTACCGGCACCGTGTACGGCAGGGACGCGGTGGGCGTCTTCGGCGGGGGCGGGCTGACCAACGAGAAGGCGTACGCGCTGGGCAAGTTCGCGCGGGTGGTGCTCGGCACCTCGCAGATCGACTACAACGGCCGGTTCTGCATGGCGTCGGCCGCCACCGCGCACCAGCGGGCCTTCGGCCTGGACCGCGGCCTGCCCTTCCCGCTCGCCGACGTCGCCCGCACCGGCTGTGTCGTGCTCGTCGGCTCCAACCTGGCCGAGACCATGCCGCCCGCGCTGCGCTACCTGACGGAGCTGAGGGAGAACGGCGGCCGGCTGATCGTGGTCGATCCGCGCCGTACCCGTACGGCCGAGCAGGCGGACCTGCACCTAACGCCGCGCCCCGGCACCGACCTGGCGCTCGCGCTCGGCCTGCTGCACCTGGTGGTGGCCGAGGGGCGTACGGACGAGGCGTTCATCACGGCGCGCACCAGCGGCTGGCCGGCGGCGCGGGCGGCGGCGATGGCGCACTGGCCGGAGCTGGTGGAGCGGATCACCGGCGTGCCGGTACCGCAACTGCGCGCGGCGGTACGGATGTTCTGCGAGGCGGAGGGGTCGATGGTGCTGACGGCGCGCGGCCCCGAGCAGCAGTCGAAGGGCACGGACACGGTGGGCGCGTGGATCAACCTGTGCCTGGCGACGGGGCGCGCCGGACGCGAACGCTCCGGATACGGGTGCCTGACCGGCCAGGGCAACGGGCAGGGCGGCCGCGAACACGGCCAGAAGGCGGACCAGTTGCCGGGCTACCGCAAGCTGGCCGATCCGGCCGCGCGGGCCCACGTGGCGGGCGTGTGGGGCGTACCGCCCGAGTCCCTCCCCGGCCCGGGACGCAGCGCGTACGAGCTGCTGGACGCGCTCGGCCGGGACGTACGCGCCCTGCTCCTGATGGGCTCCAACCCCGTCGTCTCCGCACCCCGCGCCGCCCACGTGGAACAGCGCATCCGGGACCTGGACTTCCTCGCGGTGGCCGACGTGGTGCTGTCGGAGACCGCGGCGCTCGCGGACGTGGTCCTGCCGGTGGCCCAGTGGGCCGAGGAGACCGGGACGACGACGAACCTGGAGGGCCGGGTGCTGCTGCGGCGCCGCGCGCTGGACCCGCCGCCGGGCGTGCGCACCGACCTCCAGGTCCTCAACGCCCTCGCCGCCCGCCTCGGTTGGGAAACGGGCTTTCCCACGGACCCGGAAGAGGTCTTCGGCGAACTGCGGCGCGCCTCGGCCGGCGGCCCGGCCGACTACGCCGGTATCACCTACCGCAGGATCGCCGCCGAGGACGGCGTCTTCTGGCCGTGCCCCGACGAGGAGCACGCCGGCACGCCGCGCCTCTTCCTGGACCGCTTCGCGACGCCCGACGGCCGGGCCCGCTTCGTGCCGGTCACCCACCGCCCGGCGGCCGAGGAGCCCGACGACCGGTACCCGGTGGTGCTGACGACCGGCCGCGTGCTGGCCCAGTACCAGTCGGGCGCGCAGACCCGCCGCGTACCGGACCTGAACGCCGCGGCCCCGGGCCCCTACGTGGAGATCCATCCGCGGCTGGCACGGCGGTACGGCATCGAGAACGGCCGGCCGGTGGCGGTGGTCTCCCGCCGGGGCCGGGCCGTGGCCCCCGCCCGCTTCAGCGAGGCGATCCGCGCGGACACCGTCTTCATGCCCTTCCACTGGCCGGGCCGGGGCCGGGCCAACACCCTGACCAACCCGGCCCTCGACCCGGCGTCGGGAATGCCGGAGTTCAAGGTGTGCGCGGTACGGCTGGAGCCCGCGACGGAGGCGGCGGCCGCTCAGCCCGATTCCTGACCCAGCACCGCGTCGACCTCCACCTCGACGCGCCACGCGGGGTCGATGAAGCGGGAGACCTCGCGTCTCACGGCGTGCAGGCCTCGGCGATCGACAGGCTGTTCTCGTAGAGGTGGTGGCGGGTGACCCGGCCGTTCTCGACGGTCAGGTGGAGGGCGAACGGGCCTTCGAAGGTCTTTCCCGTCGCGCGTACGGTGCCCGACACGTGCCCCATCAGGACGGCGTCCGTGCCGTCCACGAGGAAGGTGTCGACGGAGGCGCGCGCTTCCTCGGGCACGGTGTGTGCCGCCAGCTCCGCGGCCTGGGCCGCGCATTCGGCGGCCGTGGAGCGCGGGCGTATCCACGGGACGACCGGGTTCTCGGCGAGCAGCCAGTCGACCTCGTCGGCGAAGAGTCCGACGAGCCGCCCGGTGTCCCCGGCCATCCGGGCGGCGAGGAATTCCCGTACGACGGCGCGGGTGGCTTCGGCGACGGAACCCGCCGTATCGGTGGTGGGGTTGACGGTCATCGCGCTCTCCTCGCGGCTGCGGCCGGACCCGGCGGGGCTTCCGCCGGTGTGCCCGATCCTGCCGCGGGCGGGCAGGAAGGTCGATTACCCGGCGGGTCATGGGCGCTCAGTGGTGCCACATCTCGGCGCCGACGTTGTGGATCATCCGCTGGAGCACCTTCAGCGTGCGGACGTACTCCTCGTCGTCGATGCCGTCGTGGATCGTCGCGCGCATCTCCTTCTGGAGCGCGGCGCACCGCGCGTGCACTTCGGCGCCTTCGGCGGTGATGTGCAGCCGGTCGCCGTCGGAGGCGAGCAGGCCGCGGCGCAGGAGGTCGTCGATGCCCTCGGTGAGCGCCTGGGAGCCGACCTCCAGGTAGTTCTTGAGCATGTCGGTCACCTCCGCCCGGCCGCGGCCTCCGGCGTGGCCCACCACCTGGTTCAGCGTCCACCACTGGGGCTGGTCGAGACCGTGGCGGGCCAGGCCGGCGCGGATGTGCGTGACGGCCGCCGTGTGCGCGGCCCAGGCCCAGTAGCCGATGGGCTGGCCGGCGAGTTCGGCGTCGCTGTGCGAGTACTCCATGGTCGTGTCCTCATCTCCCGGCGCGGGTGTCGCGCCGATGAGGAAGAACCTAGGAACTCAACCGGACTTGAGGTCAACAGTGGCGCCGGGCCCGCGCCCGCACGCCCGCGTCACGCGCGGCCGTGCGCCTCGACCTCCTTGAGGTACGCCTCGCGGGTCGGCTCGTCCAGGAAGGACGCGCGGAAGGAGTTGCGGGCGAGGGTGCGCAGCGTCTCCTCGTCCAGGCCCAGGGCGTCGCGTACGGCGGTGAAGTTGTCGTCGGCGTAGCCGCCGAAGTAGGCGGGGTCGTCCGAGTTGACGGTGACCAGCAGGCCGGCGTCCAGCATCGCGGGCAGCGGGTGGTCGGCCAGCTCGTCGATGACGCGCAGGCGCACGTTGGACAGCGGGCAGACGGTCAGCGGCACCTGGTCCGCCACCAGGCGGGCGACGAGCCGCTCGTCCTCCAGGCAGCGCACGCCGTGGTCGACGCGGTCCACGCCGAGGATGTCCAGCGCCTCCCAGACGTACGCCGGCGGGCCCTCCTCGCCCGCGTGCGCCACGCACTTGAGCCCGGCCTCCCGCGCCAGCGCGTAGACCTCCGCGAACTTCGACGGCGGGTGCCCGACCTCCGCCGAGTCCAGGCCGACGGCGGTGATCCGGTCCAGGTAGGGGCGGGCCGCCTCGAAGGTGGCGAGCGCCGACTCGGCGCTCTCGTCGCGCAGGAAGCACATGATCAGGCGGGTGGTGATGCCGTACCGCTCCTCGGCGGCGTCCAGGGCCCGCGTCAGTCCCTCGACCACCGTGCCGACGGACACGCCGCGCGCGGTGTGCGCCTGCGGGTCGAAGAAGATCTCGGCGTGCCGGACGCCCTGGGCCTGCGCGCGGGCGAGGTAGGCGTTGGTGAGGTCGGCGAAGTCGTCCTCGGTGCGCAGCACCGCCATCAGCGCGTAGTAGAGGTTCAGGAAGGACTGGAGGTCGGTGAAGGAGTAGGCGCGGCGGAGGTCGTCCTCGGTGGCGTACGGCAGGGTGACGCCGTTGCGCTCGGCGAGGGCGAAGGCCAGCTCGGGTTCCAGGGTGCCCTCGATGTGAAGGTGCAGTTCCGCCTTGGGGAACGGGGAGCCGGCCGGGGTCGAGGAGGTGGGGGGCACGCTGGGATCACACCTGTCTGCTGCTGGGACTGCCGGGGGTGCCGGGTCTTGTGCGGTACGGGGTAAGTCGTCCAGGTTAGCGGGGTGGTCTCGCCCAGTCGCCGCCCGGGACCGGTGTGCCGGTCGCGCGCAGCCGGGTGGCCAGCGGCTCGGCCGCCACGTACAGCCATGCCCTTACGGCCTCGCCGTCCGCGCGCTCGGCCCGCCAGGCCACCCGCTCGTAGAGGTTGCCGGGGGCGCCGGGCACATAGCCCTCCAGCCGGTCCAGGGCGGCGCGCACCTCGTCGTGGACGTCCTCGCCCGGCTGTACGAGGTCGCCGTGCACGACTGCGTCGGCGGGGCCCGCCACGGCGTACGGGTAACCTGGCCCCTCGTACAGCAGCACGCCTCTGACCAGCGCGGACTCCTCGGCTACCGTCCGCCCGCGCAGACACCGGGCGTGATTGGCCCGGCCGGGGCGCAGCGTTCCGTAGACGAAGAACGGCAGGCGCTCGGGCTCGGTGGGCATCCGGCGGCTCCTTCGGCTCGGGGACGGGCCGGGCGGCGGCGTCCGGGCTCCCTTCGTTCCCGCAACCATGCCAGGCCGCGGCGCGTCGCTGCTTGCGGCGGCAACGAAAGCAACGGGGGACGACAGATGACACGGCGGACACCGTGGATACGGCGGGCGGCACGCCGTGTGCGGCTGCCCGCGACGCGGCGCGGCCGGCGGCGGGCCCTCCGGGTCGCCGTGCTGGCCTGTGTGCTGGCGCTGCTGCCCGCGACGTGGACGAACGCGGCCGCGGGGTCGCGGGTGCGGACGGTCGAGGACGTCCCGGCGGCGCCGGTGGCCGTCGTCTTCGGCGCGGGGCTGTGGGACGGCGAGCCGTCCCCGTACCTGGCGCACCGGCTGGACGCGGCCGCCCGTCTGTACGAGCGGGGCACGGTCCGCGCCGTCCTGGTCACCGGCGACAACAGCCGCGAGGACTACGACGAGCCGGACGCCATGCGCGCGTACCTGGTCGCGCACGGCGTTCCGGCCGGCCGGATCGTCGGCGACTACGCGGGTTTCGACACCTGGGACTCCTGCACCCGCGCCCGCCGGGTCTTCGGCGTGGACCGGGCCGTCCTGGTGAGCCAGGGTTTCCACATCCGGCGTGCGCTGGCGCTGTGCGGCGCGGCCGGCATCGAGGCGTACGGGGTCGGTGTCGACGACCGCCACGACGTCACCTGGTACTACGGCGGCATCCGTGAGGTGTTCGCGGCGGCGAAGGCGGTGGCCGAGGCAGCCGTGCGGCCCGATCCGCGCTTCCTCGGGCCGCGTGAGGACGGGGTGGCGGCGGCCCTGCGGTAGGCGTACCGCGTCCGGCGGGCCGCCGCCGTCGGGCGTCAGCCCGCGATGGCGCGGGCGTAGAGCCGGAAGACCTCCCGGCCGTAGTAGGGGCTGTAGGAGGTCCGGTCGCTGTCCGGGCCCGACGGGCCGCCGCCGTTGAGGCCGCCGAGGTTGCCGACGACGTAACCGGTCCTGGTCCGTTCGTCGAACCGGCTCAGCCACGGGCTGCCCGAGGTGCCGCCGTAGAAGCCGCCGCACTCCATGCGCAGCTGGCGGTAGCCGGTGAGCCTGGTGGTGCGCACGGCGCACCGTACGGCCTGGTCGGCGGGGTCGTTGCGGACCGACGGGTAGCCGATGACGGTGACGTCGGTGGCGTAACCGGGCGTACGGGCCAGGAAGTTGCCGCCGGTGACCGTCTCCAGCGCGCGGCCCTGGCTGTCGGGTTTGACCGTCGCGAACGCGAAGTCCAGGTCCGAACCCGGGCCGGTGTCGGTGCGTCCCGGGTCGGTGAAGCCCCGTTCGACGGCCCAGACGCCGTACGGCTGTTCGGAGGCGCCGGAACGATACTGCGGGACGAATGCCGCACGCTCGCCCGGTTCGCAGTGCCCCGCCGTGAGGATCAGGTTGCGGCGCGGGCTGCGGACGACGCTGGCGGTGCAGTGGTGCGCCCGCGCGTCCTTGTCGACGGAGAAGAGCACGCCGACGGAGGGGATGCCGTCGAAGTGCCGCGCGGACCCGGCGGCATCGGGCGCGGCCGCCGTGGCACGCGCGGCGGGCGCCGCCGAGCCCTTCGCGGTGCCCGCCCCGGACGGGGACGCCGCCGCCATCCGCCCGGCCGTCCAGTACTGCGTCGCGGCCTCGCTCGTCCAGCCGCCGCCGGAGTCGTCGTCGTCGGCGGTCGCGCCGCTCGCGGGTGCCATGACGCAGCACAGGGCGAGCCCGGCCCCCGCGGCCGTCACCCGGGCCCACGCAGGCCGTCTCCGCCGCGCCCTGCGGCGGTGTCCCGTACGGCCGTGGCGGGGCCCGGCGCCCGCCGTACGGCCGTCCTCGTCCGCCGTCCCGCGTCCCGTGCCGGATCGCCGTCCCATGTCAGCTCGTCTCCTCCGTGACCCAGGCCAGGTAGCCGGCGCCGCCGCGCGTGACCGGCGTGGCGATGATCTCCGGTGTGTCGTAGTCGTGCGCCTGGAGGAGATACGCCTCCAGGGCCTCGTAGCGCGCGGCCGCCGTCTTGAACAGCACCTGCCACTCCTGTGCCGTCTCGACCGCCCCGTCCCACCGGTACACGGACGTGACGGGCGCGCTGATCTGCGCGCACGCCGCCACCCTCGCCTCGATCGCGCCGCGCGCCAGCGTCTCCGCCTTCGCCGCGCTGTCGGTCGTCGTCATGACGGTCAGGAAGCCCGCGGGGCCGCCGCCCGTCCCTTCGGCAACTCCGCCCTGCCGGCCCCGCTCCGCCGGTTCGCCTTGCTCCGGTTCGCCTCGCTCCGCCGGTTCGCCTCGCACCGCAACGCCCCCTTCGGGCCCTGGTGGGTGATCAGTTCCCCCCCGCATCGTACGGACCGCGGTGATCACCGGCCCGGACCACCGGCCATTCGGCAGCCGACCGGCCACCCGTCAGGATGGACCACGCCCCGCGCCGGTGCGGTTGCCGGAGCCGATACGGGTACCAGTACCGGCACCGGTGCCGGTCCCGGCGCCGCGGACCACCGACCGAAAGGCCGCGTCATGGACGACCTCGCCGCGCTCGCCCGCCACCAGCTCGACGACGCCAGGGCTTCCGCGCACGGGCGCAGCGCCCACCTCTTCCTCCAGGACGGCCCGCTCCGGCAGACCGTGATCGCGCTGATCGAGGGCGCCGCGCTGGACGAGCACACCACGCCACCGGCCGCCAGCCTCCAGGTGCTGCACGGCCGGGTCCGGCTGACCGGGACGAGCGAGGACCGGGACCTGATCGCCGGGCAGGTCGTACCGATCCCTCACGAGCGGCACGGCCTGAAGGCCCTGCAGGACTCCGCCGTCCTGCTGACCGCGGTCACCGCGACGAAGTCCATGAACTGAGCCGCCGTCCACCGGATCAGGCCAGCCACTGGTCGAAGGCCAGCTTGCACAGCAGTGACACGACGACCACGACCAGCACCCCGCGCACGAACCCGGCGCCGCGCTTGAGCGCCATCCGGGCGCCGGCCATGCCGCCGGCGAAGTTGAACACGGCCAGCAGCGCGCCCAGTTGCCACAGGACCGTGCCCTGGTAGGCGAACATGGCCAGGGCGCCGACGTTGGTGCAGACGTTGACGACCTTGGCGGTGGCCGAGGACGTGACCAGGTCCATGTGCAGGATCGCGGCCAGCGCGACGACGAGGAAGGCGCCGGTGCCGGGGCCGATCAGACCGTCGTAGAAGCCGATGCCCAGGCCCGCGACCACCACCGCGGCCAGCACCCGCCGCCGTGTGACGGGTCCCGAGGGCGGCGGGGCCGTGCCGAAGGCCGGGCGGAGGAGGACGAAGGCCAGCACGCCCACCAGCACGGTCATGATGAGCGGGCGCAGCACCTCGCTGTTGATGCCCGCCGCGAAGAACGCGCCGCCCAGCGAGCCGCCGAGCGCGGCCAGGCCGATGCGCAGGGCGGTGCGCAGGTCGATGGGGGCCTTGCGTACGTAGGTGACGGCCGCGGCGGCGGTGCCGACGACGGCCGTGGACTTGTTGGTCCCCAGGACGTACGCGGCGGGTGTGTGCGGCAGGCCGACGAGCAGCGCCGGCAGGAGCAGCAGGCCGCCGCCCCCCACGACGGCGTCGATCCAGCCGGCCGCGAGGGCCGCCACGCACAGCAGGAGGAGCGTCGTCAGGGATATGTCAGCGGGCACCGGCCGATCTTATGGAGCCTGCCGGGGTAGTTGAGGCTGGCGTGGCGGGAGTCACAGGAGATGACGAAGGGTGGGCGCCCCGCCCCGGCACTGGTGGGGCGGGACGCCGCGTCCGTCACCCGGCGAGGGCCTTGGTACGCCGGTGAGGACGGTCTGTGACGGGCCGCTGCGGGCGGCCGGTGGTGCGGGACGGCGTCGCCCGGCCCGCGCAGGCGCGTTGCGGGCGGTCCGGGTGGCGTTCCCCGGCGTCGGCCGCCGCGGACTTGGCGGTACGGAAACGGGGCGTCCGCAGGACGGCGTGGTACGCACGTGACTTGAGGACGTAGTAGGCGAGGCGGGGCTTGAACGGGTTCATGCGAACCCCGGCCCCGGCGCGGCGCCTCCGGACGCGCGGTCCGGCCGGCCCAGCAGGTCGGCCAGCCCGTCCGCCAGGCCGCCTGCCCAGCAGGCGTAGTCGTGGCCGCCGGTGTACTCCGTGTACGCGACGGGATATCCGAGCGCGCGCAGCGTGGCGCCCAGCTCCCCGGCCCGTTCGCGCATGTCGCCTTCGTACCGGCCGACGCGCATGTGCATCCGCAGCTCGCGGCGGCCGCCCTTGGCGTACTCCTCCGTCATCCAGGAGAGCCGCCCCGCGGCGTCCGCGCCGTCCACGGGCCCGGCGCTCTCCGGCCGCCACCACAGCGAGGGCGACTGGGCCAGCACCTTCCCGAACCGGCGCGGCGCGGCGAACCCGGCGTACAGCGCGGTGAGTCCGCCGAGGCTCTCGCCGGCGACGACCGTGCGCGACGGGTCGAACGTCACCGGCAGCCGGGCCGCCGCCCAGGGCAGCAGTTCGGCGGCGAGGAAGTTCGCGTACGCCTGCCGGCCGCCGAACTCGCGGGCGCGGGTGGCGTTGTCCACGGCCTCCGGCGCGAGCACCACGAGGGGCGGCAGGACGCCGTCCGCGATCAGCCGGTCGAAGAGGGCCTGCACGCCGAGCCGCCCGAACCACATGTCGCCGTCCAGGAGCACCAGCGTGTCCGCCCCGCCGTCCGGGAGCGGCCCCGGCGGTACGTACGTCCAGACGTCGCGGCGGGCGGCGAGCGCGGCACTGGTCAGCCGGTGGCGCCGCACCGTGCCCCGGCTCCCGCCCGCGAGTGTCCTGGCGCGGCCCGTCCACGGCTGCCACGGTTGCGGCGGCGCGTCGGGAAGCTCGAACACCGAGCTGCCCGCACCGTGCCAACGGGAAGGGACCGTTCGGGCGTTGAGCGGGTCGGGTCCGGCCGAGGCGAGCAGCGGCAGCAGCCGCGCCTGGAAGTCGTCCGCCGGCTCTCCGTCCGGCGGGCACGCGGCCCGGTCGCGGCCGCCGGTCCCGGTGTCGGGCGCGACGAGGTAGGAGCCGCGGTGGTCGGAGCGGAGCCGGTAGGTGAGGTGCCAGACGTCGGTGCCGTGGATGCGGCGCATCAGGCTGCCCGCGAGGTGCGAGCGGTCCACGAGGCGGTTGGCGAGGAGGAGGACGCGCCGGGTCTCCTCCGTACCGCGCCACAGGAAGGTGACGGCCCGGTGCCCGGGATCCCACGGGATCGGCTCGACGAGCGGGGTGCCCTGCGCCTCGGCCTCGGCCCAGAACTCCCGTACGGCGGCGTCCCGGCCGCCCGCCACGGACGCGGCCAGGGCCACGATCCGCGGGCTGTCGACGATTTCGGCCGGTGCCGGGCGCGACGTGCGCGGCGGCCCCGCGGGCGCGGCGTGTGCCGCCCCGGTGCCCGCCGGTCCGCCGGAGGGTGCGCCCGGCACCGTCCCCCGTGCCGCCCCCGTCGCCGTGCCCGCCGCTGCGCCCGGCGGGGTTCCCCCTGCCGAGCCCGTCGACGTGTCCACCGATGCCTTCATCGACGCTCCCATCGACAACCCGCTTTCCCGCCCGGCACGACGGCCCGGCACTGACGACTTCGGCCGGGGCCGTACGCACGGCGCGACGACCTCGACTTAGGTAAGGCTAACCTAATCGCAATCGGGGCGGTCCGACAACACCCGCAGGACCGACACCTCCCGCACCCCCCGCCCCGGACGCCCCGACAGCCCCTGAACGCCCCGCCTCTTAAAGAGTTCTTAACTCCGCTCACTATTCACGTGTCCATGGTTTCCAAGATCGCCCCACGCGGCGGCCGCACCCGTACCGGCACCGGTACGCGGGTGCTCACCGCCTCCCTCGTCCTGACCGCGACGGCGACGCTCGGCGCCTCCGGATGCAGCAGCCAGGCCGTGGCCGGCACCGCCGGAGGGCGGCACGTCGACATCCCCGTCAAGGGCGGCACGGCCACCGTCGACACCGGCTCCCTCGCCGTCAACGCCCGCACCACCGACGGCAGGACCCTGGAACTGTCCGCACCCGCCGGCACCGGCCTGGGCACGCCGGGCCCTGTCCGGCGCACCGGCGACGGCGCCCGCTGGAGCTACCCGGACCGGGGCCTGACGGTGACCGCGCGCGCGGACCACGGACGGCTGCGGATCAGCATGAAGGCGGACCGCGACGGCTCGGTCACCTGGCCGGTCACCGGCACCGACCGGGCCGCCTCTTCCGTACAGCTGCCGCGCGGCGAGGGCCTGGACATCCCCGTACGCGACACCTTCTGGAACTCCGCCGAAGGCGGGCTCACCGGCGACGCGATCGACGTGGGCGGCGGGCTGGAACTCCCCCTGTGGGGCTACACCATGGGCAGCGGGCACGGCGTCAGCTACCTCGCCCCCACCGACCTCGGCACCTCGCTGAAGTTCCGCTCCGACAACGGGCAGTTGCGCACCTCCACCACCCACGACTTCAACGGCGGCGACGGCACCCGCGACTACACCGTCACCCTCGCCCTCACCGACGGCAACCCCGTCGCGCCCGGCGCCGACTACCGCGCCTGGCTCGGCGAGCACGGACAGCTCGGCAGCCTCCGCGACAAAATCAAGCGGAACCCGGCCAACGGCAAGCTGCTCGGCGCCTTCCACGCCTACGTGTGGGGCGACGCGCGCAAGGCCGGCGGCGTCGAGCAGCTGCGCAAGCTGGGCGTGGACCGGATGTGGCTCGGCTACGACGCCGGGCCCGACCCGATGGACGCGGCGGCCGTCCGGGCCGCAAGGATGGCGGGCTACCTCGTCGGCCCGTACGACTCGTTCGCCAACGGCCAGGACCCGAAGACCGCCGACTCCCCCACCTCCGCGTGGCCGGGCACCGTCTACCCGGACTTCTGCGTCGAGGACGCCAAGGGCAAGCCGGAGACCGGCTTCGGCAACCGCGGCTGCTACCTCAGCTCACGCGCCTTCGAACAGGCCGAGCCGAAGCACCACTACCTCGCGGACCGCACCCGCGCCATGACCGCCAACGGCGCCGACAGCTACTTCCTCGACGTCGACGCCACGGGCGAGGTGTTCCGCGACCACAGCGCGGGCCACCCGATGACCAAGGCCCAGGACCGCGGCAGCCGCCTCGCCCGGATGCGGCGCCTCGCCGAGCATCTCGTCCTGGGCTCGGAGAGCGCCCAGCCCTGGGCGAACAAGGTGCTGGCCTTCAACCACGGGGCGGCCACGCCGGTCGCCAACGGACTGTGGAAGCTCCAGCGCGACAAGAAGACCTGGGGCGGCTACTACCCCCAGAACGCGCCCAAGACCTTCTTCAAGCCGGTGGAGCTACCTGCCGGCCTGGCCAAGGCGATGTACGACCCGGCCTACCGCGTACCGCTGTACGAGACCGCGCTGCACAGCTCCCTCGTCAACGCCGAGCGCTGGGAACTGTCGTACGACAAGCTGCCGCGGCAGAAGACCGACCGCGCGCTGCTCGCGATGCTCTACAACATCCCGCTGAACTATGTGCTCGACGGCCCGTCCTTGAAGAAATCCGGCGCCGAACTCGCCACCCTCCAGAAGTACTTCTCGCCCCTGCACAAGGCGGCGGGCACCGAGAAGCTCACCTCGTTCCGCCGGCTGACCAGCGACAACCTGGTCCAGCGCACGGAATTCGGCGGCGGCAAGCTCACCGTCACCGCCAACTTCGGCAAGACCCCGTACGCCGGGCTGCCCGCCGGCTGTGTCGACGCCAAGCTGCGCGGCGACCAGCAGCCGAGGCGCCTGTGCCCGGCGAAGGCCGGGGGCTGAGCCCGGCCGGAGGCTGAGAGCCTGGTCGGGGACCGCCCCCGGCCGGGGCTGCTGACGGAGTGAGGGCGGACGCCCGGTGGACGTCCGCCCTCTGTGTTCCCGGTGGGCCGGTGAACCCGCCCCGGGCGCCTACGGCATGGCCCGGCGTCCGGATCGGCGAGGGTTCACCGCCCCGTCCGGCAGCTACTCGCCCTGGCGGCTTCGGCCGCCCTTCTGACCGGCCTCGGACGCACGCTGCGGGTCGTTGGCGAAGTTACCGCCACTCTCGTGGCCGCCCTTCTGACCGGCCTCGGAGGCACGCTGCGGGTCGTTGGCGAAGTTGCCGCCACTCTCGTGGCCGCCCTTCTGACCGGCGCTCGCGGCCTTCTCGCGGTCGTTGGCGAAGTTGCCGGGGTTGGACTCAGCCATCGTCACTCACCCTTACCTAGATCTTGGCTGTGTCTTCCAGTCCAACGCGTAACCGGCCTTCCGAGCGCTAAACACCTCGCAGCGGGAAGAATCCGGCAGATCGCTTCCTGGTGCCGGTGCCGGCCCCCTGCCCGAGGCCGGCCGGACCGCCGCTCATCCGTCCTTGCCCAGGGCCTTGCGGACCGCGTCGCGGGTACGGTCCACGACGGCCGCCACGGGGCCGAGCACGGCGTTCGCGGCGCCGGACTCGACGCCGGGGTGCGGATGCGTGGGCGCGGCGCCTTCGGCCGCCTTGACGGCCTTGGCCATGGTGGCCAGCCGGGCGGGGTCGTTCAGCCGCCGCAGCTGCGAGAACTCGTACCGCTCCTCCGCGCGGGCGTGCTCCGTCACGTCCGCGCGCAGCGACCGCAGCCGCGGCAGGAACGCCTCGTCCCCGACGTCCATGCCGTCCAGCGCGGACAGGGCCTGCTTGGCGGTCTTCTCCTCGGCCAGCCGGTCGGCGACGATGTCGTCTCCGCCGTCCGCCGCCCGTTTGACGTACGGGTGGACGACCTCCTCCTCGGCCGTCTCGTGCACGGCCAGCATCCGCACCAGACGGCGGAACGCGTCGCGCCGGGCGTCCCCCGTGCTCTGCTCGACCTCGTCGAAGAGGTTGCGGATCTGCCCGTGCTGCGCCATCAGCAGGGCGACCACGTCCGTGTCCGGGGTGGGGGTGCGGTCGTCGGCCGGGTCGGTCGTCGGCGCGGCCGGCCCGTCGCCGGTGCGGGCAGGCGACGTCATGGCCGGCCTCCCCGCAGGTCGGCGACCGGGTGCTCGCCCTCGGTCTGCAGCCGGTAGTCGCCGCCGATCAGCTTGTCGTGCTCGGCCAGCACCTCGTCGCTGGGCGGGGTGGCACCGCCGTTGAGGGCCTCCTGCATCGCCTCGAACCGCTCATGGGCCTCGCGTACGTATCCCGCGCCCAGGGTGGTCAGGTCCAACTGGTCGGCGATCAGCTCGCGCAGGTAGCCCTTGTTGGGCTCGAAGGTGAGCGCGTCGGGCAGCGCGGGCGCCAGGATCTCGGCCGGTTCGCGGCCGTCGTGCCGGCGCATCAGGTCGCAGGCGAGGTGCAGGTGCTCCAGCTCCATGTTCAGGTGGAGCTCCCAGACGGCCTTCACCTTCGGGTCGCTCTCCTGCTCCATGAAGGAGTGGTAGAGGTAGCACTCGTTGTACTCGTGGTTGACCAGCTGCTCCCACCACGTCTCGCCCGGGTCCACCAGCGACTCGTAGTGGGTGACGTGCTCCTCCTCGATGAGCCCGATCTCCTGGTAGAGGCGGCGGGCGATCGGCTCCATGTAGGTGGGGCCGGTGTTCATGTAGAAGTTCATCGTCTGCTGCTCGGCCGACATGATCGTCAGCGCGTGCAGCTTCGACAGCGGGTCGGTCTTCGCCCTGTCGTACGGCTCGCGCACGTTGTCCACCGGGTGGCGGTGGTGCAGCGGGGTGGGCCGGCCGGGCATGACCTCGGTGAGCCCGTCCACGACCGACTCCGCCTTGCGGTGCTCGATCATCTCGTACAGGTTCGCGTACCGGTACAGGTGGTCGAAGTCCTCCAGCACCCCGAACTGGTACGCCTGCTTCAGGTACGGGTCCGGCTCCATCCGCGCCACCCACGCGGTCAGGTCGACGGCCACCTGCTCGTAGGCGATGGTCGTCTCCAGCACCGACGAGACGCCGGGCAGCAGCCAGTTGACCGCCTTCTGCTGCTGCGCCTCGATGTAGCGGGTCCGCGCGAGCTGCTGCTTGACCTCCGTGTCCGGACAGTGCCGGGCCAGTTGGTGGCTGAAGAGAATCGCCTCCACCTCGATCCCGTTCATCGTGATGATCCGGCACCGGGTGTACGGGTCGCAGTGGTCCGGGTCGACGGGTGTCACGTTCAGCTCGCGCCAGTTGCGCACCTGCCGGTCCAGCGGGATGCCCCGCTGCTCCAAAGGATTGAACGACATCAGGCCCTCCAGCCTGGTCGGGATACGGCGCAACCACGGGTGCCCCCGCTCCGCATACCAAACTGGGCGGCCTCATGAATTCGGTGCCGGGCGCGCTCCGGCACCGCCATGACCGGACCCGCCGGGGGGAGGGGCCGGGCGTACCAGGGGGCTCCTTGCCCGGAACCTCCGGCGCGTCCGCTGAGTGACGGACGGCCGCCTCGCGCCCTCCCCTGCCGTCCTACGGGCAGTACACCACCTGGCCCGCGAAGGACAGGCCGCCGCCGAAGCTCAGCAGCAGGACGGGGCCGCCGGACGGCAGGTCGCGGCGCTCGACCATCTTGGACAGGGCGAGGGGGACGGACGCCGCCGACGTGTTGCCGGAGTCGATCACGTCCCGGGCTATCACCACGTGCTCGGGCAGGCCGAGCTGCTGGACGACCGCCTCGATGATGCGCAGGTTGGCCTGGTGGGTGACGACGCCGGCGAGGTCGGCGAGGCCGATGCCGGCCCGCTCGCACGCCTCGGCGGCCAGCGGGGCCAGCTCGGTGGTGACCCAGCGGAACACCGTCTGCCCCTCCTGCGCGAAACGCGGGTGCCAGTCGTCCACCAGGCGCACGGCCTGGGCGCGGGTCGGGTCGGAGCCCCAGACCACGGGCCCGATGCGCGCGGACTCGGCGGCGCTCACCACGACGGCGCCCGCGCCGTCGCCGAGCAGCACGCACGTACTGCGGTCGGTCCAGTCGGTCACGTCGGACATCTTCTCCGCGCCGATGACCAGGGCGTGCCGGGCGGCGCCCGCGCGGACCGCGTGGTCGGCCGAGGCGAGCGCGGTGCAGAAGCCGGCGCAGCCGTTGTTCAGATCGAAGGCGACGGGCGACGGGATGCCGAGCGCGGCCGCGACCTGGGCCGCGGTCGACGGGCAGCGGTCGATGTTCGAGCAGGTCGCCACGGTGACCATGCCGATGTCGCCGGGCTCCAGCCCGGACGCCGCCAGCGCCTTGGCCGCGGCGGCGGTCGCCAGGTCGGCGACGGACTCGTCGTCGGCGATGCGGCGGGTGGCGATGCCGGTGCGCCGCCGGATCCATTCGTCACTGGTGTCGACCATCCCCGCCAGGTCGTCGTTGGTCAGGACGCGGGACGGCTGGTAGTGGCCCGTCGCGGCGATGCGGGTTCCCGACATGGTTGCTCTCCTCGGCTTGACGCGGGTGGTGCGGGCGGCGCTGACGGCACCGGCGGGAAATATAGCAACCGATCGGTCGGAAGTTAATTGGGGAAAACCCGGGACGCGCTGGCTACGATGGCGGTATGAGCCCACGCAAGTCCGCCGCCGAGTCCCGCAGGACGCGCGAGCGGATCATCGACCGCAGCATCGCGATCGCCTCGGTCGAAGGGCTGGACGGGCTGACCATCGGCCGCCTCGCCACCGACCTGGGCATGAGCAAGGCCGGCGTGCTCGGTCACTTCGGCACCAAGGAGGCGCTCCAGCTCGCCTCCCTGGACACCGCGTCGGCGATCTTCTCCAGAGCGGTGTGGGAACCCTCCGCGCACACCGCCCCGGGCCTCGCCCGGCTCCAGGCCATCTGCGAATCCTGGATCACCTACCTGGAACGCGAACACGGCGCCTTCCCCGGCGGCTGCTTCTTCACCACGGCCGCGGTGGAGTTCGACGCACGCGTCGGCCCCATCCGGGACGCGGTCGTACGGCGCTCCACACTCTGGCGCCGCCGCCTGGCCAACGAGATCCGGTACGCCGTCGAAACCGGCGAACTGCCCCGCGACACCGACCCCGAGCAACTCGTCTTCGAACTGGTCGGCCTCTACACCGGCCTCAACCAGGCCATCCAGCTCTTCGCCGACCCCACGGCCCCCGACCGCACCCGCCGCGCCCTCGCCCGCCTGCTCGCACCGGCCACGGCGCAGGCGCGGTGACGGTCGCGCACGAACACGAAGCGGAACTGCTCCGCGCCGAGATCGAGGTCAACTGGCCCCCGGACGCGCGGGGACGCCTCCAGGGCCCGCACCACGCGGTGCTCGGCGTCACGGCGGACGGCCGCCGGCGGACGCTGGCAACCGGCGCCCACCTTCCGGACGCCCTCGCCGCCTGGGCCATGGCCCTCGCCCCCGGCAGCGGACACCCTTCCCATGTCGTCTCGGTCTGCCACACCTCCTGCCGGTCCGACCACGGCGCGGAAGCCGGGCTGGGAACGTTGTGGAAGGTGTCGTCCCCGCCCGGCACCGCGCCGTAGCCCGCCGCTACCGCACCGCCTCCAGATACCGGAGCACCGCCAGCACCCGCCGGTGGTCCGTCTCGGACGGTGGGAGGTCCAGCTTGGCGAAGATGTGGGCGATGTGCTTTTCGACGGCGCGTTCGGAGACGACGAAGGAGGCGGCGATGGCCTGGTTCGTGCGGCCCTGGGCCATGTGGGAGAGGACCTCGCGTTCCCGCGGGGTGAGGGTGTCCAGTGCGGCGGCGCGGCGGCCGGCGCCGAAGAAGCGGGTGACGACCTCCGGGTCCAGCGCGGTACCGCCGGCCGCGACCCGTTCCAGCGCGTCCACGAACTCGCCGATGTCCACCACCCGTTCCTTGAGCAGGTAGCCGACGCCCGCCGCACCGCCGCCCAGCAACCGGGCCGCGTAGGCGGTCTCCACGTACTGGGAGAAGATCAGCACGCCGGTGCCGGGGTGGTCGCGGCGGATGGCGACGGCCGCGCGCAGGCCCTCGTCGGTGTGGCCGGGCGGCAGCCTGATGTCGACGACGGCGGCGTCCGGGCGGTGTTCGGCGACGGCGGCGCGCAGCGTCTCGGCGTCGCCGACGGCCGCCGCCACCTCCACCCCGCGCAGGGCGAGGAGTTGGGCGAGCCCGTCCCGCAGGATCGCGGAATCCTCGGCGATGACGACGCGCATGGGGCTTGTCCTTCTGGTGCGGGGAGCGGGGGACGGGGGCTAGGCCAACGGGATGCGGACGGTGGCCACCGTAGGGCCGCCGGGCGGGCTGTCGCAGGTCAGTGTGCCGTCCACGGTACGGACCCGGGCCAGCAGTCCGGTGAGCCCGCTGCCCGCGCCGACCACCGCGCCGCCGCGCCCGTCGTCCCGTACGACGAGCCGCAGCTCGCTGCCGTCCGTCACCTCCGCCTCGACCTCGACCCGCGTGGCGCCGCTGTGCTTGGCCGCGTTGGCGAGCAGTTCGGCGGCGCAGAAGTAGACGATGGACTCGACGGCCGGGGACGGGCGGTGGCGGGACGCGCCGGCCGTGAGGGTGACGGGCAGGGCGCTGTCGGCGGCGAGGGTGGCGAGCGCCGCGTCCAGGCCCTGGTCCAGGACGGGCGGGTGGATGCCGCGTACCAGGTGGCGCAGGTCGGCGACGGCCTGCTTCGCGTTGCCCTGGGCGGTCTCCACCACGGCCAGCAGCTGGTCCCGGTCCGTGCCCGCGGTGATCATTTCGCGGATCATGGTGAGGTGCATGCCGAGCCCGACGAGCCGGGCCTGCGTCCCGTCGTGCAGGTCGCGTTCGATGCGGCGGAGCGTCGCGGCGGCGTCCTCGACGGCTTGTGCGCGGGTCTCCTCCAGGGTGCGGATGCGCTGCGCCGACGGGTCGGCGCCGAGCAGGGAGCGCAGCAGGAGGCGGTGCGGGGCCTGGGCCTGGCGCAGCAGCCAGGGCGCGGCGAGCAGCAGGACGGCTCCGGCGGCGACGACCGGCAGCCAGCGCGGCCAGGAGTCGAACTGCACCCCGTTCACCTGGAGGGAGACATGGTGCTCGCTGCCGTCCGGGCCGCGTTCGGTGAAGTGGTTCAGGTGCTTGAGGACGGGGTGGGCGAGGAAGAGCGCCCCGTACACGTACGTGACCAGGACGACCAGGAGCGGGGCGACGGCCGTGAACGGTGCGAGCAGCGCGCAGCCGGCCGCGCGCCAGCCCGCGCGGTCGCCGAGGACCGCCCGGCGCCAACCGAGCGCTCCGCCACCGCCGCGCCGCGCGGGCGCTTCGATGTCCAGCCCCAGCAGTCCGCGCGCCATGCCGCGTTGCGCGCTGCCGAGGGCCGTCGCTCCGCGTACGGTCAGCGCCATCAGCCACGGCCCCAGGGCAGTCCACGAAAGGACCGTGCCGACCAGCAGCCCCACGACGACGAGCACCATGCCGAGCAGCGCGAACGGCAGCCCGACCACGGCGTGCAGCACCGCGGCCAGGCTCCGGGGAGTGAAAGGCGTGGCCAGACGACGGCGTAGGCGGTGTGCGGACACGGGTACGGGCATGGTCTTCAACCTACGGCCAGTCCCCTCACATCCCGCCCGCCCCCGCGCTGAGGGCAGCGTTCCCCACGGGAAACAGCGCGGATGCGGTCGGGTAACAGCCGGACCGCACGCTGGCGGACATGACCTCGCAACAGCGTGTGGTGGTGATCGGAGGCGGCATGGCCGCCGCCCGGCTCGCGCAGCGCCTCGGCCCGGCCGCCGCCGACGGCGGCCCGGTGCTCACCGTCCTCGGTGAGGAGCCGCACCGGCCGTACAACCGTGTCCTGCTCGCCGAGGTGCTGGCCGGCCGGTACGCGCGGGAGGTCATCGCCCTGCCGGCCCCGCACGACGGAGTGCGATGGCTGGCCGGGGTGCGGGCGGTACGGATCGACCGGGCGGGCCGCACGGTGCTGTGCGACGACGGGCAGGCCGTACCGTACGACCGGCTCGTCCTCGCGACCGGCTCCAACCCGGTGCTCCCGCCGCTCCGCGGTCTCTTCCCGCCCGGCCACGAGGACCTTCCCGACGGCGTCCACCCCTTCCGCACGCTCGACGACTGCGCCGCGCTCGGCGCGGCCGCCGCCCGGCCGGGCGCGCGTGCCGTGGTGATCGGCGGCGGGCTGCTCGGCGTCTCGGCGGCCCGCGCGCTGGCCGAGCGCGGTGTATCGGTGCTGCTCGCGCAGCAGGGCGAGCACCTGATGGAACGGCAGTTGGACGCCGGGGCCGCGGCCCTGCTGCGCGCCCACCTCGAAACGCTGGGCGTGGAGGTGCATACGGAGTGCCGGGTGCGCGGGCTGCGCGTCGAAGACGGCGCCGTACGCGGGGTGGAACTCGCGGACGGCTACGCGCCGGCCGCCGACCTGGTCGTCCTGGCCTGCGGAGTGCGGCCGCGCGTCGGCCTGGCGCGCGCCGCCGGGCTGCCGGTCGACCGGGGCGTCGTCGTCGACGACCGGCTGCGTACGGCCGACCCCCGCATCCACGCGATCGGCGACTGCGCGCAGCACGACGGCCTGGTGTACGGCCTGGCCGGCCCCGCCCTCGAACAGGCCGACCTGCTGGCGCGGATCCTCAGGGCGGAGGCCGCCCGCTACCGCGGCACCCGCGCCCTCACCCGCCTCACCCTCACCGGACCCGGGCCCGGGACGGCGCCCGCCGCCTCCGCCCCCCTCGACCTGGCCGCCTTCGGCACCCCTTCCCCCCGCCCCGGCGACGACGTCGTCCACCTGTCCGACGCCACCCGCAACGCCTACCGCAAGGTCATCGTCCGCGGCGACCGCCTCGTCGGCGGCATCCTCCTCGGCGACCTGGGGGCCGTCGGCACCCTCGCCCGCACCTGGGAGTCCGGCGAACCGCTGTCCGAGGCGCCCCTGCTGCATCTGCTCACCACCGACCACAGCGGCGGTCCCGGCACCGCCCCCACCGCCGACGGAGGCTCCTGACCATGGCTGCTACCGCCGTTCCCACCCTCGTGCTCATCGGCCACGGCATGGTCGGCCAACGGTTCCTCGAAGCCCTCGCCGACCGCGGCGTGACCGGGCGCACCCGGGTGGTCGTCCTGTGCGAGGAGCCCCGGGCCGCCTACGACCGGGTCCAGCTCACCTCGTACTTCGCCGGCCGCGCCCCGGAGGACCTGGCCCTGGCCGACGCGGAGTTCACGGCCCGGCACGGCATCGAACTGCACCTGGGCGACCCGGCCACCGCCATCGACCGCGCGGCGCGCACCGTCACCTCGCGTTCCGGCCTGACGATCGCGTACGACACGCTCGTCCTGGCCACCGGCTCGTACCCTTTCGTGCCGCCGGTCCCCGGCAAGGACAGCACCGGCTGCTTCGTCTACCGGACCATCGAGGACCTGCTCGCCATCGAGGAGTACGCCAAGAACTGCCGCACCGGCACCGTCGTCGGCGGCGGCCTGCTCGGCCTGGAGGCGGCCGGCGCGCTCAACGGACTCGGGCTGCGGACCCACATCGTCGAGTTCCAGCCGCGGCTGATGGCGGTCCAGGTCGACGAGGGCGGCGGCAGCGCGCTGCGCCGGACCGTCGAGGAGATGGGCCTGAGCGTCCACACCGGCGTCGGCGGCAAGGAGATCGTCGCGGACGAGGGCGGCGCGGTGCGGGCCATGGAGCTGTCGGACGGCTCGTCCGTCGAGACGGACCTGGTGATCTTCTCGGCCGGGGTGCGCCCCCGCGACCAGCTCGCCCGCGACTGCGGCCTGGCGGTCGGCGAGCGCGGCGGCATCGGCGTCGACGAACGGTGCCGTACCAGCGACCCGGCCGTGTACGCGATCGGCGAGTGCGCGCTGGCCGCGGACGGCAGGGTGTACGGCCTGGTGGCGCCCGGCTACGAGATGGCGGAGACGGCGGCGGCCGCCATCGCCGGCGACCGGGACGGGCCCGCCTTCACCGGCGCCGACACCTCCACCAAGCTCAAGCTCCTCGGCGTGGACGTGGCCTCCTTCGGTGACGCGCACGGCACCACTCCCGGCTGCCTCGACGTCGTCTACGCCGACTCCCGCTCCGGCGTCTACAAGAAACTGGTCGTCGGCGCGGACGGCGAGCTGCTCGGCGGCGTGCTGGTCGGCGACGCCGAGTCCTACGGCCTGCTGCGCCCGCTCACCGGCTCCGTGCCGCCCGTCACCCCGGAGCAGCTCGTGCTGCCCGCCGGTTCCGGCGCACCGGCCGCCCTCGGCCCCGCCGCCCTCCCCGACGACGCGGTGATCTGCAACTGCCACAACGTCACCAAGGGCACCATCCGCTCCGCGGTCTCCGAGCACTCCTGCACCACCGTGCCCGAGGTGAAGAAGTGCACCAAGGCGGGCACCGGCTGCGGCAGCTGCGTCAAGGCGCTGACCACGCTGGTCAACGACGAACTCGCGGCCGGCGGCGTGGTCGTCGACAAGGGGCTGTGCGGCTGCTTCCCGCACACCCGCGCCGAGCTGTACGAGATCGTCCGCACCCGCCGCCTCACCTCGTACGCCGAGCTGCTGGACGCGCACGGCCGGGACGAGGCGCGCGGCGGCGACGGCTGCGAGACCTGCAAGCCGGCCGTGGGCTCCATCATCGCCTCCCTCGCCCCCACCGTCGGCGCCGACGGCCACGTCCTGGACGGCGAGCAGTCCGCCCTCCAGGACACCAACGACCACTTCCTCGCCAACCTCCAGCGCAACGGCTCCTACTCGGTCGTCCCGCGCATCCCCGGCGGCGAGATCACCCCGGAGAAACTGATCGTCATCGGCGAGGTGGCCCGCGACTTCGGCCTCTACACGAAGATCACCGGCGGGCAGCGCATCGACCTGTTCGGCGCCCGCGTCGACCAGCTCCCGCGCATCTGGGCCCGCCTGGTCGACGCCGGCTTCGAGTCGGGCCACGCGTACGGCAAGGCCCTGCGCACCGTGAAGTCCTGCGTCGGCCGGACCTGGTGCCGCTACGGCGTCCAGGACTCCGTCCGCATGGCCATCGACCTCGAACTCCGCTACCGGGGCCTGCGCTCACCACACAAGCTCAAGTCGGCCGTGTCCGGCTGCGCGCGCGAGTGCGCCGAGGCCCGCGGCAAGGACTTCGGCGTCATCGCCACCTCCAACGGCTGGAATCTGTACGTCGGCGGCAACGGCGGCGCCGACCCGCGCCACGCCGACCTGCTCGCCCAGGACCTCTCGGACGCCGAACTGGTCCGGCTCATCGACCGCTTCCTGATGTTCTACATCCGCACCGCCGACCGCCTGGAGCGCACCTCCGCCTGGCTGGAGCGCATCGAGGGCGGCCTCGACCACGTACGCGACGTCGTCGTGCACGACTCCCTCGGCCTCTGCGACGAACTGGAGTCCCTGATGGCCGCGCACGTGTCCGCCTACCGCGACGAATGGGCCGACACCCTCGCCGACCCGGAGCGCCTCGCCCGCTTCGTCTCCTTCGTCAACGCGCCGGACGCCCCCGACCCGGCCGTCCGCTTCGTCCCCGAGCGCGACCAGATCAAGCCGGACCTGGACCTGCTGGCGGGTCCGACACTCCCCGTACGCACCGCCGGTACCTCTCGCACCGCCGCCGACGCCCGCACCCTGGAAGGAACCGCCGCCCGATGAGCCCCACGACACTCGCCGTAGAACTCCCCGAGACCACCGTGGAACGCCCCGAGGGACAGCCGAAGGACGGCCACTGGTTCCCGGTGTGCGACCGCTCCGCCCTCGTCCCCGGCCGGGGCGTCGCCGCCCTCCTCCCGGACGGCGGGCAGGTGGCGCTGTTCCTGGACCGCGCGGGACGCCCGTACGCCATCGGCAACCGCGACCCGTTCACCGGCGCGTACGTCCTCTCCCGCGGCCTGACCGGCTCGGCCGGCGGCCGCCCGTTCGTCGCCTCCCCCCTCCTCAAACAGCGCTTCGACCTGGAGACCGGCACCTGCCTGGACGACCCTGCCGTGTCGGTGCCCGTCTACCGGGTCCGGGAGGTCACCGGCGAACACCGCGGCTAGGGCGCTTCCGGTGGGTCTCCGCGGCACCGCCCGTCTTCCCGGCGCCCCTGGCCCCGTACGGCCTGGGCGTACGCTGGTGCTCCCGACGCACCGACGAAGGAGCGCAGCAGGCGTGACCCGTTGGAACACGAGCCACATCCCCGACCAGACGGGCCGCTCGGCGGTCGTCACCGGCGCCAACAGCGGCATCGGCTACATCACCGCCCGCGAACTCGCCCGGCGCGGCGCCCGCACCGTGCTGGCCTGCCGCAACGAGGCACGCGGCCACGCGGCGCTCGCCCGGCTGCGCTCCGAAGTACCGGCCGCCGAAGCCGAGTTCCGGCGGCTCGACCTGGCCGACCTGAAGTCCGTAAGCGCCTTCGCGGCCGGCCTCGACGACTTCGACGGCGACCGCCTCGACCTGCTCGTCAACAACGCCGGCGTCATGGCGCTGCCGCAGCGCCGCACCGCCGACGGCTTCGAGATGCAGTTCGGCACCAACCACCTCGGCCACTTCGCGCTCACCGGCCTCCTCCTGCCCAAGCTGCTCGGCACCCCGGGAGCGCGCGTCGTCACCGTCTCCAGCGGCTTCCACGCGCTCGGCAACGTCAAGCTGGACGACCTCAACAGCGAGCGCGGCTACCACCGGTGGATCGCCTACGGCCGTTCCAAGAGCGCCAACCTGCTCTTCGTCCACGAGCTGTCCCGCCGTCTGGCACAGGCCGGATCGCGGGTACTGGCCGTCGCCGCGCACCCCGGCTACGCCGACACCAACCTCCAGACCGCCGGCGTACGGATGGAGGGCCGTACGCGCGCCGAACGTGTCGTGTCCCTGGCCAACCGCCTCATCGGCCAGCCCGCCGAATCCGGCGCCCTGCCCACCCTGTGCGCCGCCACCGCACCGCACATGAAGCCGGACGCGTTCCTCGGCCCCCGCAACGGCCTGCGCGGCGCGACCGCGCCGTCCTTCCGCGCCCCGTGGACGACCGACGACGAGACCTCGGAACGGCTGTGGACGGCGTCGGAGGAGCTGACGGGGGTGCGGTACGACTTCGGTGGCGGGGCGAGGAGTTGACGGAAGGGATGCGCGCGTAGCGGAGTAAAGCCATGCGGCGGCGGCCGCCGGTCACTCCAAGCCCGACGCCTCGAAGATCTGCCGGGCGCCGTCCCGGTCGACGTGCTCGCCGAGCGCCCGCAGCACCTCGCCGCCCGAGCGCAGCAGACCGCGCTCCCGGGACAGCCGGGCGCCGGTGTCGAGCAGGTGCCACAGGGCCGGGTTGGCGGTGAGGACCTTGGGGTCCAGTTCGACGCGGCCGCCCGTGATGTCGCGGAGCACCAGCCGGGGCGCCACCCCGTCGCTGCGGAGCACGAGCACCAGCAGGTCGGTACGGACCCGGCGCTCGCGCAGCAGTCCGCGTACGGCCAGCCACCCCGCCCCCGCCGTCACCCGTGCCGGGAAGAGCGCCGCGAGGAGCACCACCGCGAGGGACGTCCAGCAGGCGGCGCGCAGCGGGTCGAGGGTGTCGTTGGCGAGGTCGACGACGAGCATGAGGACGAGCACACCGGCCGAACAGCAGGCCGCCGCGCGCAGTTCGGGCGCCCACCGGCGGTCCCGGTACGCCGCCGGGCCGTGCACCGGGGGTGGAAGGGCGTACCCCTCCCGCGTATGCCGTCCATCGCGTGCCCCACCGCCTCCCTGTCCGCCCCCGCCCGCGCCGTCTTCGCCGCCCTCTCCGTAGGCCGTCGACCCGGCCCCGGTACCCCATCGCCGTCCCATGGCCGCGACGATAGGGCGGCGAGCGCCGGGTCGTCGCGCCGTTGACGCGGCGCTGACGAGGCCCCGGGAAACCTTGACACACCACTGACAAGCCCGGGCGTCCGCCCGCGTGGACCGCCCAAGGCCCGCAACCCCTTGTCCCGGGGTCGCCCGGTGCTCCGGCCACCCGTCCGCGTCGGCGCGTCCCCGCAGGGCATCAAGAAGTCGTGAAGATGCCCGGATCATCCGCCAAGGCCACGCCAAGAGCCGGCGTGCCCGTACGAAACGGCACTCACGCTGGGCCAGGGCGTGTCTTTTGGATCAGCCCGGATCAGCCCGCGCCGTCTGGTGGAGGGGGCACCTCCCGTGCCCGTCCAGGGCTACGGGGGAGCATCGCAAGGCGGAGCATTGCCCTCGGACTGGGTGTCCGTGGGTGATGCGACAACGCCGCGTGGGGGTACCTCCCAGCGGTAGCTGGGGGAGTGCCGTGCCAGACGGCGCGGGCCCGGGGTGATCCAAAAGACACGCCCTGGCCCCGTCACCGGGGTTCTCTACCCACAGCGCACGGAGGTACGGCGAACGATGTCGATGGCGTGGAAACTCACGGGCCGGACCCCGGCCCGGGCCACGGACCCGGACGCGGGCCGGAAGGCGCAGGGCACCGGGACCGGGGGCGAGGGCGGGCGCACCGGGACCGGGGACGGGCAGGGCGACCCGCCGACCGCACTGCCTTCCGGGCCCGAGCCGGACGCCCGGCACCGCCTGACCGCCGTACAGGGCCTCGCCGCCCTCTCCCTCGACGCGATGGCGTCCGTCGCGTACGGGCCCGAGGCCATCGTCCTGGTCCTGGCCGCCGCGGGCGCCCGCGGGCTCGGCTTCACCCTGCCGGTCACCCTCGGCATCGCGGCGCTGCTCGCGGTCCTGGTGGCCTCGTACCGCCAGGTGATCGCGGCGTTCCCGAACGGCGGCGGCTCGTACGCCGTCGCCAAGGCCCATCTCGGGCGCCGTACCGCCCTGGTCGCCGCGGCGTCCCTGATCCTCGACTACGTCCTGAACGTCGCCGTGTCCGTGACGGCCGGCGTCGCCGCGCTCACCTCCGCCTTCCCCGCCCTGTACGGCGAGCGGCTGTGGCTGTGCCTGGCGGTGCTCGTCCTGGTGACCGGCGTGAACCTGCGCGGCATCGTCGACTCGGCGAAGGCGTTCCTGCTGCCCACCGCCGTCTTCGTGGGCTCGATCCTCGCCCTCGTGGCGGTCGGCCTGTTCAGGGACGCGCCCGTCTCCACGGCGTCCGCCGCCGGCCATGCCTCCGTACTGTCCGACAACGCGACCTCCGTGGGCGCGCTCCTCCTCCTGAAGGCGTTCGCCTCCGGGTGTTCGGCCCTGACCGGCGTCGAGGCGGTCGCCAACGCCGTACCGTCCTTCCGCGCCCCCGCGGCCAAGCGCGCGCAGCGCACCGAAGTCGCCCTGGGCGTCCTGCTCGGCGTCATGCTGATCGGCCTTTCGGTCCTGATCGGCCGCTTCCACCTCCAGCCGGTGGAGGGCGTCACCGTCCTCGCCCAGCTCGCGGACGCCGCCCTCGGTCACAACTGGGCTTTCTACCTCGTGCAGTTCGCCACGGTGGCGCTGCTCGCCCTGGCCGCCAACACCTCCTTCGGCGGGCTGCCCGTCCTGATGGGCCTGCTGGCCCGCGACAACTACCTGCCGCACGTCTTCGGCCTCAAGGCCGACCGGCAGGTGCACCGGCACGGCGTACTGGCGCTGGCCGCCGTCGCCGCCGTCCTCCTCGTCTTCTCCGGCGGCGACGTGAACACCCTCGTCCCGCTCTTCGCCATCGGCGTCTTCGTAGGCTTCACCGTCTGCCAGGTGGGCATGGTCCGGCACTGGCGGCAGGAACGATCCGCCGGTTGGCGCGGCAAGGCCGCCCTCAACGGCTTCGGCGCGCTGCTGACCGGCGTCTCGGCCCTCGTCGTCACGGCGACGAAGTTCACCGAGGGCGCCTGGCTCATCGTCATCGCCCTGCCCGCCCTCGTCCTCGCCTTCGAAGCGGTCCACCGGGCGTACGGCCGGATCGCGGACCACCTGGCCCTGGGCCGCATCCCAGAGCCCCCGCACCGCGACCGCTCCCTCGTCGTCGTCCCCGTCTCCCACCTCTCCAAGCTCACCTGCGAGGCACTGAACGCCGCGGTCTCCCTCGGCGACGAGGTGGTGGCGGTCACCGTCACCTACGCCTCCCCGGAGGACCGCCGCGCCTCGGAGTCCCTGCGCCGCGACTGGGAGCTGTGGAACCCCGGCGTGGAACTCCTCGAACTGCCCTCCGCGACCCGCACCGTCGGCCGCCCCGTCGCCGCGTACGTACGCGACCTCGGCGCGCGACAGCCCGGCACCCGGGTCACGGTCCTCATCCCCGAGGTGGAACCGGCCCACCTGTGGCAGCGCCTCCTCCAAAACCAGCGCGGCGCGGTCGTCGCCCACGCGGTCCGGCGCACCACGGACGCGACGATCTGCCGGTTGCGGTTCCGGTTGTCGGCGTAAACGTCGCGCATGACGCCGAGGAATTTGACCTGCCTTTGATGCACGCCCCCACCACACCGGCGTTATCGGAACATGACCGGACAACCTCTCGGTTGATCCACTCCACCCCAAAACGATTTTGACTGGGCGTTTAAGCGACTTTGTGACCGGCGCCATATGAGATGCCCTTTTCGCCAACAAGGGTGACTGGGCCCCCGGCCACGGGGGTGGAAGTGATTGAAAGGTGTAAATGTTTATGCGTATCGGCCTGCGCTCGGTCCTGGCCGCCACTGTGGTTACCGCGGCACTCGCGTCCTCCACAGCCGGCGCCGCCATGGCCGCCGCCCCGGCTTCGCCGACGGCAAGGCGGTCGGCGGCATAACGCGGCTCGACATCAAGGACAAGGCCGGGCACATTCACAAGGTCACCTGGACCTTGAAAGGTGACCGGCTCACGCAGAAGGTCGCCGACGTGAAGGGTCCCACGGTCGAAGGCGTTCTGGTCCGGCCGACAACTCCGGGCCAGGCGACCACACGCAAGGACTGGACCTGCCTTCAGGATGGCACTGGTGCCGTCATGGGCGGACTCGGGGTCGCCGCCAGTGTCGCAGGGGGCCTGGAAACCGGTGGGGCTTCACTGGCAGCCACCCGACAGTAATCACCCCTCGGTAGCTACGCCGGCACGCCCGTCGGCATACCGGCCGAGCCATGCCGGCGTAGCTCCGGGGCGCGCCCCACCCTTACTCCCTTATTCCCTACTTCCCGGAACCAGGGGGCTGGAGGTCCTTGTCCGTGGGGTCCTCCCGCTCGGGTTGCTCGGGCGGCCGTACGAAGTCGTGCGAGCCGTTGTCCGAGGACTGGCCTCCGAAGTGCGGCAGCGGCCGGTCGCAGCCGGGCCCCGGCCGGTTGCCCATCGGCATCAGTGCCAGGTCGGAGCCGAGGAACGGCACGATGGAGTAGCCGCCGTTGCACATCGGCAGCACGTAGAACCGCTGCGCCTCCAGCTCCTTGCTGTTCGGGGACTTGGGGTCCTGCGGGTCCGTGAACCGCATGCCGTCCCGGAGGTTGTCGGGATTGACCGCCAGCCGCTTGCCCTCCCGCTTGTTCTCGAAGCTGTACACCGTGTTGTTCTTGTAGTAGCCCACCAGGTGGACCACCCACAGGTGCCGCTTGTTGTCGATGTTCTCGACGGGGTCGGTCTCGATCTGGAGGTCACCGTTGTGGGTGAGGTACCCACCGGAGACCCGGTGGATGATCATCAGCTCGCGCTGGTGCTTCACGGACGCGACAAAGGTGTCCAGGGTGTTCGGGTACATACAGCTCCTTCCTCTCTTTCCGGCTCCCCCCACACCTGGCATGCCCGTCCCTCCGGCACCGACGCCCGCATATGCCCCCGGCCAGAAGCACTCACTGTGTACGCGCGTAGACACCGCTGATATGAACAGCGCCCGCCGCACTCCGGCTCTCACGGGCGTACGCCCCGGTCGCCCGAACCCGCCCGCACGCCCGGCCGGTTCACGGCCTTGCCGCCGCTCTCGCCGGATGCGACAACGGCCCCATGCCGACCTCACCGACACACACCCCGGCCCCCGCCGCGCCGCCCTACCAGGGCCTCCCCCTACGCCGCCCCACCCGGCCGCCGGTCCTCCTCCCCACCGCCCCGGAGAGCGCGGAACTGTACGGCCCGGTCTTCGGCCGTACCGACGTGACACCCCTCGACCACGACCTCACCCGCCACCACACCGGCGCCCCCGTAGGCGAACGCATCACCCTGACCGGCCGCGTTCTCGACAGCCGCGGACACCCCGTCCGCCACCAGCTCGTCGAACTCTGGCAGGCCAACGCCGCCGGCCGCTACGCCCACCAGGGCGACCGGCACGACGCCCCGCTCGACCCCAACTTCACGGGCACCGGTCGCACGCTCACCGACGCCGACGGCCGCTACACCTTCACCACGATCAAGCCGGGCGCGTACCCACTCGGCACCCCCGACAACGCCTGGCGCGCCGCCCACGTGCACTTCTCCCTCTTCGGCAGCGCCTTCACGCAACGCCTGGTCACCCAGATGTACTTCGAGGGCGACCCCCTCCTGGCCCACGACTCGGTCCTCCACGCGGCCCCCGGCGAAGCCGCCCGCCGCCTGATCGCCACCTTCGACCCGGCCCTCTCCAGCACCGCCAAAACCCTCACGTACCGCTGGAACATCGTCCTCGGCGGCCTGTCCCCCACCGTCACTCCTGCCTGACCTCCACCTCACACCACACCGTCTTACCGACTCCCCGCTCCCGCACCCCCCACCGCGCCGCCAACCCCCGCACAATCACCAGCCCTCGCCCGCCCAAGTCCTCCTCGTCTGCGTCACGTTCGGCCGGCAACGCCTCCCCCCGCACATCCGACACCGCGACCCGAACCACCCGCCCGGTAGCCACCAGATGCACCCGGAACAACCGCCCCTTGACCCGCCCGTGCACCAACGCGTTCGTGGCCAGCTCGGACACCAACACCCCGACGTCCCCGGCGATCTCCTCGTGCCCCCACTCCCCCACCAGCCGTACCGCCCGCCGCCGAGCCAGCGCCACGGCCTTGGGGAAGGGGGTGTAGTCGAGCAGGTCCTCGTGAAGGACGACTTCTGCGGGGTCATGCGGAGCGATCATCTACGGACACCTCCGATTACGAGCGACGCGCACCCTGCGCCAACGAATGCCGCCGCGCGAGCAGTTCGTTCGTTACGGACGGTAGGGGCGGGGCCGCGTCGGCCACAATGCAGCCGTGCAAATTTCACCCGTGCGGGTTGCGGCGACCCGTAACTGCACGCGAACGGCCACCATGGGCAAAGGTGGACGACATGGAACGCAGCCAGACACCGCAGGGCAACCGCATGTCGACCGTGCTGGGCCGTCGCCTCGGCGGCGAACTCGCCAAGCACCGCCTCGACGCCGGCCTGACACAGGGACAGGCAGCCAAGGTCATCAGCGCCTCGACCGGCAAGGTCGCCAGAATGGAGAGCGGCTGGGTCCCCATGCGCGACCCGGATGTGCGCGTCTTGTGCGAGCTGTACGGGGTCACCGATCCGGTAGCGGTAGGCGGGCTGCTCGAACTGGCGCGCGTGGACCGTGAACGGCGTAAGGCGAAGGGATGGTGGAACGACTTCCCCGATCTGGGTGACATGCGCGAGTACATCACCCTGGAGAACGCCGCGACCACTATTCGAACGTGGCAAATCGCCTTCATCCCCGGGCTTCTTCAGACGCCGGCGTACGTGCGTGCATTGGTCTTCGGAAACTCTTCACGAAGCCACACCGACGGCGGGCAGCAGGTCGTCGCGACACGCCTGGCGCGCCAGCAACGCCTGCACGATCACGCGCCGCTGTCTCTACGGGTCGTCATCCACGAGGCCGCTCTCCGCCACCTCGTCGGCGGCAGCGACGTGATGCGCGCCCAGCTCAAGCACTTGGCCGAGGCCGCTCAGCAGAGCAACATCGAAGTTCGGGTGTTGCCCTTCACTGCGGGAGAGCATGCGGGCATGGGCGGCACGTTCAACATCATCTCGTTTGCCGAACCGGGTGCCATGGATGTTGTTTACACCGAGACGGCGATGGGGCAGTTGTGGGTCGAAGGCGGCGATGGAGCCGCCCAGCACGACAGGTTGTTCAGACGCCTTGCGGAGAGCGCACTCTCCCCCGCCGACTCAAACGCATTCATCAACGCTCTACACAAGGAGATGTGAACGGTGACACCAGAATGGCGCAAGTCCAGCTACAGCAGCGCCGACCGCGAGTGCGTCGAGGTAGCCACCAACCACCCCCACACCATCGCCATACGCGACTCCAAGAACCCCACCGGGCCCATACTCCGCCTCTCGCCCGACGCGTGGGTCAGCTTTCAAACTGCCGTCGCGGGGGGCCGCTTCGGGCTGCCGGGTGGGGGCATATAGGGCGCGCCTGCACAGCGGGCTGTCCGAGGGACGCGGTGGGGCCGCCCGTACCGAAATCATGCACGTGGGGTCTGACAATCGGCCTGGGGCGGGAACACCAAGACCATCCACGGCGCTCACCCCTACGGGCGCCCTCACCGGCCGGTTTCGTGAAGGTGCAATGCGTTCTTCACGCCGGTGCGGCAAAGTAGGCGCCCGTGGCGGGCGGTGATCGACGATCACCGGAGCCGCACGGCAGCCGTACGACGACCACGCGCGACGCGCGACGGGCTACGCAGGGGGCGATCGGCATGACACGCGGCAGCGACAGAGGCAGAGTCAGAGGCGCCGAGGTCGGCAGGCGGCGGGTGCTCGGCGCCGCCGGTGGCGTGGCGCTCACCGCCGTACTGGCGGCCTGTGGTTCCAATACCGGCCGCAGCGGGAAAGGTTCGGGGCCGGCACTGAGCCAGTGGTACCACCAGTACGGGGAGCCGGGCGCCGAGCAGGCCGTGAAGCGGTACGCCGCCGCGTACGACAAGGCGCGGGTGAGCGTGCAGTGGCGGCCCGGCGACTACGACCGGCAGACGGCCGCCGCGCTGCTGACGGATTCGGGACCTGACGTCTTCGAGGTCAACGGTCCGAAGCTGGAGCAGTTGAAGGGCGGCCAGGTCGTCGATCTGACCGCGGAGATCGAGTCCGTCAAGGACGACTTCAACCAGGCGGTGCTCAAGCCGAAGATCTGGCGGGACAAGGTCTGGGCGGTGCCGCAGGCCATAGACACGCAGTTGCTCTACTACAGGAAGAGCATGCTGAAGCAGGCGGGTGTGGAACCGCCGCGCACCGTGGACGCGTTGGTGGACGCGGCCAAGGAGCTGACCGCCCGGCTCCGTGGCGACAAGGTCAAGGGGCTGTTCCTGGGGAACGACGGCGGGGCCGCCGTGCTGGGCGGTACGCCGCTGTTCGCCGCGGGGCTGAGCCTGATCACCGAGGACGGGAAGGCCGGGTTCGACGACCCGGCCGCCGCCCGCGTGTTCGCGAAGATCCGGCAGCTGTACGCCGACGAATCGTTGCTGCTGGGGGCGCCGACGGACTGGTCCGATCCGGCGGCCTTCGTGCAGGGGCTGACCGCCATGCAGTGGTCGGGGCTGTGGGCGCTGCCGCAGGTCGAGAAGGCCCTGGGGGACGACTTCGGGGTGCTGCCGTTCCCGAAGGACGGGGCCGGCGGGCCGGCCGTGCCGGTGGGCGCATACGGCGCGGCGGTCAGCGCCCGCAGCGAGCACCGGGACGCGGCCAAGGCGTATGTGAAGTGGCTGTGGGTGGACGGGGCCGACAAGCAGGAGGACTTCGCGCTCTCGTACGGCTTCCACATCCCGGCCCGTACCTCGCTCGCCAAGAAGGCGAAGCAGCTCCAGGAGGGCTCGGCGGCCGACGCGGTCTCGTACGCCACCCGGTACGGCCACGCCGAGCCGCTGCTCTGGACGACGCCGAGCAGCACCGCCTATCAGGACGCGCTGAACCGCGTCATCAAGGGCGGCGCGAACCCGGAGAGCGAGCTGAAGGCCGTGGTGCGCAAGGTCGAGGCCGAGTTGCGGCGGGCCGGTAAGTGACCGCCGGGCGGACGGGGGCGGGTACGGGGGCGGGGACGAGTGCAGGTACGAGTGCGGGTACGGGTACCGGCGCGCGGTCTGGCGGGCTGCTCGGGCGGCTTCGGGGGCCGCAGAACCGGAACCTGTGGTTCTGGGCCTTCGTGGGCCCGTTCGCCGCCGGTCTGGCCCTGTTCACGTACGTGCCGCTGGCCTGGAGCGCCTACCTCAGCTTCTTCGACGCGCACAACACGGTCACCCCGACGGACTTCGTCGGGCTGGACAACTACGCGGCGATGCTGGGCGACCGTGCCTTCCTGAGCAGCCTGGGCACCTTCGCGCTGTTCACGGCGTTCATCGTGCCGGCCACGTACGTCCTCTCGCTCGCCCTGGCGCTCATGGTCAACCGGCTGCGGTTCGCCCAGGCGTTCTTCCGCTCGGTCTTCTTCCTGCCGACGGCCTGCTCGTACGTGGTCGCCGCCCTGGTCTGGAAGTTGTCGATCTTCAACGGGGTGCGGTTCGGGCTCGCCAACACCGTGCTGGGGTGGTTCGGCGCGGACCAGACCGCCTGGCTGTCCACGACCGACCCACCCTGGTACTGGCTGGTGATCGTGACCGTCCGGCTGTGGCTGCAGGCCGGTTTCTACATGATCCTGTTCCTGGCCGGACTGCAACGGATCTCGCCCCGCCTGTACGAGGCGGCCGCGGTGGACGGCGCGCGGCCCGGCTGGCAGACGCTGCGGTACATCACGCTGCCGCAGCTGCGCGCGACGTCGGTCGCCGTCGTACTGCTGCTGGTGATCAACGCGTTCCAGGCGTTCGACGAGTTCTACAACCTGATGTCCGACGCGCGCGGCTATCCGCCGTACGCGCGCCCGCCGCTGGTCTACCTCTACTACACCGCACTCGGACAGGAGCAGAACCTCGGCCTGGGCAGCGCGGGCGCGGTGATCCTGGCGCTGATCATCGCCGTGGCGACCGTCGTGCAGGCCCGCTGGTTCGGCCTCGGGCGGAGGGAGGACTGACCGATGCCGACGACTCCGCCTACAGGACGCGCACGCTCCGGTGCCCGGCAGGACGCCCGCGTACGGGCCGGGCGCGCGCTGCGTGCGGTGCTCCTCGCCGTCCTCGCCGTGCTGTTCCTCATCCCGTTCTACCTGCTCGTACGCAACGGGCTGGCCACCGAACAGGACATCACCGCACCCGACTGGACGTTCTTCCCGCGCGACGTCCAGTGGTCGAATCTCGCCGAGGTGTTCGACGATCCGAACCTGCCGCTGGCGCGGGCGCTGCTGAACTCCACGCTGATCGCGGTCGCGACGACGGTGGGCACGGTGCTGCTGGCGTCGCTGGCCGGGTACGGGCTGGCCCGCATCCCGTACCGCCACGCGAACGCCGTCTTCTACGCCGTCCTCGGCACGCTGATGGTCCCGGCGGCCGTCACGTTCGTGCCCAGTTTCGTGCTCGTCTCGTCGCTCGGCTGGATCTCCACCCTGCGCGGGCTGATCGTCCCGACGCTGTTCAGCGCCTTCGCCTGCTTCATATTCCGCCAGTACTTCCTGGGGTTCCCGCGGGAGCTGGAGGACGCGGCGCGGGTGGACGGGCTCGGGTACTGGCGTACGTACTGGCGGGTCGTGGTGCCCAACTCGCGGCCCGTCTTCGCCGCCGTCGGCACCATCGTGTTCATCGGCGCGTGGAACGCGTTCCTGTGGCCGCTGGTCATCGGCCAGGACAAGGAATCCTGGACGGTGCAGGTGGCTCTCTCCACCTTCACCACGGCGCAGAACCTCAACCTGCACGAGCTGTTCATGGCCGCGGCGATCTCGATCGCGCCGCTGGTGGTGGTGTTCGTGCTGTTGCAGCGGTACATCGTGGCGGGGGTGGAGCGGTCGGGAATCGACGACTGAGCGCGCGGGACGCCGTACACCTTGGCGTGCGGGGAACGGCGGTGGGCCTGCCGGAGCGCGGCGGCGGTCTCCGGTGCCGGCCGCGCGCGGAAAGTCGGTGGCGGTACGCCGGGGACGTATGGGGATACTCGGCCATGAGCGATGCGGAAACGCCGGTCCCGGAGCCGGCTCTCACGGTCGGCGAGCACGACCCCAAGCTGGACAAGCGCCTGGAGGACGAGCTCGACGCCTTCAACGCCGCCGCCACGGACGGCGCCGAGCACGCCGAGTTCTCGGTGCGGGTGACGGACGAGGACGGCGAGCTGGTCGGCGGCCTGAGCGCCTGGACCTGGGGCGGGCTCTGCGGGATCCACCTGCTGTGGGTCCGGGAGGACCGCCGCGCGGAGGGCTGGGGCGCGAAGCTGCTGCGGGCCGCCGAGGAGGAGGCGGTACGGCGTGGCTGCGACCGCTCCACGGTGTCCTCGTACACCTTCCAGGCGCCGGGTTTCTATCAGCGCCAGGGGTACACCGAGGTGGGGCGCGTGCCGGGCATGCCGGGTGGCCACGCGGACGTGTACCTGTTCAAGAAGCTGGGCTGAGGCGGGCCGGCGCCCGTTCCCCGTACACCGGACATGAGGTACGGTGCGAGCCATGACCACGTACTCGATCTTCCGTGAGACGGAGCCGCCGCACCACGGCCCCCACGGCGAGTGCGCTCCCCGCGGCATGACGTTCCTGCGCCGCCGCGGCCGGGTGGGATCTCCCCCGGCCGCTTTCCGCTGCTGTCGGTGACTCCCGGGCTCCGGGCCCTCCCGAGAAGCAGCGACCGCCCACCGCGGGCAGCTCCGCACCCCGAAAGGCGGCACTCTGCGCGCTCTGCGTCCGCATCCACGCTGGCGTCCCTGCCGTACTCCTCGTTCCTGCCGTACTCCTCGTTCCGCGCCCCGTCAGGAGGACACGTTGCCGGCCGCAGCCGACTCCCTCACCCCCGTCCCCGCTCCCTCCGCCCCCGCGCTCCGCGACCACCGCATTCCCGCCGACGGCCTGTACGAGGGCCACCGCGTCCTGCGCCGCACCCCCGAGGGCTGGGAGGACCGCCCGTACGAGCGCTTCGCGGTCGTCCCGCAAGCGGCCACCATCGGCGCGGAGATCCGCGGCCTCGACCTGTCCCGCCCCCTGGCCCCCGCGCTGCGCGAGGAGTTGAACCGCGCGCTCCTGGAGTGGAAGGTGCTCTTCTTCAGAGGCCAGCACCTGACCTCCGCCGCGCAGCGCGCCTTCGCCCGCAACTGGGGCGAGCTGGAGACCAACCCGCTGCTGGCGACGGGCGACGCCGAGGACGTGGCCCGGTTCGACCGCAGCGCCGTGTCCACCTTCGAGAACGTCTGGCACACGGACGTCACCTTCCGCGAACGCCCGGCGCTGGGCGCGGTGTTGCAGCTGCGTGAGGTGCCGGCGTTCGGCGGCGACACCATGTGGGCCGACATGGCGGCCGCGTACGACAACCTGCCGCAGGACGTACGGGACCGTATCGACGGGGCCACCGCCGTCCACGACTTCCTGCCGGGCTTCGCCCGTTTCTACTCCGCCGAACGGCTGGCGCCGTTCCAGGACCGGTTTCCGCCGGTGGAGCACCCGGTGGTGCGCCGGCACCCGGAGACCGGCCGCCGGATGCTGTTCGTCAACACCTCGTTCACCACGCACATCGTGGGCATGGAGCGGGCGGAGAGCGACCGGCTGCTGCGGTTCCTGTTCCAGCAGGCGCACGTGCCGGAGTATCAGGTGCGGTACCGCTGGCAGGCGGGCGACGTCGCCTTCTGGGACAACCGCGCCACCCAGCACTACGCGGTCAACGACTACGGCGCGCAGCGCCGGGTGGCCGAGCGGGTGGCCGTCAGGGGCGACCGGCCGTACTGACCGAGGGCGCCACCGGTCGAGGAACATCGCCGGTCGAGGAGCGCCGTCGGAACGTTCCTGCACGCCTCCGGCCGCCGCCCCTAAGCATCCACCTCCCGGGCCTCCAGCCCACGGATCTCCAGCCCCCGCGTATCCACTCCCCGGACGTCCACCTCAGGCCCGCCCCGCAGCAACGCCGCCCCCAGCGGCGTCAACGTGTGCAGGACCGCGCTGCCGTGACGCAGCGTCAGCAGCAGGCCGGCGTCCCGCAGCACCGTCGCATGCTGGCTGGCCGAGGCCAGCGAGACGTCGACGCGCCGCGCCAGCTCGCTCGTCGTGCAGCCGCCGCCCACACCGTGCAGGATCGCCGAGCGGGTACGCCCGACGAGCTTGCCCAGGGAGTGGGCGGGCGGCACCGGCGGCGCGGGGCGGGGCGCCGGGTGGTCGACGGGATAGACGAGCACCGGCGTGAGGTCCGGGTTGTAGAGAGTGACGGGGGCCCGGCGGCAGAAGTAGGACGGCAGCAGGAGCAGCCCCCTGCCGTTCAGGAAGAAGTCCCGGTCCACCGGGTAGTCCACTTCCAGGACGGGCGGCAGCCAGCGCATGGCCGGCGGGAGCGAGGCGAGCAGTTGGTCGGCCCCGCCGTCCACCAGCGCGCGGCCGCGGGCGGCGCGGTCCGCTTCTATGCGGGCCTGGAGGCGCGGCCAGTACGGGGCGACCGCGTTCTCGTAATAGCTCCGCAGCGCCCCGGTGAGCCGCCCGAGCGCGGCGGAATCGCCCTCGCTCAGCTCCCGTAACCACGAGGGCAACGGCCGGGTGGCCGGCAGCCTGGAAAGTTCGGCGTGCAGTCGCGCGGGCGGGGTTGCGCGGAGCGCTTCGAGTCCTTCGTCGATGCCGAGCAGCCCCTCCGGCGGCGTCAGGAAATCCGGAAAATAGCCTCGCGTCGGAACGAGCGGCGCCAACAGCCGTGTTTCACCGTTCAACCGGCAACGCGCTTCGGAGCGCCATTTACCGAAGGCCGGCCCCGGCCGCCGGTCGCGCAGTCGGTGAAAACTTAAAACGGTCTCCCACAGCACGTCAGGCCGCGCGGCTATGCGCACCCGGGCCAGATCCGGTCCACTGAAATGGACGCGTAGCACCGAACCCCCACCATGCTCCCTAGTCGACCCCCGGCCATCTGAGTATGCACGCAGACACAGCCTGTCACCACGTTCTTTTGGCCAGAGTTGAAAGGGGTCGCGCCAACACCGCGATCCCGGAAAGCTGTTACTCAATTCGACGGCAGTGCGAATGGAACGGATTGCTCGATCCCGTGGGGGGTGACGAGGCAAAAACCGACCGCTCAGCATTTGCCGTGGAAGGCCGTCAACCAGGCCGACATGGCTGACGGCAGCTCCCGAGGGGGGAGTCCGGAGAAAAGCGAGGGCGGCACCTCCGCACAGGTGCCGCCCTCGTTGGGTTCCGGAGCCGGCGTCAGGGTGAGGGTTGGATGGTCTGACGCCAACTCCGGTTGGTGCGTGGGACGTTGCCGCGTCAGCGGCTGTCGCTGCCCAGGGACTCCGCCGCGGCGCGGCCCGCTTCCAGGCGGGCCACCGGGATGCGGAACGGGGAGCAGGAGACGTAGTCCAGGCCCACCTCGTGGAAGAAGTGCACCGACTCCGGGTCGCCGCCGTGCTCACCGCAGACGCCCAGCTTCAGGTCGGGGCGGGTGGCCCGGCCGGCCTCGGCGGCGCTGCGGACCAGTGAGCCGACGCCGTCCTTGTCGATGGTCTCGAACGGGCTGACGCCGAAGATGCCCTTCTCCAGGTAGGCGGTGAAGAAGCTGGCCTCGACGTCGTCGCGGCTGAAGCCCCAGACCGTCTGGGTCAGGTCGTTGGTGCCGAAGGAGAAGAAGTCGGCGGACTCGGCGATCTGGCCGGCGGTCAGCGCGGCGCGGGGCAGCTCGATCATGGTGCCGAGGGTGAGCTTGAGGTCCACGCCGTGGGCCTTCTCGACCTCGGCGATGACCTGCTCGGCCTCCTCGCGGACGATCTCCAGCTCCTGGACGGTGCCGACCAGCGGGATCATGATCTCGGCGCGCGGGTCGCCCTTGGCGGCGTTCTTGCGCTCGGCCGCCGCCTCGGCGATGGCCCGTACCTGCATGGCGAACAGGCCGGGGATGACCAGGCCGAGGCGGACGCCGCGCAGGCCCAGCATCGGGTTCTGCTCGTGCAGCTTGTGCACGGCCTGGAGCAGGCGCAGGTCGTTCTCGTTGGCGTCCTTGCGGGACTCGGCGAGGGCGACGCGTACGGACAGTTCGGTGATGTCGGGCAGGAACTCGTGCAGCGGCGGGTCCAGGAGGCGGACCGTCACCGGCAGGCCGTCCATGGCCTCGAACAGCTCGACGAAGTCGGCCTTCTGGAGGGGCAGCAGGCCCCCGAGGGCGGCCTCGCGGTCGGCGTCGGTGTCGGCGAGGATCAGGCGCTCGACCATCTCGCGGCGCTCGCCGAGGAACATGTGCTCGGTGCGGCACAGGCCGATGCCCTGGGCGCCGAAGCGCCGGGCGCGGGCGGCGTCCTCGGCGTTGTCGGCGTTGGCCCGTACCCGCAGCCGGCGGACCCGGTCCGCGTACGCCATGATCCGGTGCACGGCCTTGACCAGCTCGTCGGCGTCGTCGGCGCCGGCGTGCATCCGGCCCTCGAAGTACTCCACGACCGGGGACGGCACGACCGGCACCTCACCGAGGTACACCTTGCCGGAGGAGCCGTCGATGGAGACGACGTCGCCCTCCTCGACCACGATGCCGCCGGGCGCGGTCATGCACCGGCGCTTGGTGTCGACCTCCAGTTCCTCGGCGCCGCAGACACAGGTCTTGCCCATGCCGCGGGCGACGACGGCGGCGTGCGAGGTCTTGCCGCCGCGCGAGGTCAGGATGCCCTCGGCGGCGATCATGCCGTTGAGGTCGTCGGGGTTGGTCTCGCGGCGGATGAGGATGACCTTCTCGCCGGAGCGGGACCACTTGACCGCGGTGTAGGAGTCGAAGACGGCCTTGCCGACGGCGGCGCCGGGCGAGGCGGCGATGGCCCGGCCGATCTGCTGCGTCTTCGCGTTCTCGTCGAAGCGCGGGAACATCAGCTGGGCGAGCTGCGCGCCGTTGACCCGCTGGAGCGCCTCGGCCTCGTCGATCAGGCCCTGGTCGACGAGCTGGGTGGCGATGCGGAAGGCGGCGCCGGCGGTGCGCTTGCCGACACGGGTCTGCAGCATCCACAGCTTGCCGCGCTCGATGGTGAACTCGATGTCGCACAGGTCCTTGTAGTGCGTTTCGAGCGTTTCCATGATCTGCATCAGCTCGTCGTAGGACGGCTTGTCGATGCCTTCGAGGTCGGCGAGCGGCACGGTGTTGCGGATGCCGGCGACGACGTCCTCGCCCTGCGCGTTCTGCAGGTAGTCGCCGTAGACGCCCTGCTGGCCGCTGGCGGGGTCGCGGGTGAAGGCGACGCCGGTGCCGGAGTCCGGGCCGAGGTTGCCGAAGACCATGGAGCAGACGTTGACGGCGGTGCCGAGGTCGCCGGGGATGCGCTCCTGGCGGCGGTAGAGCTTGGCGCGGTCGGTGTTCCACGAGTCGAAGACCGCGCGGACGGCGAGGTCCATCTGCTCGCGGGGCTCCTGCGGGAAGTCCCGGCCGGTCTCCTTGGCGACGATGTCCTTGAACTGCCCGACCAGGTTCTCCAGGTCGGCCGCGTCCAGGTCGACGTCGACGCGTACGCCCTTGGCCCTCTTGGCCTCCTCCAGCGCCTCCTCGAAGAGGTCGCCGTCCACGCCGAGCACGGTCTTGCCGAACATCTGGATGAGCCGGCGGTAGGAGTCCCACGCGAAGCGCTCGTCGCCGGCCTGGGCCGCGAGGCCGGAAACCGACGCGTCGGACAGGCCGATGTTCAACACGGTGTCCATCATGCCGGGCATCGAGAACTTTGCCCCGGAACGCACCGAAACGAGAAGGGGGTTGTCGGCCTGGCCGAGCTTCTTGCCCATGGTCGCTTCGAGCGCTTCGAGGTGCTCGGTGACCTCGGCACGCAGTGCCGCGGGCTCTTGGCCGCTGTCGAGGTAGACCTTGCAGGCCTCGGTGGTGATGGTGAACCCCGGCGGAACGGGAAGCCCCAGGTTGGTCATCTCGGCGAGGTTGGCACCCTTGCCGCCGAGAAGGTCCTTGAGGTCCTTGTTGCCCTCGGTGAAGTCGTAGACGAACTTCGAAGGCTCGGACGGGGTTACGTGGGGATCTTGTGTTTCCGGCACGAGACTGTCTCCTCGCTGGGGGTCCCCCCTGCGAAGCCGGGGGAGGGCTGCCCTGACGGCGAGGAACATACCCAGATCGAAGGTGTCTGGGTACGTCCACTCGGTCGACATACGCCCGTAACCCGTCGTCCGCCAGCAGATCGAAAGTCGTGGCGGCCGGAGCAAGGCGTTCAAGTCTTGAAGCCAGGGTTGCTCAGGGCGAGGGAACGGGCGGTGACCGGTCACCCACCGCGAACTTCGCTTGATCATGCGAACGCGAGGCTGGTGGCACCCAGTGCCACCGTTTGGAAGGTGCACTCCCCCGTCAACTGCTCATCTGAGCGCACCCCCTATCAAGGGTGGCGAGAATCACGCCCCCTCGCACGCCCCGGTCCCGCCATACGGACCCGGTTCCGAACCCGGAACCGGACCCGGCGAGCGCCTCAGCCGCCCGAAGTGTCCAGTTCCGCGTCGGCCGTGACGCCCGTACGGTCGTACGGATCGTCCAGCCAGCCGTCGGGCAGAACCACCCGGTTCCGGCCAGATGTGCGGCCGCGCGGTCCGTCCGCGCCCGCGGGCCACGGCTGGTCCAGGTCCAGCTCGCTCATCAGAGCGTCCAGTTCGTCCAGCGACGAGGCGATTGCCAGCTTCTTCCGCGCCTCGGAGCCGATCGCGAAGCCCTTCGTGTACCAGGCGACGTGCTTGCGGAAGTCGATGACGCCGCGCGCCTCGTCCCCCAGCCACTCCCCCAGCAGCGTGGCGTGCCGCAGCATCACGGCAGCGACCTCCTTGAAGGTCGGCTCGGCGTACGTACCGGTGCCCTCGAACGCCGCCACCAGATCGCCGAACAGCCACGGCCGCCCCAGGCACCCGCGCCCCACGACGACGCCGTCACAGCCGGTCTCGCGCACCATCCGCAGCGCGTCCTCCGCCGACCAGATGTCCCCGTTGCCGAGCACCGGGATCTCCGGCACGGCCTCCTTCAGGCGCGCGATGGCCTCCCAGTCGGCGGTGCCGCCGTAGTGCTGGGCCGCGGTCCTGCCGTGCAGCGCGATGGCCGTGACGCCCTCCTCGACCGCGATCCGGCCCGCGTCGAGGTAGGTGATGTGGTCGTCGTCGATGCCCTTGCGCATCTTCATCGTCACCGGCAGATCACCCGCGTTGGCGACCGCCTCGCGCAGGATGGAGCGCAGCAGGTGCCGCTTGTACGGGAGGGCCGAGCCGCCGCCCTTGCGGGTCACCTTCGGCACCGGGCAGCCGAAGTTCAGGTCGATGTGGTCGGCCAGGTCCTCTTCGGCGATCATGCGGACGGCCTTGCCGACGGTGTCCGGATCGACGCCGTAGAGCTGGATGGAGCGCGGCTTCTCCGTCTCGTCGAAGTGGATCAGCTGCATGGTCTTCTCGTTGCGCTCGACCAGCGCCCGCGTCGTGATCATCTCGCTGACGAAGAGGCCCTTGCCGCCGGAGAACTCCCGGCACAGGGTCCGGAAGGGGGCGTTGGTGATCCCGGCCATCGGCGCGAGGACCACGGGCGGCTGCACCGCGTGCGGGCCGATCTGCAGCTGAGTCATGAGGAGCGGGTTTCCTTCGGGGTCGGCGGGTGGAGGGGGCGACCTCCCATTGTCGCGCACTCGCGCGACGGCCCCGCCAGAGCCGGATGCCCCCTGGTCGCGCACTCGGGCGGCCGCCTTGCCGGAGCCGCCCGCCCGCATTCGTTGTAGCGTTCATCTATGCCTGAGCCGAGCCACCGGCGGCGTCTGCTCGTCCTGGCGATCTGCTGCATGAGCCTGCTGATCGTCAGCCTCGACAACACCGTCCTGAACGTCGCGCTGCCCTCCATGCGGAAGGACCTGGACACCACGGTCTCCGGCATGCAGTGGACGATCGACGCCTACACCCTGGTCCTCGCCGCGCTGCTGATGCTGGCCGGCTCCACCGCCGACCGGCTCGGCCGGCGCCGCGTCTTCCAGGCGGGCCTGGTGGTCTTCGCGCTCGGCTCGCTGCTGTGCAGCCTGGCGCCGAATCTGGAGTGCCTGGTGGCGTTCCGCATGGTGCAGGCCGTCGGCGGCTCGATGCTCAACCCCGTCGCCATGTCGATCATCACCAACACCTTCACGGAACCGCGCGAACGGGCCCGCGCGATCGGGGTGTGGGGCGGCGTCGTCGGCATCAGCATGGCGGCCGGGCCGATCGTCGGCGGGCTGCTGGTGGAGTCGGTCGACTGGCGGGCGATCTTCTGGATCAACGTCCCCATCGGGGCGCTCGCGCTGTTCCTGACCGTGCGGTACGTGCCGGAGTCGCGCGCGCCCAGGCCGCGTCGCGTGGACCCGGTCGGCCAGCTCCTGGTGATCGTGCTGCTCGGGGCGCTGACGTACGCGATCATCGAGGCGCCGGCGGCCGGCTGGACCTCGCCGCTGATCCTCGGCTTCGCCGCGACGGCCGTCGCCGCGCTCGCCGGACTGCTGCTGTACGAACGGCGCCGCGCCGAACCACTGATCGACCTGAGGTTCTTCCGCAGCGCGCCGTTCAGCGGCGCCACCGTCGTGGCGGTCTGCGCGTTCGCCGCGCTCGGCGGCTTCCTCTTCGTCAACACGCTCTACCTCCAGGACGTCCGCGGCCTGTCCGCCCTCGACGCCGGCCTGTACATGCTGCCGATGGCCGGGATGACGCTGGTCTTCGCGCCGCTGTCCGGGCGGCTCGTCGGCGCCACGGGCCCCCGCCTGCCGCTGCTGCTGGCGGGGCTGGCGATGGGAACCAGCGGCGTGCTCTTCGCGGCCTTCGAGGCGGAGGCGGACACCGCCCTGCTGTTCACCGGGTACGTGCTCTTCGGTATCGGCTTCGGCCTGGTCAACGCGCCCATCACCAACACCGCGGTCTCCGGGATGCCCCGGACGCAGGCGGGCGTGGCCGCGGCGATCGCCTCCACCAGCCGGCAGGTGGGCCAGTCGCTGGGCGTCGCGGTGATCGGGGCCGTACTGGCCGGCGGGACCCGCGCCGCCGCCACCGGCAGCACGTTCGTCGAGGCGAGCCGCCCCGCCTGGTGGATCATCGCCGGCTGCGGCGCGGCCGTCCTGCTGCTGGGCGCCCTGACCACCGGCCGCTGGGCGCGGGGCACCGCGCACCGGGCCGCCGAGCTGCTCGAACAGTCCGCGCCGGCCGGGCAGGCACCGCCCGGCAGTCAGCCCTCGGCGCGCACCAGCTCCTGAAGGCGCTCCAGCCGCTCCCGCGACTCGTCGTCTTCGGGCGTGTAGGTGAGCATCCTGGGGCCGTGCTTGGGGCCGGTCCACAGGCCGGTGGAGGACAGGCGCAGCAGGCCGACGTCCTTGTGGCGGAACAGCTTGGAGTGGCTCACCGGCCGTACGACCTCCTGGCGCGCCCAGATCTCGCGGAACTGCGGCGACGCCGCCTCCAGCCGTGCCACCATCGCCTTCCAGGCGGGCTCGGCGACATGGTCCGCCATGGAAGCGCGGAACTTGGCCGCCATCACGCGCAGCGTCTCGTCCAGGTCCACCAGGCTCGCCCGCCACTGCTCGTCGGTGAACGCCAGCCACAGGCAGTTGCGGTCCTCCTCCGGGAGCGCGTCCAGGTCGCACAGCAGCCGCCCGTACGTGCTGTTGTACGCGAGGATGTCGAACCGGCTGTTCTGGATGACGGCGGGGAACGGCGCCAGTTGGTCGAGCAGCAGCCGCATCGGCAGCGGTACGCCGGTGCACTCCTTGCCGCGCACCGGGTCGATCGCCCCCGCCAGCGCGAAGAGGTGGGCACGCTCGGCCCGGTCCATCTGGAGCCCCCTGGCCACCGCGTCCAGCACTTGCGGCGAGACCCGGATGTCCCTGGCCTGCTCCAGCCACGTGTACCAGGTGACGCCGACCGCCGAGAGGTGGGCGACCTCCTCGCGGCGCAGGCCCGGCGTACGGCGGCGGGCGCCGCGCGGCAGGCCGACCTGCTCCGGGGTGATCCGCTCGCGGCGGCTGCGCAGGAAGGCGGCCAGCTCGCCACGCCTGACGGCGCCGTCCGTGGCCGTCGGGCGCTCCGCTGTCCCGGGCGGGGTGGCGCTGGTCTCCGGCCGGGTGGCGCTGGTCTCCGGGAGAGTGGTGCTGGTCTCCGGCAGGGTGGCGGTCATGATCCCAGAGTGCCGGAGCGCCCAGCCCGTTGCCAGGTAGCGCTGGTACCAGGATAAGGACACTCTGGTACCCCCCTGCGCGGCCGACGATCGTCGTACTCGTGAGCGATACCCACGTACGAACCGTCCCCGTGCGGACCCCCGTGTCCGCCCCGCACCGCCCGGCCTCTCCCCTGCTGAGCACGCTCGGCCTGGCCACCGTGCTGCTCGGCGCCGCCCTGCCGATGATCGACTTCTTCATCGTCAACGTCGCGCTGCCGACCATCGACCGTGACCTGCGCGCGGGCCCGGCCCTGCTGGAGATGGTCGTCGCGGGCTACGGCGTCGCGTACGCGGTCCTCCTCGTCGTCGGCGGCCGGCTCGGCGACATGTTCGGCCGGCGGCGCCTGTATCTGTGGGGGCTGGCCGCCTTCGGGCTCACCTCGCTCGCCTGCGGACTGGCGCCCGACGCCTGGACGCTGGTCGCGGCACGGGTGGCCCAGGGCGCGGCGGCCGCGCTGCTGCTGCCGCAGGTGCTGGCCACCATCCAGGCCGCGACCAGCGGCGCGCGGCGGGCCAAGGCGGTCAGCCTGTACGGCGGTACGGCCGGGGTCGCCAGCGCCGTCGGGCAGGTGCTCGGCGGGCTGATGGTCGCGGCCGACCTGGCCGGGACCGGCTGGCGCGCGGTGTTCCTGGTGAACGTGCCGATCGCCGCGGTCGCGCTGCTGCTCGCGCTGCGCAGCGTGCCGGAGACCCGCTCGCCGCACCCTTCCCGGGTCGACGTCCCCGGCACCGTGCTGCTGGCCGTCGCGCTGGTCAGTCTGCTGCTGCCGCTGACCGAGGGCCGTGCGGCGGGCTGGCCGGTGTGGTCGTGGCTGCTGCCGCTGGTCTTCCCGTTCGCCGCCGCCGCGTTCATCGCCGTGGAACGGCGCGCCGAACGCACCGGACGCACCCCGCTCGTACCGCCGTCCCTCCTGCGCCTGCGCTCCGTGCGCAGCGGCCTGACCGTGCTCCTGCCGTTCTCGCTGGGCTTCGGCGGCTTCATGTTCGTGGTGGCCGTCGCCCTCCAGGACGGACTGCGCTACGGGCCGCTGGCGGCCGGACTCTCCCTCGCGCCGCTGTGCGTGGCCTTCTTCTTCGCCTCGCTGGCCGGGCCGCGGCTGGTGGCCCGCTTCGGGCGGCGGGTGGTGCTGGCCGGCTCGCTGATCCAGGGGACCGGGCTGCTCACGCTGGCACTGGTCTTCCGTACGCAGTGGCCGGACGTGTCCGCACCGGCCATGGCGGGCGCCATGACGGTCCTCGGCGTGGGCCAGGGCCTGGTCCTGCCGGTCCTGATGCGGATCGTGCTCAGCGAGCTGCCGGCGGCGCAGGCCGGAGTGGGCGGCGGCGCCATGGTCACCACCCAGCAGGCCGGCCTGGCCCTGGGCGTCGCGACCCTCGGCACGCTCTTCCTCGCCCTGCTGCCGTCCATCGGCGTACGGAACGCCCTCGTCGTCGCGCTCCTGGCGCAGCTGGCGACGGTGCTCCTGAACGCGGGCCTGACGTTCCGGTTGCCACGGGTGGTGCGGTAGGCGGGGGGACCGGCACGGGGTCCCCTCGGACACCAAATGACAGATATTGAAACCTGTCATCGCACGTGTCATGGTTGAGGCGTGCCGCCGCGCATGCCGCGCCCACCGCGGCGCGTGGCGGCCCTCCACCCACCCCTCCCCTTCTGAGGAGCACCCCGTGCAGACCCGCACCCTCGGCACCACAGGCCCGCAGACCTCGGCCCTCGGCCTCGGCTGCATGGGCATGTCCGCCCTGTACGGCGACCCGGGCGACCGGGCCGAATCCGTCGCCACCATCCACGCGGCCCTCGAAGCCGGCGTCACCCTGCTGGACACCGGCGACTTCTACGGCATGGGCCACAACGAGCTGCTGATCAACGAGGCGCTGCGCACCGCGCCCGCCGCCCGCCGCGAGCAGGCGCTGACCAGCGTGAAGTTCGGCGCCCAACGCACCGTCGAAGGCGACTTCATCGGGTTCGACGGCCGGCCCGCCGCGGTGAAGAGCTTCGCCGCGTACTCGCTCCAGCGCCTGGGCACCGACCACATCGACATCTACCGGATCGCCCGCGTCGACCCCGACGTGCCGATCGAGGAGACGGTCGGCGCCATCGCCGAACTGGTCGAGGCCGGTCACGTACGGCACATCGGGCTGTCCGAAGCCGGCGCGGACACCCTGCGCCGGGCCGCCGCCGTCGCCCCGATCTCCGACCTCCAGATCGAGTACGCGCTGATCTCCCGCGGCATCGAGGAGACGATCCTGCCCACCGCGCGCGAGCTGGGCATCGGCATCACCGCGTACGGCGTGCTCTCCCGCGGCCTGCTCAGCGGCCACTTCACGCGAGACCGCAAGCTGGCGGCGGATGACTTCCGCGCGGCGAGCCCGCGCTTCCAGGGCGAGAACCTCCAGCGCAACCTGGACCTGACCGACGCGCTGCGCAAGATCGCCGAGGAGAAGGGCGTCACGGTCGCGCAGACCGCCATCGCCTGGGTGCTCGCCCAGGGCGAGGACATCGTGCCGCTGGTCGGCGCCCGCCGCCGGGACCGGCTGGCGGAGGCACTGGGCGCGCTGGACGTCACCCTGGACGCCGCGGACCTCGCGGCCATCGAGCACGCCGTCCCGGCGGGCGCCGCGGCCGGCGACCGCTACCCGACGGACCAGATGGCCCTCCTGGACAGCGAGCGCTGACCTTAGGGGCACACTCGGGGGCCGTGCGGGTACGGTCCGTGGGAGGACGCCCCCGCGTCCGTACCAGGACGCCCCGCACGGCGTCCCCGACCGAAAGGCCCGTACGCCCGCCATGCCTCCCGCCGAGACCCTGACCCCCGAACGCATCCTCGAAGCCACCGAGGACGTACTGCGCCGCTACGGCCCGGCCAAGGCCACGGTCGTCGACGTGGCGCGCGCGCTGGGCGTCAGCCATGGCAGCGTCTACCGGCACTTCCGTACGAAGACGGCGCTGCGCGAAGCGGTCACGCAGCGCTGGCTGGACCGGACGAGCGGCCAACTGCGGGCCATCGTCACCGAGGACGGCCCGGCGCCGGAACGGCTGCGCCGCTGGGTGCACACGCTGTTCACCGCGAAGCGGCACAAGGCGGGCGACGACCCCGAACTGTTCGCGACCTACATGACGCTGGTCGGCGAGAGCGGCGGCGTCGTGGAACAGCACGTCGCCGACCTGACCGGCCAGTTGGCCGCGATCATCCTCGACGGCATCGAACAGGGCGCGTTCGCGCCGGGCGACTCGGCGACCCTGGCCCGCGCGGTCTTCGACGCGACCGGCCGCTTCCACGACCCGTGTTACGCCGCGGAGTGGGCGAAGCCCGGGATCGAGGAGGCGACGGAGGCGGTGGTGGAGTTGGTGTTGCGGGGGCTGGGGGTTTGACGTAACGGGGGCGACTGTCAGTGGTGGCCGCTACGCTGTGTGTTGACTGGCTCACTTCGCGAGAAGGGCGCATCATGACAGTGATGTCCGAACGATCGAAGAGCATAGACGTTCCCCGCGGCTCGGCCCGCTTCCAGGAGCTGTGCCAGACGCTCCTGAGCATGTACGTGCCCGATGGTTACCGGGCGGAGATCATCGGGGGGAACATCGTCGTGTCACCATGGTCGAGGGGTTACTACGGCAACGTCATGCGATCGATCCGATCACAGCTGGATCCATACGCTCCGCACACTCACCACCTTGAGTCCGCCCCCTTCTTGTTCGCCTTCCCTGGGCAGGAACGGGCTTACGGACCGGATGTCTACGCCGCCGCTGCGAGCGCGTTCGACACTGACTCCGTCTTCCTCGACGGCGAAGCGCTTTCCCTGGTCGGTGAGCTGACCTCCACGTCGACGCGTGACGTTGACTGGGGGGACAAACTCGCTGTGTACGGACGCGCCGGTGTGCCGGTGTGTCTGCTCGTGGACATGCAGAAGCAGCAGACAACGGTCTTTTGGGGGCCCTCCGAGAACGGCTACAACGGGTCCGAGACCACGTTGTTCGGCAACAAGCTCCGCATCCCCAAACCTTTTGACTGCGACTTGGACACCACCGACTTCATCCGACCCTGACCCCCTCACACCCCCAAGAACCGCAACACCGCCAGCACCCGCCGATGATCCGCGTCCGCCCTCGGCAGATCCAGCTTGGCCAGGATGTTGTTGATGTGTTTCGCCACCGCTGACTCGCTCACCACGAGCGCTCCCGCGATGCCCGCGTTGGAGCGGCCCTCCGCCATCAGGGCCAGCACCTCCCGCTCGCGTTCGGTCAGCCGCTCCAGTGGGTCGCTCTGCCGTCGTACGAGCAACTGCGCCACCACCTGAGGGTCCAGTGCCGTACCGCCATCGGCGACCCTGCGCAGCGCCTCGATGAACTCCTCCACGTCCGCGACCCGCTGCTTGAGCAGATAGCCGATGCCGCTGGTGTTCGAGGCCAGCAAATGCGCGGCGTACCGTTCCTCCACGTACTGCGACAGCATCAGTACGGCCGTGTCCGGCCACCGCTCCCGGATCTCCAGCGCCGCGCGCACCCCCTCGTCCGTGAAGCCGGGCGGCATCCGTACGTCCACCACCGCGAGGTCAGGACGGTGCCCCTCCACCGCCGCCAGCAGCGCCTGCGCGTCACCGGCCTCGGCTGCCACCTCGAAACCGGCCGTCTCCAGCACCTTCACCAGCCCGACCCGCAGCAGGACGGAGTCCTCGGCGATCACGGCGCGGCGTACGGCGGGCGTCAGGTCGTGCACGGCAACTCCACGGTCATGGTGGTCGGGCCCCCGACGGGGCTGCTCATCCGGAACGCCCCGTCCACGGAGCGCACGCGCTGGGCCAGCCCCTTCAGACCGCTCCCCCGTGCCGGATCGGCACCGCCCACCCCGTCGTCGGCGACGACCACCCGCAGTATCTCCCCGAGGCGGGTCACGGTCACCTCGGCCCGGGTCGCCTCCGCGTGCTTGGCCACGTTGTTGAGGGCCTCGGAGACGACGAAGTAGGCGACCGCCTCGACGGCGGGGGCGGCCCGGCCGGGCAGGTCCGTCCACAGCCGTACGGGCAGCGGCGCCCGGGCCGCGAGGCCCGACAGCGCGGCGTCCAGGCCGAGTTCGTCCAGCACGGCCGGATGCAGGCCGCGCACCAGGCTGTTCAGCTCCTCGATGGCCTCCATGGCCTGGCGGTGGGCCTCGTCGACGACCTGCCGGGCCTCGGGCGGCAGGTCCAGCGTGACCTTGGCGAGCCCCAGGTTCAGCGCGAGCGCGACCAGCCGCTGCTGCGCGCCGTCGTGCAGGTCGCGTTCGATGCGGCGGCGTTCGGCGTCGGCCGCGTCGACCGCGCCGGCCCGGCTGGCGGTCAGGTCCTCGACCCGCCGTTCCAGTTCTTCGGAGCGGCTGACGTACAGCACCGCGCGGGCGACGACATTCTCCAGCCGTACGAGGCCGCCGGCCAGGGCGGGTACGGCGGCCAGCACGAGCAGGCCCGCGACCGTGGCGTAGCCGAGCGGAGTGGCGTACCCACGGTGCTCGACCCGCCACTGCCACCCGAGTGTCGCTGTCCACACCAGGCTGGTCGCCGCCGCCAGGGCCGCGCCGATTACTGCCAGCAAGGCGACTTCGAGAATTCCGAAGAGCGGCCCGATCAGGCAGTTGTAGGCCCACTGCCGCTTGCCCTCACGGAAACGCAACCTTGGCAGGTCCACGCCGCACAGCGCCCGGAAGCGCCACCGCTGGGCCTCGGTCAGGCCATAGGCGGAGAGGACGAGCAGCGTCACCGGAATCAGCAGCCCCAGGGTCCCCCAGGTGGTCCCCGGACCGAGGATGTCGGCGATGTGCAGGCACGCCCATGAGCACAACAGGGGCGGTATGCCATGCAACGGCACCCCCGCGGCCGCGAAGAGAAGGTCACGGCGCAGCCGTACAAGCGCACGGCGCAGCCGGGGCGGGATGTTCATGATCCAACGGTATGCGGGGGCCCGGCGGGCGGCCATGAAGCCACTTTCCGCTCCCGGGGTGCAACTAGTGCCACCCCAGGTCGGAAACGGGCGTTACTGACGGCGACCGCCCTCGCCGGAAGAGTGGGACACGAGCCCGAAAGCCGGGCCGCCCCGGCCCGGAAGAGGCACACCCATGGCGCTCATCGCCTTCGTCCCGCCTTGTGCGACCCGCCCGTTCACCCTCGCGGCGAGCCGCCGTACGTGGGCGGGGCGGGTGCTGACGGGGGCCGGGCTGGCCCTGCTGCCGTGGATGGGCTACCTCGCGGTGGCCCTGCCGCCCGCCGGGGCGGCGGCCTGGGTGGCGCTGGACGCGGTCGAGGCGGCGTGCCTGCTGGCTGCCGGTACCCGGCTCGTGAGCGGGCGGCCCGGCCACCGCGCCGCCGCTGCGGTGGCCGCGGCGCTGCTCGCCGCCGACGCGTGCGCCGACGTGGCGACGGCCGGGCCGGGCAGCGAGCTGGTGGTCGCCCTGGTTATGGCGGTCGGCGCGGAGCTGCCGCTGGCGATCACCTGCGCGGCACTCGCCGCGCGATCGCCCCGGTGACCCGTCGTGACGATCTCGCGGAAAACGAACGCCGGCCGGGCTGGACGATTCCAGCCCGGCCGGCGTTTGAGGCCGTCAGTTCGGCGGCGCCCCGCGCAGGGTCAGCAGCCCAGCAGGCGCCCGCCCAGGTACGACTGGATCTGGTCCAGCGACACCCGCTCCTGCTTCATCGTGTCGCGCTCGCGCACGGTGACCGCGTTGTCGTCCAGGGTGTCGAAGTCGACGGTGACGCAGAACGGCGTGCCGATCTCGTCCTGGCGGCGGTAGCGGCGGCCGATGGCGCCCGCGTCGTCGAAGTCGATGTTCCAGTTCTTGCGCAGGTCCGTGGCCAGGCCCTTGGCCTTCGGCGAGAGCTGCGGGTTACGGGACAGCGGCAGCACGGCGACCTTGACCGGCGACAGGCGCGGGTCGAGGCGCAGCACCGTGCGCTTCTCCATCTTGCCCTTGGCGTTCGGCGCCTCGTCCTCGTTGTACGCGTCGAGCATGAAGGCGAGCATCGCGCGGCCGACACCGGCCGCCGGCTCGATGACGTACGGGGTGTAGCGCTCGCCGGCCTCCTGGTCGAAGTACGACAGGTCCTGGCCGGACGCCTTGGAGTGCGAGGACAGGTCGTAGTCCGTGCGGTTGGCGACGCCCTCCAGCTCGCCCCACTCCGAGCCGCCGAACTGGAAGCGGTACTCGATGTCGGCGGTGCGCTTGGAGTAGTGCGAGAGCTTCTCGGCGGGGTGCTCGTACCAGCGGATGTTCTCCTCGCGGAGGCCGAGGTCGCGGTACCAGTTGTACCGCTGCTCCATCCAGTACTCCTGCCACTGCTCGTCCTCGCCCGGCTTGACGAAGAACTCCATCTCCATCTGCTCGAACTCGCGGGTGCGGAAGATGAAGTTGCCGGGCGTGATCTCGTTGCGGAAGGACTTGCCCATCTGCGCGATGCCGAAGGGCGGCTTCTTGCGGGAGGTCTGCTGGACCTGGGCGAAGTTGGTGAAGATGCCCTGGGCGGTCTCGGGGCGCAGGTAGGCGACGGAGCCGCTGTCCTGGGTCGGGCCGAGGTGGGTGGAGAGCAGGCCGGAGAACTGCTTGGGCTCGGTGAACTGGCCCTTGTTGCCGCAGTTCGGGCAGTTGACGTCGGTCAGGCCGTTCTCGGGGAGGCGGCCGTGCTTGGCCTCGTACGCCTCTTCCAGGTGGTCCGCGCGGAACCGCTTGTGGCAGGCGGTGCACTCGGTGAGCGGGTCGGTGAACGTCGCGACGTGGCCGGAGGCCTCCCAGACCTCGGGGGCCAGGATCACCGACGAGTCGATACCGACCACGTCGTCGCGCGAGGTGACCATGGAGCGCCACCACTGGCGCTTGATGTTCTCCTTGAGCTCGACGCCGAGCGGACCGTAGTCCCAGGCGGCGCGCTGGCCGCCGTAGATCTCACTGCACGGGTATACGAAGCCACGGCGCTTGCTCAGGCTGACGATTGTGTCGATCTTGTCGGCGGCCACGGTGCTCTCTTCATTGCGACGACGAACGATTAATAGGAGCGGCGCCCTGGCGCCTCCTCGGGGGGTGGTGGTCGGGAGGCGGGCGGGCGAATAGCTCAGGTTACCGGCGGCCCTGCCCCCCGGATCAAATCGGTTCCCCGGCAGCCGCCCGCGAGACCCCTTGTTGACAATCGTTTCCACTTTTGTTGAAAATGAGTGTCATGAACGTACGACGTCACATACCTACCGCCGTCATGGCCGGAGCCTCCGTCCTCGGAATGCTGGCCCTGTCCGCCTGCTCCGACTCCGGCGGCGGCAACAAGAGCGGCAAGCTCGCCGTGACGGCGTCGTTCTACCCGATGGAGTACCTCGCCAAGGAGATCGGCAAGGACCACGTACAGGTCACGGACCTGACCTCGCCGGGCACCGAGCCGCACGACCTGGAGCTCAGCCCCCGGCAGACCGCCGATCTCGGCAAGTCGGACGCGATCCTCTACCTCAAGGGCATCCAGCCCGCCGTCGACCAGGCCGTCGAGCAGGCCGGCGTCGAGCACACCATCGACGCGGCGTCCCTCACCCAGCTGGAGAAGCACGGCGCCGAGGTCGGCGGCCACGACGAGGGCCACGACCACGAAGGCCACGACCACGGCCACGAGGCGGACGGCGACGACCCGCACATCTGGCTCGACCCGGTGAAGTACGCCCAGGTCGCCAAGGGTGTCGGCAAGGCCTTCGCGGAGGCCGACCCCGCCCACAAGGCCGACTACGCCCGCAACACCGACGACGTGGTCAAGAAGCTCGACGACCTGAACAAGAAGTTCGCGGCCGGGCTCAAGAACAAGAAGTCGGACACCTTCATCACCACCCACGCCGCCTTCGGCTACCTCTCGGAGCGCTACGGCCTGACCGAGGAAGCCATCAACGGCATCGACCCCGAGTCGAGCGACGTGAGCGGCAGCCGCATGAAGGAGCTGCAGAAGCTCGCCAAGGAGCACGGCGTCGACACGGTCTTCTTCGAGACGCTCACCAACCCCGAGATGGCCAAGACCCTCGCCAGGGACCTGGGCGTGAAGACCGACGTGCTCGACCCCATCGAGGGCATCACCAAGAAGTCCAGGGGCAAGGACTACGTCCAGGTCATGGAGTCCAACCTCGCGGCGCTGCAGAAGGCGCTCGGCGCCAAGTGACCGGGCGGGCGACGCGGCCGCCGGCGCGGCGGGACGAACACGTACGGCACGACGGGAGGACCCGGCCATGACGGACCAGGACACGGTCATATCGCTGCGCGCGGCGGTCGCGGCGCTCGGCGCACGCCCCGTACTGCGCGGCGTCGATCTGACCGTACGGCGCGGCGAGGTGGTGGCCCTGCTCGGCGCGAACGGCTCCGGCAAGTCCACCGCCGTCCGCGCGGTGGTCGGGCAGGTGCCGCTGACCAGCGGCGAGCTGGAGCTGTTCGGCACCCCGCGGCGCCGCTTCAAGGACTGGTCGCGCATCGGGTACGTGCCGCAGCGCACGACGGCGGCCGGCGGCGTCCCCGCCACCGTCCGCGAGATCGTCGCGTCCGGCCGGCTCTCCCGTACGAAGCTGAGGTGGCCGGGCAAGGCCGACCGGGACGCCGTCCACCGGGCGCTGGACCTGGTCGGCATGGCGGACCGCGCCAGGGACTCCGTCGACGCGCTCTCCGGCGGCCAGCACCAGCGGGTGCTGATCGCCCGCGCGCTGGTCGCCCGGCCCGAACTGCTGATCATGGACGAGCCGATGGCCGGCGTGGACCTGGCCAGCCAGGAAGTGCTGGCCGAGACGCTGCGGGCGCAGGTCGCCGCGGGCGCCACCGTGCTGCTGGTGCTGCACGAGCTGGGCCCGCTGGAGCCGCTGATCGACCGCGCGGTGGTGCTGCGCGACGGCTGCGTGGTGCACGACGGGCCTCCCCCGGAGGCAGTCGGCCAGCACGCCCTGCCCGGCCACGACCACGTCCACCCGCACGCGGACCCGGCCGCCGAGCCGGTCAGGACAGGACTGCTGAGCTGACATGGACCTTCTGACCTATCCCTTCATGCAGCGCGCGCTGCTGGCCGCCCTCCTGGTCGGCCTCACCGCGCCCTCCGTCGGCGTCTACCTCGTCCAGCGCCGCCAGGCACTCATGGGCGACGGCATCGGCCACGTCGCGCTCACCGGCGTCGCGCTCGGCTTCCTGCTCCAGGCCTCGCCCGTGTGGATGGCCGTGGTGGTGGCCACGCTCGGCGCGATCGCCATGGAGCTGGTGCGCGCGTACGGCAAGACGCGGGGCGACATCGCGCTGGCGATGCTCTTCTACGGCGGCATGGCCGGCGGCGTGATGATCATCAACCTGGCGCCCGGCGGGTCCACCGCCAACCTCACCAGCTACCTCTTCGGCTCGATCAACAGCGTGTCGTCCGGCGACGTCGTCGCGACCGGCATCCTGGCCGCCTTCGTGATGGCCGTCACGCTCGGCCTGCGCCGGCAGCTGTTCGCCATCTGCCAGGACGAGGAGTTCGCCCGGGTGATGGGCCTGCCCGTACGGGTGCTGAACCTGGTGCTGGCGGTCACCGCCGCGCTGACCGTCACGGTCGCGATGCGCGCCGTCGGCCTGCTGCTCGTCAGCGCGCTGCTGGTGGTGCCGGTCGCCGCCGCCCAGCAGGCCACCCGCGGCTTCGCGATGACCCTCGCGCTGTCCGTCGCCATCGGTGTGGTCGTCACCCTCTCCGGTACGGTCTTCTCCTTCTACGTGAACGTGCCGCCCGGCGCGAGCATCGTGCTGCTGGCCATCGTGGTCTTCGCGGGTATGGCTGCTTTGGCCGCGCCATTGGCCGGAAAGCGCGCGCGGGCCGCCGCCAAGGACGCCGAACAGTGCACTCTGGATCTGCCCGGCAGCCGCTCCCCCGGTGACGACGTCAGCGTGCCGGGTGCCAAGGGGTAGGCATTCGTGTAAGCGTTGCCTCCGGGCTCTGGTCATCACCTGGCACAATGGCCGGACTGATGTGCAGGGGGACGTCCCGATACCTAGGGAGGCAACGGTGGCGAGCACGGGATCTCCGGTGCGCGGCCGGTCGACACGGCAGCGGGCCGCCGTCGCGGCGGCACTGGACGAGGTGGACGAGTTCCGCAGCGCGCAGGAGCTGCACGACATGCTCAAGCACCGGGGGGACTCGGTCGGGCTGACCACGGTCTACCGGACGCTGCAGTCGCTCGCCGACGCGGGCGAGGTGGACGTGCTGCGGACCAACGAGGGCGAGGCGGTCTACCGCCGGTGCAGCACCGACGACCACCACCATCACCTGGTCTGCCGCAACTGCGGCAAGGCCGTCGAGGTGGAGGGCCCGGCCGTGGAGAAGTGGGCGGACCAGATCGCCGCCGAGCACGGCTTCCAGGACGTCGGGCACACCATCGAGATCTTCGGTACGTGCGGTGAGTGCGCGGCCAAGGCGGCCGCCGGCTCCGGGTGACACCGGCGCCACCGACAGAACGCGACGCGGCCGGGCCCCCACGGAGGGGCCCGGCCGCGTTCGTATGCCCGGCTTTCACACTAGGACTGCGCGGGCTGCACCTCCGGTGCCGCGCCGAAGCGCCGGTCCCGCTTGGCGTATTCGAAACAGGCGTCCCACAGGTTCCGCCGGTCGAAATCGGGCCAGAGAATGTCCTGGAAGACCATCTCGGCGTAGGCGCTCTGCCAGATCAGGTAGTTGGACGTGCGCTGCTCGCCCGACGGCCGCACGAACAGGTCCACGTCCGGCATGTCCGGGTAGTACATGTACTTGGCGACGGTCTTCTCGCTGACCTTCGACGGGTCCAGCTTCCCGGCCCGTACGTCGGCGGCGATGGCGGCCGCCGCGTCCGCGATCTCCGCCCGGCCGCCGTAGTTGACGCAGAAGTACAGCGTCATGGCGTCGTTGTCCTTGGTCTGCTCCTGGGCGACCTGGAGTTCCTGCACCACGGACTTCCACAGCTTCGGCATCCGGCCGACCCAGCGGATGCGGATGCCCAGTGCGTCCATCTCGTCGCGGCGCCGCCGGATGACGTCGCGGTTGAAGTTCATCAGGAAGCGCACCTCTTCGGGCGAGCGCTTCCAGTTCTCGGTGGAAAAGGCGTACAGCGACAGGTTCTTGACGCCCATCTCGATGCAGCCCTTGAGCACGTCCAGGACGACACCCTCGCCGACCTTGTGGCCCTCGGTACGGGGCAGGCCGCGCTCCTTGGCCCAGCGGCCGTTGCCGTCCATGACGATCGCCACGTGGTTCGGGACGAGTTCGCCGGGAATCTTCGGCGGACGCGCACCGGACGGGTGCGGCTCGGGCGTCTCGTATTCGCGTCGGCCGCGCCCCAGAATTCCGCGTCGTGCCATCCGGTCCACATCTCCTATGCGTAGTGCGTGGTGCGCTCGTGTCCGAGCCGGTGCTCGCCCCCGAGCTGCTGAGCCTATCTACTTCTCTACGTACCGCAGCGAGCGCAGGCCGCGCTCCAGATGCCAGTGCAGATACGCCGCCACGAGCCCGCTGCCCTCCCGTACGTGCCGGGGCTCGCAGGCGTCCGCGGTCGCCCAGTCGCCGGACAGCAGCGCGGCCAGCAGACCGATGGCCTCGGAGGAGGGTACGACGCTTCCCGGCACTCGGCAGTCGCCGCACACCACGCCGCCCGAACCCACGGAGAAGAAACGGTTCGGGCCCGGCAGGCCGCACTTGGCGCAGCCGTCGAAGCTGGGCGCGTAACCGTTGACCGCGAGCGAGCGCAGCAGGAAGGCGTCCAGGACGAGGTGCGGCTCGTGCTCGCCGCGCGCGAGCGTGCGCAGCCCGCCGACCAGCAGCAGGTACTGCTGTACGGCCGGCTCGCCCTCGTGGTCGGTGAACCGCTCGGCGGTCTCCAGCATGGCCGTACCGGCGGTGTAGCGGGCGTAGTCGGTGACGATGCCGCCACCGTAGGCGGCGATGGTCTCACTCTGTGTGCACATCGGCAGCCCGCGCCCGACCAGCTCGCCGCCGCGCGCGTAGAACTGCACGTCGACGTGGGAGAACGGCTCCAGCCTGGCGCCGAACTTGGACTTCGTGCGGCGCACGCCCCGGGCCACGGCCCGTACCCGGCCGTGACCGCGCGTGAGGAAGGTGATGATCCGGTCCGCCTCGCCCAGCTTCTGGGTGCGCAGCACAATGCCGTCATCGCGGAACAGACTCATGCGGTCCATTCTCGCGCACGCGGCGGGGGCTCCGGTCCCGGCCGCCCCGCGCCGCCCTCAGGACGGTGTGCGGGCGGCGGCCAGCAGGCGGGCGGTGTCGTCCGGGCACAGCAGGAGCGCCGCGCCGACGGTGGTGAGGACCTCCCGCTCGGACGGCAGGTACGGGCCGTCGGCGAGGGCGATGCGGGCCCCCTGGAGGAGCAGCGCCTCCCGGCCGGTCGGAGCGAGGTGCGGGGCCAGCGGCTCCAGGGCCTCGTGCAGCTCTATGGCCAGCGCCGTGCCGCACGGGTCGAGACCGCCGCCGGGGCGGCCGGCGCCCCCGGCGGAGGAGCGCGACAGGGCGCCGTCGTGCGCGCCCGGCAGCCGTCCGGTGTCGGCGGCGAGCGCGGCGAGCAGGGTCAGCAGCTGGTCTTCCGTACAGTCCGCGAAGCCCGCGGCGCGCACCGTCCCCACGGCGGTGGCGCGCACCCCCGCCGAGGCCGTGCCGCCCGCCGCCAGCACGGCCAGCGTGACGGTGTGCACGGCGTCCCTGAGCATCGCCGAGAAGCGCGTCGTGGTGGGGTGGTCCAGCGCGTCCAGGCCGAAGTGGCCGCGGCAGGCCGAGCATTCGACGACCGGGCCCGCGGTGCCGCGCGGCAGCAGCGGCACTCCCAGGACGGTGAGGCGGCGGCGGCCGGTCCGCCGGAGGTAGTTGCGGTCCCCGCCGCACTCGGGGCAGAAGAAATCGCCGTCGGCGACGGTGCGCCAGGACGTCCGCACACCCATCACAGCCAGCTTGTGCATCACGTCGACCCTCCGTAACGCTTCGGCATCTTTGCCGCGTTGACGTGATGTTAGCCACATCCGCGAGGCGCCGTCAGTAGCTCGGACCGGACAAGACGGCCGTTTAAACCGGTTGAACAGCCAAGCGCCCCCCGGCGCACGCGGGAGGAGCCGGGGGGCGCCGGACGCGTCGCAGGTCACGGCCGGTGGGTGCCACGGACGGCGGTACGGCCCGCGGGCCGGCGCCGCCCGCGGCGGACCGGACCGGTGATCAGCGGCTCGCGCGGTTGACCGCGGAGACGGCCGCCTTGATCGAGGCGCGCACGATGTTCCCGTCGATGCCCACGCCCCACAGCACCTTGTCGCCGATCGCGCACTCGATGTACGCGGCGGCTTGGGCGCCGACGCCCTCGCTCATCGTGTGCTCGACGTAGTCCAGCAGCCGCACGTCCACGTCGATGGCGTGCAGCGCGTCGAAGAACGCCGCCAGCGGGCCGTTGCCGGTGCCGGTCAGGACCGTGTCGGCGCCGTCCACGACCGCCTCCACGGTCAGCGCGTCGGTGCCCTCGGTCGTGGTGGAGGTCTGCGCGCTGCGCAGCGCGATCCGGCCCCAGGCGTTCTCCGGGGTCGGCAGGTACTCGTCCTGGAAGACGGACCAGATCGCGTCCGGCGTGACCTCGCCGCCCTCGGTGTCCGTCTTCTCCTGGATGGTCTTGGAGAACTCGATCTGCATCCGGCGCGGCAGGTCCAGCTTGTGGTCGTTCTTCAGGACGTACGCGATGCCGCCCTTGCCGGACTGCGAGTTGACGCGGATCACGGCCTCGTAGGAGCGGCCCACGTCCTTGGGGTCGATGGGCAGGTACGGCACCGCCCACTCCAGGTCGTCCACGCTCTTGCCCTGCTCGGCGGCCTGGACCTCCATGGCCTCGAAGCCCTTCTTGATGGCGTCCTGGTGGGAGCCGGAGAAGGCGGTGTAGACCAGGTCGCCCGCGTACGGGTGGCGCGGGTGGATCTCCATCTGGTTGCAGTACTCGGCGGTCCGGCGGACCTCGTCGATCTGCGAGAAGTCGATCTGCGGGTCCACGCCCTGGCTGAACAGGTTCATGCCCAGGGTGACCAGGTCCACGTTGCCGGTGCGCTCGCCCTGCCCGAACAGGCAGCCCTCGACGCGGTCCGCGCCGGCCATGATCGCCAGCTCGGCGGCGGCCACCGCGGTACCGCGGTCGTTGTGCGGGTGCACGGACAGGCAGATGTGCTCGCGCCGGGACAGGTTGCGCGACATCCACTCGAAGCGGTCGGCGTGCGTGGAGGGGGTGGAGCGCTCGACGGTGGCCGGCAGGTTCAGGATGATCTCGCGGCCCGCCTCGGGCTGCCAGACGTCCATGACGCCCTCGCAGACCTCCAGGGCGAAGTCCAGCTCGGTGTCGGTGAAGATCTCCGGGCTGTACTGGTAGCCGAAGGCCGTCTCCGGGCCCAGGATCTTCTCCGCGTACTCCACGACCAGCCGCGTGCCGTCCACGGCGATCTGCTTGACCTGCTCGCGCGAGCCGCGGAAGACCACCCGGCGGAAGACCGGCGCGGTGGCGTTGTACAGGTGGACGGTGGCCTTGCGGGCGCCGCGCAGCGACTCCACGGTCCGCTCGATCAGCTCCTCGCGGGCCTGCGTCAGGACGGAGATCGTCACGTCCTCGGGGATCGCGTCCTCTTCGATGATCGAACGTACGAAGTCGAAGTCGGTGGCGCCCGACGAGGGGAAGCCGACCTCGATCTCCTTGTAGCCCATCTTGACCAGCAGGTCGAACATCTCGCGCTTGCGGGCCGGCGACATCGGGTCGATCAGCGCCTGGTTGCCGTCGCGCAGGTCCGTGGACAGCCAGCGGGGGGCCTGGGTGATGCGCTTGTCGGGCCAGGTGCGGTCCGGGATGTCCACGGCCTCGTAGCCGCCGTAGCGGTGCACCGGCAGGCCGGAGGGCTTCTGGGTGCGGGTGGCGTTGGTGACGGGCGTGGGGCGGCCGACGGCGTTTTCTGCGTTCTGAGCAGGAATCGACGGGTTCGTCATGGTGGCGCGGGGCTCCTCGTTTGTCCGCGGGGGGAGAGGCCGACGGGGCGAAAATCGCAGCACCGAATCCCGCGGGGAGGGGGTCGGCCTACGACAACAGACCCTCGCCGCGGCAGCTAAGGAGAAGCAGCCCGTAACGCATGATGCACAGCACCCTAGCCGAGGTGACGCGGAGATCGCGGCCCCGTATCAGTATGCGGGACCGGGCGGATCTAACCCCTTAAACGCGATCAACCACACGTTTTCAGGAATCATGACGGCAGGGAGTGACACGCCCGTGACCCAGTGCCACATTGCCGTGCATGAACCCTGAAGCCACTCCGGCCCACCCGGTCTTCTGCACGATCGTGCCGCCCCACGTCCTCGACCAGCTGTCCCGGCTCGACGACGCGGACCGCTCCGGGCGCGCCCTGCGCACCCTGGAGCACGACGCCCTCCAGCGCACCCGCCGCCGCATCACCACCGTCCGCGGCCTCGGCGCGCCCACCGGCACCCCCTCGGACAAGCCGAACCGCACCATCTACGACGCGAAGCACCAGGAAACGCTGCCGGGCAAGAAGGTGCACTCCGAAGACGACAAGCCGTCCAAGGACGCCTCCGTCAACCGCGCGCACGCGGGCCTCGGCGCGACGTTCGAGCTGTACCTGAAGGTCTACGGCCGGCGCTCCATCGACGACTCCGGCCTGCCGCTGAACGCCACCGTCCACTACGGCGAGAACTACGACAACGCCTTCTGGGACGGCCAGCGCATGGTCTTCGGCGACGGTGACAACGACCTGTTCCTCGACTTCACCATCCCCGTGGACGTCATCGGCCACGAGCTGACCCACGGCGTCACCCAGCACACCGCCAACCTGGACTACTTCGGCCAGTCCGGCGCGCTCAACGAGTCCATGTCGGACGTCTTCGGCGCCCTGATCAAGCAGTACGCGCTCGGCCAGAACGCCTCCCAGGCCGACTGGCTGATCGGCGCCGGGCTGCTCGGCCCGAACGTCACCGGCGAGGCGCTGCGCTCGATGAAGGCCCCGGGCACCGCGTACGACGACGACGTCCTCGGCAAGGACCCGCAGCCCGCGACGATGGACAACTACGTCAAGACCTCGCGCGACAACGGCGGCGTGCACATCAACTCCGGCATCCCCAACCACGCCTTCTACCTGCTCGCCACCGACCTCGGCGGCAACGCGTGGGAGCGGGCCGGCAAGATCTGGTACGCCGCGCTGACCGGCGGCGAACTCGACAAGGACGCCCAGTTCGCCGACTTCTCGCGCCTGACGGTCGCCACCGCGCGCACCTTGTACGGTGACGGCGAGGAAGTGCAGTCCCTCCTGAAGGCGTGGTCGCAGGTGGGTCTCCCCACGGACTGACCCCGCGCGGTCTGGCCCGTTCCGTCCGTTTCCCCGAGCCCCACTGGGTAGGAAGCCCGTCATGCGAATCCAAGTTCGACGCACCGGCGGCTTCGCCGGCATCGAGCGGTTTGCCGAGGTGGACACCTCCGGCCGCCCGGATGCCGCGGAATGGCACACCCTGGCCGAGCGGGCAGCCGCCGCCGGCCGGGGCACTCCCCCGGTAGGCGTCCCAGACGGTTTCAGCTATCAGATCACCATCGACGGCCACACGGTCTACGCCTCCGACCCCCGCCTCACCGAGGAGCAGCGCAAACTGATCACCAGGGTGCTCAAGGAAGGCAGCTGACCCGGACATCCGGCGGACGGCCAACTCCCGTCCCGTGCACACCCCTTGACACCCGTACGCGACGGTAACCAGGATCCGGCGCATGAACGCGTCGTCCGTGTCGTCCGGATCCTCGCCGTGTCCGCTGCCGCGCTTCCCCGCGGGCTTCCTGTGGGGGGTGTCCACCTCCGCGTACCAGATCGAGGGGGCGGTGGACGAGGACGGGCGGGGGCGGTCCTCGTGGGACGTGTTCGCGGGTGAGCGCGGGCGGATCAAGGACGGGACGGACGCCCGGGTGGCGACCGGGCACTACCACCGGTACCGCGAGGACGTGGCGCTCATCAAGGAGCTGGGCGTCGGCGCGTACCGGTTCTCCGTCGCCTGGCCGCGGGTGATGCCGGACGGCGGCCCGGCGGTCAACGAGGCGGGGCTGGACTTCTACGACCGGCTGGTCGACGAGCTGTGCGCGGCGGGCGTGCGGCCCGTGCCGACGCTCTTCCACTGGGACACCCCGGAGGCCGTCGAGGCGGCGGGCGGATGGCTGGAGCGGGACACGGCGCGGCGGTTCGCGGCGTACGCGGACGCGGTCGCGGCGCGGCTCGGCGACCGGGTGGACCGGTGGATCACGCTCAACGAGCCCGCCGAACTGACGTTGCTGGGGTACGGGCTGGGGCAGCACGCGCCGGGCAGGCGGCTGGGGTTCGAGGCGCTGCCCGCCGCGCACCACCAGTTGCTCGGGCACGGGCTGGCCGTACAGGCGCTGCGGGCGCGGGGAGCGGGCGGCATCGGCATCGCCAACTCGCACGGGCCGACCTGGGCCGCGTCGGAGTCGGCCGCCGACCGGGAGGCGGCCGGGCTCTACGACCTGCTGCTGAATCGTTTGTTCGCGGAGCCGGTGCTGCTGGGGCGCTACCCGGAGGAGGAGCTGACGGCAGCGCTGCTGTCCGGCCCGGTGGACGAGGACCTGAAGGTCATCGGTACGCCGCTGGACTGGTACGGGATCAACTACTACCAGCCGACGAAGGTGGGGGCACCGGACCCGGAGGCCACCGGCCCCGCCGGCTTCGCGGGGATCGAGCTGCCGCCGGGGCTGCCGTTCGCGCCGCGCGAGATCGAGGGGTACCCGCTGACGGACTTCGGCTGGCCGGTGGTGCCGGCGGCGCTGACCGAGCTGCTGACCGGGTTCCGCGACCGCTACGGCGACCGCCTGCCGCCCGTGGTGATCACCGAGAACGGCTGCTCGTACGAGGGCGTCGAGGACCGGGAACGGATCGCCTTCCTGGACGCGCACCTGCGGGCCCTGCGCGACGCGATCGCCGCCGGGGTCGACGTACGCGGCTACTTCGTCTGGTCGCTGCTGGACAACTTCGAGTGGGCCGAGGGGTACGCCCGGCGCTTCGGGCTGGTGCACGTCGACTACGGCACGCTGGCCCGCACCCCGAAGGCCTCCTACCGCTGGCTGCGGGACGCGCTGCGGGCCCAGCGGTGACCGGCGCGGGGGCCGCGGGCACGCCCGGGGCCCTCGCCGAACCGGCCGAGCGGGCGGGCCGCGGCTGGATCGCGGCGCTGGCGCTGGCCAACGGGGCGGTCTGGGTCGGCTGGTACGGGCCGATACAGGTCCTGCTGGCCCTCCAGGCGGCCGAGCTGGCGCCGCCGGGCACGTCCAAGGAGTCGGTGCTCGCGTGGGTGACGGGCCTGGGCGCGGCGGTCTCGCTCGTCGCCAACCCGCTCTTCGGCGCGCTGTCGGACCGTACGGCCTCGCGCTTCGGGCGCCGTATGCCGTGGATCGCGGCCGGTGTCCTCGGCGGCGCGGCGGCGCTGTGCCTGCTGGCGGCCGCCCGGAACGTGGCCGCGATGGCGGCCGGGTGGTGTCTGGTGCAGCTCGCCCTGAACGCCGCGTTCGCCGCGGTCACCGCGGCCGTACCGGACCGCGTCCCGCACCTCCAGCGCGGCACGGTCGGCGGCTGGCTGGGCGCGGCGCAGTTCCTGGGGGTGGTGGCCGGTACGGGCCTGGCGTCCGCCGCCGGCGGCATCGCGGCGGGCTACGCGGCCTGCGCCGCCTTCACGGTGCTGGCCGCCCTCCCGTACGTGCTGCGCTACCGGGACCTGCGGATCGGGCCGGGCGACCGGCCGCCGTTCGCCTGGCGGCCCTTCCTCGCGGGCTTTTGGATCAGCCCGCGCCGCCATCCCGACCTGGCCTGGGCCTGGCTGACCCGCTTCCTGGTCAACCTGGGCAACGCGATCGCCCTGCTGTATCTGCTGTACTACCTGCGCGACGCGCTGCACCGGCCGCACCCCGAGGACGGCGTGCTCGTCCTGACCGCCGTCAACGGCGTGATGCTGCTCGCCACGGTCGTCGTCGGCGGGATCCGGTCGGACCGTACGGGCCGCCGCAAGCCGTACGTGCTGTGGGCGGGCGTGATCATGGCGGGGGCCACCGCCCTGCTCGCCGCCTGGCAGACCTGGACCGGCGCGCTGGTCGCCGCGGCGCTGCTGGGCGTCGGGTTCGGCGTCTTCACGTCGGTGGACTTCGCGCTGATGACGGACGTGCTGCCGGCCGCCGCCCACCGGGGCAAGGACCTCGGCGTCGTCAACATCGCCAACTCGCTGCCCCAGGTCGCGGCGCCCGCGCTGGCCGCGCCGATCGTGACGTACCTGGGCGGCTACCGGGTGCTGTACCTGGTGGCGGCGGGTATCGGGCTGGCGGGGGCGCTGCTGGTGCGGCGGATCCGCGGGGTGGCGTGAGAGCCCGTGTCCGCCGGTCAGAAACCGAGCTTGCGGAGCTGCTTCGGGTCGCGCTGCCAGTCCTTGGCGACCTTCACGTGCAGGTCGAGGAAGACCGGCGTGCCGAGCAGCGCCTCGATGTGCTTGCGGGACTTCACACCGACGTCCTTGAGCCGCTTGCCCTTGGGGCCGATGATGATGCCCTTCTGGCTGGGCCGCTCGATGTAGACGTTGGCGTGGATGTCCAGCAGCGGCTTGTCCGCCGGGCGGTCCTCGCGCGGCAGCATCTCCTCGACCACGACGGCGATGGAGTGCGGCAGCTCGTCCCGTACGCCTTCGAGCGCCGCCTCACGGATCAGCTCGGCGACCATGACCTGCTCGGGCTCGTCGGTGAGGTCGCCCTCGGGGTAGAGCGGGGGGCTCTCGGGGAGCATCGGGACGAGCAGATCGGCGACCAGCTGCACTTGCTTGTCACCGACCGCGGACACCGGGATGATCTCCGCCCACTCGATGCCCAGGTCCCGGCCGAGCCGGTCGACCGCGAGGAGCTGCTCGGCGAGCTGCTTGGAGTCCACCAGGTCGGTCTTGGTGACGATGGCGATCTTCGGGGTCTTCTTGATCCCGGCCAGCTCGCCCGCGATGAAGCGGTCGCCGGGGCCCAGCTTCTGGTCGGCGGGCAGGCAGAAGCCGATCACGTCGACCTCGGCCCAGGTGGTCCGGACGACGTCGTTGAGGCGCTCGCCGAGCAGGGTGCGCGGCTTGTGCAGGCCCGGGGTGTCGACCAGGACGAGCTGGGCGTCCGGGCGGTGCACGATGCCGCGCACGGTGTGCCGGGTGGTCTGCGGGCGGTTGGAGGTGATCGCCACCTTCGTGCCGACCAGAGCGTTCGTGAGGGTCGACTTGCCCGCGTTGGGGCGGCCGACGAAGCACGCGAAGCCGGCGCGGTGCTGGGCGGAGGACTCTGTACGAACGCTCATGGCGCCCATTGTCCCCGATCGGCACGACGGCGCCGACCACGGCGTCCCCGTACGGGCCGCCGGTCAGGGTACGGCGCCGACCCGCTCGGCGGGCGCCCCGGCCGTCCGGCGCGCGTCGATACGGTCCCACAGGGTCAGCATCGGGGTGGCCATCACCGTCGTCACCAGCGCGACCACGACCAGCACCGCGAACATCGACGGGGTCACGATGCCGGCCGCCAGCCCGATGTTGATCGCGATGAGCTGCATCAGGCCCCGCGCGTTCATCAGCGTGCCGACGCGCAGCGCGACCGCGCCCTCCTCGCCGGCCACCCGCGCCGCCAGCCAGCAGGCGCCCAGCTTGCCGAGGACGGCGAGGGCGACGCAGCCCGCGGTGAACAGCAGCAGGCCCGGCGAGGCCAGCAGCGCGAAGTCCGTGTTCAGGCCCGAGTAGGTGAAGAACAGGGGCAGGAAGACGATCCGGCCGATCGGGCCGATCGTCCCGATGGCCCGGTCCACCGCCTCGGAGCGCGGGAAGACCACGCCCAGACTGAACGCGCCGAAGACCGCGTACAGGCCGATGCGGTCGGTGTACCAGGCGGCCAGGAAGAGCGCGAGCACGGTGATCAGCAGCAGCTCGTCGGGGGGCCGGCGGTCCGCCAGGCCCGCCATGCGGGTCCCGGAGCGGGCGAGCAGGGCGAGCACGGCCACCAGGACGACGGTCCCCCCGAGGGCGAGGGCCAGCGGCCCGGTGCCGCTGCCGGCCATGCCCAGCACCCCGGCGAGCAGCACCCACGCCAGCGCGTCGTCGACCGCGCCGGACGCCAGGGACAGCGAGCCGAAGCGGGTGCCGGTCAGGCCGCGCTCGGTGATGATGCGGGCCATCATCGGGAACGCGGTGATGGCGAGGGTCACGCCGACGAACAGCGCGGACACCGCCACGGACACGTCCGCCGGGAAGACGTCGACCCGGTCGTGGACGGCGTAGGTCAGGCCCACGCCCATCGCGAGCGGTACGAAGATGCCGGCCGCCGAGATCATCGCGGCCGGCCCGGCCACCGTCCGGATGCGGGCCAAGCGGAACTCGTACCCGGTCTGGAACATGAAGACGACCAGCCCGATCTGCCCGGCGACATACAGCGCGGGCCGCAGCTCCGGCGGGAACAGGGCGGTCTCCACGCCGGGTGCCAGCAGCCCCAGCACGGACGGCCCGAGCACCACCCCCGCGACCATCTCGCCCACCACGGGCGGCTGGCCCAGCGCGCGCAGGGCCCGGCCGACGAGCCGGCAGACGAGCAGGATGACGACGACGGCCAGGAAGAAGACCGGCCCTAACTCCGTGGTGGACATGGCGGAACGTCCTTCGTCTCGCGGGGAGGCTCGGCGGAACCGGACGGCAGCGGGACGCCCTGGGTGTCGTGGGCGGCGAAGTAGCGCTCGGCCGGACGCAGGCGGCGGGCGTCCAGCACCATCCACGTACCGAGGACGAGTTGGGCGCCGCTGCGCCAGACGTCCTCCCACCGGTCGCGCACCCGCAGGAAGACCCGGGCGGCGAGCAGCCGGTGGCGCGGCAGCGGGCGGTCGCGCCGGACCAGCAGGCAGGGCGCGCGGTGCGGGATGGACCGGGTGTGGGCGACGGTGGAGTGGAGGGTGAAGCGGCGCAGCACCTCGCGGGTCGCGGCGTGCAGCGCCAGCGGCGCGGGCCGCCAGGCCGGGCAGGGGCGGTTGGCGGCGACGCCGAACGGGATGTGGTGCTGGTGCCTGGCCACGAGGCGGTCCCAGCGGGAGGGGTCGAAGACGCCCGGGTCGGTGTAGCCGGTGGCGTGGTACTCGGGGTAGTTGAAGCACAGCACCGAGCCGGCCGGGATGACCTTGCCGGGGCCGAGCGGGATGTCGTCCGTGCTGACGCGGTGGGCGACGCCGAAGAGCGGGTAGAGCCGCAGGGTCTCGTTGAGGACGTTGGTGAAGCGCCGGTCGTCGTCCGGCGCGTCCGCCAGGGCCTGCTGTACCTCGGGGTGCTGGGCCAGTGCCAGGAGCAGGTGGGCCATGGCCTCCGACATCTGGACGACGGCCGTGTTGAAGAACGTGCCCTGGAGGTAGTACGCCTGCTCCTGCCGCGTGAGGCCGCCCGGCAGGTGGTGCGGGGGCACGTGCCCGGCGTCGATGCGCCGCCGCAGGTAGCGGGTGAGGCGGGTACGGCGGGCCAGGTGGCGCGGCCTGGTGCACTTCAGGGCGTTCACCACGTCCTCGGCGTTGGCCACGATGAGGCGCCGGGCACCGGGCGGGCACGGTTCGCGGAAGACGAGTCCGTAGAAGAACTCCGCCCACACCGGCATCATCAGGTCGCGCAGCCGGACGAACGCGGCGCGTCCGGTGACCAGTTCGTCGAGGACGGCGGCGGTACGGCGGGCCGCGGCCGCCGTCAGCTCCCGGCCGGGTCCGGCGAGCACGGCGAGGGTGGTGCGGGCGACCTCGTCGTAGCGCGGGCCGTCCTCCAGGTGCTCCTGGTGGACCTCGGGGCCGGGGGCGAGCCAGTACCAGAAGAGGTCCGAGAGGGCGGCGCCCCGGCTGCGGCCGTTGGCGGCCGGGTGGGAGTAGATCTCCTGGAAGCGTTCGGCCGGGACGTCGGCGTTCGGGAAGGCGAAGCCCTCGTCGCCGTTGATCCGGGCGAAGAGCGCGACGCGGGCCGCGACGACGGTGCGCGGCAGCCAGTACGGGACGGAGAGGAGGACGGCGCCGGCGGTGAGCAGCCGGGCGGTCCGGGAGCGGCTCATCCGCCCTCCCCGGTCCGCAGGCTCCCCCGCGCGACCACGAGGCCGGGGCCGAGGTCCGCCGGACGGCTGCCCCCGCACAGCGCCAGTACGTGGTCGAACTCCGCGCGCAGCAGCTCCAGTACGTGCCGGACGCCGGCCTCGCCGTCCGCGGCCAGTCCCCACAGCACCGGGCGGCCGACGCCGACGGCCGACGCTCCCAGGGCGAGGGCCACGGCGACGTCGGAGCCGCGGCGGACCCCGCCGTCCAGCAGCACCGGCACCCGGCCCGCGACGGCCGCCGCGACGGCGGGCAGCGCCTCGACGCTCGCCGGCGCGGCGTCGAGCTGCCGGCCGCCGTGGTTGGAGACCAGCAGGCCGTCGATGCCCTCGGCGACGGCGAGCCGGGCGTCCTCGGGGTGCAGGACGCCTTTGAGCAGGACCGGCAGGCGGGTCAGCGCGCGCAGCCGGCGCACGTCGTCCCAGGAGAGTGCCGCCGGCATGGCGATGGCCCGGGGGCGGTCGCCGTCGGCGCCGGGCAGGCCGCGCATGTTCTCGGCGGCCAGGCCGTCGGGCAGGTCGCCGAAGCCGTGCCGGGCGTCGCGTTCGCGGCGGCCGAACACCGGCGAGTCGACCGTGACGACCAGCGCGGAGCACCCGGCCCGCTCCGCCCTGCGGACCAGCTCCGCGGTGACCTCCGGTTCGGGCTGCGGGTACAGCTGGAACCAGACGGCCGCCGCCGGGTCGACGGCGCGGGCGGCGGCGGTGACCTCGGCCACCGGCACGGTCGCGGCCATGCCGGTGACCAGGACCGTGCCGGCCGCCGCGGTCGCGCGGGCGGTGGCGCTCTCGCCCCGCGGGTGGGCGAGGCGGTGGAAGGCGGTGGGCGAGACCAGGACCGGCATCGCGAGGCGGTCGCCGCACAGCGTCACGGACAGGTCCCGTTCGGCGGCGCCGCGCAGGACGCGCGGCAGCAGGGCGAGCCTGCGGAACGCCGCCTCGTTCTCGCGCAGTGCCGTCTCCTCGCCGGCGCCCCCGGCGATGAAGTCGTACACCGGCGCTTCGAGCCGCTCCCGGGCCCGTTCGCGCAGGTCGGCGAGGGTGGGGATCACGGCCGGGCCGCCGGGGACGGGTCGTCGAGCCGGTCGCGCAGGAAGTTGCGCAGGGGCGTGCGGTGGACCTCCTCGCTGTCCCACTCGTTCTCCAGGTTCTCGGTGAGGTGGTGCTCGGCGGTCGCCTTTCCGGGCGCCGCGCCGTCGAAGGAGCGGACGACCGGGTGCAGGTAGCGGCCGTCGAGGCCGGTGGTGTCCTGCTGGGAGACGCGGCCGGCGGTGATGTCGAACGGGTTCACCTGGTCGTGGCCCTCGCCGTATTCGAGGGTGACGGTGAAGTAGCGGCCGACGTCGCCGAAGCGGCCCTCCCCGACGGCGGTGTGCAGATGGTCGACCGGAACCTCTTCGCAGTAGCGGACCGCCCCGTCCCCGTCCTCCCGGTCCACGAGCACCGCGTCGGCGAGGAAACCGAACAGCTGCCACAGCGCGGAGCTGCGGTTGACGCGGGCGATGACGGCGTCGGTGACCGCGCCTGCGGTGGCGGGCAGGCCGCGGGCGGGCCAGGGGCGGCCGTGGTAGCGCGCTTCGAGGATGCGGTGCAGGGCCCGTACGCCGTACCGGAAGCCGTGGATGAAACCACTGGTGGATTTCTTGAAATCGCGTACCTGGGTGATGGTGCCGGCGAAGTACAGGCCGGGTACGTTCGGTGATTCCCAGGCGTCGGTCTGGGCCGGGAAACGGTCGTTGATCGTGAGTTCCGGGCGGCAGTCGGGTGCGAATATGGACGGATCGAAGCGGAAACCGGTGGCAAGGATGACCCGGTCGTAAACGATGTCCTTGACGACCTCCCGCACCCGGGAAAAGGACACGGATACCACGTACGTGCCGTCCGGCTGCTGCCGTATACGCAGGATGTGCCCGTCCAGCAGCGCGTTCTGCGATTTCAGCTGGTAGGTGTCGAGGAAGTTGTTGTTGACGGCCCGCAGATGCCCGACGAAATGGGTCTGCCAGGCGAGCTTCAGCGAACCGGGCCCGGCCACGTGGATGACCGCGGCGGTCTCGACGAGGTTGTCGGCGGTCTCGAAGGCGGAGTTGCCGCGGCCGACGACCAGCACCCGCTGGCCGGTGAAGCCGGCGGGGTCGGTGCCGACCTCGCCGTAGCGCTCGGCCGTCCGCACCCCCTCGATGTCGGGCACGTACGGCAGCCGGACGCCGGTCGCCACGATGAGCCGGCGGGCGCGGTAGGTGTTGCCGTCCTGGTCACGGGCGAAAAAGTCGCCGGTCGCGGCGCCGCCCGGCCTGGTGATCCCGGTGACGCGGGTGCCGTGGCGGATGCGCAGCCGGTGGGCGGCGGCGAAGTCGGCGAGGTAGCCCACCATGTCGTCGGCGTCGGGGAAGTAGCGCGGGGTGCGGGCGGTGAACAGCGGCGCGCCCTCGTCGGAGAGCAGCGAGTTCCAGTCGGTGCGCAGGTTCAGCTCGGGGTCGTCCCAGCCGGTGTGCACCTTGTTGATCGAGATGAGCTTGCGGTGGCGGGGAAAGCGGGTGAAGAACGTGCCGGGGGCCGGACCCGACTCCACGATGAGATAACTGCGCCCGGCCCGTTGCAGGAAATATCCGGCTTGTAATCCCGCGGGCCCCGCGCCGATCACGAGATAGTCCGTCGATTCTTCGTGGCTCACGCAATTCTCCTGTCACCTGAGAGGGCTGGAGATGGAGCGGAACCCGACAGTACTTGAGCTTTAAAGAACGACACCAGACCGCGCTTTTGTGACATGCGTCACACTCATTTCCGGGTTTGCGAGTACGCTTCGGAAGCCAGTGTCGGAAGGTCCGGGATTTTTACCCGGCGCAACCTTCTGTCACGGCCACAGGAGCGGATGCGAAATGAACCAGCCCGAAGCAGGCCCTTTCCCGCAGGCCCTCGTCGACGCCTTCCGCCGGCAGCCGGACGCGCCGGCGTTCGAACACCGGGGACGCGCCGTGCCGCGCGGCGAGGTCCTGGAGGTGACCGCCCGCTGCGTGCGCGGACTGCGCGCCGAAGGCGTCGGCCCCGGGTCCTCGGTCGCGGTGGGCACCGGCGTCACCCCCGAGGCGTTCGCCCTGCGCATCGCCGTCCACCTGCTGGGCGCCCGGCTGACCGGCCTGCGCCCCGGACTGCCGCCGCGGCACCTCGCGCGCATCCTGGCGGACGGCGTCGACGTCCTGGTGCACGACGAGCCGTCGGACACCGGCGAACTCCGCGCCGCGGCCACCCCCGTACGCCACCTCTCCTTGGAACGCGACCTTTTACCCAGCGCCCTTTTACACAGCGACCCGATACGCAGCGAACTGCCACCCGGGGACCGGAACCGGTTACGCACACCCCCTTCCCCCACACCCGACCACGACCTCGTCGCCAGGGGCCGCCCGGACGACCCCGCCCTGATCACGCTGACCAGCGGCAGCACCGGGCAGCCCAAGGGGTGCGCGCACACCTACCGCACCCTGACCCGGAGTTGGTCGTGGCAGCCGGCCCGCCGGACCGCGCGCACCGCCGCGCTCGCCGACGCCTACGCGCGCTTCCTGCTCTTCGGCACCCTCAGCAGCGCGGTGATCTTCGAGCATCTGGGCCTGTGCCTGCTGGGCGGCGGCACCGCCGTCATCCCCGACCCGCCGCTGTCCTTCCCGGAGGTCTTCGCGCGGCACCGCGTCACCGCCTGCCTGCTGACCGTCCCCCGGCTGCACCACATCCTGAACAGTCTCCGCACCAATCACACGGACACCACGAGCCTGCGCGCCCTGCTCGTGGCCGGATCCCCGCTGGCACCGCACCGGCTCGCCGAGGCCACCGAACGGCTCGGCCCCGTCGTGTACCACGGCTACGGGCAGACCGAGACCGGCATGCTCACCCTGCTCGCCCCCGGTGACCTGGCCCGATGGCCGACGACGGCACTCGCCTCGGTCGGGCGGCCCCTGGACGGGGTGGAGATCAGCGTGCGGAACCCGGCCGACGGCACGCCGCTCACCGACGGCACGGCCGGCGAGCTCTGGGTCCGTACGGACGGAGCACTGGCCGGCTACTGGCAGGACGAGCCGGAGACCCGCGCGGTGCTGCGCGACGGCTGGGTACGCACCCGCGACCTCGGCCGCCTCGACGAGAACGGCCTCCTGCGGCTGACCGGCCGCACCCGCGACGTGATCATCGTCAACGCCGTCCTGCACTACGCCGGCGCGATCGAAGCGACCCTGGCCGGCCACCCGGACGTGGACCAGGCGTACGTCGTGGGCGCGCCGGACGAACGGACCGGCGAGGCCGCCCACGCGTTCATCGTGCCCACGACCGGGCGCAAGCCCGACCTCGCGGCGCTACGCGCACACGTGGCCGCCGAACTGGGCGAGGCCGGCGCGCCCGCCACCATCACCGTCATACGGGACGTGCCGGTCGGCGCGAGCGGCAAGCCCGACAAACAGGCACTGCTGGCATCACTCGACGACCGCGGCACCGAAAGCCTTTAGGCGGCGCCGCGAACCCTTGCCCCTCTTCGTCAGCCCGCCTGGACGGTGGCCCGCAGCGTGCCGTCCGGGCCCGCGACCAGGACCGGCGTCCCGGCGCCGCCCAGGTCCCGCACGGCCGCGCGGTCCTCGTCCGAGGCCGTCTGCGCCTCGGTCACCACGGCCGCCGCCTCCAGCGACTGCGCACCACTCGCGACGGCCATGGCCACCGCCGTACGCAACGCGCTGAGCTGCAACGATTCCAGGGCGACGGTACCGGCTACGTAGGTACGCCCGGTCTCGTCGCGTACGGCGGCCCCCTCCGGCACACCGTTGCGGGCGCGCGCGGAACGGGCCAGCGTGATGATCTTGCGGTCTTCCGGGTCCAGCGGTGCGGCTTCGCTCATACGGGCGAGCATATGCGGCGGCCGGGCAGCGGGCGCGAGGGGGCAAGAAAGCGCCCCGCCCCGCCGCTCCATGGGGGCGACGGGGCCGGCCGGCCAAGATCAGACAGCCGCCCGCCGGGCGAACCCCACCAGCCCGGCCCACGCACCCGGCGTGAGCACCAAATGCGGGCCATCCGGACGCTTGGAGTCACGGACAGGAACCACACCGCACGAAGCGGCAAGGTTGATGGCGACCTCGATGCACTGACCACCGTTGTCGCTGTACGAGGACGTGAACCATTGCGCGTTTTCGGTCGTCACAAGGTGCCCTTTCGTAACGTGTCGACTCTGGGCCACCGCCGGTCAGCCAGGCGTCAGACAGCCGCCCGCCGGGCGAACCCCACCAGCCCGGCCCACGCACCCGGCGTGAGCATCAAATGCGGGCCATCCGGACGCTTGGAGTCACGGACAGGAACCACACCGCACGAAGCGGCAAGGTTGATGGCGACCTCGATGCACTGACCGCCGTTGTTGCTGTACGAGGACGTGAACCATTGCGCGTTTTCGGTCGTCACAAGGTGCCCTTTCGTAACGTGCTGATAATGGCCACCGTCTCCGCTTGAGAGGGTGCTTCAGCCTGTAGCTGATGGTAGGCCGTCAACGTCGGGAGTACGAACGCGCTTTCCCGCTCCAGGTGCCCTCGTTGGGCGGATTCGGCGTACGACATGAGCGAGCGGTCCGGCAGCGTCAAGACCGTTACGGGAAGATCGAACGGACGACGGTCGCCCATGCCGAACGGGGCCATCTGCAGCACGGTGTGCGGGAGTTGGGAGAACTCCAGCAAACGCGCGAACTGGGCGTCCATGGTGGAAGGTCCACCGATGGGGCGGCGGAGGCCGCTTTCGTCAAGGACCGCGATCACCCACGGCGGGGGCGTGCGTTCCAGGGTGGCTTGCCGTTTGGCGACGAGGGCGATCCGCTCTTCCGCTTGCTCTTCTGTGATCGCCCCCCGCTTCACCGCACTATCCGCGAGAACCGTTGTGTACTCCGGTGTCTGGAGGAGTCCGGGGATGACGCCCACCTCATAGAGCCGGATCTCCGCTGCCCGCGCCTCATGTCTCACGTACTCGGGGAATCCCTCCAACAGTGCGCTGTGGCGCACCGCCCGCCCCTCGCGTTCGAGCTGGTCGCCCGTGCCGAGCACTTTGTCGGCTCCTGCTGAGAAACGAGCGGTTGGAGGACGCCGACCAGTTTCGATGGCAGAAATATGCGTCCCGGAGTACCCCATGCGCTGGCCCAGTTCCTCCTGCGTCCATCCGCGCACATCCCGCAACGTGCGCAAACGGTCGCCGAAGCGCGCTTCCGGTGAGCGGTCGGGTTCCAACTCTTTTCGATTCAACTGCGGTCACCCAACTTCCCGTGCAGAAACTGCAAGTTGAAGAGGTACTGACTGTAGAGCACGCTGAAGACCTCCGATAGCGGAATCACTACGGAGAAGCACGAACCCGCCCGCCACCCCGAAAAAACAAGGAGGGACGGCTGATGACGCAGCCGCCGGAGGCGCAGAAACCGAACGACAGTCCGCCGTCAGCACTTACACCCTCCACGCCGAAGCCGGAACCGGTAGTTCACGTCGGTTGCCCCACCTGCCGTGCGGCCGGACAAGGCCGGGCGTTGGCCCGGCTGCAGAAGCACACGGTCTCGCTTCGCGCCTACAACCGGATCATTGCCGGCCACCCGCACCGGAGCGAGACGTGATCCGGTGTCCCGAAGTGAAAAGTGGTGAGAATCAGTGACCGGCTCCGCGCGCGAGGAATTTCGTTGCGCCATGGAAACCCATGGCGCAGACGGAATGCTCCTGATGCGTACCAGCGGCGGATCACCTGCCGTCCCCGGCTCCCTACCCCGGCTCACGGGCGAGATGGAAGTCACGGTTGAGTGCACCACCTTGCTTGACGGCAAGAACAGGAAATGCGGCAGGAAATCGGGGCCTTGGATGACTGTTCTGCCTGCGCGTGCGTGGGTCCGTGCGCACGCGGAGACGACCGGGCACACGGATTTCACGGAGCACGCCGACTCGCGCCTTGTGGCGCTTCGGCCTTTCGAGGTACCTCATTCAGGTGGCGGGCAGGCGATTTCCGCGACCCGGTGACACAAGGGCGGAATACTCCGTCTCCCGCCGACCGAAGGAACGTGCCATGGCCTGGATTTGCTCGCACTGCAACCAAGCTGAGGGGGTCGCCTATGTGAAGAACGAAGACGGGATCACGCCGTTCCCCTGTCTGCGCTGCAACGTCAATCCCGTGCACGCTTCTCCGGGATCGGTGGCAAGGGGGTCCGCGCCCTGTCGGGCCGTTGCGTGCCGGGGGCTGGTCCATGACGTCTACGAGTACGACAGGGCCGGCCGCCTGCATCGCGTCACACGGGCGCCATGTCAGTGCGGGCAGTCCCAAGCCGTAGAGGTGGACCATGCCCGTACGAAGAGAGGGCATTTCATGCCCCGTGCCGGGGTGTGACGGTCCGAGAGCGGTTGTCGCTCCCGTACCGGCTACGGAACGCGGTGCTCGAAGTAGGACGACGGCGTGGTGCCCAGTGACCGGCGGAACATGGCCGTGAAGGCGCTGGGGGTCGCGTAGCCGAGGCCGGTGGCGACGGTCGTTACGGGGATGCCTCTGGCGAGCAGGGTGACCGCGTGGACGAGCCTGGCCTGCTGCACCCAGCGGGCCGGGGTCATCCCGGTCGCGGCCGCGAATCTGCGGTGCAGGCTGCGCGGGCTCAGGTGGGCGTGGGCCGCGGCGTTGGGCGTCGTCCAGTTGTCGCCGGGGCTGCGCCGGATCGCCGCGCAGAGGCCGGCCAGCCGGGGGTCGTCCGGCGCCGGCAGGTGCAGGGCCGGTACGGGGCGCGGCGCGAGTTCGTGGAGGAGGAGGGCCATCACCGTGCCGTCGCGGCCGTCCACGTCGTACTCCAGCGGCAGCCGGGTGGCCTCGTCGATCAGCTCGCGCAGCAGGGGGGACACGGAGACGACGGTGGGGGCGCCGGGCAGGCGCCAGGCCGTCTGCGGCTCGATGTAGAGGGTGCGCATGGCGACGGCGCCCGCGCAGGTCATCGCGTGGGTGAGGCCGGCCGGCACCCATACGCCGCGGGTCGCGGGGACGACCCACACGCCGTGTCCGGTGGCCACGGAGATGGCGCCGGTGGTGCCGTAGATCAGCTGGGCGCGGGGGTGGTGGTGGTCCGGGATGTGGTGGCCGTCGGGGAGGTCGCGGGCCATGGCGGCGACCGGTCTGGGGACGCGCTGGTAGTCCTCCCGGTTCTCGCTCTTCCCGTACACGGCGCCCTTCCGTAGCTGTCATGGAGTGTCGTCGGCAGGAATTCGACAGTGCTTGGCGCTATGACGCAAGCAGGCCAGTGCGGGCCCGGCCTAGCGTCGGATCATGTGAACGAATCCGTCGTCGAATCCGCCGAGTCCGCTTCCGCTCCCCCGCGCGCCGGCCGCCCGCCCGGCCCCGGCCTGACCCGCCGTACGGCCCTCGTGCTCGCCTTCACCAGCGCCGTCACCGCCGCCAACGTCTATCTGAACCAGCCGTTGCTGGGCGCGGCCGCCGACTCCTTCGGTGTGTCCCCCGACGTCCTGGGCGCCGTCCCCACCGCCACCCAGCTCGGCTACGCGGCGGGCATCCTGCTGCTGGTGCCCGCGGGCGACAGCCACGACCGGCGACGGCTGATCCTCGGCCTCGGCACGGCCTCCGCCCTCGCGCTCGCCGCCTGTGCGGTCGCGCCCACCGTGGCGTGGCTGGTCGTGGCGGGCTTCGCGGTCGGGCTGCTGTCCCCCGTACCGCAGCTGGTCACACCACTCGCCGTCGCACTGGCGGCGGGCGGCGGGGAGGCGAACCGGGGGCGGGTGGTCGGCACCGTGCAGGCCGGTCTGCTGGTCGGGGTGCTGGCGTCCCGCGCGTACGCGGGGGCGCTGGCGGAGCAGGTCGGCTGGCGTGCGGTGTTCGGGTGTTCCTGCGCCCTGACGCTGCTGACCGTGCTCGTGCTGCGCCGGGCCCTGCCCCGCGTCCCGGCGGCGGGGTCCGCCTCCTACCGGGCCACGCTCGCCTCGCTGCCGCGGCTGTTCGCCGCCCACCCGCCGGTCCGGCGGATCACCGTGTCCGGCGCGCTGGTGGGTATCGCGTTCGGCGCCTTCTGGACGACGCTGACGTTCCTGCTGGAGGGGGAGTACGGATACGGGTCGACGGAGATCGGCCTGTTCGGGCTGGTGGCGGCGGCGAGCGCGCTGGCCTCGCCGTACGCCGGGCGGCTGGCCGACCGGCTCGGCCAGCGCGGCGCCATGGCGGCGCTGATCGGGTTGGTGATCGCGGGCTGGCTGCTCCTGCTGCCGGGCGGCAGCGCCCTGGCGTGGCTGCTGGCGGGGGTGGTCGTGCTGGACGTCGGGGTCTGGGGCAGCCAGGCCGCGTCGCAGGCGGCGCTGTTCGGTCTCGACCCCGCCGTGCACAGCCGCCTCAACACCCTCTACTTCACGCTGCGCTTCCTCGGCATCGGCGTGGGGTCGCTGGTGGGCACGGTGGCCTGGTCGGGAGGCGGCTGGCCCGCCGTGGTGGCCACCGGGGCCACCACGGCGCTGGCCGGGCTGCTCGTCGCGGTCAGTCCCGAGCGGCTGCGCCGCCGTCGTCGTCCCTGACCGGCTCGCACAGCACCGTGACGATCTTGTTGCGGCGCCCCGCCGGGGCCTCCGCGGTCAGCCGCAGCGCCTTGGGCGACAGGGCGGAGACGTTGTCGCCGAGGTCGATCTCGGCGGTGGCGCCCGCGATGGGCACCCGGCCCAGCTGCTTGGCGAGCAGGCCGCCGACCGTCTCCACGTCCTCGTCGTCCAGCTCGGCGAAGCCGTACAGCTCGCCGAGGTCGCCGATGTCGAGACGGGCGGTGACGCGGTAGCGGCCGCCGCCCAGGTCCTCGACGGGCGGCAGCTCCCGGTCGTACTCGTCGGTGATCTCGCCGACGATCTCCTCCAGGATGTCCTCGATCGTCACGATGCCGGCCGTGCCGCCGTACTCGTCGATGACGACCGCGACGTGGTTGCGGTCCTGCTGCATCTCGCGCAGCAGGTCACCGGCGTTCTTCGTGTCGGGCACGAAGACGGCCGGACGCATGGCCGTGGAGACCAGCTCGGTTTCGGCGTCCCGGCTGATGTGGACCTTGCGGGCGAGGTCCTTCACGTAGACGATGCCGACGACGTCGTCCTCGTTCTCGCCGGTCACCGGGATACGGGAAAAGCCGGAGCGCAGCGCGAGGGTCAGCGCCTGGCGGATGGTCTTGAAGCGCTCGACCGAGATCAGGTCCGTGCGCGGCACCATCACCTCGCGTACGAGGGTGTCGCCGAGCTGGAAGACGGAGTGCACCATGCGGCGCTCCTCGTCCTCGATCAGCGACTCCTTCTCCGCGAGGTCGACCAGCGAGCGCAGCTCGGCCTCGGAGGCGAAGGGGCCCTGGCGGAAGCCCTTGCCGGGGGTCAGCGCGTTGCCCAGGAGGATCAGCAGCCGCGGGATCGGGCCCATGATCCGGGCCAGCGGCAGCAGCACGTACGCCGCGGCCGTGGCGGTGTTCATCGGGTGCTGGCGCCCGATCGTACGGGGTGAGACGCCGACGGCCACGTAGGAGACCAGCACCATCACGGCGATGGCGACGGTCAGCGCCTGCCAGGTGCGGTCGAAGGACCGCAGGCAGGCGTAGGTGACCAGCACGCCGGCCGCCATCTCGCAGCCGACGCGCACCAGCAGGGCGACGTTCAGGTAGCGGACGGGGTCGGCGGCGACGGCGGCCAGCTTCGCGCTGCCGCGCCGCCCGGACCGTACGGCCTCCTCGGCGCGGAAACTGGTGGTGCGGGCGAGGCCCGCCTCGGCGCACGCCGCGAGCCAGGCGACGACGACGAGAAGGACCGCTACCGCTACGAGTTGGGTGGTCACGAGGTCACCAGCCGTCAGGTGACGGTCGGGGCGGGGGAGGGCCCCGTCAGACCGCGCTCGGCACGCCAGCCGTCGATGATCGCCGCCTGGAGGCCGAACATCTCGGCCTTCTCCGAGGGCTCCTCGTGGTCGTAGCCGAGCAGGTGGAGGACGCCGTGCACGGTCAGCAGCTGGAGTTCCTCGTCCATGCTGTGGCCGGTCGGTGCCTCCTCGCCCTGCTTCTTGGCGACCTCGGGGCACAGCACGATGTCACCGAGGAGCCCCTGCGGGGGCTCCTCGTCGTCCTTGGCGGGCGGACGCAGCTCGTCCATCGGGAAGGACATGACATCGGTCGGACCCGGGAGGTCCATCCACTGGATGTGGAGCTGTTCCATGGCGTCGGCGTCGACGACGATGACCGACAGCTCGGAGAGCGGGTGGATGCGCATCCGGGCCACGGCGTAACGGGCGACGTCCAGGATCGCCTGCTCGTCGATGTCCGTACCGGACTCGTTGTTGACGTCGATCGACATGTAGTGCTGCTTCTCGTTTCTCAGGTCACTTGCCGTTGCGGCTGTCGTACTTCTCGTACGCGTCGACAATACGGCCGACCAGCTTGTGCCGGACGACATCGTGGCTGGTGAGCCGCGAGAAGTGCACGTCGTCCAGCCCCTCCAGGATCTCCTGGACCTGCCGCAGACCGCTCTTCGTACCGCCGGGCAGGTCGATCTGCGTGACGTCACCGGTGATGACGATCTTCGAGTCGAAGCCGAGGCGGGTCAGGAACATCTTCATCTGCTCGGGGCTGGTGTTCTGCGCCTCGTCGAGGATGATGAAGGCGTCGTTCAGCGTACGCCCACGCATGTACGCCAGCGGCGCCACCTCGATCGTCCCCGCCGCCATCAGCCGCGGGATCGAGTCGGGGTCGAGCATGTCGTGCAGGGCGTCGTACAGCGGGCGCAGGTACGGGTCGATCTTCTCGTAGAGCGTGCCGGGCAGGAAGCCCAGGCGCTCGCCCGCCTCGACCGCGGGCCGGGTCAGGATGATGCGGTTGACCTGCTTGGACTGCAGGGCCTGCACCGCCTTGGCCATGGCGAGGTAGGTCTTGCCCGTACCGGCGGGGCCGATGCCGAAGACGACCGTGTGGTGGTCGATGGCGTCGACGTAGCGCTTCTGGTTGAGCGTCTTGGGGCGGATGGTGCGGCCCCGGTTGGACAGGATGTTCTGGGTGAGCACCTCGGCGGGGGTCTCGCTCTCCGTGCCGCCGTTGCCGGCCGAGCGCAGCATCGCGATGGAGCGCTCCACCGCGTCCTCCGTCATCGGCTGGCCGGTGCGCAGCACCAGCATCATCTCGTCGAAGAGGCGCTGGACCAGTGCGACCTCGTCGGCGTCGCCGACCGCCCTGATCTCGTTGCCGCGCACATGGATGTCGGTGGCGGGGAACGCGTTCTCGATGACCCGCAGCAGGGCGTCTCCCGAGCCCAGGACCGTGACCATCGGGTGCTTGGCCGGGACGGTGAACTGGGCGTGTGCCTGCGGTCGTGTAGGTGACTGAGTCATGGGCCGGCTCTGTGGCCTGCTCATCCCCCATTCGTTGCGCTGCAAGAGGTGTCCGCAGCTCGGTTCCTTGGGATACCAAGGGTACGACGGTGCACCGACAAGCCCGAAGCGTTTTCCGGCGTTCGCCCGGTCCGGTGTTCCCCCGGTGGCGGGACCCGGGCGCGGCCGCTCAGGCGGGGCGGCGGAACCCGAGCGTGGGCAGGGCGCGGGCCAGCGGCCAGGAGCGGGCCGCGGTGGGCAGGAGCGCGTCCAGGAAGGCGTAGCGGCGGCGCAGCGCGGCCGCGTCCCGGACGCACGCCGCGCCCGTACCGTCCGGCGTCCGCCCGTACGCCTCCGCCGCCGTCACCCGCTGCCACCAGGCCGCGATCTCCACCCACCCCGGCGCGGACAGCGAGCCGCCGAACTCCTGCACGGACAGCGCGGCGGTCAGCCCCGCGAAGGCCAGCCGGTCGGCCAGCGGCCACCCGGCCAGGGCGCCGGTGACGAAGCCCGCCACGAAGACGTCCCCGGCGCCGGTCGGGTCCATCGCCTCCACGGCGATGGCGGGCACCTCGGCGGTCTCGCCGGTCCCCCCGTCCACCGCGTACGCGCCCTCGGAACCCAGCGTGACCACGGCGAGCGGCACCAGGTCGGCCAGCTTGCGCGCGGCGGCGCGCGGGCAGTCCATGCGGGTGTAGCGCATCGCCTCCTCCGCGTTGGGCAGGAACGCCTCGCAGTGCTCCAGCTCGGCGAGGTCGGCCGGGTCCCAGCGGCCGGTGTCGTCCCAGCCCACGTCCGCGAAGATGCGGCTGCCGCGCCCGGCGGCGCAGCCGAGCCAGCCCTCGCGGCCGCCACCGGGCTCCAGCGAGGCGACGCAGGCCCGCGACGGCGGCGGGCAGCCCGGCGCGTGCCTGCCGTCGAAGGCGGTACGGGCGGGGCCGCTGGGCGCCTCGTGGCCGTGCGAGACCATCGTGCGCTCGCCCTCGTACGCCATGGAGACGGTGACCGGCGAGTGCCAGCCGACGATGGTGCGCGACATCGACAGGTCGACGTGCTCGCCCTGCTCCAGCGCTTCCCAGCAGTACTCGCCGTACATGTCGTCGCCGAAGGCGGCGGCGAGCGAGGTGCGCAGGCCCAGGCGGGCCAGCGCGGTCGCCATGTTGGCGACGCCGCCGGGGCTGGAGCCCATGCCGCGCGCCCAGGACTCCGTACCGCGCACGGGCGCCGAGTCCAGGCCGGTGAAGATGATGTCCAGGAACACCGTGCCGGTGAGATAGACGTCGGTGGGCGGATCGTCCCCGGTCCGTACGGCGGCGAGCGGGTCGAGCGCGGGTGCCGGACCCGGCGGTACGTGGCTGACCGGACCGCTGCCCGCGGGCCGCTGGACTTCGTGTGCGCTCACCGTGCCTGCCCCTCTCCTTCGTGCACGTGACGCCAGTCTGCCCGATGCTGCGGTACGTTCCGGCCCATGAGGCTCACGATTCTGGGCGGCGGGGGTTTCCGGGTACCGCTGGTCCACCGCGCCCTGCTGGACGATCCCGCCAGGTCCGTGTCCGAGGTGACGCTGTACGACACCGATCCGCGCCGGGCGGCGGTGATCGCTTCCGTACTGGCCCGGCAGGCGGAGCGGCGGACCGGCGGCGGGCGGCCGTCTCCCGTACGCGTACGGGTCGCCGACTCCCTCGACGACGCGCTGCGCGGCACCGACTTCGTCTTCTCCGCGATCCGCGTCGGCGGCACCGCGGGCCGGGTCGCGGACGAGCGGATCCCGCTGGACGCGGGCGTGCTGGGCCAGGAGACGGTGGGCGCGGGCGGTGTCCTGTACGGGCTGCGCACGGTGCCCGTGGCGCTGCGCGTCGCCGAGCGGGTGGCGGCGCTCGCGCCGGACGCCTGGGTCGTCAACTTCACCAATCCGGCCGGGATCGTCACCGAGGCGATGTCGCAGGTGCTGGGCGAGCGGGTGATCGGCATCTGCGACTCGCCGGTCGGGCTGGTGCGGCGCGCCGCGCGGGCCGCGGGCGCCGACCCGGACCGGGTGACGTACGGCTACACCGGCCTCAACCACCTCGGCTGGCTGCGCTCCCTGACCGCCGAGGACGGCACGGACCTCCTGGGCGCGCTGCTCCAAGACGCCGACGCCCTCGCCTCCTTCGAGGAGGGCAAGCTCTTCGGCGCCGACTGGCTGCGCGCGTTGGGGGCCATTCCCAACGAATACCTGCACTACTACTACTTCCGCCGCGAGACGCTCGCCTCCGTACAGAACGCGGCGCAGACCCGCGGGGAGTTCCTCGACCAGCAGCAGGGCGGCTTCTTCGAGGCGGCGTCCGGCGTCTCTCCCGAGGAGGCGTACGCGCTCTGGGAACGCACCCGGCTGGAGCGCGAGGAGACGTACATGGCCGACAGCCGGGAGGCGACCGGCGGCTGGCAGCGCGACACCTGCGACCTGGAGGGCGGCGGCTACGACCAGGTGGCGCTGGCCGTCATGCGCGCCATCGCGGGCGACCGGCACGCGCGCCTGATCCTGAACGTACGCAACGGCACGACGGTGCCGCAGCTCGCACCCGAGGCGATCATCGAGACGGTGTGCGAGGTGGACGCGCACGGCGCGCGGCCGCTGCCGTGCGCGCCCCTGCGCGAGGACCAGTTGGGCCTGATGCTCCAGCTCAAGGCCGTCGAACTGGCCACGGTCGAGGCGGCCGAGTTCAAGGACCGGGACGCGGCGCTCCGCGCGATGGCGCTGCACCCGCTGGTGGACTCGCCGGCGGTGGCCGCCCGCATCCTGGAGCGGGCGGCCGCACTCTGACGTCCGGGGGCTCAGTGCCCCCGCTTCACCCACTCCTCCAGGTGCGGCGCCTCGGCGCCGATCGTCGTCCCGTCGCCGTGCCCGGTACGGACCTCGGTCTCCGGGGGCAGCGTCAGCAGCCGCTCCCTGATCGACCCGACGATGGTCGGGAAGTCGGAGAACGACCGTCCGGTGGCGCCGGGGCCGCCCTGGAAGAGGGTGTCGCCGGTGAAGACCGTGCCGTGCTCCCCGAGGTCCGGCGCGTACAGGCAGACCGCGCCCGGCGCGTGCCCCGGCGTGTGCAGCACGGTCAGGTCGACACCGCCGATGGTGAGCACCTGGCCGTCCGCCAACGACTCCTCCGGCGCCCGGTCCGGGTGGGTCTGCCTCCACAGCGGCAGGTCGTCCGGGTGCAGGTAGACGGAGGCGCCGGTACGGGCGGCGAGCGCCGGGGCCGCGTCGACGTGGTCGTTGTGCGCGTGGGTGCACACGATCGCGCGCAGCGTACGGCCGTCGAGCGCTTCGTAGATCGCGTCGGCGTCGTGCGCCGCGTCGATGACGACGGCCTCGATGTCGTCGCCGACGATCCACACGTTGTTGTCCACCTCCCACGTACCGCCGTCGAGCGAGAAGGTGCCGGACGTGACGAGGTGGTCGATGCGGGCCGCCATCACAGCACCACCACCGAGCGCAGCACGTCACCCTGGTGCATCCGCTCGAACGCCTGCTCCACGCCGTCGATGCCGATCGTCTCCGTCACGAAGCCCGCCAGGTCGATCCGGCCCTGCTGGTGCAGGTCCACCAGCATCGGGAAGTCACGGGACGGCAGGCAGTCGCCGTACCAGGACGACTTCAGCGCGCCGCCGCGTCCGAACACGTCCAGCAGCGGCAGCTCCAGCTTCATGTCCGGCGTCGGCACGCCCACCAGGACCACCGTGCCGGCCAGGTCGCGCGCGTAGAACGCCTGCTCGTACGTCTCCGGGCGCCCCACCGCGTCGATCACGACGTCGGCGCCGAAGCCGCCGGTCAGCTCGCGGATGGCCTCGACGGCGTCCGCGGCGCGCGAGTTGACGGTGTGGGTGGCGCCCATCGTCTTCGCGGTGGACAGCTTGCGGTCCTCCACGTCCACGGCGATGATCCGCGACGCGCCGGCCAGCCGGGCGCCGACGATCGCCGCGTCGCCCACGCCGCCGCAGCCGATGACGGCGACGGAGTCACCGCGGCTCACGGCGCCCGTGTTGATCGCCGCGCCGATACCCGCCATCACGCCGCACCCGAGCAGCCCGGCGACGGCCGGCGACATCTCCGGGTCGACCTTGGTGCACTGCCCCGCCGCGACCAGCGTCTTGTCCGCGAACGCGCCGATGCCGAGCGCGGGCGTCAGCTCGGTGCCGTCCTTGAGCGTCATCTTCTGCTCGGCGTTGTGCGTGTCGAAGCAGTACTGCGGCCGGCCGCGCAGACACGCCCGGCACTGCCCGCACACCGCCCGCCAGTTCAGGATCACGAAGTCACCCGGGGCGACATCGCTCACGCCCTCCCCCACGGCCTCCACGACACCCGCCGCCTCGTGCCCCAGCAGGAACGGGAATTCGTCGTTGATCCCGCCCTGCTTGTAGTGCAGGTCGGTGTGGCACACCCCGCAGGCCTGCACCTTCACCACGGCCTCCCCCGGCCCGGGATCCGGCACCAGGATCGTCTCCAGCCGCACCGGCTCGTTCCTGCCCGGCGCGATGACGCCTCGCACTTCCTGTGCCATCGGGACAGCTCCCTCCAAAGATCACGTACGGGATGAATACGGTACGCGCCCCCGGCGCCCGGAGCGCCGGTCCGCCGGCGGTCCCCCGGCGCCGCTCACCACCGCGGCACCCGGGGTGTCACCCAGCCGGGGTCGGCGGCCCGCATCGCCGCCGCGTCGTCGCGGTCCCGGAACGTGCCGTCGTCGGACAGCCAGCGCTCGTGGAGGGCCGCCAGGCGGTCGCGGTCGAGGGTGACGCCGAGGCCCGGGGCGTCGGACACCGGCAGCGCGCCGTCGGTGAAGACGGGGCGTTCGGTGAGGACGTCCTCAGTCTGCCAGGGGTAATGCGTGTCGCAGGCGTACCGCAGGCCGGGGACGGTCGCGGCGACGTGGGTCATCGCGGCGAGGCTGATGCCCAGGTGGGTGTTGGAGTGCATGGACAGGCCGAAGCCGAAAGTGCGGCAGATCGCGGCGAGTTCACGGGTGTTGCGCAGGCCGCCCCAGTAGTGGTGATCGCAGAGGACGACGTGGACGGCGTCACGGCGGAAGGCCTCGGGGATCTCGGCGAAGGAGGTCACGCACATGTTCGTGGCGAGCGGCAGGTCCGTACGGGAGGCGACCTCGGCCATGTGGGCGGTGGTGGCGGCGGGGTCCTCCAGGTATTCGAGAACGTCCCGCAGTTCGTGGGCGACCTTCAGGGATGTCGCGACGCTCCAGGCGCCGTTGGGGTCCAGGCGCAGGGGGTGGCCGGGGAAGGCCGCGGCCAGGGCCCGCACCGCGGCGATCTCCTGTGCGGGCTCGAAGACCCCGCCCTTGAGCTTGAAGGAGCCGAAGCCGTACGTGTCGCGGAAGCGGCGGGCCTGGGCCACGATGCCGGGCGGGTCGAGCGCCGCGCCCCAGTCGTCGGGTTCGCCGCGGCCGCCGGGGTGCCCGGCCCAGCGGTAGAAGAGATAGGCGCTGTAGTCGACACGGTCGCGGACCTTGCCGCCGAGCAGGGCGTGCACGGGCAGGCCGGCGAGCCGGCCCCACGCGTCCAGGAAGGCGACCTCGAAGCCCGAAAGCACGGACAGCCGCAGCTTGTCGGCGGTCTGTACGCCGCGCAGGCCGCCCGCGCCGACGTCCCCGGCCCCGGTCGCGGCCGGGGAATCCCCGCAGACCTCGGCCGCGAGCCGCGGCAGCGCGTTCAGGTCCGTGACCGGGCGGCCGGTCAGCGCGTCGGCCAGGGGGCGGGCGAGGTCGAGGTACTTCGTGTCGCCGTAGGTCTCGCCGAGGCCGGTCGCGCCGCCCGCCGTGGTCACTTCGACGATCAGGCGGGGCGTGTAGGGCTGGTGGACGCCTTGGGTGTTCAGCAGCGGCGGGTCGGCCACGAGGACCGGGGTGAGGCGGATGGCGGTGACGGCGGTGGAGGCTGCGGCCTCACGCGACGCTCCTGTCTGTGTATGTAGACATGATCCGTCCATGGGAACGGAGCGTAGGGACGCGGGGCGACGGGCGTCAATGGGCAGCCGCCGCGGGACCGTCACCGCCGCGGGGCGTCCGGGTGCGGTACGAGTGGCCCAGTTCCGGACCGAGCCCGAAGTAGTGGCGGAAGTTGTAGACGAGCGGGCTCCAGGCGGCGGGATCGATGTGATCGGTACCGGGCACGACGATGCGCGAGTCGGCGTGGACCGTGCACACGGCGGCCTCGACGATGACGAAGTCGCCGGAGAGGTCCGGCCGCACCCGCTCGGCGCGGGCCTCCAACTGGAGCGGGCATTCGGCGACGCGCGGCGGGCGTACCAGGCGGGACGGCGTAGCGGTCAGGCCGGCCGCGGCGAACTTGTCCGGCTCGTAGCGGCAGCCCGCGGGCTTGCCCGGGGGCACCGGGTCCCGGCCGGTGAGCGGTGCCAGCCGCTCCACCGCCGGCCACAGGCCGGGGGCGGGCAGGCTGAGCACCAGGCCGGGGCGGCTGGCGAGGTTGCGCGCCGTCTGCCCTTCGCGGCCCAGCCCGAGCACGACCGTCTGCCCGAGCGCCCAGGCGGAGGAGACGGGGGCGAGGTTGGCCGAGCCGTCCTCGTTCTCCGTCGACAGGAGGGCCACCGGTGTCCCGAAGTACAGGACGCTCGGCGCGATCTCCAGGTGGGTGGCGGCCGTCTCCGTGCGCGTGCCGCCGGCAGGTGCTGTGTTCATGGCGGGGAGCCTAGAAGCCGGTCTTTTCGGCGGAGGCCGAAGCGATCACGCGGGACGGAATCAATCATTCCGGCCCCAGCCTTTACCAACCGTTGAATCTTCGCGCGTAGATGACCGCGTAAACGCTCTGTTAAACCTAGGTGGCCCCCACCGGTTCACCTAGGAGCAGCACATGCGCCACCCCCTCCTCTCCCGCCGCCGGGTCCGCCTCGGCGCCGCGGCCGTCACGGCGGTCGTCGCCGGCACCGCGGCCTTCGGCGTCGGCCAGGCCACCGCCGAGCACTCCGTGCCGCGCACGGACAAGGAGATCCCCAACCTCACCCAGGTGCAGGACCGGATCAAGGCGTACTACGGCGACACGGTGACCGCGGACGGGCAGCACTACGCCTCGCCGAACAGCAACTACGCCAAGCAGGTGCGCGGCATAACCGACTCGGCCCGGCGCTACCTGGCCAAGGCCGCCGACAAGCACCACCACGGCAAGAAGCCCGCCATCGTCCTGGACATGGACGACACCACGCTGCTGACGTACAACTACGAGCTCCAGGTCGGCTTCCACCACACCGAGGCGGCCCAGGACAAGTACCTGGCGAGCACCGACATGAAGCCGGTCTTCGGCATGGACCGCCTCGTCAACTGGGCGCACGGCAAGGGGTACGAGGTCTTCTTCGTCACCGGCCGCAAGGAGGCGCAGCGCGAGTGGAGCGTGCGCAACCTGAAGAACGTGGGCTACGGCGTCCCGCTCGACCGCTCCCACGTCTACCTCAAGGACAAGAAGAACCCGCCCGCCTACCTGCCGTGCGGCGCCAACTGCTCCACCGTCGAGTTCAAGTCGGGCACCCGCAAGCACATCGAGTCGCGGGGCTACGACATCGTCGCCAACTTCGGCGACCAGTACAGCGACCTGAACGGCGGCTACGGCGACAAGACGTTCAAGCTGCCCAACCCGATGTACTTCCTGCCCTGACCCGCCGAAGGGGCGTGCGCGTCCTCAGGTGCGCTTGGGCACCGGGACGCGCATCAGGTCGCGGGCGATGGTCAGTTCGCCCGCGAAACCGGCCGCGCGCGCCTGTCGCTCGAATTCCGCGGGGTCCGAGTAGCGCTGGGAGAAGTGGGTGAGGACCAGGTGGCGTACGCCCGCTTCGGCGGCGGCACGCGCCGCCTGGCCCGCCGTCAGGTGCCCGTGGTCCGCCGCGAGCCGCACGTCCTCGTCGAGGAACGTCGACTCGATGACGAGCAGGTCACAGCCCTCGGCGAGCGCGTGCACCCCGTCGCACAGGCGGGTGTCCATGACGAACGCGAAGCGCTGGCCGCGCCGGACCTCGCTGACGTCGTCGAGGGTGACACCGTTCAGTTCCCCGTCGCGCTGGAGCCTGCCGACGTCCGGCCCCGCGATGCCGTGCGCGGCGAGCCGCTCCGGCAGCATCCGGCGCCCGTCCGGCTCGACCAGGCGGTAGCCGTACGACTCGACCGGGTGGGAGAGCTTGCGCGCCTCCAGGACGTACGACGGGGTACGGGCCAGCACCCCGTCTGCGGCCACCGGCTCCTCGGCCAGCTCGACCGTCTCGCGGTAGGCGGTGGCGTACCGCAGCCGGTCGAAGAAGCGCCGACCGCTCGCCGGGTAGTGCGCGGTGACCGGATGCGGCACCCGGTCCAGGTTGATGCGCTGGATGACCCCGGCGAGCCCGAGCGAGTGGTCGCCGTGGAAGTGCGTGACACAGATCCGGTTGAGGTCGTGCGCGGCGACCCCGGCGCGCAGCATTTGGCGCTGCGTCCCCTCGCCGGGGTCGAACATGATGCCCTCGCCGTCCCAGCGCAGCAGGTAGCCGTTGTGGTTGCGGTGCCGGGTGGGCACCTGGCTGGCGGTGCCGAGGACGACGAGTTCGCGTACGGACAAGGTGCCGTGACTCCCGACCCGGTCAGACCAGGCGCTGGAGGTCGCGGCCGCCCAGGACGTGCGCATGGGCGTGGAAGACGGTCTGGCCCGCGCCGGGGCCGGTGTTGAAGACGATCCGGTAGCCGGTCGAGTCGACCTTCTCGTCGGCGGCCACGGCGGCCGCCTCGCTCAGCACCTCGCCGGCGATCCGCGGCTCGGCGGCGGCCAGCTCGCCCGCGTTCGGGTAGTGCACCTTGGGGATCACCAGGACGTGCGTCGGCGCCTGCGGGCTGATGTCCCTGAAGGCGACGGTCGTCTCGGTCTCCCGCACGATCGTCGCGGGCACCTCGCCGGCCACAATCTTGCAGAACAGGCAGTCGGCCTGCGGTTCTCCCGCCACCGGTGGGCTCCTCCCGGGTCGTCGGCCGGTACGCGGCGGCTCGGTGTCCAGAGCCGGCCCGTACCGCGCCGTGTCGCGTCACCATCACGTCTACGGGTCCGGATGTTACCGGGCCGCCCGCGCGGGGCGGGGCGGCGGCCGGTCCGGAGGCCGGTGACGGCGGTGTGCGCGGCCGACGGGAGACGGCCGGGGGTGGTCGGGAGGGGGTCGGCTGGCGGTCGGCTAGTGGTCGGCGGCCCAGGTGTGCTGCTGGTCGCCGGAGTGCTGGTCCTGGTTGCCGTCCTGGCCGTCGTGGCCGCCGTCGTCGTGGCCGTGGCCGTCGTTGCCCTGCCCGTCGTGTCCCTGCCCGTCGTCCGAACAGGTGTCGCTGGGCGACGGGTCCGGATCGGGGTCGGGGTCGGGATCCGGGGTCGCCGTGACGGTGACCGTCACGGGCGGCGTGCCCGGCGGCTCGCCGGTCGGGTGACCGCTGCTGGGCGGTTGGACCGTGTGCGTGACCGTCGGGCGCGGATTGCCGGTCGGCTCGTCCGCGGCACAGTTGCCGAGCACGCCCACCTGGAAGACGACCTGCCCGGCGACACGCGCGGTCAGCGAGCCCCGTACGCAGCGCCCGTCGACCTCGGAGGTGACCCGGCCGGTGATGGTGATCTTGCTGCCCCGGGCGGTCTGGCCCTGGCAGTCGACGGTGGCGACCGACTTCTGCCGCGCCGTGGCCGTCGGGTTCACCGTCGCCCGCTGGTCGCCTTGCAGCGTCGCCGTACAGCTCAGCCAGCTCACGTTCACGCCGGCGCTCTCCAGCGCCTGCGTCCCCGCCTGGTCGGTGGTGATGGCGATCGACGCGGTGTTCAGCCCGCCGACCGGCTCGCACGCGGACACCGCGACGACCGCCGCGCCCGCGGCACCCACCGCCGCCAGCAGCCTGCCGCGCCGGCCCCCGCCGAGCCGGGTCCCCACGCGCGGCGCCCGCCCGGTCCGTACGTGCCGCATCCGCCCGTGCCCTGCGTCTCGTAAGCGCCCCATGGCCCTCATGCCCGGCAGCTTCCCACCGCCGCACGCGGACCGACAGTCCCGGCTCGGCCAGTGTGCGCGGCGGCCCGCGCGGACCGCCGCGTTCCGCCCGTACGCGTCCCGCCGCGGGCACCGCCGACTTCACTAAGCTGATCCCCACAGGCCGTCATTTCGCCCACCACCAGGAGTTATCCGCCATGGCAACCACCCGCACCGCGAACACCCACTGGGAAGGCAACCTGCTGGAGGGCAAGGGCAGCGTCGCCCTGGCATCCTCCAACGTCGGCACGTTCGACGTGAACTGGCCGGCCCGCGCCGAGCAGCCGAACGGCGTCACCAGCCCGGAGGAGCTGATCGCGGCGGCCCACTCGTCCTGCTACTCGATGGCCTTCTCGCACGGCCTCGCGGGCAAGGGCTACACCGTCGAGGCACTGGACACCCAGGCCGACGTGACCTTCCAGCCGGGCGAGGGCATCACCGGCATCGTGCTGACCGTCAAGGCCAGCGTGCCGGGCCTCTCCGAGGCGGACTTCCAGGCCGCGGCCGAGGACGCCAAGAAGAACTGCCCGGTGAGCCAGGCGCTGGCCGGCGTCAAGAACATCACCCTGAACGCCGAGCTGGTCTGAGCCTTCGGGGGCCCTTGGAGGGCCTCCGGGGTCCTTTCAGGAACCTTCAGGGCAAGAAACGGCGGCCCGCGACGCCAGACGCCGCGGGCCGCCACCCGAACCGGACTTCGCCGTCAGCTCCAACGCCCCGTACGGCCCAACAGCAGCGCCGTGGCCGCCGTACCCGCCGTGGACGTCCGCAGCACGCTCCAGCCGAGCCGGTACGCCTTGGCGCCCGCCTCCTCGAAGGCCGCCAACTCCTCCGGGGACACTCCGCCTTCGGGCCCGACCACGAGCACGATCCGCCCGCTGCCCGGCAGTTCGGCGGAGGCCAGCGGCGCACTCCCCGCGTCCCGGTCCTCGTGCAGCACGCCGGCGAAGTCCGCCTCCGCGAGCAGCGCCGCCACCCGCTTGGTCGACATCAGGTCGGTGACCTCGGGGAACCGCAGCCGGCGCGCCTGCTTGCCCGCCTCGCGGGCCGTGTTGCGCCACTTGGCGAGGGACTTCGCGGCCCGCTCGCCCTTCCACTGCGTGATGCACCGCGACGCGGCCCACGGAACGATGCCGTCCACACCGGTCTCCGTCATGGTCTCCACGGCGAGTTCGCCACGGTCGCCCTTGGGCAGCGCCTGCACGACGGTGATACGCGGGGCGGGCTCCGGCTCGGTCTGCGCACCGGTCACCTCGACGACGAGCCGGTCCTTGCCCTCGGCGGCCCGCACCACGCCCACCGCGCCGCTGCCGCGCCCGTCGGTCAGCACCACGTCCTCGCCCGCGCGCAGCCGGCGCACGGAGACCGCGTGCCGGCCTTCCGGCCCGTCCAGCACGGTCTCGCCCAGCCCGGGAACGCTTTCGACGAGGAACACCGGCGCCGTCACAGCGCACCTCCCAGCTCGCCCGGGAACCCGTGCCCGGCCTGATGGCCCTGCTCTTCCCGCGGACCCGCGTCGGGCGTGCCCCCGGAGGCCAATCCGGCACGCGCCGCGTCCAGTTCGGCCATCAGCACCTCGACCAGCTGCGCGGCCGGCAGCTGCCGCGCCATCCGGTGCCCCTGCCCCGCCCACAGGGCCATGCCCTGCGCGTCGCCGGTCCTGGCGGCTGCCTTGCGCAGGCCCGAGGTGAGGTGGTGCACGGCCGGATACGCGGCGGGGGCGTACGGGCCGTGCTCACGAAGGAAACGGTTCACCAGACCGCGGGCCGGACGCCCGGAGAAGGCCCTGGTCAACTCCGTACGGGTGAACAGGGGGTTGGTCATCGCCTGCTTGTGCAGGTCGTTGGCGCCCGACTCCGGAGTGACCAGGAACGCCGTACCGAGCTGCGCCATGGACGCGCCCGCCGCCAGCACCGCGGCGATCTGCGAGCCGCGCATCAGGCCGCCCGCCGCGACGACCGGTATCTGCACCGCCTCGCGGACCTGCGCGACCAGCGACAGCAGCCCGAGCCCGGCACCGGTGCCGTCGGCGTGCGGGTCGTCGCGGTGGGTGCCCTGGTGGCCGCCGGCCTCGACGCCCTGCACACAGACCGCGTCCGCGCCGGACCACTGCGCGGCCTGCGCCTCGGCCGCCGTGGTGGCGGTGACGATCGTGTACGTACCGACCTTGGCGAACCCGTCGAGGACCTCACGGGACGGACAGCCGAAGTGGAACGAGACGACCGGCACCGGGTCCTCCCGCAGGATGGCCAGCTTCGCCTCGTACCCGTCGTCGGCGCCGCCGTACGGATCGACGTCGTCCAACGGCGTTTCGTACCAGGCCGCCTCGCCCGCGAGCTGCTCGCGGTAGACCTCGACGGCCACGTTGTCGGCGAGCGAGGGCTGCGGCATGAAGAGGTTCACGCCGAAGGGCCGGTCGGTCAGCCCGCGCAGCTGCTTGATCTCTTGATACATGCCGTCCGCCGTCTTGTACCCGGCGGCCAGGAAACCGAGCCCGCCGGCTCCTGAGACGGCGGCGACCAGCTCCGGGCGGGCGACACCGCCTGCCATGGGGGCCTGCACGATCGGATAGCGACAGAGATCGGTCAGCGCTGTGGGCATGCCCACATCGTGTCACGCCGACCGCGGGGGGCCGAACCGGGGCCGGACGCGCCAAGATCAAACACGTCCGGCGATCAGGGCACTTCGGACGGAACGCCGAACGGCGGCCGGACCGAGGAGCCCGACCGCCGTTCGCCTGATACCACTACCGGGCGCCTAACGCCCGTTGAACGCGTCCTTCAACCGCGAGAACAGCCCCTGCTGCCCGGGCTGGAACTGGCCTGTCGGGCGTTCCTCGCCGCGCAGCTTGGCGAGCCGCCGCAGCAGCTCCTCCTGCTCCGCGTCCAGCTTCGACGGCGTGATGACCTCCACGTGCACGATGAGGTCGCCGCGCCCGTTGCCGCGCAGGTGCGTGACGCCGCGCCCGTGCAGCGGGATCGACTGGCCGGACTGCGTGCCCGGCCGGATGTCGATCTCCTCTATGCCGTCCAGCGTCTCCAGCGGGCACTTCGTGCCCAGCGCCGCCGCCGTCATGGGGATGGTGACCGTGCAGTGCAGGTCGTCGCCGCGCCGCTGGAAGGTCGGGTGCGGCAGTTCGTGGATCTCCACGTACAGGTCGCCGGCCGGACCGCCGCCCGGGCCGACCTCGCCCTCGCCCGCGAGCTGGATGCGGGTGCCGTTGTCCACACCTGCCGGGATCTTGACCGTCAGCGTGCGGCGCGACCGGATGCGGCCGTCGCCGGCGCACTCCGGGCACGGGGTCGGCACGACCGTACCGAACCCCTGGCACTGCGGGCACGGCCGCGAGGTCATGACCTGGCCCAGGAAGGACCGGGTGACCTGCGAGACCTCGCCGCGGCCGCGGCACATGTCACAGGTCTGCGCCGAGGTGCCCGGCGCCGCGCCCTCACCCGAACAGGTCGTACAGACGACCGCCGTGTCCACCTGGATGTCCTTGGTGGTCCCGAAGGCCGCCTCGTCCAGTTCGACGTCCAGCCGGATCATGGCGTCCTGGCCGCGCCGCGTACGGGACCGCGGTCCGCGCTGCGACGCCGTGCCGAAGAACGCGTCCATGATGTCGGAGAAGTTGCCGAAGCCCGCGCCGAAGCCGCCGGCCCCGCCGCCGCCACCCGCCTGCGAGAGGGGGTCGCCGCCGAGGTCGTAGACCTGCTTCTTCTGCGGATCCGACAACACCTCGTAAGCGGCGTTGATCTCCTTGAACCGCTCCTGGGTCTTGGGATCCGGGTTCACATCCGGGTGCAGCTCGCGGGCCAGCCGCCGGAAAGCCTTCTTGATCTCGTCCTGCGAGGCATCGCGTCGTACGCCCAGGACCGCGTAATAGTCCGTGGCCACTTACGACTCCGCCAGGATCTGTCCGACGTAACGTGCCACTGCGCGTACCGCTCCCATCGTTCCGGGGTAGTCCATGCGGGTCGGTCCGACCACGCCGAGTTTGGCGACTGCCTCGTCGCCCGAACCGTAGCCGACCGCGACGACCGATGTGGACGTCAGGCCCTCATGAGCATTCTCATGCCCGATGCGTACGGTCATGCCGGAGTCCTTGGCCTCCCCGAGCAGTTTGAGGAGCACCACCTGCTCCTCAAGGGCCTCCAGCACCGGCCGGATGGTCAGTGGGAAGTCGTGCCCGAAGCGCGTGAGATTGGCGGTACCGCCGATCATCAGCCGCTCTTCGGTCTCCTCCACGAGAGTTTCCAGCAAGACCGACAGGACTGTCGAGACCGTCCCCCGGTCCTCCTGCTCGAAGGACTCCGGAAGATCCTGCACGAGCTGCGGCACATCCGTGAAACGCCGGCCCACCACACGGCTGTTCAACCGCGCGCGCAGGTCCGCCACGGAAGTCTCCCCGAACGGCGCCGGGCAGTCCACCATGCGCTGCTCGACGCGACCGGTGTCCGTGATCAGGACCAGCATCAGCCGGGCCGGGGCCAGCGACAGCAGCTCCACATGGCGCACCGTGGACCGCGTCAGCGACGGGTACTGCACGACGGCGACCTGCCGCGTCAGCTGCGCCAGCAGCCGTACCGTGCGCCCCACCACGTCGTCCAGGTCGACGGCGCCGTCCAGGAAGTTCTGGATGGCCCGCCGCTCGGGGCTGGAAAGCGGCTTGACGCCCGCCAGCTTGTCGACGAAGAGGCGGTAGCCCTTGTCCGTCGGGATGCGTCCCGCGCTCGTGTGCGGCTGGGCGATGAAACCCTCGTCCTCCAGCGCCGCCATGTCGTTGCGGACCGTGGCGGGCGAGACACCGAGCTGGTGCCGCTGGGTCAGCGCCTTGGAGCCGACCGGCTCCTCGGTGCCGACATAGTCCTGGACGATGGCGCGCAGCACCTCGAGCCTGCGTTCACTGAGCATCGCGCACACCTCCAGTCCGGCCGTTCCACCGGCGCGCGGCCGGGTTCTTCCGGGTCGTCTTCCCTGGCACTCATCAGGTCCGAGTGCCAGACCCTGACCAAGTGTACGGCCGGGTCACCTGGGCAGGGCAAGGGCGGAGGTACCGGAACCGTGCTCCCGGCGCATACGAAAGACGTACCGCGGACGTAGCCGGGCAGCCGGGAACCCCGGCCCGGCGGGCAACGCTATCGCGATGCGGCTAGCGTCTCGGTATGCGTACGACATGGGAGGAAGCCGGGTGGGAACGGCTCGGCACGGGCGTCGGACGCCGCCGGATGCCCGGCTGGGACGAGACGGTCGGCGCCGTCGTCGGCTCCACGGGCGTGCTGATCGTCGACACCGGCGCGACGATCCGCGACGGGGCCGAGCTGCGCCGGCAACTGCGCGCCATCGCGGGCCGGGAAGTGACCCACGTCGCACTGACCCACCCCCACTTCGATCACGTCCTGGGCACCGCGGCCTTCGCCGGAGTCCAGGTCTACGGCGCCGCGGGCCTCGACGAATACCTGCCGCGCGCCCAGGACGACCTGCGGCGCAGCGCCGTCTCGTACGGCGTGGACCCGGACGCCGCCGCGGAGGCCGCCGACGTCCTCGTCCACCCGCACCACCTCGTCTCCGGCGAACGCGCCCTCGACCTCGGGGACCGCCAGGTCCTCCTCGCCAACGCCGGCCCCGGCCACACCGCGTACGACCTGGTGGCCGTCGTCCCCGGCACCCACGGCTCACCCGACGTCGTCTTCTGCGGCGACCTGGTCGAAGAGTCCGGCGAGCCGCAGGCGGGCACCGACGCCGTGCCCTCCCGGTGGCCGGCCGCACTGGACCGGCTGCTGGCCCTCGGCGGGGAGGACGCGGTGTACGTACCCGGGCACGGGGCCGCCGTGGATGCCCGATTTGTCCGTGACCAACGCGACGCACTCAGCCGTCGCTTCGGCGTGTCGCGCCACTGACCGGCCATCCCTTCTTATCGTCTGTCCAATGCGCAGCAGACAGTACGGACCGGACCTCACCCCGCCGTGGAAGAAGCAGCAGCCGGCCCCCGAGGTCGCGGCGGAGCCGGACCTCGTCGTCGAAGAAGCCGTCACCGGATTCTGCGGCGCGGTCGTCCGCTGCGAGAAGACCGCCGAAGGCCCGACCGTCACCCTCGAAGACCGCTTCGGCAAACACCGGGTCTTCCCGATGACCCCGCGCGGCTTCCTCCTGGACGGCAAGGCCGTCACCCTCGTACGGCCCGCCGCCCGCCCGGCCACCCGCGGACCGGCCCGCACCGCCTCCGGCTCCCTCGCCGTCCCCGGCGCCCGCGCCCGCGTCGCCCGCGCCGGGCGCATCTATGTGGAAGGCCGCCACGACGCCGAGCTGGTGGAACGCGTCTGGGGCGACGACCTGCGCATCGAGGGCGTCGTCGTCGAATACCTCGAAGGCGTCGACGACCTCCCGGCCATCGTCCGCTCCTTCTCCCCCGGCCCGGACGCCCGCCTCGGCGTCCTCGTCGACCACCTCGTCCCCGGCTCGAAGGAGTCCCGCATCGCGGCCTCGGTCACCGACCAGGACGTCCTGGTCGTCGGCCATCCGTACATCGACGTCTGGGAAGCGGTGAAGCCGTCCTCGGTCGGCATCCCGGCCTGGCCGTCCGTCCCCCGCGGCCAGGACTGGAAGACGGGCGTGTGCCGGGCTTTGGGCTGGCCGGAGAACACGGGCGCGGCCTGGCAGCACATCCTCTCCCACGTCCACTCCTACAAGGAGCTGGAGCCGGCGCTGCTGGGGCGGGTGGAGGAATTGATCGACTTTGTTACGGCGCCGGGGTGAGGTGCGTCGGTTTCGTTACGGGTGGGAGTGGGGTTTGGCGTCGGGGAGCTTCCTGAACCTGTCGGTGCCCAGCTCGACGCCGAGCAGGTCCAGCGGCACGGGATCGCCGAACTTGGTGATGCGCTGCACCGCGTAATCGGCGTCCTCGCCGCTGCCGACCGGCTCGGTGAGCAGGACGCACTGGCCCATGACGGGGTCGATGATCAGGTAGGCGGGGATCTTGCCGGCGGCGTAGATGTTGCGCTTCAGCCCGTAGTCACGGTCGACGCTTGTCTTGGAGACGACTTCGACGAGCAGGGTGATCACCTCGGTCGGCATGAGCCGCCCGGACTCCGGACCGGCGTCGATCTCCAGGACCACGAGGTCGGGCTGAGGCTCACTGATCTCTTCGAGGATGCCGACGTCCTGGGTCTGCAGACGCTCCCAGCGGTCACTCGGGATCTGATCCTGGACATTCTGGACGATCCGGTTGTGGACCATGTCAGGCCCGGCCATCATCACAATTTCCCCCCGCAGGAGCTCCGTCTTGAATCCCTCGGGAACCTCAAGTTCCTCGAAGAAAGCGACGAGGGGGTGAGTGGTCGGTCGGTCATCCACAGCCGTCATCTCCGTGGTCCTCCGCTTCACGCCGTCGCCATGAGTACGACAGCAGGCTAGGCAGCAGCGTAGGCCGGTCCGCGTGGCAAGCGCATGATTCACCCTGGTGAGTGATCAGCGCACGTCAGGTCAGCGCGGCCGACGATAACGCCTGATGCCGGGGAGTGTCGGGAACTCGCTGGTATCCAGCGTGACATCCAGCAGCTTCAGGGGCACGGCCTCGCCGAACTTGCTGATCCGCTCGACCCGGTAGTCGGCGTTCTCGCCCTCGCCGTACGGTTCGGTGAGCAGGCGGCACTCGGCCACCGTCGGATCGATGATCAGGTAGGCGGGCACCTTGCCCGCCGCGTAGACGGAACCGCTTGACGCGGTAATCGTGGTCGACGCTGGACCGGGAAACGACCTCCAAGAGGAAGGTCACCACCTCTGCCGGGATCAGGCGGCCCGGCCCCGCGAAGGCGTCCCGCGGCAGTACCACCAGGTCGGGCTGTGGCTCACTGGTCTCCAGCGGGAACGAGACGTCTTGTGTCTGCTTACGCTGCCAACGCCGGTACGGAATGTGGTCCGCCACGGACTCGACGATGTCGTTGTGGACCCAGTCGGGCCCCGCCGTCATCACGATGTCCCCTCTGAGAAGCTCCGCTTTGTACCCCTCCGGAACTTCCAGTCGACGGAAGATCTCGGTGGCATCGGTGATCAGCCGGTCATCCACAGCGGTCATCCACAGCGGTCATCTCCGTGGTCCTCCACATCCGCCGCGTACGTTGGCGGCAGCCGATGGACAGGGTAGGCAGTTGTCCGGGACTACGGCGGGCATTCACCCCGTCGAGTGATCAGTCCACCAGATCCCGCACCACCGCGTCCGCCAGCAACCGCCCCCGCAAGGTCAGGACGGCCCGGCCGGCCTCGTACGGGCCGGGCTCCAGGAGGCCGTCGGACAGAGCGCGGGCCGCGGCCTTCGCGCCGGCCGGGGCGAGGAGGGAGAGCGGGCAGCCGGCCGCGAGGCGGAGTTCGAGGAGGATGCGTTCGACGCGGCGGTCCTCGTCGGAGAGGAGTTCGCGGCCCGCGCCGGGTGACCGGCCTTCGCCGAGCGCCTGCGCGTACGCCCCCGGGTGCTTCACGTTCCACCACCGCACGCCGCCGACGTGGCTGTGCGCGCCGGGACCCGCGCCCCACCAGTCCGCGCCCGTCCAGTACAGCTCGTTGTGGCGGCAGCGGCCCGCCTCCGTCGTGGCCCAGTTGGAGACCTCGTACCACTGGAAGCCGGCCGCTGACATCGCCTCCTCGGTGATCAGATAGCGGTCCGCGTGCACGTCGTCGTCGGTCATCGGGACCTCGCCGCGCCGGATCCGGCGGGCCAGCTGGGTGCCCTCCTCGACGATCAGCGCGTACGCGGAGACGTGGTCGGGCGCCGCGCCGAGCGCCGCGTCCAGCGTGGCCCGCCAGTCGTCGTCGGACTCGCCGGGCGTGCCGTAGATCAGGTCGAGGTTGACGTGCTCGAAGCCCGCCGCGCGCGCCTCGGCGACGCACGCTTCGGGGCGGCCCGGTGTATGCGTACGGTCCAGGATCTTCAGGACGTGCTGCCGGGCGCTCTGCATGCCGAAGGAGATCCGGTTGAAGCCGGCCTCCCGGAGTTCGGCGAGGTAGCGCGGGTCGACGGACTCCGGGTTGGCCTCGGTGGTGATCTCCGCGCCGTCCGCCAGCCCGAACTCGTCACGGATCGCGGCAAGCATCCGCCCGAGGCCGGCGGCGGGGAGCAGGGTGGGCGTGCCGCCGCCGACGAACACCGTCTCGACCGGCCGCGGGTCGTCGCCCAGTACCTTGCGCGCCAGCCGGATCTCCTCGGCGACGGTGTCCGCGTAGTTCTCCCGCGAGGCGAGCGCGCCGCCCGAGCCGCGCAGTTCGGTGGCCGTGTACGTGTTGAAGTCGCAGTAGCCGCAGCGCGTCGCGCAGTACGGCACGTGCAGGTAGAACCCGAGGGGCCGGGCGGCGGCGCCGGTCAGGGCGTGACCGGGCAGCGCCCCGTCCTCGGGCATGGGCTCACCATCGGGGAGTGCGGAAGGCATGCCTTCCATTGTCCGGCATGCGGCGGGAACCGCGGGCGGCCCCGGGCCGGGCCCGCTAGCGGGCCCGTGTCGCCTGGAGGACCAGCAGTGCCAGGTCGTCGTCGGGCGGCGTGGCCGCGAACGTGTGGACCGCCTGCCGGATGTGTTCGGCGATGGCGGCGGCTCCCAGGCCGGTGCAGGTGGCGAGGTGGCCGGCCAGGCCGTCATCGTCGTCGAACAGCCGGTCGCCGGAGCGCCGCTCGGTCACTCCGTCGGTGACGCACAGCAGTGTCTCGCCGGGTGCCAGGTCGAAGGTCTCGCTCTCGTACGAGGTCTCCTCCACCACGCCGAGCAGCATCTGCGGCGCCGCGGCGGTCCGTACCGTGCCGTCCGCGCCCAGGACCAGCGGCAGCGGGTGGCCGGCGCTGGCCAGGGTGCACCGGGCGCCCGCCGTGCCGTCGGTGTTCGGGACGAGTTCGCCGTAGAGGAGGGACAGGAAGCGGGTCTGTTCGCCTTCGTCGCGCAGTTCGACGGAGGGTTCCAGCACGCTGCCGGCGGCGGCGATGGCCGCGGTGACGGCCGCCACCGAGTCGGCCGCCTCGCGCGCCATGGTCTTGTTGAGGCGGTCGAGCACCTCGCCGACGCCGAATCCGTCGCGTGCGAGCAGCCGCAGGACGGGGCGGGCCAGGCCGGTGACCGCGGCGGCTTCCGGGCCGCTGCCGCAGACGTCGCCGAGGGCGAAGCACCAGCGTCCGTCGCCGGCCGCGAACAGGTCCCAGAAGTCGCCGCCGGCTCCGGCGCCCGCGCGCGGTTCGTAGACCACGGAGGACTCCAGGCCGGGGACGACGGGGCGGCCCCTGGGGAGCAGGCGGCGTTGCAGGACCTGGCTGATCCGTTCCTGGTTGCGGTAGGCGCGGGCGGTGGCGACGGCGCGGGCGACCCTGCGGGCCAGGTCCTCCATCAGGCCGACGACCTCGTCGGGGAAGCGCATCAGCCCGGCGCGGCCGATCAGCAGTGCGCCCTGGCTGCCGCCGGCGACCAGCGGGCAGGCCAGCGCGGCGCCGCCGGGTCCGTACCCGCTCGGCTCTTGGGGCCAAGGCCAGGGCACCGCGCCGCCCGCGGTGTCCGTCTGCGGGGCGGGCAGTACGGGCGGGTCCTTCTCCAGGGCCATGCGCAGCCCGTCGATGCGGCTCTCGCTGGAGTGCCAGACACGGGCGAGCCGCGGTGCTTCGCCCGCGCCGTCCCGGCCGCCGTGCAGCCACACCGCGCACCAGTCGGCGAGGCGCGGTACGACCAGCTGGGCGGCGAGCAGCGCCACCTGTTCCTCGTCGAGCTGTCCGGACAGCAGGTCGGACGCCTCGGCGAGGAAGGACAGGGCGCCGTGGTTGATCCAGTCGGCGTCGGAGCGCCGGGTGGCCGGGCGCCGGGGCGCGGGGGCCAGCAGTTCGGCGGCGCGGAGGCCGTGCTGGAGGTCGATGTCGTCGCGGGAGAAGCGGGCGGCGGGCCCGTACTCCGGGTGTGCGGTGCCGGGCAGGAGCCGGAACCACACGGTCTTGCGGTCGCGCCGGTAGGTGATGCCCCAGGAATCGGCGACCGCGCCGACCAGTTGCAGGCCGTGGCCCCTGCTGTCGGACGGCGAGGCCGCCTGGCGTCCGCGTACGGCGCGCGCCGGGTGGTGGTCGGACACCTCGACGACCACCGCGGCCCGCGTGCCGTCGTGCTCCAGGCGGCACACCAGCTCGACGGCCGTGCCCGCGTGCACCACGACGTTGGTGACCAGCTCGCTGACCAGCAGGACGGCCTCGTCGGTGAGGCGGTCGCCGAGTTCGCCGGCGCCGGGCAGGGACCGGGTGCGCCAGTCGGCGAGGGCGGTCCGTACGAACCGGCGCGCGGCCGCGACGGCCTGCGGGCTGCCGGGCAGGCTGGAGCGGTGGACGTTGTCCCGTCCGTCGCGCGCCGGCCCGGCGGGCGTGCTCCCGGGTCCCTCGGCAGGCGTGCTCCCGGATCCCTCGACGGCCGCCGGGGGCTCGCCCGGACCCCTGCCGCCGGCTGTGTCCGCGTCACGAGCCACCGGCCCGCCCCCTTCGGAAAATCCGCCGGAAAGTGTCTCGCGGGTTCTGCCCGAAGCCGCTTCGGAGACCGGATCCGGGTCCGTGCCGGGGCCGGCTTCGGTGGAAGCCTCCGCGGGAGCCGTCGCCCCGCCGGGCGCGCCGCGGCCGGTAGAGGCTGCCGCCGCGTCCCTGTCTGACGAAGTTGTCGTTCTCATTGAGCAACTCCCGAGCAGTTCCGCAATAGCGCCGAATACGCCACTCCCAGAGTGACAGACTGAGCGCACCCATAAGCACCGAGTTACTGAAGTGGGGAGACATGGCGGTCGATTCGGCAGTGCCCCGAGTGTCTCTGGAACCGGGTGGTGGTCAGGTGCGCGTGGCTGATCTCCGCCCACTTCTGACCGCCTTGACCTCGATGTCGGCCGGGGATTTCCGTACCCGACTCCCGGTGGCGCAGGAAGGCGTCCTGGCGGAGCTCTCCGCGGCCTTCAACCAGATAGCGGCCCGCAACCAGCACCTGTCCGACGAGTTGTTACGCCTGCGCTCGGAGGTCGTACGCCAGGGCAGGCTGGACGAACGGATGTCCGCCAGCCCAGGGCCCGGCACCTGGGCCACCTCCGTACAGGCCGCCAACGCCATCATCGACGCGCTGGTCATCCCCACGACCCAGGCCACCCAGGTGCTGGACGCGGTGGCGGGCGGCGACCTGACCCTGCGGGTGGACCTGCACGACGGCAACCGCCCGCTGCGCGGCGACCGCCGGCGGCTGGGCCGGGCGGTGAACCGGATGGTGGACCAGCTGTCGCTGTTCACCGGCGAGGTGACCCGGGTGGCCCGCGAGTCCGGTACGGAAGGCCGGCTCGGCGGGCGCGCCAAGGTGGCCGGGCTGTCCGGGAGCTGGCGCGATGTGACCGAGGCGGTCAACACCATGGCGGCCAGGCTGACCGCCCAGGTGCGCGACATCGCGCTGGTGACGACGGCGGTGGCGCGCGGCGACCTGACCCGGCAGGTGACGGTCGAGGCGGCCGGCGAGCTGCTGGAGCTGAAGCTGACCGTCAACACGATGGTCGACCAGCTCTCCGCCTTCGCCGACGAGGTCACCCGCGTCGCCCGCGAGGTCGGCACGGAGGGGCAGCTGGGCGGGCGGGCCCAGGTGCGCGGCGTGTCGGGCGTCTGGAAGGACCTCACCGACAACGTCAACTTCATGGCGTCCAACCTGACCAGCCAGGTGCGCAACATCGCCCAGGTGACCACGGCGGTGGCCAACGGCGACCTCAGCCAGAAGATCACGGTGGACGCGCGCGGCGAGATCCTCCAGCTGAAGCTGACCGTCAACACGATGGTCGACCAGCTGTCCGCCTTCGCCGACGAGGTCACCCGCGTCGCCCGCGAGGTCGGCACCGAGGGGCGGCTCGGCGGGCGGGCGCACGTACGCGGCGTGTCGGGCGTCTGGAAGGACCTCACCGACAACGTCAACTTCATGGCCGACAACCTCACCTCCCAGGTGCGCAACATCGCCCTGGTGGCGACGGCGGTCGCGGAGGGCGACCTGGGGCGGAAGATCACGGTCGAGGCGAAGGGCGAGATCCTGGAGGTGAAGTCGACGATCAACACGATGGTCGACCAGCTGTCCGCCTTCGCCGACGAGGTCACCCGCGTCGCCCGCGAGGTCGGCACCGAGGGCAACCTCGGCGGTCAGGCGCAGGTCCGCGGCGCCTCCGGCGTCTGGAAGGACCTCACCGACAACGTCAACTTCATGGCGTCCAACCTCACCTCCCAGGTGCGCAACATCGCGCAGGTGACCACGGCGGTGGCCGACGGCGACCTGTCGAAGAAGATCACGGTCGACGCGCGCGGCGAGATCCTGGAGCTGAAGGACACCGTCAACTCGATGGTGGAGCAGCTGCGGGCGTTCGCCGATGAGGTCACCCGCGTCGCCCGCGAGGTCGGCACGGAGGGCAACCTCGGCGGCCGGGCGCAGGTCCGCGGCGCCTCCGGCGTCTGGAAGGACCTCACCGACAACGTCAACTTCATGGCGTCCAACCTGACCACGCAGGTGCGCAACATCGCGCTGGTCGCCACCGCCGTCGCCCAGGGCGACCTGTCCAAGAAGATCGACGTGGACGCGCGCGGCGAGATCCTGGAGCTGAAGACGACGCTCAACACGATGGTCGACACCTTGTCGTCGTTCGCGTCCGAGGTCACGCGCGTCGCGCGCGAGGTCGGCAGCGAAGGGCGGCTCGGCGGCCAGGCCCGGGTCGAGGGCGTGTACGGCACCTGGAAACGGCTGACGACGAACGTCAACGAGCTGGCGTCGAACCTCACCACCCAGGTGCGGGCCATCGCCGAGGTGGCCTCCGCGGTGGCCGCCGGCGACATGACCCGTAACGTCACGGTCGAGACCCAGGGCGAGGTCGCCGAGCTGCGCGACAACATCAACCTGATGGTCTCCAACCTCCGCGAGACCACCCGCGCCAAGGACTGGCTGGAGTCGAACCTCGCGCGGCTGGCGGGCCTGATGCAGGGCCACCGGGACCTGATGGAGGTCGCCGACCTGATCCTGCGGGAGCTGACGCCGCTGGTGAACGCCCAGTACGGCGCCTTCTTCCTGGCCGACACCGACCGCGACGACCTTCAGCTGGCCTTCATCGCCGGGTACGGGTCGTCCCTGGACACCACGATCGACACGCCCGGCTCCATGGACCACGGGCTGGTGCGGCAGGCCGCCCTGGAGAAGAAGCGCATCCTGGTGGAGGAGGCACCGCCCGACTACATCAAGATCAATTCCGGGCTGGGTGAGGCCAATCCGGCGACCGTCGTCATCATCCCGGTGCTCTTCGAGGACCAGACGCTGGGCGTCATCGAGCTGGCGTCCTTCTCCCGCTTCTCCGACGTGCACCTGGCGTTCTTCGACCAGTTCGTGAACACGATCGGCGTGGCCATCAACACCATCGTCGCCAACTCCCGTACCGAGTCCCTGCTCGGCGAGTCGCAGCGGCTGGCCCGCCAGCTCCAGGAGCGTACCGACGAGCTCCAGCGACGGCAGGCCGAGCTCCAGCGCTCGAACGAGGAGCTGGAGGAGAAGGCCGCGCTGCTGGCCAGCTCGTCCCAGTACAAGTCCGAGTTCCTCGCGAACATGTCGCACGAACTGCGCAACCCGCTGAACTCGCTGCTCATCCTCGCCCGGCTGCTCGCCGACAACCCGGACGGGCACCTGAACGAGCAGGAGGTGCAGTTCGCGATCACGATCCACCGGTCGGGGTCCGACCTGCTCCAGCTGATCAACGACATCCTGGACCTGTCCAAGATCGAAGCGGGCCGGATGGACGTCCGCCCCAAGCGGCTGCCGCTGATCAAACTGCTCAACTACGTCCACGACACCTTCCGGCCCATGACCCTCGACCGCGGGCTGGCCTTCGAGGTGTCGGTGAGCGAGAACGTGCCCAAGGAGCTGTTCTCCGACGAGCAGCGCCTCCAGCAGGTGCTGCGCAACCTGCTCTCGAACGCGGTGAAGTTCACCGCGTCCGGCAAGATCGACCTGCGCGTGGACCGGGCCGACGGCGACGGCTCGATCGCCTTCACCGTCACCGACACCGGCATCGGCATCGCGCCGGAGAAACTGCCCGTCATCTTCGAGGCGTTCCAGCAGGCCGACGGCACCACCAACCGCAAGTACGGCGGTACGGGCCTGGGCCTGTCGATCAGCCGGGAGATCGCGGGGCTGCTCGGCGGCCGGATCACCGCGAGCAGCCGGCCCGGCATCGGCAGCGTCTTCACCCTTCACGTCCCGGTCGAGTGCCCCGGGTACGGGGACCCGATGGACGGCCCGGCAGGCGTCGGCGAGCAGCGCCCGGAAGGCGCGCTGCAGCTGGCGAAGACGCCCCGGCACCACCCGCGCTCCGGGCCGCCCGCCCCGCGCGACGAGGCCCCGTGGCCGACCACCACCCGCCTGGAGGACTGGGTGAACGGCCCCACGGGCGCGCTGCTGTCCGGCTGCCAGGTCCTGGTCGTCGACGACGACATCCGCAACGTCTTCGCACTGACGAATGTGCTGAGCCGGGTCGGCATGCGGGTGCTCTACGCCGAACACGGCCGGGAGGGCATCGAGATGCTGGAAAAGAATCCCGGTATCAACCTGATCCTGATGGACATCATGATGCCGGAGATGGACGGCTACGAAACCATTCGCGCGATCCGGCGCACGCCCCGTTTCGCGAAACTGCCCGTCATCGTCCTCACTGCGAAAGCGATGCCCGGCGACCGCGAGAAGTCCCTGGAGAGCGGAGCCAACGAGTACGTCCCGAAACCCGTCGACGTCGACCGCCTGCTGTCCGTGACCGTCGATCTCCTGTCCCAGCACGGCTCAGGCACGCCGGCCCTGGGCGGTGAACCAGGTAAGCAAGACCCCGACGCGACCTCCCAGAGGTCCCAAGGCACCGAAGGCCCATCATGACCCATGCAACCGATATCGGCGCTGCGGCCGGAACCGACGACCGGGCAGGCATTCTTCTCGTCGACGACATGGAGGACAACCTCGCAGCCCTCGAAGCGGTCCTCGGGTCGCTCGGCGAGCCCCTGGTGCGGGCCCGCTCCGGGGAGGAGGCGATGAAAGCACTGCTGCGCCAGGAATTCGCGGTCGTCCTGCTGGACATTCTCATGCCCGGAATGGACGGCTTCGAAACCGCGTCCAACATCAAGCGTCTCGACCAGACGAAAGACATTCCGATCATTTTCCTGACCGGGACCGACAGCGATTCCGGTTTCGCCTTCCGGGGCTATTCGACCGGCGCGGCGGACTATCTCACCAAGCCGTTCGACCCCTGGGTGCTGCGCGCCAAGGTGAACGTCTTTCTCGATCTGCACAGAAAGAACCGGCAGCTGCGCCGGCTGATAAAGCAGGACCACGCCCGTATGGCGGAGTTGGCGGACCGTATTTCCGAGATCGAACGGCAGCTTTCCGGCAGCGACCGGCCCGGCGAGCGGGACCTGGGCCCGAGCGTGGCACGCATGGCGGAATCGGTACGGGCGCTGGGACGCGGTCGACCGTGACGCGCCCATCGCGTGTGCAACGAGTGCGGGCCACGGGCGCGGTCGGTACGGCCGCCGGACCGCCGGCGGCCGTACCGACTACGCCCGTGGCGTCCGTCACGCCTCGCGCGCGCCCTCGTACATCTCCTCCAGCAGGTCCTTGAAGGCCCGCTCCACCACCGGCCGCTTGACCTTGAGGCTCGGCGTCACTTCGCCGTGCTCGATGTCCAGGTCGCGCGGCAGCAGCCGGAACTTGCGGATCTGCTGCCAGCGCTGGAGCCCCTCGTTGACCCGCTCCACATAGCCCTCGATCAGCTCGCGGGTCCGCGCCGCGCCCACGACCTCGGCGTACGTCATGCCCTTGAGGCCGTGCTCGGCGGCCCAGCCCATGATCGTCGGCTCGTCGAGGGCGATCAGCGCGGTGCAGAAGTTCCGGTTGGCGCCGTGCACCAGCACGTTGGAGACGAACGGGCAGACCGCCTTGAACTGCCCCTCGACCTCGGCCGGTGCGATGTACTTGCCGCCGGATGTCTTGATCAGGTCCTTCTTGCGGTCGGTGATCCGCAGATAGCCGTCCGGGGACAGTTCGCCGATGTCGCCGGTGTGGAACCAGCCGTCCGACTCCAGCACCTCGGCCGTCTTCTCCGGCAGCCCGTGGTAGCCCTCCATGATGCCGGGCCCGCGCAGCAGCACCTCGCCGTCCTCGGCGATCCGCACCTCCGTGCCGGGCAGCGGCTTGCCGACCGTGCCGGTGCGGTACGCCTCGCCCGGGTTCACGAAGCTGGCCGCGCTGGACTCGGTGAGCCCGTACCCCTCCAGGATGTGGATGCCGGCGCCGGCGAAGAAGTAGCCGATCTCGGGAGCGAGGGCGGCGGAGCCGGAGACCGCGGCGCGCAGCCGGCCGCCGAAGGCCTCGCGCAGCTTGGCGTACACCAGCGCGTCGGCGATCTTGTGCTTGGCGGCGAGCGCGAAGGGGACGGAGGCGTTGCCGGTGCGGCGGAAGTTCTCCTGGGAGGCCTTGGCGTACTCCCGCGCCACGCCCGCCGCCCACTGGAAGATCTTGTACTTCGCGGCGCCGCCCTCCCGGGCCTTGGACACCACACCGTTGTAGACCTTCTCGAAGATCCGCGGTACGGCCGCCATGTAGGTCGGCCGCACCACCGGCAGATTCTCGATGATCTTGTCGACCCGGCCGTCCACCGCGATCACATGCCCGACGGAGATCTGCCCGGCGGTCAGCACCTTCCCGAAGACGTGCGCCAGCGGCAGCCACAGGTACTGCACGTCGTCCTCGGTGACCAGACCGGTGGCCTGGATCGCCCGCGCCATGTACGACCAGCAGTCGTGCGGCAGCCGTACGCCCTTGGGCCGGCCGGTGGTGCCGGAGGTGTAGATCAGTGTGGCCAGCTGGTCGGCGCGCAGCGCACCGACCCGCTCCCTGACGCAGTCCGGGTTCTTCTCCAGGTGGGCCGCGCCGCGCTTCTCCAGCTCGGCGAGGGAGAGCACCCAGTCCTCCGGATCACCCTCGGCGGACTGCGCGGCGGCCTCGTCGATGACGACGACGTGCGCCAGCTGAGGCAGCTCGGCGCGCTTCTCGCGGGCCTTGGCGAGCTGGGCCGCGTCCTCGGCGATCAGCACCCGGCTGCCGGAGTCGGCGAGGATGTACGCCGTCTCGTCGGCGTTGGTGCTGGGGTAGACGGTGGTGGTGGCCGCGCCGGAACACAGCACGCCGAGGTCGGCGAGGATCCACTCGACGCGCGTACTGGACGCGAGCGCCACCCGCTCCTCGGGCCGCACGCCCAGCGACATCAGCCCGGCCGCCACCGCGTACACCCGCCGGGCGGCATCGGCCCAGCTCAGCACCTTCCAGTCGTCGGGTCCCCGGCCACTGGCGGACGGCACCGGGTAGCGGTACGCCTCGTGGTCGGGGGTGGCTGCGACGCGCTCCAGGAAGAGGGTCGCCACGGAAGGTGGCCGGTTCTCGATCAGCGTCTGGGTGTCCGTCACGGCATCCTCCGGGGCCCGCTACGTTGCTGGTGACTCGCGAGTAACCTTCGAGCAGTGATCAGACTAGAGCGCGTGGGGCCATGGCGTAAGGGGCTGCGCCCGACTGGTTCAGGATGTGACCAGTGCGATGAATGCGCCGTACATATTTCGGCCGCTGCGGGGTGAACCGGAGGCAGCGGAGCACGGTGGACAACGGTGATGCCAGCCGTTTTCCCGTGCCGGGGGGGCCGGGCCCGGGTGCGGTGCGCAAGCCGTTACGGCACCGGTTCCGATCGGGGAAAGACGCGCCGCCGCCCGCGTTCCGGTAGGCGGGACCGCGGGCGGAGGGCGGTGGGTCAGCGGCGCAGCGAAGCGGACTGGATGCCGATGCCCGATGCGTTGGGCGCGTTCACCGCGGCCGAGTCGCCGACCAGCGCGCCGGTCTGCTCGTCGCCCCGCAGCGCACCGTTGATCTTCTTCAGCTCGCCGCCGAGCGTGGTGACGGCCCGGTGCGTATCGCCGACCGTTCCCGTGAGCCCGCTCCTGAACTTGTCCGCCCCCGTCTGATCGGCGAACGCGGGTGCGGCGATGCCCACGGACAGCGCGGCACCGGCCAGGAGCGCGGCGGCCTGGGTGTACTTCATGTGTGTCCCTTTCTGGCGCGGCCTCCACGGCGGCACGGCACTCATGCCGCCCGGACGCCCCCTGGGCCGCCCGGAACACCGCTGCCACCCACGTCAACGGCGCGGGGCGCATCCCGGCAACCGCCTGGCCGCCGATATTTCCGGCCGACCGCCCGGATGCCGCCCGGATGCCGTACGGAAGGCGCACGGCACGTCGAAAGGCGTACGGCACGCGCCTACGCGAACCGGGCGCCCACCCCGAGGGGTGGACGCCCGGTCGGCGACGGCAGGGACCAGGGCTACTTCTTGCCCTTGGAGTCACCGTCGGAGTCGGAGGACAGCACGGCGATGAAGGCCTCCTGGGGAACCTCCACGCTGCCGACCATCTTCATCCGCTTCTTGCCTTCCTTCTGCTTCTCCAGCAGCTTCCGCTTACGGGAGATGTCACCGCCGTAGCACTTGGCGAGCACGTCCTTGCGGATCGCGCGGACCGTCTCACGGGCGATGACCCGGCTGCCGATGGCGGCCTGGATCGGCACCTCGAAGCTCTGCCGCGGGATCAGCTCGCGCAGCTTGGCGACCAGCCGCACGCCGTACGCGTACGCCTTGTCCTTGTGGCAGATCGCGGAGAACGCGTCGACCTTGTCGCCGTGCAGCAGGATGTCGACCTTGACCAGGTCGGCGGCCTGCTCGCCGGTGGGCTCGTAGTCCAGCGAGGCGTAGCCGCGGGTCTTGGACTTGAGCTGGTCGAAGAAGTCGAAGACGACCTCGGCGAGCGGGAGGGTGTAGCGGATCTCGACCCGGTCCTCGGAGAGGTAGTCCATGCCGAGCAGGTTGCCGCGGCGGGTCTGGCACAGCTCCATGATGGCGCCGATGAACTCGCTGGGCGCCAGGATGGTGGCCCGTACGACCGGCTCGTGGACCTTGTCGATCTTGCCGGTCGGGAACTCGCTCGGGTTGGTGACCTCGTGCTCGGCCCCGTCCTCCATGTCCACGCGGTAGACCACGTTGGGGGCGGTGGCGATCAGGTCGAGGCCGAACTCGCGCTCCAGGCGCTCGCGGATGACCTCCAGGTGCAGCAGGCCCAGGAAGCCGACGCGGAAGCCGAAGCCGAGGGCCGCGGAGGTCTCCGGCTCGTAGACCAGCGCGGCGTCGTTGAGCTGGAGCTTGTCCAGGGCGTCGCGCAGCTCCGGGTAGTCGGAGCCGTCGAGCGGGTACAGACCGGAGAAGACCATCGGCTTCGGGTCCTTGTAGCCGCCCAGCGGCTCGTCGGCACCCTTGCTGAGCTGGGTGATGGTGTCGCCGACCTTGGACTGGCGGACGTCCTTCACGCCGGTGATCAGATAGCCGACCTCGCCCACGGACAGGCCGTCGGCGGCCTTCATCTCCGGCGAGTTCGTGCCGATCTCCAGCAGCTCGTGGGCGGCGCCGGTGGACATCATCTTGATGCGCTCGCGCTTGCTGAGCGTGCCGTCGACGACCTTCACGTACGTCACGACGCCGCGGTAGGCGTCGTAGACCGAGTCGAAGATCATCGCGCGGGCGGGAGCGTCCTTGACGCCGACCGGGGCCGGGACGTCGCGGACGACCTTGTCGAGCAGCTCGGGGACGCCGACGCCGGTCTTGGCGGAGACCTTCAGGACGTCCTCGGGCTCGCAGCCGACGAGGTTGGCCAGCTCCTTGGCGAACTTCTCGGGCTGCGCGGCCGGCAGGTCGATCTTGTTGAGCACCGGGATGATCACGAGGTCGTGCTCCATCGCCAGGTACAGGTTGGCGAGGGTCTGGGCCTCGATGCCCTGGGCGGCGTCGACGAGGAGGATGCAGCCCTCGCACGCCGCGAGGGAGCGCGACACCTCGTACGTGAAGTCGACGTGGCCCGGGGTGTCGATCATGTTGAGGATGCGGGTCGCGCCGGCGTCCTCGTCGGTCGGCGCCCAGGGCAGCCGGACGGCCTGGGACTTGATCGTGATGCCGCGCTCGCGCTCGATGTCCATGCGGTCGAGGTACTGCGCGCGCATCTGCCGCTGGTCGACGACGCCGGTCAGCTGGAGCATCCGGTCGGCGAGCGTGGACTTGCCGTGGTCGATGTGCGCGATGATGCAAAAGTTACGGAGGAGAGCCGGGTCGGTACGGCTCGGCTCCGGCACGTTCGTAGGGGTCGCGGGCACGCAGGGTCCATTCAGAGAACGCGGGTAGGCGGGACTCGGTTGTTTTTCGTCTCCCCCATGGTCCCATGCGCGGCGGCTCTGGTCCGGTTTGGGAGGCCGTGAAGCCTGCTGGTAGCCTGGTCCACTGCGCTTTGTGCCCTCTCTCGTGCGAGGCGCGACTCGAAAATCCAACGAACCTGAAAAGGCTCTTTCGTGGCGAACATCAAGTCCCAGATGAAGCGGATCAAGACCAACGAGAAGGCTCGTCAGCGCAACAAGGCTGTCAAGTCCCAGCTCAAGACCGCGATCCGTCGTACCCGCGAGGCCGTGGAGGCCGGTGACCTGCAGAAGGCCACCACCGCCGTCGTCGAGGCGGGCAAGAAGCTCGACAAGGCCGTCAGCAAGGGTGTCATCCACAAGAACGCCGCCGCCAACAAGAAGTCGGCGCTGGCCAAGAAGGTCGCCGGCCTCAAGGGCTGACCTCTTCTCGACGCTTCACTGCCGGTGAGGATCCAGCGGCCCCTCTCTCCGCTCCTTCCGGTGCACCACCGCGCCGCACACGGCCTGCGTTCGCCACGCGGGTGCGGCGCACACACAGCTTGAGACTCAGGACCTCACGGTCACCCTTCCCCAGGGTGACGTGGGGTTCTTTGTCGTTCGACGCGGGGTTCTCCGTCGTTCGACGCGGGGTTCTCCTCGTTCGGGGCTTGGGCCCACGGAAAGGGACCGGCCCTGGGGGCGCACTGACGGCATCGGGGGCGCGTGTGCCGTAGCGGGGTGGTGCCGGTCGTGGTGAAGGCGTGACGTGGGGAACTTTTCGGCCGTGGTCGCCGTTCCGGTCGGCTACGCTGCCGCGCATGTCGATTCCGGGGGATCAGCACAATCCCTACGCACAGCCCCAGCAGCCCGCTCCCGCCCAGCCGCCCTCTCCCCCGCCGTCACCGTCCACCGCCCAGCAGGGGCCGGGCCCGGGGCCGTACGGGCCGGGGGTGCCGCAGCAGAATCCGTACGCCCAGGCTCCCGGCGCGGGTGGCGCCTACGGGTACCCGGCGCCGGGCGGGCCGCAGCAGCCGGGGGCGGCGCCCGGACCCGGCGGGTTCGACGGCGCCGGTGGCCCGGGCGGTCCGGACGGCAGGGGTGCGGGGCACTGGCTCTGGGCCTTCGGCGGGGCCGTCGCCGCGTCGGCCATGGGCGGCGCGGTGCTCTTCGCCGCCGGCGCCTTCGGGGACGCGCGGCCCGATCCCGACCTGGCGGGCTACTCGTACACGTCCGACCTGTGCCATCAGACCTCGTTCACGCCGTTCGAGAGCTCGAACTACAAGATCAAACCGGCCGGCGGTTCCGCTTCCGGCTCGTCGGGCACCGCCGCGCAGAACCCGCAGTACAGCGGCGTCCAGCAGGGCTCCCTGGACTCGATGTGGTGCAACGCCGAGCTGAAGCCGTCGGACGCGAGCAGCAGCGACTACTCCTCGACCTGGGTCTACAGCACGGCCACCCTGCACAAGAAGACCGACCCGTCGGCGGAGTTCGCGGACAGCTACCGCGCGTACGAGAGCCAACGCAGCTCGATCGCGTACAAGGTCACGTCGGTGCCGGGCATCGGCGACGAGGCGTACCTGGTCAACCGGACCGACGACAGCAGCGGCGCGTACGTGATCCTCGGCGTCCGCGACGGCTGGGCGACGTACCAGATCACCTGGTCGAGCTACACCTCCCGCAGCGGCTCGGCGAAGCCGCCGACGACCGAACAGGTCTCCGGGATGCTCAAGACCAGCGCTACGGAGACGCTGCGGAAACTGCGGGGATGAGGGGATGGAGGGGGCGGCGGACCGGTCAGCGGGAGCGGGCCGCGCGGGCGATGGTGACGACGGCCTTTTCGAGCGCGTACTCGGGATCGTCGCCGCCGCCCTTGACGCCCGCGTCGGCCTCGGCCACCGCGCGCAGCGCCGTGGCGACGCCATCCGCCGACCAGCCCCGCATCTGCTGCCGCACCCGGTCGATCTTCCACGGCGGCATGCCCAGCTCACGGGCGAGATCGCCGGGGCGGGCGCCGCGCGGCGCGGAGGCCAGCTTGCCGATGGCGCGGACGCCCTGGGCCAGCGCGCTGGTGATCATGACGGGGGCGACGCCCGTCGACATGGCCCAGCGCAGCGCCTCCAGAGCCTCGGCGGCCCGGCCCTCCACGGCCCGGTCCGCGACGGTGAAGCTGGACGCCTCGGCCCGGCCGCGGTAGTAGCGGCCGACGATGGCGTCGTCGATGGTGCCCTCGATGTCGGCGACCAGCTGCGAACAGGCCGAGGCCAGCTCGCGCAGATCGCTGCCGATCGCGTCGACCAGCGCCTGGCACGCCTCGGGGGTGGCGGACCGCCCCGCCGTACGGAACTCGCCACGCACGAACGCGAGGCGGTCCGCGGGCTTGGTCATCTTGGCGCAGGCGATCTCCCGCGCACCCGCCTTGCGTGCGGCGTCGAGCAGGCCCTTGCCCTTGGCACCGCCGGCGTGCAGCAGCACGAGGGTGATCTCCTCGGCCGGGGCGCCGAGGTACTTCTTGACGTCCTTGATCGTGTCGGCGGACAGGTCCTGGGAATTGCGGACCACCACGACCTTGCGCTCGGCGAACAGCGAAGGGCTGGTCAGCTCGGCCAGCGTGCCGGGCTGGAGCTGGTCGGGGGTGAGATCCCGCACATCGGTGTCCGCGTCGGCGGCCCGGGCCGCCGCCACCACCTGCTGCACGGCGCGGTCCAGGAGCAGGTCCTCCTGGCCCACGGCGAGCGTGAGCGGTGCGAGCGGGTCGTCGTTTGCTGTCTTCCTGGCCATCGCGCTACAGCATCCCACGGCCCACTGACAGCGGAGTTCGGTCCCCGGCCCCTTCTGCCGGACAATGATCCGGTGAGCGATGTACGACATGTCCTGGTGCTGCCCGACCGCGACTGTGCGGAGGAGGTCGCCGAAGCGCTGGCCGAGCGCTTCGGCGTCGCGGAGGAACCCCAGCTCGTACGGGACGCCCTGGCCGGCGAGGACGACGCGGAGGACGCCCAGTGGCTGGTGGTCGTCGAGGACCCGACGGGCCGCTACGACCCCGAGCAGCTGGACGCCCTGGCCGACGAGTACGAGGGCTGGCTGGAGGCCGAGTAGCGCCTGTCAACGGCGCCCGTCAGCAGCGCGGCGCCGGTATCCGGTCCAAGGTGATGCCGAAGTGGCTGCGGTAGGCGGGCAGCACCTCGTCCTCGGTCAGCTCCCGTTCGTCGCGGCCGCCGTCGGCGCCCGTGGTCACGAGCGTACGGCCGGAGAGCGTGACGCGCCCGTGCTCCGTCAGCCGGGAGCAGACCAGGGACCGGGTGAAGGGCGACTCCGGCGAGGTGCGGTGGTACCAGCTGCTCGCCTCGAAGTCGGCCAGTGCGCGTGGACGCGCTTCCAGCCGGTACTGCGGCCGTCCGTCCCGCAGCACGTCGAGATCGCCGTCGGCGGTCTCCTCGATACGGAACACCCCGGCCGGGTCCGGCTGTTCGGCGCGGCTGCCGAGGCGCAACGGGTGGTGGCTGTTCCGGCCGAAGCCGATGTCGGCGAGCCACGGCCCGTCCTGGCCGTCGGCGGTGTGCACGCGCAGCGCGAGGTGGTCGTACGGGATGCCGGGCCCGTCCGGTCCGAAGACCCGGGCGGCGAGGAGTTCGACCCGGTAGCCGAGGGCGCGCAGGAGGGCGGCGAAGGCTCCGTTGAGTTCGTAGCAGAAGCCGCCGCGCGAGGCCCCCACGATCTTGTCCACCAGCGTCTTGTAGTCGAGGACCACGTCTTCGCCGAGGTGTACGGACAGGTTCTCGAAGGGGACGGCCCGCAGGTGCCGCAGGTGCAGGTCGCGCAGCGCCGCGGCGTCGGGCACGGCCGGGCGGGTGGCACCGATGCGCCGGAGGTAGGCGTCGGTACGCGCCCGGCCGAGCGGCTCGGCACGCATCCGCTCGGCGTCCGAGGGCCGGGCGTCGGGCACTTCGCCGCCGGGCGGAGGCGCCGATTGGGGCTGTTGGCGTGCTTGTGGGGTTTGTTGGGGCTGTTGGGGCGGCTGATGCTGTTGGGTCCGCGGTTGCTCGGGGGCCATCAGGTGCCCGTCCTCTCGGTCGTGAACCAGCGGCGGGTGCGGTCCGCCGCCGATGCCGGGGCGCCGGCCAGGAGGTCGGCGACGGTCTGCTGGGCGAGCTCGCGGCGCCAGGCCAGCTCGGCCTTGCGCATCGCGGTGGAGATGCCGCAGGGGCCGCGGAAGTCCCGCGCGGGCGCTGCCGAGCCGGAGCCCTGGCGGCGGATCTCCGTACAGCGGAAGGCGTCCTCGGTGCCCTCGATGGCGGCGACGACGTCCATCAGCGTGATCCGCTCGGGGGGCCTGGCCAGCCGGAAGCCGCCCCGGGCGCCGGGGGTCGAGGTCAGGACGCCGGCCCGGGCCAGGGCCTGGAGGCGCTTGTTCAGGTAGGCCGGGGGCAGGTCGAACGAGGCGGCCAGCCTGGCTGTCGGCACCGGTCGGTCGTCGCCGACCCAGGCCAGGGTCACACAGCAGTGCAGGGCCCACTCGACGCCCTCGCTCATCCTCATATTTCTGGAGTTTACAGATCCTGATTCCAGGGCCGCGCCGCCGTCGCGGGCCCGCTTCCGGCACGGGCCGTGCGGACGGCGGATGAACCTCTGGTGACGGAACGCCGAAGCCGTCCCGGGCAGCCCCCCGTGTCCCTACATTGCAGGCATTCCGCCGTCCGATCAGCTGTGCGAGGTAGCCGTGACCCTGCCGGACACCGAGACGCTCCTCGCCGCGGCCGGGCTCCTCGCCACGGCCGCGCTCTGGGCGGTGGAACGGTTTCTGCCCGGCCGCAAGCGCATCGGCTACCGCGTCCAGATGGACACCGCGATCGGGATGAACCCCCGGGACGCCCACAGTCTCGTGCAGCTGCGGCTGCTCCGCCGGGACCAGGAGATCACCGATGCCACGCTGGCGCTGCTGCGGTTCGAGAACGACGGCGGCAAGGACATCGTGCGCCAGGACTACCAGGAGCCGCTGACGGTCGAGTTCACCGGGCGCACGGTCATCGGCGTGGAGGTGCCGGACGCCAACCCGCCGGACCTCGTGGGCATGCTGACCCGCAACGGCGGCGGCCTCCGGCACAGCGGAGGCCGCCTCGTCGTGCCCAAGGTGCCGCTGAACAAGCGCAATCACTTCAAGCTGCTGGTGCTGCTGTCGGCGGACGACGACAGCGGCGGCAGCGGCAGTGACGGCGGTGGCAGCGGCGGCGACGGCTCGAACGGTGGCGCCGGAGGCCGCCGTTCGCACGACGTCGTCGTCGGCGGGTTCATCAGCGGCGGGCGGATCCGGCGCAACACGCAGCGCTGGGGCCCGCGCAAGCTGAGCCTCGGTCTCGGAGGCGTGTGCATCATCCTCGTCGGCCTGCTGGGCGGGCTGCTGCTGAACGGGCATCCGGCGACGGCGGGCGGGGAGTGCGCGACCGGGCGGCTGACCGTCGACGGCTCCTCCGCCTTCGCGCCACCGATGCGGGAGATCGCCCAGCAGTACGAGGCGCGCTGCCGGGGCGCCGAGATCGTCGTGGCGGAGAGCGGCAGCCTCGCCGGGCTGGGGCGGCTGAGCAAGGCGGGGAAGGCCGCGCCGGGCGGCAACCCGGCCTTCCTCGCCGTCTCGGACGTGGCCGCGCCGTCCATCTACCAGGAACTGACGGGCCGGCCCGTCGGGATCGTCCTGCTCGGTCTCGTCGTGAACGAGCGGACCGGTGTCGACAACCTCACCTCCGAACAGGTCCGCGGCATCTACGACGGCCGGTACACCAACTGGAAGCAGCTCGGCGGCAAGGACCTGCCGGTCCGTATCGTCGGCCGGGACGCGGCCTCGGGCACCCGGCGGGCGTTCGAGACGTCCGTGCTGCGCGGCTCGGAGCCGGGCACGGTGTCTTCGTACGACTGCAGCGGCAAGGACCGGGACGCGGCGGCACGCGTCACGCGCTGCGAGGTGAACAGCACCGGCAGCCTGCTGGACGCGGTCGGCCGCGTGCCGGGCGCGATCGGATACGCGGAGGTGTACGCGGCGGCCAAGCACCCGCGGGTGACGGGTGTCCGGCTGAACGGGCGCGAGCCCGACATCGAGTGGGGTGGACAACGCGACTATCCCTTCTGGACGGTGGAGTACCTCTACGCGTACGGGCAGCCCGAGGACGGCTCCCTCGCGGCGAAATTCCGGGTGTTCACGGACTCCGACACGGCGAAGAACGTCCTGCGGAAGTACCGGCACGTGCCCTGCGCCGACCAGTCGGGCGTCCCGGCCTCCGCCTGCCGCCCCTGACGGTGGTGGTGAGCCGGTCCCGGCCGCCCACCACCGCGATGGCGCCGTCGGTATCCGTACGCAACACCCTGGCCCCCTGGGAACGCAGCGCCTGGACGGTACGCGGCGCCGGATGGCCGTACGGATTGCCGGCGCCGCAGCTGATCAGGGCGACGCGCGGCGCCAGGCGGCGTATCAGCTCCGGGTCCTGGTAGGCGGAACCGTGGTGAGCGACCTTGAGAACGTCGACGGCGGACAATTCGGGATGTTGCGTCAACAGGGCTTGCTGAGCGGCCGGTTCGAGGTCGCCGAGGAGGAGGAAGGTCAGGCCGGCGATGCGCAGCAGCAGCGTGACGCTGGCGTCGTTGGGGCCCTCGACGGCACGGGACGCGTAGCCGGTGTGGTGGGGGCCGGGTGCGGGTGGCCAGAGGACTTGCCAGGTCAGCGCGCCGGCACTGCGCTGCTCTCCCGGCGCCGAACCGGTCACCGGAACGCCCGCTGCCGCTGCCGCGCGGTACACGAAGGCGGCCTGGCCGAAGGGCTCCTGAAGGGTCGTGGTCTCGATGGCGCCGACCGAACGGCCGCGCAGCACACCGGGCAGCCCGCTGACGTGGTCGGCGTGGAAGTGCGTCAGGACGAGGAGCGGGATCCGGCGTACCCCCAGGTCGGTCAGGCAGCGGTCGATGGCGGCCGGCTCCGGGCCGGTGTCCACGACCAGGGCCGTGCTGTCCCCGGCGGCGATCACCAAGCCGTCACCCTGCCCCACGTCGCACGCCACCGCGCGCCAGCCCGGGGGCGGCCAGCCGGTGATGACGCGGGCGACCGGGGCCGGCCGCAGCACGGCCAGAAGCAGCGCCAGCACGCCGAACACGCACAGCCAGGGCCGGCGCGGCAGCCGGCGGCCGACCAGGACGAGTGCCACCGTGACGGCCGCGAGCAGCAGCGCGCCGCCCCAGCCGCCCGGCCAGCCGAACTCCGCGCCGGGCAGCCCCGCTCCCGTGCGGGCCACACCGGCGATCCACTCGGTGGGCCAGCTCGCGCACCATGCGAGGGCGTGCGCGAGGGGCGGGACGAACGGCGCGGTGGCGAGCGCCGCGAAGCCCAGGACGGTGGCCGGGGCCACGGCCAGCTCGGCCAGCAGGTTGCAGGGGACGGCCACCAGGCCGACGCGGGCGGCGAGCATCACGACGACGGGCGCGCAGACCGCCTGTGCCGCGGCCGCCGCGGCCAGCATCTCGGCGATGCGGGGCGGCACCCCGCGGCGTTGCAGGGCGGCGCTCCAGCGCGGGGCGAGGGTGAGCAGGGCGCCGGTGGCCAGGACGGAGAGCAGGAAGCCGTAACTGCGGGCCAGCCAGGGGTCGTGGAGCACGAGGACCAGGACCGCGGCGGCGAGCGCGGGGACGAGGGAACGGCGGCGTCCCGTACCGATCGCGAGCAGGGTGATCAGGCCGCAGGCGGCGGCACGCAGCACGCTGGGGTCGGGGCGGCAGACGATGACGAAGGCGAGCGCGATCGAGCCGCCCACGAGGGCGGTGGTGCGCAGGGAGAGGCCCAGGAGGGGCGCCAGGCCGCGGCGTTCGGCCCGTACGGCGAGGTGGGGCGGGCCGATGAGCAGCACCAGGAGGATGGTCAGGTTGCTGCCGGAGACGGCGAGCAGGTGGGTCAGGTCGGTGGCGCGGAAGGCGTCGTCGAGGTCGGGCGGTACGCGCGAGGTGTCGCCGACCACCAGGCCCGGCAGGAGGGCGCGGGCGTCGGGGCTCAGGCCGTCGGTGGCCTCGCGGAGGCCCGCCCGCAGGCCGCCCGCGAGCCGTTGCGGGGCGTCGGGCGGACCCACCACGTGCGGGCCGGCGCCGGCGGTCACCCGCAGGACCGCGGCGACCCGGTCGGACGACAGGGCGGACGGCGCCGCGCGGGCCGCGATACGGACGCGGGTCGAGGGCAGGAGCCGCTGCCAGGCAGGGAGCTTCTTCGCCCGTTGCACGACGACCAGGACAGGGGTGCGGACAGCGGTGACCGCGCCGTCCGGGGCGGTGACGCGCACGGCATCGGCGGGGAACACGAGGGCGGCGGGGGCCTGTTGGGCGCCACGCACCCGTGGTCGGGTCAGGCGCGGGTCACCGGTCAGCTCCACCTCGGCCGTGACCTTGGCGTACCCGTGCGCCAGGCCCGGCAGGGGGCCGCGCCGTACGTCCGCCGCGTGCAGCGCCGCCGACGCGGCCCCCGCGGCGGCGCTCAGCAGCACCGCGGCGAGGGCGACCAGCACCCCGGCGGTCCGCCGGTCCGGACGCCGGGCCGCGCCGAGCGCCACGAGCGCCGCCAGGGCGCCGGCCACCGCGCAGCCCGCCGCCACCGCACCGCCGGACCATCCCAGCGCGAGCGCCGCCGCTCCCCACGCCGCGAGCGCGGGCCCCGCCAGGCGGAGATCGACGGCCGTGCCCTCCGGGCGCGGGTCGGCGGCGCCGTACGGCGAGGAGGCCGCGGCGTGGACGGCGGCGCGGCGGGCGGTGGTCATGGCTGGACCAGGGGCCGCAGGTCGGCGAAGCGGCGGTCGCCGATGCCGTTGACGTCACGGAGCTGGTCCACAGAGGTGAAGCCGCCGTGCGCGGTGCGGTACTCGATGATGTGCCGGGCCAGGACGGGGCCGACACCGGGCAGGCCGTCGAGCTGTTCCAGGGTCGCGGAGTTCAGGCTTACAGGAGCGGCGGCTCCGGCGCCCGCGCCACCAGGCGTTCCGGCACCCCCGGAGGATGCGCCAGAGCCCGCTCCGGCTGCCGCACCCGGCGCCGCCTGTCCGGGCGCCGGCGCGCCCACGACGATCTGCTCGCCGTCGGCCAGCAGCCGCGCCCGGTTCAGCCCGCGGGTGTCCGCGCCGTCCACGACGCCGCCCGCCGCCCGCAGCGCGTCGGCGACCCGGGCGCCCGGTGGCAGCCGGTGGATGCCGGGGTGGTGCACCTTTCCGACGACGTCGACCACGAGGAGCCTTCCGGCAGACGTCGGCGGCGGCCCGCCGGACGTCGGCGCGGGTGCCCGCGGCTGCGGAGCGGGGGCCGGGCCCGGGGCCGCGGTCGGCGCGGTGTGGGCCGCCGGGGCTCGTACGGGCTGGGGCCGCGCCGACCAGAAGTGGTGGGCCGCGAAGGCCGCCGCCACCACGAGCACCACGACGAGCGCGACGAGCGCCTTCGGGTCGGTCGCGCATCTCGACTGCACCCACAGCGGCAGCCGTTCCCGCACGGCGAGCCGTAAGCGGGCAGCAGGCCCGGGGCCCGGGTCCCCCGCAGGACCCCCCGCAAGACCAGCCGGCACGTCCGCATCCGGCTCGCGCGCGGACGACTCTCCCGCACCCGTCTCGCCCGCGTCCGGCACGTCCGCGTCCGGCACGTCCGCGTCCGGCACGTCCGCGCCCGGCGGCCCCCGGAACAGCGCCTCGGCCCGCGCACGCGCCATCGCAGCGGTCTCGGCCCGCCGGGCGGCCCGCCCCCGCACCTTGGGCCGCACGCCCTCCCGGCCGCCCGAGCCGAAGTCAGGGTCCGAGCGGGGATCGGAGTAGAGGGTGGAGTGGGGGGTGGAGTGGGGGCGGGGGAAGAGGCCGGAGGTAGGGCCTGAGGTGGGGCCGGGATCAGGTCCGCCGGGAGTGGCAGGGCCAGGATTTTCGGTTACGGAGAGTGATTTCTGCGTCATGCCCCACGACGTTAGGCACCTCGCGCGAATTCCGCTGCGAGCCGTCAATTCCCGTGGAAAACCCGCCGGTTGTGGATATCCGCGTCACCCGAAGGAGGCCCTCCGCACCCTCGCGACCGTACTCCCCCTCCCCCTAACGCGGCGATACCACCGCTCCCAGCAACCCCGGCCCCGTATGCGCGCCGATCACCGCCCCCACCTCGCTCACGTGCAGTTCGACCAGCCCGGGTACCCGTTCCCGCAGCCGCTGGGCCAGTGCGTCCGCCCGCTCGGCCGCCGCGAGGTGGTGCACGGCGATGTCCACCGGCCCCTCCCCCGCCCGGTCCGCGGCGATCTCTTCCAGCCTGGCGATCGCCTTCGACGCCGTGCGGACCTTCTCCAGGAGTTCGATCCGGCCCTCGTCGAGCTTGAGCAGCGGTTTGACGGCCAGCGCCGAGCCCAGCAGCGCCTGGGCCGCCCCGATCCGACCGCCCCGCCGCAGGTAATCGAGAGTGTCGACGTAGAAGTAGGCGGACGTCTGCTCGGCGCGCTTCTCCGCCGCGGCGACCGCCTCGTCCAGATTGCCGCCGGCCTCCGCCGCCTCGGCCGCCGCCAGGGCGCAGAAGCCCAGCGCCATCGCGACCATGCCGGTGTCCACGACGCGCACCGGCACGGGAGCCCCCTTGGCCGCCAGCACCGCCGCGTCGTACGTACCGGAGAACTCCGAGGACAAGTGCAGGGAGACGATGCTCTGCGCGCCCGCTTCCGCGATGTCCTCGTAAGCGGCGGCGAAGGTCTCCGGGCTGGGCCGCGAAGTCGTCACGGAGCTGCGCTTCTGGAGCGCCTGGGCGACCGATCTCGCCGAGATCTCGGTGCCCTCCTCCAGGGCCTGGTCCCCGAGGACGACGGTCAGCGGCACCGCCGTGATCCGGTGGTGCTCCAGTGCCGCCCGCGGCAGGTAGGCCGTTGAATCGGTGACGATCGCGACATGGCGGGACATGACTGGGAGGTTATCCGGGGATCCGGGCGCCCGACAGTGCGGGCCCCTTTCAAGATCCCATAGGAATGGTCAAAGGTGTGCCGTGAGCAGCCGCCCGGCCCGTAACCGCCCGGCCCCTCACCGCCCCGCCCGTCACCGCCCGGCCCTCTGGCCGGCTCCTGCTCTCGTCGCCCTCAGGTCGTCCGCTCCGTACGCGGCGCCTTCTGCCAGGGGTACGCGGGCTGCGTACGCGCGTCCCGCGCCGTGATGGCGGGAGTCTCCTCCTCGGCCGGCCCCCACCCGGCAGACGCCGCGGGCGAGCCACCGGACGCGGTGGACGCACCGGCCCCGGACGCCCCCGCCTCCGGGGCCTTGAGGCGGTCCTCCAGCGGCTCCTTCGCCCAGTGCCGCAGCGCGCCGGCCTCCATGTCGATCTGCTCGCCCAGCGCCGCCAGGTCGTCGTCGGCGAACTGCCGGGCGCGGTCCCTGGCCGCCCACCGCAGCGACTCGGCGGAGTGCGTGATGCGCTCCGTGCGCTCCCGCAGCTCCGGCAGCCGGGCCGTGACGCTGGTCTTGTCGGGCTCCCGCTCCAGCCGCTTCAGCTCGTCGTCCAGCTCGTGGCCGTGGGCGCTGAGCCGCTCGAAGAGCCCCAGGGCCTCCTTCAGCGAGGCGTCATCGGCAGCGCCGGCGTGCAGCACGTCCTGGGTGGCCCGCATCGACGTGCGCAGCGACAGCCGCAGCTGTGCCAGCTCCCCTGCGACGCCCGGCTGGGTGAGCTGCCGGGCCTTGAGGGTGGTGTCCTCGACGGTCCGGCGCGCCTGCGCCATCCCGCGGTCCACGCCGCGCTTGGCCGCCTTGACGGCCTTGACCGTGACGAAGACGCCGGCCGCGACGAACAGCAGGAAGAGGAGCCCGAAGATCGCGGCGACGGCTTCCATGGTTTCTCCTCGTCGTGACGACGCATGGTGGCGATGGCGCCGGGGGCCCGGCTCTTCCACCGTAAACGCAGCGGGCAGGTCGGGGGTTCCCTTCGAACCCCCAACCTGCCCGTAGTGGTCATCCCTTAGCCACGCCCCGCGAAGGGCTCAGGCCGCGGAAACGGTGTCTCACGCGGGAACGATGTTCACCAGCTTCGGCGCCCGCACGATCACCTTGCGGATGCCCGCGCCGCCCAGCGCCGCCACGACCGCCGGGTCGGCCAGCGCCGCCGCCTCCAGGTCCGCGTCGGTGACCGACGGGGAGACCTCCAGGCGCGCCTTGACCTTGCCCTTGATCTGCACGACGCAGGTCACGGTCTCGTCGACCACGTACGCCGGGTCGGCGACGGGGAAGTCGCGGTGGACCACGGAGTCGGTGTGGCCCAGCTTGCGCCACAGCTCCTCGGCGATGTGCGGGGCCAGCGGCGCGACCAGCAGCACCAGGCGCTCGGCCACCGAGCGCGCGACCGGGCCGCCCGCCTTGGTCAGGTGGTTGTTCAGCTCCGTCACCTTGGCGATGGCGGTGTTGAAGCGCAGGTTGGCCAGGTCCTGGCCGACGCCGTCGATCGCCTTGTGCAGCGCGCGCAGCGTGTCCTCGTCGGGCTCCGCGTCGACGACGGTGACCTCGCCGGTCGCCTCGTCCACGACGTTGCGCCACAGCCGCTGCAGCAGGCGGTACTGGCCGACCACGGCGCGGGTGTCCCACGGCCGCGAGACGTCCAGCGGGCCCATCGCCATCTCGTACAGGCGCAGCGTGTCCGCGCCGTACTCCGCGCAGATCTCGTCCGGCGTGACGGCGTTCTTCAGGGACTTGCCCATCTTGCCCAGGACGCGGCTGACCTTCTCACCCTGGTAGTAGAACGCGCCGTCGCGCTCTTCCACCTCGGCGGCCGGTACGGCGATCCCGCGGCTGTCCCGGTAGACGAACGCCTGGATCATGCCCTGGTTGTAGAGCTTGTGGAACGGCTCCGAGGAGCTGATGTGGCCCAGGTCGTGCAGCATCTTGGACCAGAAACGCGCGTACAGCAGGTGCAGTACGGCGTGCTCCTGGCCGCCCACGTACAGGTCGACGCCGCCGGTCGGCTGGCCCTCGCGCGGGCCCATCCAGTACTGCTCGATCTCCGGGTCGACCAGCGCCCGGTCGTTGCCCGGGTCGGTGTAGCGCAGCTCGTACCAGCAGGAACCCGCCCAGTTGGGCATGGTGTTGGTCTCGCGGCGGTACTTCTTCGGGCCGTCGCCCAGGTCCAGCTCGACGTTGACCCAGTCCTCGTTGCGGGACAGCGGGGTCTCGGGCTGGGTGTCGGCGTCGTCCGGGTCGAAGGTGCGCGGCGAGTAGTCGTCGACCTCGGGCAGTTCCAGCGGCAGCATCGAGTCGGGCAGCGCGTGCGCGACGCCGTCCTCGTCGTAGACGATCGGGAACGGCTCGCCCCAGTAGCGCTGCCGGCTGAACAGCCAGTCGCGCAGCCGGAAGTTGACGGTGCCCTCGCCGATGCCCTCGGCCGCCAGCCACTCGGTGATCTTCACCTTGGCGTCCGGGACGGTCAGGCCGTCCAGCGAGATGTCCGCGCCGGACGAGTTGACCAGCTTCGCTTCGTACGAGTCGAAGGCGTCGTCCCAGGTGGCGGGGTCCTGGCCGCGGTCGTCCGACGGCTCGACCACGCAGCGCATGGGCAGCTCGAAGGCCCGCGCGAAGGCGAAGTCGCGGCTGTCGTGCGCCGGGACGGCCATGATCGCGCCGGTGCCGTAGCCCATCAGCACGTAGTCGGCGATGAAGACCGGGACGCGCTCGCCGCTGACCGGGTTGGTCGCGTACGCGCCGGTGAAGACGCCGGTCTTGTCCTTGGCCTCGGCCTGCCGCTCGACGTCCGACTTGGCCGCGGCCTGCTTGCGGTACGCGGCGACGGCCTCGGCCGGGGTGCCGTACCCACCGGTCCAGACCTCGTGGGTGCCCTCGGGCCAGACGTCCGGGACGATCGAACGCTCGCCGGAGACCAGCTCGTGCTCGGGCGCCAGCACCATGTAGGTGGCGCCGAACAGCGTGTCCTGGCGGGTGGTGAAGACGGTGATCTTGTCGTCGCCCACGGGGAAGTCGACGCGGGCGCCCTCGGAGCGGCCGATCCAGTTGCGCTGCTGCAGCTTGATGGCGTCCGGCCAGTCCAGCCCGTCCAGGTCCTCCAGCAGGCGGTCCGCGTAGGCGGTGATGCGCATGTTCCACTGGCGCAGCTTGGCCTTGAAGACCGGGTAGTTGCCGCGCTCGGACCGGCCGTCGGCGGTGACCTCCTCGTTGGCCAGCACGGTGCCCAGCCCGGGGCACCAGTTGACCGGCGCGTCCGAGGCGTACGCCAGGCGGTACTCGCCCAGGACCTCGGCGCGCTCGGCGGCGCTCAGCGCGCTCCAGGGGCGGCCGTCCGGAGTCTCGCGCTCCCCGGCCTCGAACTGCGCCACCAGCTCCGCGATGGGGCGGGCCTTCTTCGCGTCGGTGTCGTACCAGGAGTTGAAGACCTGGACGAAGATCCACTGCGTCCACTTGTGGTACGCCGGGTCGATCGTCTCGATCGAGCGACGCCGGTCGTGGCCCAGGCCCAGCCTGCGCAGCTGGCGCCGCATGTTGACGATGTTGGCCTCGGTGGAGACCCGCGGGTGCGTGCCGGTCTGCACGGCGTACTGCTCGGCGGGCAGGCCGAAGGCGTCGAAGCCCAGGGTGTGCAGCACGTTGTGGCCGGTCATCCGCAGATGACGGGCGTAGACGTCGGTCGCGATGAAGCCCAGCGGGTGGCCCACGTGCAGGCCGGCGCCCGAGGGGTACGGGAACATGTCCATGACGAACTTCTTGGGCTTGGCCACCAGCTCCGGGTCACCCGCCAGGTCGCCCTTCGGGTTCGGGGCCTCGTACGTCCCCTCGGCCTCCCAGAAGTCCTGCCAGCGCGCCTCGATGTCGGCGGCCAGCGCTGCCGTATAGCGGTGCGGCGCTGCCACCTCGGCAGCCGAAGTCGTCTCGCTCATCGTCCTCAAAGCTCCATCGGTCGTCTCTGCCTGCGGCACCTGCGAAAACTGCGAATCCTGCGGAAACAAAAAGACCCCTCGCACAGGAGGGGACGCCGCGCCGATGCCGACCGGAAGCTCACCGGTCGGTACTGGTCAGCGCGGCCCGCTAAGCAGAAGGCGTACGGCACGCATGGCGTCAGGGTACCGCAGGGGGCGCCGGGCCCGCTTGGAGTACCGCCCCGGGGCCCGGGGGCCGCACCCCGGCGACGGCGGGCTCCGGGAGGCGCGCGGCCCGCGTGACGGGCCGACGACCGACGGTAGCAGCGCGCCGCCCCGCGTCACCCGGCTTACGGAAAGCCCGCCTCCCCGGCCCCGTGCCCCCCTACTTTTCCCGCATGCGACCCCACCGCAAGAGCCGCACCCCCGGATCGCGCCTCCCCGGCTTACCCCGCCCGGGACTGTGGCGCCGCCGCGCGAGCCCCTCGGACCGGGTCCCCGGCCCACGCCGTCCCGGCCCCCCGGTCACGGTCCGGGGCCCGCGCCGCTGGCGCCGCCCCGCCCTCGCCGCCGGAGCCGCCACCGCCCTGGCCCTCACCCTGCTCGCCGGCACCGGCCCCCTGCGCGGCTTCCTCGACTTCACGGGCGGCGTGCTGACCCTCGTCTCCCTCACGGCCGCCGTCGTCTGGGGCCTGGTCGCGGCGGGCCGGACGGTCCTGCTGCCCCGCAGCCGGCTGCTCGCCCAGGGCGTCCACCGGGCCGTGGCCACCGCCTCGCTCGGCTTCCTGGTCCTGCACATCGCGGTCAAGACCGCCGAGGGGCACGCCCGCGCCCTGAACGCGCTGCTCCCTTTCTCCGGCACGCCCGCCCCCGACGCGTCCGTGCTGATCGGTTTCGGCGCGGTGGCCGGGTATCTGATGGTGCTGGCCGCCGCGACCGGCGCACTGCGCAGCGCGTTCGCCGGGAAGGGGCGCGCTTCCGAACGTTGGCGCGCCCTGCACGCCTGTGCGTACCCGGCCTGGTGCCTGGCGCTCCTCCACGGCCTCAAGTCGGGGCGCAGCCCTTCGGGCTGGGTCACCGCCGGGTACGCGCTGTGCCTGGTGGCCGTCGCCGCCGCCCTCCTGGCCCGCGCCTTCCTCCCCCGCGTACTGCGCGCGCGGCTGCGCGCCCGTACTGCCGCGCCCCCGCCCGCCGCGCCCCCGGGGCCGCCGCTTCCGAGCCCGCCGCCCCTGGAGAGCGGGCCGCCCCCTTACGGAAGGCACGCCTTCCATCCCGGCTCGCACGCCCTCCACCCCGCCTCGCACGCGCTCCGCCCCGCCTCGCCCGGCCGGCCCCGCCCGTGACCGGCCCGCTCCCCGACGTACCGCCCGTGTACGTCCTCGGCCTGCCCCGGCTGACCGCGGGCTTCGACCAGGCCGAACGGCTCGACCGCCGCGCACACCTGCTCGCCCACGGCTCGCCGCCGGCCCTCCCCGGACACCGGCTGGCCGAACTGGCGGACGCCATCGCGCTGCGCGGCCGCGGCGGCGCCGGCTTCCCGCTCGCACGGAAGCTGGAGGCGGTGGCCCACCACGCGCGGCGCTCGGGCGTCCGGCCCGCGGTCGTCGTGAACGGCTGCGAGGGCGAGCCCGCCTGCCGCAAGGACACCGTCCTGCTGTGTCGCGCGCCACACCTCGTCCTGGACGGCGCGCTGCTCGCCGCCGACGCCCTCGGCGCCCGCACCCTGGTCGTCGGCGTGACCAAGGACACGGCCGAGACGTCCGTACGGGACGCGCTGGCCGAACGCGGGCTGAGCGACCGCCGGCGCGGGCGGTCGCTGCGCGCCCGGCTCGTGCGCGTACCGGAACGGCTGGTCTCCGGCGAGGCGTCCGCGCTGATCCGGGCGGCCGAGGGCGGCCCCGCGCTGCCGCCGGGGCGGCGCGTGCGGGCCGCCGAGTCCGGGCTCGGCGGTGCGCCCACGCTCTTCTCCAACGCCGAGACGTTCGCCCAACTCGCCGTCGCGGCCCGGCTGGGCGCGCACCGGTACGCCTCCACGGGGGCGCCCCACGAGCCCGGCACCCTGCTCCTGACCGTGTCCGGCGCGGTGCCCTCCCCCGCCGTCGTCGAGGCGCCGAGCGGGGTGCCGCTTCCGTACGTCCTCCAGGTGTGCGCCGCCGACCCGGCTCCCGGCGGCGTCCTGGTGGGCGGCTACCACGGCGCCTGGCTGGACGCGCCGACCGCGTACGGGGCGGTCGTCACCCGCGAAGCGCTCGCGGCCCTCGGCGGGGCGCTCGGCGCCGGCGCGGTGCTGCCGGTGCCCGCCGGCAGCTGCCCGCTGGGCGAGACCCTGCGCGTGGCGCACTGGTTGGCGGCCGAGTCGTCGGGACAGTGCGGACCGTGCCGGCTCGGCCTGCCCGCGCTGGCCGGCGCGCTGGCGGCCACCCTGTCGGGCGGCGGCCAGGAGACGCTGGAAGCGGTACGGCGCGCCGCGCAGGCCGTGCGCGGGCGCGGCGCGTGCAAACACCCGGACGGTGCCGCGCGGTTCGTGCTCTCCGCGCTGGACGCCTTCGCCGACGACCTCGCCGCGCACGCCCTGGGCGGCTGCGGGCGGGAGACCGCCGGTGTGCTGCCGCTCCCGGCCCCGGAAGCGGCCGACGCGGCCGAGGGCACGGGCGCCGGGAACCCGCCGGCCGCCGCGGACCGGCTGGCGGTGGACTGGACCCTGTGCGAGGGCCACGGGCTGTGCGCGAAGCTGCTCCCGGAGGCCGTACGCCTCGACCCCGACGGCTATCCGGTGATCTCGGACACCGTGCTCCCGGGGCGGCTGCGCGGCCGTGCCCAACGGGCCGTACGCCGCTGCCCCGCACTCGCCCTCAGGCTGGAGAAGTCCTGAACTGGAAAAGCCCTGATCCAAAGAAGCCCCGAGCTGGAGAAGTTCTGGCGGCCGCAATGCGAAGATCCCGCCCGGTCGCATCGACCGGACGGGATCCCGTGGACATCAGTCCTTCTGTGGAGCTAAGGAGAATTGAACTCCTGACCTCCTGCATGCCATGCAGGCGCTCTACCAACTGAGCTATAGCCCCTTGCTGTGTTCCGCTTCGGTTTCCTTCCGGCTCCCCGCTGCGGCATCGCCTACATTACACGGACCTCCCCGCCTTCTGCCAAATCGATTGCGGGCGGCCTCCTGGGGAGGGCGCGATGTACTGTCGGCGAGCCGTGCCCGATTCGTCCTGGGGAGCCGTACGCCGTGACCGCGCTGGAGCTGGAAGAGTCCGCTGCACCCCGCGGCCCCGCCCCGCTGAAGAGCCTCGCCCGCCGCCGTCCCGTACTGCTGGCGGTGATCGGCTGCCTGGTCTCCTTCGCCGCCTTCTGGACCGCGCAGCGGCTGGCCCACGTGACGATGATCGACCTCATGGTCTACCGCGCCGAGGGCTGGACCGCGCGCAACGGCGAAGACCTCTACGACATGGTGGCGACCTCGGCGAACCTGCCCAACACCTACCCGCCCTTCGCCGCGCTGCTGTTCACGCCGCTGACACTGGTCGGCGTACCGGAGATGCGCACGCTCGCCACGCTCGGCAACCTCCTGCTGATGGTCGCCGTCGTACACCTCGGCCTGCGGCTCGCCGGCCGCCCCCAGCGCGTTCCGCCGCTCGCCGCCGCGCTGTCCGTGGCCGCGCTGCTGGTCTGGTGCGAGCCGGTGTGGACGACGCTGCGCTACGGGCAGATCAACCTGCTGCTGGCCGTGCTGGTCCTATGGGACCTGACCCGCAAGGACACCAACCGGTGGGCCGGCGTCGGCATCGGCCTGGCGGCCGGCATCAAGCTCACCCCGGCCCTGTTCGCCGTCTTCCTCGCGCTGGCCGGGCTCGTACGGGCCTGGCAGCGGCTGCGGGCGGGCGCGGGGCCGCGGGCGGCGTGGAACCCCTGGCTGCGGCAGGCCGCCGTCGCCTGCCTGACCTTCCTGGGCACCGTGGTGCTGTCGGCGCTCGTCCTGCCGCACGACTCCCGGCGCTTCTGGACGGAGATCATCTTCGCCGCCGACCGGGTCGGCGAGGTGGAGATCACCGCCAACCAGTCGCTGCGCGGCGCGCTGGCCCGGCTGCTGCACACCCACGACCCCGGCCTGTGGTGGCTGGTGGCCGCGGCCGCCGTGGCGGTCTGCGGACTGGCCGTCGCGGTCGCCGCGCTGCTGCGCGGCCGCCGGGCCTGGGCCGCCGTCGCCTGCGCGGTGACCGCCCTGCTGGTCAGCCCGATCTCCTGGTCGCACCACTGGGTGTGGGGCGTGCCGATGCTGGTCCTGCTCGGCTCGGAGGCCATCGGCCGCGGCGGCTTCGGCAGCCGGGCCGGCAAGCGGTGGTGGGCGGGGACGCTCGCGATGGGCCTCCTCTTCTGTTCGTTCGCGCTGTGGTTCGTGCCGCACCGCTACCACCAACACGAGGAACTGCACCAGAACGGCGGCCAGATGCTGCTTTCCGGGATCTACCCGATCGCCGGCCTGGCCTTCCTGGCGCTGACCGCGGTCCTGCTGCGGCGCGAGCACACGGAGTAGACGGGCCGTCAGGCCCGGTCGCGGGAAGGGGCGTCGCGGGGAGCCGGGGCGCGGGGAGCCGGGCTCAGGCGGTCGCGAAGGAATAGAAACGCTTCAGCGTGCAGTGCTCGTCCAGCAGCCGGCCGTAGATCGGCTCACCGTCGAGTTCGCGGTACGTCTCGATCGGGTCGCCTTTTATGACGAGGGCCCGCGCGCACTCCTCGCACCAGTACTGGTAGTCGGAGTTGACCGGCTCCATGTCCCGGACGATCGGCGTCCCGCTGCCGCACCAGTCGCATTTCCTGCTGTGAGCGCCCATCCGTCAGCTCCAGCTGTGGCCGCAGGCCGTGCAGACGAACGAGATGCCGCCGTTGTCGCCCAGCACCTGCGCCACGTGGGGCGAACCGCAGGAAGGGCACTGGAGCACGGCGCCGGCCGTGCCGTGCGCTTCGAGGCGGGCGAGGCGGGGCGCGGCTTCCGGCAGCGGGGCGGCACCCCGCACCGGGGAGGGGGCATCGAGAAGGCCGTCGACCTCCTCCATGATGCTCGTGGGCATCGCGTTTTCTCCTCCCCTGCCGGCGCCGTCCGAATTCTGCCACGGACCGCCGACCGGGTCAGTCCCGCCGCCGTACCGGTTCCGGTATCCGGCGGCACCCGCAGGACCAGGTAACAAATGATCCCGCCCCCCAGTGTGGGAGACGGGATCATCCGAGGTGTGGAGCTAAGGAGAATTGAACTCCTGACCTCCTGCATGCCATGCAGGCGCTCTACCAACTGAGCTATAGCCCCGGGTCTTGTTCCGCTCCTCCGGGGTTTTCCCCGGCGGCGCCGCGAACAAGAAGAACTTTAGCCTGCGACCTGCCCAGATGTGAAATCCGGTCCCTCCGGCACCCCGGCGGGGCGGTCCGCGGGGCCGCTCAGTCGTCGTCGCCGAGCACCGGCTCCGGCAGCGTCCCGGCGTTGTGCTCCGTCAGGCGCCAGCCGCGGGCGCCCTCGCCGAGCACGGACCAGCAGCAGTTCGACAGGCCGCCCAGGCCCTCCCAGTGGTGGGACTCCAGGCCCAGCAGCCGCCCGATGGTCGTACGGATCGTGCCGCCGTGGCTGACGACGACCAGGATGCCGCCGTCGGGGAGCTTGTCGGCGTAGCGCTCGACGACCGGGGCCGCGCGGTCGGCGACCTCGGTCTCCAGCTCGCCGCCGCCGCGCCGTACGGGCTCGCCGCGCTTCCACGCCGCGTACTGCTCGCCGTACTGCGCCACGATCTCCTCGTGGGTCAGGCCCTGCCAGGAGCCCGCGTACGTCTCGCGCAGCGCCTCGTCGTACGTCACCTCCAGGCCGGTGACGGCGGCCAGCTCACGCGCCGTGGCGGCGGCCCGCCGCAGGTCGGAGGCGATGATCGCGTCCGGCTTCAGGGCCGCGAGCAGCCGGGCGGCGCGCCGCGCCTGCGCCACGCCCTCGTCGGTCAGCTCGATGTCCGTGGAGCCCTGGAAGCGGCGCTCCAGGTTCCAGGCGGTCTGTCCGTGCCGCCACAGGACTATGCGGCGGCCCCTGCCGCTCGTCGTGCCGTTCAGCTCAGGTCTCCGTCCTGCTCGGCGGCGGTGGCCTCGGCGTGGGCAGCGGCCTTGCCGCGGGTGGCCTTGGCCTCCTCGGGAAGGTCCAGCTCCGGGCAGTCCTTCCAGAGGCGCTCCAGGGCGTAGAACACGCGCTCTTCGCTGTGCTGGACGTGGACGACGATGTCGACGTAGTCGAGCAGCACCCAGCGGGCCTCGCGGTCGCCCTCGCGGCGCACCGGCTTGGCGCCCAGGTCCTTGTTCAGCCGCTCCTCGATCTCGTCGACGATCGACTTGACCTGGCGGTCGTTGGGGGCCGAGGCCAGCAGGAAGGCGTCGGTGATGGAGAGCACGTCGCTGACGTCGTACGCGATGATGTCGTGCGCGAGCTTGTCGGCGGCCGCCAGCGAGGCGGCCTGGATGAGCTCGATGGAGCGGTCGGTGGCGGTCACAATCCAGCTTTCGGGATCGGCGGTCAGGTACTCACCAAGGGTCTCACGGACCGCCGACACTGCCCGCGGGCTTTTCGGTAGGCCCCAGGTCGACGCTCTGACCAGGGGCGGGGCCGGGCCGGGCGCGCTGGTTCGCGGCTGCGGCCCGGCACCCCTCAGCCCTTGTAGTCCTGGCCCAGGACCACCGTCAGGTCCGCGTTCGCGGCGCCCTTGCCCTGCTTGACCGCGCCGGCCGGCAGTCCCAGCGTCTTCGCGGCCTCCTCGGCCTTCGCCTTCTGGGCCGCGTCCGCGTACGTCACCTCGGAGGTGGGCCTGGCCGCCGCGGCGGTGCCGCCGTCGACGAACGAGTAGCCGCCGTTGACCAGGGCGATCCGCGCCTTCTGGGCCGCGTCCTTCTTGCCGGTGGCGTTCTGGACGCTGATCCGCGGGGTCGAGCCGGGGTCGGTCTTCTTGACCGTGCCGCCCAGCACCTCCTTGACCACGTTCGCGGACGCCTGCGGGCTGAGCGTGCCGTCCTGCTGCACCGGCAGCAGCGTGGTCCCGTAGGCGCCGGCCTTCGCCAGCTCGGCGCGCTGGGCGAGCGAGCTGCCGAGCTGCGCCTCGGTGAGCGGCGGGTCCAGCACCTGGAGCAGCGACTTCACGGTGGCCGTGGCGCCGTCCACGTCGCTGGAGACCTTCTTGAGCGTGGCCTGCATGACCTGCCCGAAGCGCTCCAGCTGCTTGGTCTGCGCCTCGCCGGCCCCCTGGTAGGTGGCGTAGGCGACGGCCGCCTGGCCGTTGAGCTCCTGCGCCTTGCCCTGCTTGACCAGGGGGTTGTCGTCCTGCTTGGCGCCGGGGACGGTGGCGTCGGTGTCCACGGTGATGCCGCCGGTCGTCTCGACCAGGTTTTCCAGGTACGGGGTGTCCAGCCGCCAGCTGGCCTTGATGTCGGCGCCGAGCAGCGTGTTCAGGGCCTCCCTGGTGGGGTCGATGCCCTGGTCCTTGACGGACTTGGCGAGCGTGGTGGCGCCGCCGTCCTCGGTGGAGACCGCGAGGTTGTTGGGCAGGAGGACGGTGGTGCCCTTGTGGGTGCTCTCGTTGTCCACGAGAAGGGCGGTGCTGGTGTTGCCCTTGGGGTCCTTCAGGTGCACGACGAGCACATCGCGCTTCTGCCCCGCGCCCCCGGCCTCCTTGCCCGCCTCGGCGCCCGCGAGGCCCGGCAGTTTGCCCGCCCACCACAGGTAGCCGATGCCGCCGAGCAGCAGCAGGACCAGCAGCACGATCAGCATGACCTTGCGGCTGCGGCCGCGCCGCTTGGCCTCCTCGCGCCGCTCGGTGCGGCTCTCGGTGAACTTCAGCCAGTCGATGACGTCTTCGGTTTCCTCGGCCGGCTCCTCGATGAACGAGAACTGCTCGGTGCGGTAGTCCGTGCCGCCGCCCGCAGCCGGTCCGGAGCCCGGGGAAGCCTCGGAGCCCCGGGACGGTGCCCGGTCCCCGGTGTCCGGCGCCCCGCCGCGCGGCGCCTGCTGCTGCCCGTACTGCTGGTGCTCCGGCTCCTGGTAGGGCACCTGCTCGTACGAGGGCTGCGCCGACTGCTGCGGGATCCACCCCTGCTGCTGTTGCTGTTGCTGTTGCTGTTGCTGTTGCTGTTGCGGCGGCATGCCGTGCTGCTGCGGCGGCTGCTGCTGCGTGTACGGGTCGTACTGCTGCTGGGTGTACTGCGTCTGCTGCGGAATCTGCTGCTGGCCGTACGGGTCGTACTCGTACCCCTGGTGTCCGGCGCCGGGCTGGCCCTGCTGTCCGCCGTACGGGTCGTAAGGCGCCTGCCCGGCGTACGGGTCGTAGCCGACCGGCTGCCCGTACTGGTCGTAGGTGACCTGCTGCGGCGCCTCCTGGTACACCGGCTGCCCGTAGGCGTCGTAGGTGTACTCCGGCTGCCCCTGCCGCTCGTGGGCATACGGGTCCTGCGGCACGTACGGGTCCTGTCGGTCGTTCACCGGTGCCCCTTTCCGTCAGCCCCGTCGGCGGTCGTCGTCAGCGGCCGTCTTCAGCAGATGTCAGCGGCCGTCGTGGCCGGCCGGGTCCTCGCGGTACAGGTGGCGCTTGTCGATGTAGCGCACGACACCGTCCGGCACGAGGTACCAGACCGGATCCCCCTGGGCGACGCGCGCCCGGCAGCCGGTCGAGGAGATGGCCAGCGCCGGCACCTCGACCAGGGACACCGCACCTTCGGGGAGCCCGGGGTCCGCCAGTATGTGCCCGGGCCTGGTCACCCCGATGAAGTGGGCGAGCGAGAACAGTTCCGGCGCGTCGTGCCAGGTCAGGATCTGACCGAGCGCGTCGGCGCCGGTGATGAAGAAGAGATCCGCGTCACGGTGCAGGGCGTGCAGCTCCCGCAGCGTGTCGATGGTGTACGTCTTGCCGCCGCGGTCGATGTCGATGCGGCTGACGGAGAACTGCGGATTGGACGCGGTGGCGATGACCGTCATCAGGTAGCGGTCCTCGGCCGGCGACACCGTCTTGTGGCTCTTCTGCCACGGCTGGCCCGTGGGTACGAAAACGACCTCGTCGAGGTGGAACTGGCTGGCCACCTCGCTGGCGGCGACCAGGTGTCCGTGATGGATCGGATCGAAAGTTCCGCCCATCACTCCGAGCCGCCGCTTCACGGGCCCTGTCTGCTCTCCCATGCGTGCAGACCCTACTGGGCCGCGCGGGGTGCCGGGGTCCAGGTTCCCGCGCTCAGCGGTCGCGGTTGAAGCGGGTGGTGATCCAGAGCAGGAGAAGCAGGGCAATCAGGGCGCCGCCGCCCGTGACGAACGGGTTGAGGCTTTCGTGGTTGCCGCCCTTCTGACCGCCTTCGGCGAGGGTGACCAGGTGCTGTGCGGTGGTGTGCAGGCTCATCGTCGGCAGGACCAATCCGGGATGGGAACGGACAGAGACTTCCGCCACATCGTATGCGTGAGCCCGTCCGACTCTCACGCCGACTCCGCCGGGAGGGCGCCCGCCGCCCCGCGGCGGCGGTCACGGCCGGGCACCGGAAGCGGACGGAACGCCTCCGGACCGGGCCCGCGGATCAGTCCCGGTCGTCGTCGCCGCCCTTGCCGTAATTGCGCAGCAGCACCCACGCGAGGAACGCCGCGCCCAGCACGCCGACGATGAGGACGGTACGCAGGATCCATCCCGGGCCGTCGGTCTTCGAGGTCTCCGCCGCGGCGGCGAGCAGCACGCTCGTGTTCGGCATGGCTGATGCGCTCCCTTTGTACGGGCATGTGGGCATGTGCGGCCCCGGTGCGCTCGCCAGCGTACGCCTGAGCATCCAAATGGCTGTCAGCGGCGTCCTCTAGTCTGAATCACACGCAGTCGAACAGGGGGAGGCCCCAATGACGGAGAGCCCAGGCGGCAGCGAGCGCGTACCGAGCCGGGACCGCAGGCGGTTCCCGGGGATCTCTTCCCGCGCCTACGAGCACCCCGCGGACCGCTCCGCGCTCGTGGCCCTGCGCAAGCTGAGCGGGTTCGACACCGTCTTCAAGACGCTGAGCGGCCTGCTGCCGGAGCGCAGCCTGCGGCTGCTGTTCCTGTCGGACTCGGTGCGGGTCGGCGACCAGCAGTTCGCGCACCTGAACGACATGCTGCGGGACGCCTGTTACATCCTGGATCTGGAGAAGGTCCCGCCGATGTACGTCAACCAGGACCCGGTGCCGAACGCCATGTGCATCGGCCTGGACGAGCCGATCATCGTCCTGACCACCGGCCTCGTCGAGCTGCTCGACGAGGAGGAGATGCGTGCGGTCATCGGCCACGAGGTCGGCCACGCGCTGTCCGGCCACGCCGTGTACCGCACGATCCTGCTGTTCCTGACGAACCTGGCGCTCAAGGTCGCCTGGATCCCGCTCGGCAACGTCGCGATCATGGCGATAGTGACGGCGCTGCGCGAGTGGTTCCGCAAGTCGGAGCTGTCGGCGGACCGGGCAGGGCTGCTGGTCGGGCAGGACCTCCAGGCCTCCATGCGCGGCCTGATGAAGCTGGCCGGCGGCAACCACCTGCACGAGATGAACGTGGACGCGTTCCTCAAGCAGGCCGAGGAGTACGAGGCGGGCGGCGACCTGCGCGACTCCGTGCTGAAGATCCTGAACATGCTGCCGCGCAGCCACCCGTTCACCACCGTGCGGGCGGCCGAGCTGAAGAAGTGGGCGGCCAGCCGCGACTACCAGCGCATCATGGACGGCCACTACCCGCGCAGGGACGAGGACAAGGACACCTCGGTCTCGGACTCCTTCCGCGAGTCCGCCGCGCACTACGCGGAGTCGGTGCGCAACAGCAAGGACCCGCTGATGGGCCTGGTGCGCGACATAGCCGGCGGCGCGGGGGACCTCGGCGGCAAGCTGCGCGACACGGTCTTCCGCGGCGGTTCGCGGCCGGGCGGTGGCACGGGCGGCGCCAACGGGTCGGACGGTGCTAACGGGCCGGAGGGACCTGGTCCGGCGGGGAAGTAGCCGCCAGCTTCCCGCACAACCCCGTGTTCGACCGGCCGCGGGCGTACGGGTCGGTGCCCTGCGGCCCGTCGCCCGAGGCGCGCTGCCCGGCGAGCAGCGGGCGCAGCACGCCCGCCGCGTCGGCGGAGCAGGACATCGGCCCCGCCTGGAGGTTGCTCTCCAGCACCTCCAGGCGGTGTTCGTCCAGGTCGTCGCGCCGGATGCGGAAGCTCATCTCGCGGCGGACGGTGAACAGCGAGGCGGCCGGGGCCTGTTGGGCCTCGCCGCTCTTGGCGGTGGCCGGGCGCAGCGCGTAGGCGAAGGTGAAGTCGGCGCTCACCTCCAGGGCGTCCGGGCCGACCTCGGCGACCGAAAGGGTGCCGCTGACCCGCACGTTGGGGTCGGCCAGCGCCACCTGGGCCGGGTCGAAGCGGAGCAGCCAGCCGGTGGCGGCGTGCCGCCCGTCGTCGGCCGGGTGCGCCAGGCTCCGGTCGAACTGGTCGAGTTGGCTGGGGGTCAGGAGCAGGCCCACCGGCCGTACGGACCCTCCCGTCAGGGTGGCCGGGTCGATCGAGGAGCGGACCAGGTAGTCCTTGGCGAGGGACAGGGCGGAGACGACCTGGCCCTCGGAGAAGTGCTCGGTCCGTTCGACGGTGGGCAGGTTGACGCCCGCCGCGCCGATCCGGTACTGCGCGGCGGGGCTGCGCGCGAAGAGGTCGGCCGGTTTCCCGCCCGGTACGGCACCGGTCGGCGCCAGCGGTACGACCGTGGCCCTGAGCGGCTCGGCCGCCACCGGTTCGGGCGGCTTGTACGGATGGCGGATGCCCAGGTAGATCGCGGTGCCGAAGGCGATCACGATCAGTACGGCGAGGAGGACGGCCTGCCGGGCGCCGCCGAGCCGCGCCCAGGCGTGCCGGGACCGTACGGCCCGTGCGTGGTCGCCCATGCGCTCCCTCGCGGAGTACTCCTGAAGACGTGCAGCCCGTACGAACGATTCGTCGAAGACGACGGATCGGTATTCGTCCTCCCCGCCTCCCGCGGCGCCCTCGGGGGTCCCTTCGGGAGGGTCACCAGCACCGGCCATACCACAAGAGTAGGTCCGGGGAGCCGTCGGTAAACGCGCTGGTACGGGACAAGTTGCGGGTACTTTTTCGGAGCCGCGCCACCCACTTGCCGCGAAACGGGGCGCACCGACCGGCGCACGGAAGCGGTCAGCGGGCGCGCGGCGTGGCCGCCGCGGGCGGCGGCTCCGACTCGACGGACGCGGACGCCGACGGCGGGACGCTGGACCGGGCGGGCGGCACGCCGTCCACGCCGCTGGTCGCGGGCGGTGGTGCCGGGTCCTGGGGGCGTCCGCCGGACGCGCCGTGGTAGACCGCGGAGAAGGCGAGCGCGACCAGGCCGATGCCCATGACGACGGCGAGCAGCCAGGCCACCGGGCGGTGCCAGCGGAGGCTGCCGCGGTACGGGCGCAGGGCACCGCCGTAGGGCCCGTACGGGCCATGGGAGCCGTACGCGTTGGGGTCGGCGCCGTATCCGCGGCCGAACCTGCGGCCGGCGGCGCGGCCCGGTACGTCCGGCGCGGAGTCGTCGGTGCCGTCCGGATCGGTGCCGTACCCGGGGCGGGCGCGGGCCGCGTCGGCTTCGGCGCGGGCCTGTGCGGCGGCCAGCATCCGCTCCACCGCGGTCGGTTCGTGGAAGCGCGCGGCCCGCACGAAGTCCTCGTCGAAGGCCACGGAGGCGAAGTCCTCGTCCGCTGCCCCGTGGCTCGGCTGGCTGTGCTCGTCGGGCTCCTCGCCGTCCGGGAACGGCTTGCCCCCCACGTCGTCCGGCACTCGTCCAGACTAACCCCGGCCGCCCGATCCGGGCAGGGAGTAGGGGAATTCGGCCGCGGCCCGCGGTCGCGGGCCGCGGTTGCTCAGCGCGTGTGCCCGTCCCCCGTGACGACGTACTTCGTCGAGGTCAGCTCCGGCAGGCCCATCGGCCCCCGGGCGTGCAGCTTCTGCGTCGAGATGCCGATCTCGGCACCGAATCCGAACTGGCTGCCGTCCGTGAAGCGGGTGGAGGCGTTGACCGCGACCGTGGTGGAGTCGACGAGCTGGGTGAAGCGGCGGGCCGCGGCCTGCGAGGTGGTGACGATCGCCTCGGTGTGACCGGAGGACCAGCGCCGGATGTGCGCGACCGCCGCGTCCAGGTCCTGCACGACGGCCGCCGCGATGTCGTACGAGAGGTACTCGGCCGCCCAGTCCTCGTCCGTGGCGGGCGCGACCAGGCCGGGCCCGGCCTGCTGCCAGGCCGTGTCGCCGTGCACGACCACCCCGGCCTGGGTCAGCGCCTCCAGGGCCCGCGGCAGGAACGTCTCGGCGATGCCGGCGTGCACCAGGACCGTTTCGGCGGCGTTGCACACGCTCGGCCGCTGCGCCTTGGAGTTGATCAGGATGTCCAGGGCCATGTCGATGTCGGCGTGCTCGTCCACGTAGACGTGGCAGTTTCCGGTGCCGGTCTCGATCACCGGGACGGTGGACTCCTCCACGACCGTACGGATCAGCGAGGCGCCGCCGCGCGGGATCAGCACGTCGACCAGGCCGCGCGCCCGCATCAGCTCGCGCACCGAGTCCCGGCTCTCCCCCGGCACCAGCTGGACGGCGTCGGCAGGCAGCCCGACGCTCGCCACCGCGTCCCGCAGGACCTCCACGAGCGCGCTGTTGGAGGCGTAGGCGGAGGACGAGCCGCGCAGCAGTACCGCGTTGCCCGCCTTCAGGCACAGCGCCGCGGCGTCCACGGTCACGTTCGGCCGCGCCTCGTAGATGATCCCGACGACGCCCAGCGGCACGCGTACCTGCCGCAGGTCCAGGCCGTTGGGCAGCGTCGAACCGCGCACCACCTCGCCCACCGGGTCGGGCAGCGCCACCACGTCGCGGACGTCGGCGGCCATCGCCGTGACCCGCTCGGGGGTCAGCGTGAGCCGGTCCACGAGGGACTCGCCGGTGCCCGCGGCCCTGGCCTTGGCGATGTCCCCGGCGTTGGCGGCGACGATTTCCTCCGTGCGGGCCACCAGGGCGTCGGCGATGGCGAGCAGCGCGCCGTCGCGCGCCGTGCGCGGCTGCGGCGCCAGGACGGCCGCCGCTTCCTTGGCGCGCCGGGCGGTCTCGATGACGGGTGAGGAGTGCGCTGAGTCGCTGGTCATGGCGGAAAGCCTAACCGGGCGGCGGGCCGCGGCCGCGCCGCGTTCCGACCCGCGGGACGCCGGCCCACCGGTACGGGCCCGCCGGGGCCCGTACGCGGACTCCTCAGGACGGGTGCCGCCCGCACCGGCTCAGCACGGCGCGCCCCGGCCGGTTCAGTACGGGTGCACTCCCACCGGCGAGGCGGGCGGCGGACCGTACCCCTCCGCGACGCGCTGGTGGTACGTCTCCCGGCCGATGACCTCCAAGCCGACGATCTCCCACGGCGGCAGTCCGGCCGTGGAACGGTGCTCGCCCCACAGGCGCAGCGCGACCGCCGCCGCGTCGTGCAGGTCCCGGGCCTCTTCCCAGTAGCGGATCTCGGCGTGGTCGTTCGCGTAGCGGCTGGTCAGCAGGAAGGGGTGGTCGTGCGCGAGCTGTTCGAGCGCCCGCCGGACCTCCTGCAAGGGGGCTTCGGCCCCCGAGACGCTGAGGGTGACGTGCCAGAGCCGCGACGCCTCGTGCCGGTCCGCCGCCGGCCGCTCGTGCACCGCCCCGCCCGGCCCCGCACGGTCCTCGGACCCGGCCCCGGTCCCGCCGGCCGGCCCCGCGGTCCCGACGCTGGTCAGTGTGCGCTCCGCCATCCCTCGGGACAGCGCCCCTGGGCGCCCTCGTCTCACCGGCGGCCTCCTGTTATGCGTATCGCTCCGCTCGCGCGGGGGCGGAGCCGATCGGTGCTGTCTGCCTTCGCTGGTGCCGGAACGCTGCCGGACGCGCCGCCGCGTGCGGGCCGCTCCGGGGCACCGCGGGTCGCGCTGCTCCGGGCCCCTGGCCGCGGGCGGCGCCCGGCAGTGGTCCGGCACTGCTGTGGTGTGGCGCGCGCTCGCGCGCCGCGGACGGCGCTCCCCTGACGGCGTCCCCGCAACAAAGTTGACCAGTCCGCGGGCCGTCGCGGGGCCGTTTTCGAGAAGGTCTCCGTGGAAAGGCTGGTCTTTGGACCTTTCTCCCCGCTTGTTTTCTGGTTGTGACGGCCGTCAGTGGTGCAATACGACCAGATCGTCGCGGTGCACGACCTCGCGCTCGTACGCGGGGCCCAGCTCGCGGGCGAGGTCCCGGGTGGAGCGGCCGATCAGCCGCGGCACCTCCCGCGCGTCGAAGTTGACCAGGCCGCGCGCGACGGCCCGGCCTGCGGTGTCCCGCAGTTCGACCGGGTCGCCCGCGCTGAACTCCCCTTCGACCGCGGCGATGCCCGCCGGCAGCAGCGAGGAGTGCCGTTCGACCACCGCCTGGACGGCCCCGTCGTCCAGGACGAGCGCGCCGCGCGGCGTGGAGGCGTGTGCCAGCCACAGCAGCCGGTCGGCGGAGCGGCGCCCGGTGCGCAGGAAGTGGGTGCCGGTGGGGCCGCCGGACAGGGCGTCGGCGGCGTGTACGGCGGAGGTCAGCACGACCGGGATGCCGGCCGCGGCGGCGATCCGGGCCGCCTCGACCTTGGTGACCATGCCGCCGGTGCCGACGCCCGCGCGGCCCGCGCTGCCGATCGAGACGCCCTCCAGGTCGCCGGGGCCGCGTACCTCGGCTATGCGGGAGGTGCCGGGGGTGCTGGGGTCGCCGTCGTAGAGACCGTCCACGTCCGAGAGGAGCACGAGCAGGTCGGCCCGGACGAGGTGGGCGACCAGAGCGGCCAGCCGGTCGTTGTCGCCGAAGCGGATCTCGTCGGTGGCGACGGTGTCGTTCTCGTTGACGATCGGCACGGCGCCCATGGCCAGCAGCTGGTCCAGCGTGCGGAAGGCGTTGCGGTAGTGGGCGCGGCGGCTGGTGTCGTCGGAGGTCAGCAGGACCTGGCCGACGCGGCGCCCGTAGCGCGCGAAGGAGGCGGTGTAGCGGGCGACCAGCAGGCCCTGGCCGACGCTGGCGGCGGCCTGCTGCCGGGCCAGGTCGCGGGGCCGCCTGTCCAGGCCCAGCGGTGCCAGGCCGGCCGCGATGGCGCCGGAGGAGACCAGCACGATCTCCTTGTCCTGGTGCTTGGCCAGCACGTCCACCAGTGCGTCCACCCGGTCCGCGTCCAGGCCGCCGCTCGCCGTGGTCAGCGAGGACGAACCGACCTTGACCACGATCCTGCGGGCGTCCGTCACGTCCTGCCTTGCGCCTGCCACCTGCGTACCCCTGTGCTCGCCTGTCACCGCCGCGTACGGGAGATTCCGTACGGGTGTTTCCGTACGCCCGCAAATCTACGGCAGCGGGGCGGCCCGGCGCCCGGCGGAACCCCGTGCGGGCTGCCGGGAGGCCCCGGCAACGCGGCAGGCCCCCGGTGCTCCCGGGGGCCTGCCGCGTACGTGTAGCCGTGCGTCAGAACGGGCGGAAGTCCTCGTACTCGCCTTCCGCCTCGTCGCGGGCCGCCTCGCGGTCCCGGCGGCGCTGCGCGGCGGGGCGCGGCGCCTCCATGCGGTGGTCCTCACCGCGGCGGCCGAGCATCTCCGCGCCCGCCGCCATCATCGGCTCCCAGTCGAAGACGACCGCGTTGTCCTCGGGGCCGATCGCGATGCCGTCGCCGGCGTGCGCGCCGACCTTGCGCAGCTCGTCCTCGACGCCGAGGCGGTTGAGCCGGTCGGCGAGGTAGCCGACGGCCTCGTCGTTGTTGAAGTCGGTCTGGCGCACCCAGCGTTCGGGCTTCTCGCCACGGACGCGGAAGAAGCCCTCGCCCTCCGGGGTGACCGTGAAGCCCGCGTCGTCCACGGCCTTCGGGCGGATGACGATGCGGGTGGCCTCCTGGACGGGCTTGGCGGCGCGGGCCTCGGCGACGATGCCGGCCAGCGCGTACGACAGCTCCTTCAGGCCGGTACGGGCGACGGCCGAGACCTCGAAGACGCGGTAGCCGCGCTCCTCCAGGTCGGGGCGGATCATGTCGGCCAGGTCCTGCCCGTCCGGGATGTCGATCTTGTTGAGGACGACCACCCGCGGCCGGTTGTCCAGGCCGCCGTACTGCGCCAGCTCCGCCTCGATGACGTCGAGGTCGGAGACCGGGTCGCGGTCGGACTCCAGGGTCGCGGTGTCCAGGACGTGCACGAGCACCTCGCAGCGCTCCACGTGCCGCAGGAACTCCAGGCCGAGGCCCTTGCCCTGGCTGGCGCCGGGGATCAGGCCCGGCACGTCCGCGATGGTGTAGACGGTCGAACCGGCCGTCACCACACCGAGGTTGGGCACCAGGGTGGTGAACGGGTAGTCGGCGATCTTCGGCTTGGCGGCCGAGAGCACCGAGATGAGCGAGGACTTGCCGGCGCTCGGGTAGCCGACCAGCGCGACGTCCGCGACGGTCTTGAGCTCCAGCACGATGTCCCGGGCCTCGCCGGGCTCGCCGAGCAGCGCGAAGCCGGGGGCCTTGCGGCGGGCGGAGGCCAGCGCGGCGTTGCCGAGGCCGCCGCGGCCGCCCTGGCCCGCGACGAAGGTGGTGCCCTGGCCGACCATGTCGGCGAGCACGTTGCCCGCGCGGTCCAGGACGACGGTGCCGTCCGGGACCGGCAGCACCAGGTCCTGGCCGTTCTTGCCGGCGCGGTGGTCGCCGGCGCCCGGCTGGCCGTTGGTGGCCTTGCGGTGCGGGTGGTGGTGGTATTCGAGGAGCGTGGTGACGTCCTGGTCGACGACCAGGATCACATCGCCGCCGCGGCCGCCGTTGCCGCCGTCCGGGCCGCCGAGCGGCTTGAACTTCTCGCGCATGACGGAGGCCACGCCGTGGCCTCCGTTACCCGCGGCGACATGCAGCTCGACGCGGTCCACGAAGGTGGTCATGGTGGGGTGCCTCCAGATACGACGGGAATGTCTCTGTACTAACACGCCAAGGGCGGACCGGCCTTCCCGCGTACTGCGGGGAGAGGCGGTCCGCCCTCGGAGTGGTGCTGCCGAGCTATCGCTCGATGCTGAGGAAGTGGGTCACTCAGCGATCGGGACGATGTTCACGACCTTGCGGCCACGGTTGGTGCCGAACTGCACCGCGCCCGCAGCCAGGGCGAACAGGGTGTCGTCGCCGCCGCGGCCGACGCCCGTGCCCGGGTGGAAGTGGGTGCCGCGCTGGCGGACCAGGATCTCACCGGCGTTGACGGCCTGACCGCCGAAGCGCTTCACGCCGAGCCGCTGAGCATTGGAATCGCGACCGTTCCGAGTGGACGATGCGCCCTTCTTGTGTGCCATGTCTCCTCAGTCCCTTACTTCGCCGGAGCGTCGATGCCGGTGATTTTCAGCGCGGTGTGCAGCTGGCGGTGGCCGATCCGCTTCTTGTAACCGGTCTTGTTCTTGTACTTCTGGATCCGGATCTTGTCGCCCTTGTGGTGGTCGACAACCTCGGCCTGGACCTTCACGCCGGCCAGGACCCACGGGTCGCTGGTGACCGCGTCACCGTCGACGACCAGCAGCGTGGAGAGCTCGACGGAGTCGCCGACCTTGCTGGTGGAAATGCGGTCTACCTCGATGACGTCGCCGACAGCAACCTTCTGCTGACGGCCGCCGGTGCGCACGATCGCGTACACGCGGAACTCTCTCTCGCTAGGAACGGGACCTCTGATGCCAGCCGCTCACACGGGTTCGTGACGATCCCGTGGAATCCGAGGGACGAGCGGCCTCTCCCGGCGGGCCGGGAGGTGTTTGCTCAGTGGTTTGGCGTACTTACACACGCCGATGGCCAAGGTTACGGGGCCTTGACCAGGGGGTCAAACCGGCCCCGGGCCGCGTACGGCCCGGGGACACGGTCCGGCCTCAGTCCTCCGTCGAAGCCGACACCGACGAGGCCGGGGCCTGCTCGGCGGCGGCGGTCTTCTTGGCCGCCGCCTTCTTCGTCGTGGCCTTCTTCGTGGTGGTCTTCTTCGCCGTGGCCTTCTTGGCGGTGGTGGTCTTCTTCGCCGCCGTCTTCTTGGCCGTGGCCGTCTTCTTCGCCGCCGTCTTCTTGGCGGGCGCCTTCTTGGCCGTCTTCTTCGCCGCGGTCTTCTTGGCGGGCGCCTCCTCGGCGGCCTCCTCGGCGACCGGCGCCGCCCCGGCGTCGTCGGCGGGCACCTCGGCAGCGGCCTCGGCGACCGGTTCGGCGACGGGCTCGGCGGCCGGCTCCGGCGCGGCCTCCGCCACCGGGGCGCTCGCCTCGGCAGCGGCCTGCTCCGCGTCCTCGGCGGGCTTGGGCGAGCCCGCGGGCGCGGACGCCTTACGGGTCGCACGGCGGCGCGGACGGGCCGGCGCGGGCTCGGCGGCCGGCTCCGGTGCCGCGACGGGCTCCGGCTCGGCGGCCGGCTCCGGTGCCGCGACGGGCTCCGGCTCGGCGGCCGGCGCGGGCTCGGCGGCCTCCACCACGATCGCGGCGGCCTCGGACGCCTTGGGCGCGCCCGCCGGGGCGGACACCTTGCGGCTGGCGCGACGGCGGCCACGGCCGCGTACGCCACCGGCCGCCGCCTCGGCCTCCGCCGGGCTGCCGAACCACTCGTCGGTGTCGGCCACCGCGGGCTGCAGCTCGGCCTCGGTCACCGCGACCGGCTCCAGCTCCGGGTGCTCGTGCTCGTCGTGGTGCTGGTGGTCGAGTTGCGCGCCGTTGCCGGCCGCGCCGGACTTGCCCTTCTTCTTGCGCTTGCCGCCGCCACCGCCGCCGACCGAGGACGGCTGGTCCATGTGGACGATGACGCCGCGGCCGTTGCAGTGCACGCACGGCTCGGAGAAGGACTCCAGCAGGCCCTGGCCGACCCGCTTACGGGTCATCTGGACCAGGCCCAGCGAGGTGACCTCGGCGACCTGGTGCTTCGTACGGTCGCGGCCCAGGCACTCCAGCATCCGCCGCAGCACCAGGTCCCGGTTGGACTCCAGCACCATGTCGATGAAGTCGATGACGACGATGCCGCCCAGGTCGCGCAGCCGCAGCTGGCGCACGATCTCCTCGGCCGCCTCCAGGTTGTTCCTGGTCACGGTCTCTTCGAGGTTGCCGCCCTGGCCGGTGAACTTTCCGGTGTTGACGTCGATGACGACCATGGCCTCGGTCTTGTCGATCACCAGCGAACCGCCGGAGGGCAGCCAGACCTTGCGGTCCAGCGCCTTCATCAGCTGCTCGTCGATGCGGTACGTCGCGAAGACGTCGACGTCCGAGGTCCACTTCTGGAGGCGGTCGGCCAGGTCCGGCGCGACGTGCGCGACATAGCCGTGGATGGTCTCCCACGCCTCTTCGCCGCTGACGATGACCTTCGAGAAGTCCTCGTTGAAGATGTCGCGGACGACCCGGACGGTCATGTCCGGCTCGCCGTACAGCAGGCTCGGCGAGCTGGTGGAGCCCGCCTTGGCCTTCTTCTGGATCTCCTCCCACTGCGCCTGCAGGCGCTCCACGTCGCGGCGCAGCTCGTCCTCGCTGGCGCCCTCGGCGGCGGTACGGACGATGACGCCCGCGTCCTCGGGGACGATCTTCTTGAGGATCTGCTTCAGGCGCGACCGCTCGGTGTCCGGCAGCTTGCGGCTGATGCCGGTCATCGAGCCCTCGGGCACGTAGACCAGGTAACGGCCCGGCAGCGAGACCTGGCTGGTCAGGCGGGCGCCCTTGTGGCCGATCGGGTCCTTGGTGACCTGCACCAGCACGGACTGGCCGGACTTCAGCGCGGTCTCGATGCGGCGCGGCCCGTTGGCCATGCCGAGCGCCTCGAAGTTGACCTCGCCCGCGTACAGCACGGCGTTGCGGCCCTTGCCGATGTCGACGAAGGCGGCCTCCATCGACGGCAGGACGTTCTGCACCTTGCCGAGGTAGACGTTGCCGACGTACGACGTCGACTGCTCCTTGTTGACGAAGTGCTCGACGAGCACGTTGTCCTCAAGGACGCCGATCTGGGTGCGCTCGCCGCTCTGGCGGACGACCATGACGCGCTCGACGGCCTCGCGGCGCGCCAGGAACTCCGCCTCGGTGATGATCGGCACCCGGCGGCGGCCCTGCTCGCGGCCCTCGCGGCGGCGCTGCTTCTTGGCCTCCAGGCGGGTCGAGCCCTTGATGGACTGGACCTCGTCGGACGGCTCGTCCTTCTTGCGGGGCTCGCGGACCTTGACGACCGTACGCTCCGGGTCGTCGCCGCCCTGCGGGGCGTCCCCGTCACCGAGGTCGCCGCTGCGACGGCGGCGGCGACGGCGCCGGCGGCTGCTGCTGGAGCCGCCGCCCTGCTGGTCGTCGTCCTCGTCGGCGGACGCGGCCTGCTCGGCCGGCTCCTCCGCCGCTTCCTGCTGCCCGGCGTCGGACTGCTGGTCCTCGCCGGCCTGCTCGTCGCTGCCGTCCGCGGCCTCGCCACGGCGACGGCGGCGGCCGCCGCGACGGCGGCGGCGGGACGGGCGGTCGCCCGACTCCTCGTCGCCCTGCGCGGCCTCGCCGCGCTCGTCCTCGGTGTCGTCCTCGTCGTCGTCCTGGATGTCCTGGGTGTCCTGGACGTCCTGGACGGGCTGCTGCTCGGCGGCGGGCTGCTGCTCGGGCTCGGCGGCGCCCCGGCGGCGACGGCGGCGGCCGCCGGCCGCGGGCTGCTCGTCCTGCTCGGCGGCGGGCTCCTCGGCGGCCTGCTGCTCGGCGGCGGCGGCCGCCGCCGCGGCAGCGGTCTCCGGCGTCTGGAACATGGGCTCGGTGAAGACCGGCGCCTGGAAGACGGCGGTCGGCGGGCGCCGGTCGCGGCGGCGGCCACCGCGGGCCGGCTCCTCCGGCGCGGGCGCTTCCTCGGTACGCGCCTCGGCGGCGGGCTGCTCCTGCTGCGCGGGCTCGGCGGCGCGCTCGCCACGGCGGCGGGCGCGGCGGCGCGGCGCGTCACCGGAGCCGGACTCGGCGGCGGGCTCGGCCGGCTTCTCGGCGGCCTCCTCGGCTTCGCCGGTCTGCGGGGAGCCCGCGGGGGCGGTCGCCTTGCGGGTGGCGCGGCGGCGGGAGCGGGCGGGCTTGGTGTCCTCGGCCGGCGCGGCGGGCGCCGCCTCCGGGGCCTCGGCGGTCCCGGCGGCCGCCTCGTCCGCCTCCTCGTCCTCGATCACGGCCTCCGCCGGCGCCTGCGCGCTCTGCGGCTCGGCGGCGCCCTGCGGCTCGGCGGCGCCCTGCGGCGAACCGGCCGGGGCCGTGGCCTTGCGAGTGGCGCGGCGGCGGGAGCGGGCGGGCTTGGCGTCCTCGGACGCGGCCGGCTGCTCCGGCGCCGCGGGCTGCTCGGACACGGCGGCGGGCGCGGCGTCCTCGTCGGCGGCCTGCGGCGCGGCTGCCTCCGGCGCCTCGGCGGCCGGGGATCCGGCCGGTGCGGAGGCACGGCGGGTGGCGCGGCGGCGGGGCCGGGCGCGGGGCGCCTCGTCCTCGGCGGCCTGCGGCTCTTCCGGGGCCTGCGGGTCGGCCTGTGCGGCGGCCGGCGCCTCGGCGGCGGGCTGCGCGGCCTCGGCCGGCTGCGGTGCGCCGGCGGGCGCGGTGGCCTTGCGGGTGGCGCGGCGGCGCGTACGGGCGGGCTTGGCGTCCTCGCCGGTCACGACCGTGGAGGCGGCGCCGTCAGCGTCCTGCGCGGCGCTCGCGGCCGTACCGCTGTCCGCGGGCACCGCGCTCTCGGCGGGCGCGTCCGTCGTCGCGGTGACCGGCGGTCCGGCGGGCCGCGAGGCGGCGCGGCGACGGCGGCGCGGCGGCAGCGTGTCGCTGGGGGTACTGCCCTCGGAAGTCTGTTCCGAAGGGCCGCTGGGTTCGTTGGGCTCAATGGGTTCGAGCATGCGGGCGGTTCTCCCGTCACGCTCCCGGGCGCCACGCCTGGATCCGGACGCGGCCCGCGTGAAATGCGCGGTGCCGCGCTCCGGGGCGCGGGCGCCGCACGGGAGCTGTCGTCTCGCTCGCCGGGCCCGGCTGTCGGGGACCGGCGAAAGTCTCCTGGTCAGTGCGTCTGCCGGACCGGGGTGGCTCCCTGGTTGATCGGCGACGCGACGACGGCGGTCCTACGCAGGACCGTCCGGCGCCTCGCGGCACTCAGCCGGCGGCCGTAGTCGAGCCGGCCTCGGCAGCATCGCGGTCGGGCGCGAGCGGGTCGGTCACCGCGCCGGTCTCCTCATCGAGCAGCCCCTGCGCCAGCCTGGTCACCGCTGCGGGGACCGGCGGCGCCAGGTCGGCCGCAGCTCGGAGGCCGGACAGGACGTCGTCGGGTCGTACGGCAGGTGTCAAATGCCGAACAACCAGCCGCAGTATCGCACAGGCTTTGCCGTCCGGCCTATCGCCCTCGGGGGCGGCGGCTTCGAGGCGGGCGACCGCGGCCCGCGCGTCGAAGGTCCGCATGCCGTTCTTCGTACGGCGTTCGACCTGCACCTCCTCCGCGGCGAGGAAGAGCTCCACGGCGCGCGCCGCGTCGGCGGGCTCGACCCCGTCGAGCCGCAGCTCCCACACCGAGGCCTGGAGCCGGTCGGCGAGCCCGGAGGTGTGGGCCTCCACCGCGTCGGTGATGTCCAGACCGGTCGGCAGCGACTCGTTCAGCAGCTCTTTGAGCGGTGCCGGATCGCGGCGCTCGGTGAGCTGGATCTCCAGGTACTCGGCCTCGCTGCCGGTACCGGTCGGCGCGGCGTTGGCGTACGACACCTTGGGGTGCGGGGTGAAGCCCGCCGAATAGGCCATGGGGACCTCGGCGCGGCGCAGCGCCCGCTCGAAAGCGCGCTGGAAGTCGCGGTGGCTGGTGAACCGGAGGCGGCCGCGCTTGGTGTAGCGCAGTCGGATGCGCTGCACCGCCGGTGCGGGCGGCGGGCCTTCGGGCTGTCGCTTGCCCAGTGTTACTTCTCCTTGGTGTGAGGGCGCTGCCGGACGTCACCCCCGCGGAGGCGGGGACACGTCGCGCCCGGACGTCTTACCTAGAGTACGTGCCCGCGGTGCCGCCGGTTCCCGCCGGGGCTCCGGCACCGCGGGGCGCTCCGGCCGCCGCGGCGCCCCGAACAGCGCCCGCCGGATCTCCGCGCGGGTCTGCCGGACGGAGAGCCGGGCGGCGCCCAGCGCCCGGCGTACGGACCGGCCCGCCTCCCGCGCCGCGCCGCGCACCGGGCGCCACAGGCCGTCGCGGACGGCGTGGCCGACGGGCGTGAGGACCGTGCGGTACGCCCAGCGGAACGGCTCGACGAAGACCCACCGCAGGAGTGTGCCGAGGAACCGGCCGACGGCCCGGGAGAGGTACCCGGCCACCCGCCAGCAGTGCGCGAACGCGGCGCCGGTCTCGCGCGCCACGACCGTCACGGCGGTGCCGACCGCCCGGCCCACGGGAGCCAGGACGTAGCGCCACACCGCGACGGCCGGCGCGACGACCGTCCACCGTACGAGCGCGGCCACGGCGGCCCCGATGCCGCGGGCCGTCCAGGCGATACCGCGCCCGACCGGTGCCAGTATGTGCCGGTGGAACCACCGGGCGGGCAGCACGATCAGGTGACGGCCGAGCCAGGCCAGCCCCGCGCCCAGTCCGCGCACCAGCCGGGCGAAGCCACCGCCGAGCCACCTGAAGGTGTGGCCGGCCGGAGTGAGGACCCAGCGGTGGAACCAGAGCGCCGGCGCCACGATCAGGTGGCGCACCAGCCAGGCCACGGCCACCCCGGTCGCCACACCGGCCGGCACCAGCACGTACCTCCAGAGGGCAGCCCAAGGCCAGTAGAAGAGCGCCTTGGCCAGCCAGGCCAGCGCCGTGCCGAAGGCCCGCGCGGTCCAGGCGATGCCGTGCCCGACCGGGGTGAGGAGCCAGCGGTACACCCAGGCCAGCGGCGCGACGACCAGGACGTGCCCCAACCAGGACAGCCCGCGCCGTACGGGACGCAGTACGCCGCGGTGCAGCGCCCGTCCGCAGGCGGCGAGCGCGTCCCACACCATGCGCACCGGCACCACGAGCACCAGTACGACGATGCGCACGGGCAGCCGGACCAGCCGCGTCAGGCAGCCCTCCCCCGGTTCGTGGCGATCGGGCACCCGGCGGCGCTCCGGCTCCTTGGACAGCGAAGGCCCGGTGGGCTCCATACGGCTTTCTCCCCCTCGCGCCCGTTATGGGCACGGTCGTACACGTGCCACGGCCCGGCCTCCGCGTCACCGCGGAGACCGGGCCGTGGTACGTACCGGAACGTGCTTACTTGACGACCGTCAACGGCAACAGCTTCTTGCCCGTGGGGCCGATCTGGATGCTGGTGTCCATCTGCGGGCACACGCCGCAGTCGAAGCACGGCGTCCAGCGGCAGTCCTCGACCTCGGTTTCGTCGAGGGCGTCCTGCCAGTCCTCCCAGAGCCAGTCCTTGTCCAGGCCGGAGTCGAGGTGGTCCCAGGGCAGGACCTCCTCGTAGGTGCGCTCGCGGGTGGTGTACCAATCGACGTCCACGCCGTACTCCGGCAGCGTCTCCTCGGCGGCCTTCATCCAGCGGTCGTACGAGAAGTGCTCGCGCCAGCCGTCGAAGCGGCCGCCGCCCTCGTAGACGGCGCGGATGACGGCGCCGACGCGGCGGTCGCCGCGCGAGAGCAGGCCCTCGACGATGCCGGGCTTGCCGTCGTGGTAGCGGAAGCCGATGGAGCGGCCGTACTTCTTGTCGCCGCGGATCTTGTCGCGCAGCTTCTCCAGCCGCGCGTCGGTCTCCTCGGCGGACAGCTGCGGCGCCCACTGGAACGGCGTGTGCGGCTTGGGCACGAAGCCGCCGATGGAGACGGTGCAGCGGATGTCGTTGGAGTTGGCGACCTGGCGGCCCTTGGCGATGACGTTGACCGCCATGTCGCCGATCTGGAGGACGTCCTCGTCGGTCTCGGTGGGCAGGCCGCACATGAAGTACAGCTTCACCTGCCGCCAGCCGTTGCCGTAGGCCGTGGCGACCGTACGGATCAGGTCCTCTTCCGAGACCATCTTGTTGATGACCTTGCGCATGCGTTCGCTGCCGCCCTCGGGGGCGAAGGTCAGTCCCGAGCGACGGCCGTTGCGCGTCAGCTCGTTGGCAAGATCGACGTTGAAGGCGTCGACGCGGGTCGACGGCAGCGACAGGCCGATCTTGTCTTCCTCGTACCGGTCGGCGAGCCCCTTGGCGATGTCGCCGATCTCGGTGTGGTCCGCGGAGGACAGCGACAGCAGGCCGACCTCCTCGAATCCCGTGGCTTTGAGGCCCTTGTCCACCATCTCGCCGATGCCGGTGATGCTTCGCTCCCGCACGGGGCGCGTGATCATGCCGGCCTGGCAGAAACGGCAGCCGCGGGTGCAGCCACGGAAGATCTCGACCGACATCCGTTCGTGGACGGTCTCGGCCAGGGGGACGAGCGGTTGCTTCGGGTAGGGCCACTCGTCCAGGTCCATGACGGTGTGCTTGGACACCCGCCACGGGACGCCGGAGCGGTTCGGCACGACGCGCGAGATGCGCCCGTCGGCCAGGTACTCCACGTCGTAGAACTTGGGGACGTACACGCTGCCGGTCTTCGCGAGGCGGAACAGCAGCTCGTCGCGCCCGCCGGGACGGCCCTCGGCCTTCCAGGCGCGGATGATGTCGGTGATCTCCAGCACGGCCTGCTCGCCGTCACCGATCACCGCGCAGTCCAGGAAGTCGGCGATCGGCTCCGGGTTGAAGGCCGCGTGGCCGCCCGCGAGGATCAGCGGGTGGTCCTCCGTACGGTCCTTGGCCTCGATCGGGATGCCCGAGAGGTCCAGGGCGGTGAGCAGGTTGGTGTAGCCCAGCTCGGTGGAGAAGGAGACGCCGAGTACGTCGAAGGCGCTGACCGGGCGGTGCGCGTCGACGGTGAACTGCGGCACCTTGTGCTCGCGCATCAGCGCTTCGAGGTCCGGCCACACGCTGTACGTGCGCTCGGCGAGCACGCCCTCGCGCTCGTTGAGGACCTCGTAAAGGATCATGACGCCCTGGTTGGGCAGCCCGACCTCGTAGGCGTCCGGGTACATGAGCGACCAGCGCACATCGCAGCTGTCCCAGTCTTTGACGGTGGAGTTGAGCTCTCCACCGACGTACTGGATGGGCTTCTGGACATGCGGGAGAAGCGCTTCCAGGCGCGGGAAGACCGTCTCGACAGGCATCGCGGCGTCTTTCATGAGCTGGCAGGGGTGACCATCCAGCGTACCCCGGGAAAGCGGCCCTGTTGACGGGCACCGCCCTGATGGGCAAGGGGTGACGGCGCCGGGACGGTGGGTCACCGGGCCGGGCGGCCCGCGCCCCGGGGCGTCATCCGCGCAGTTTCCTGCGGTGCGCCGGCTTCGACGCCTTGCGCCACACCTCGGGCAGCTCCCGCTCGCGGGCGGCCGCCGCCGCTTCCTCCCGCCCGTAGAGCAGGCCGAAGCTGAACCCGCCCTCGCCCGCCCCGTGCGCCTGTACGGCAAGATCGCGCAGCGCCTCCCGTGCCACCACGCTGTCCTGGTGATCGCCGAGCAGCTGTTGCACCTTCTTCATGCGCTTGGCGAACTTCTCCGCCGGGCCGCCCAGCGCCGGCGTCGCCGCCTCCGCCGCGTACCGCACCCGCTTGGCGGCCTTGCGGGCGCCGTGCAGCGCCTCGTCGCGCGCCGGCCCGGCCGGGGCCTCCAGGGCGGCCGCCATCCGCCCGGCGAGCCGCCGGTAGTCCTTGAGCACGGCCTTCGCCATCGGCTTCGCCGGCGGCCTGGCGGCGGCCGGGCGCAGCGGCGGGTCCGCCACGAGCGCGTGCAGGCTCTCCAGCAGTGCCAGGTGGCGCGGCCCGTCCAGCACCGCGATCAGCGCCTGCCGCGAGCCGAGCCGCCGGCGCTGCGACCACAGGCGCAGCCGCGCGGCCACCGGGCCGATCCGCAGCTCCCTTGGCAGGTCCGCGAGCCCGGCGCGCAGCCGGTCCACCAGCACCTCGCGGTCCCGGTCGACGCCCAACTCCGCCGCCAGCCATTTGAGTTCACCGCCGACGGGATCGGTCGCCGAGCGGTCGAGCAGTGCGTCGTAGGAGCGGAACGCGCTGCGCAGGCGGCGGGTGGCGACGCGCATCCGGTGCACCGAGTCGGGCAGGTCGCGGCGGACGGCGGGGTCCAGTTCGGTGATGGTCCGTACCTGCTCGCCGACGTAGGCGAGGACGACGTCACCGGCCGTGCGGGGTTCATCGCGGGGCTTGCGGGATGTGCCGGGCTTGCGGGACCTGCCGGCTTGCGCGCGGGTGATCCCTTCCCGCGTGGGCTCTTCGTGCGTGGCCGCTTCGTGCGTGGTCTCGGCCAGGGCGCGGGCCAGCTTGGACTCCGAGCCGGCGGGGCGTACGCCCGCGGCCGCGAAGACCTCCTCGACCGCGTCCAGGAGCCCGGGGGCCCCGTCCCCCACCAGTTCCACCTCTATCTCGCGCCACCGGACGCCGACGGTCGTGCGGCCCGGCCCGTCCGGCCGGCCACCGCCGTCCGCCCGGCCTCCAGTGCCCGCCCGGTCTTCGGTGTCCGCGCCGTCCACCCGGTGCGCCACCACCTCGTCCACCGCCACCTCGGCGAGCGGCGTGCCCCGGGCGTCCTCCAGGACCCGCAACGTGCGCCGGGTCCGCAGGTGCACGAGCGGCGCCAGGCGCGCGCCGCGCACCCGCGAGCGCACCAGGGCCGCGAGCTTGTGCGGCAGCCGGTCGGCCAGGGGCATCCGCACCTCGTCCCGTACGCCGGGCGCGACCGGCAGTTTCAGGTGCCAGCCCGCGTCGCCGCCGCCGGTCCGCCGCCGCAGGGTGATGCCGTCGGCGGCGAGCCGTTGGTCGGGGGTGTCGTAGTAAGTGGCGGACAGGACGACGGTGCCCTGTTCCGCGATGGCCGCGACCCCGGCGACGCCGGTCAGGTCGGGCAGCCGGGTGCTGTCGTCGGCCTCGTACTTCCGCTCGATTTCCCGCACGGTGTCCGCCATGGATCGAATCTAGCCGCGTATGGGGCTGTGAGGCAGTGCTCCGCAGGCCGTTCGCCGGACGCCGTGTGGCGCGGCGACGGGGTTCCGGGCTGGCCACGGGGCACCCCGTCAAAATCCGTTCATGCCTGCACGAACACTGGCTAATGCCGGATAGCTCCTTTCCGGCCGGTTGCGGAAATACGCCGTCTTGCCGTCGGCAGTTGCCGCTCGGACGATCGGTCCCTCATCCCGTGCGGACCGCGGCGGCCAGGAGGGCCGCGGTGCGTCCGCGCGCCCTTTCCCATGGAGGAGCGATGACCACTCCCAACGGCCGCCAGAGCCTCAGTCCCGATGCGGCACGGCAACTCGCCACCGCCACCAAGACCACGCCCCAGATGCGCGGCATCACCCCGCGCTACCTGCTGCGCGCCCTGCCCTGGGTGGACGTCGAGGCCGGCGTCTACCGCGTCAACCGCCGCCGTACCTTCATCCTCGGCGACGACCGGATCAGCACCTTCTCCGAGGGCGACAGCCACCGCATCGTCCCCGAGGACCTCAGGGAACTGCCGTTCCTGCGGCAGGCCGACGAGGGACAGCTGCGCGAGCTGGCCGAGGCCTGCGACGAAGTCACCTTCGAGGCCGGCCAGTTACTGTGCTCCGAGGGCGACAACGCCGACCGGCTCTGGGTGCTCGTACGCGGCCGCGCCGAGAAGCGGGTGACCGGCCGCTACGGCGAGGACGCGCTGCTGGAGATCGTCGGCGACGGCCAGTTCTTCGACCTGGAGGCCTGGGCCAAGGGCGAGTCGCAGCCGTACCGGGTGCGCACGCTGACCCCCGGTGTCGCGCTGTGCATCAGCCGCGCCAAGCTGGCCGAACTGGCCGAGCGCGACGAGTCGTTGCGCACCTCGATGGAGTCCTACTGTTCCGGCGAGATGCCGACGCCGGGCGCCGAGGCGCCGGTCGACCTGGCCTCCGGGCACGTCGGCGAGCCGGTGCTGCCGGGCACGTACGTGGAGTACGAGGACACGCCGCGCGAGTACCACATGAGCCTCGCCCAGACCGTGCTGCGCGTGCACACCCGCGTCGCCGACCTCTACAACCAGCCCATCGACCAGACCCGCGCGCAGAGCAACCTGACCGTCCACGCGCTGCGTGAGCGGCAGGAGTCGATGATGCTCAACCACCCGGAGTTCGGCCTGTTCAACCAGGTCGCCCCGGGCATGCGGGTGCAGCCGCGCACCGGCGCGCCGACCCCGGACGACCTGGACGAGCTGCTGGCCAAGGTGTGGAAGCAGCCCGCGTACTTCCTCGCGCACCCCCGTGCCATCGCCGCGTTCGGCCGCGAATGTACCCGCCGGGGTGTGCCCCCGGTGACCGACACCCGGTTCGGCAGTCCGCTGCTGACCTGGCGAGGCGTGCCGCTGCTCCCGTCCGACAAGGTGGCGATCAACGGCGCGGGCACGACGGAGATCCTGCTGATGCGGGTGGGCGAGGCCGAGCAGGGCGTGGTGGGCCTGCGCCCGAGTTCGGTACCCGACGAGGCCGAACCGGGCCTGTCGATACGGAACATGGGCGTCGACCAGAAGGCGATCACCTCGTACCTGGTCACGGCCTACTTCAACACGGCCGTCCTGGTGGAGGACGCCCTCGCCGTACTCCAGAACGTCGAGGTGTCCAAGTACCATGACTACTCCTGACGTCACGGGGCTCGCGGCGCCGCTGAGCGACCTCCTGGGCACGGGGACGAAGGACACCGAGACCGGCGTGGCCGGTACGCCCGGCACGGCCGCCGACCAGGTGGCAGCGGCTCCGGCCGCCGGCACGAGTACGGGCGTGGCGCCTGCCACGGGCGCGGCTCCGGGCGCGGGGGCGACCGTCGTACCGGCCGCCGCGATGGCGGGTCTGCCGGGCATGGCCCCGGCACCGAGCGCGGGTTCCGCCGAGGGCGGCGCGGCGCCGACCGCCGTTCCCGGCCAGGCCTCCGCCCTGAGCGGCGCGCTGCCGGTCACCGTTCCCGGCCAAGTGACCGCGCTGACCGGCGCGGTGCCGACCACCGTTCCCGGCACCAGCACCGTACCGGCACCGGTCCCTGCCGAAGCACCGGCCGCGAGCGCGGCCCCCGCCGAAGCACCGGCCGCCACCACGGCGGCCGTCCCGACGGCCACCGCCCCGCCTTCCGCCCTCCAGTTCCCCGGCACCCAACGCGGCGCCTTCTCCCCCGAGATGGCGCGCCGGGACTTCCCGATCCTGCACCGGCTGGTCAACGGCCATCCGCTCGTCTGGCTCGACAACGGCGCCACCACCCAGAAGCCGCGCCAGGTGATCGAGGCCGTGACGGCCTTCTACGGTTCGGCCAACTCCAACATCCACCGCGGCGCCCACACCATGGCCCGCGACGCCACCGCCCTGTACGAGGCGGGCCGGGCCGCCGTCGCGGACTTCCTGGGCGCCCCGTCCCCCGAAGAGATCGTCTTCGTGCGCGGCACCACCGAGGCGATCAACCTCGTCGCGCAGACCTGGGGCCGGGCCAACCTGGGCCCGGGGGACGACATCCTCGTCCCCGTGCTGGAGCACCACTCCGACATCGTCCCCTGGCAGCAGCTCGCCGCCGAGACGCACGCCCGGGTGGTGCCGGTGCCGCTGCTGCCGGACGGGCAGATCGACCAGTTCGCCTACTCCGACCTGCTCTCCACCCGCACCCGGCTGGTGGCCGTCAGCCATGCCTCCAACGTGCTCGGCACCGTCCCTCCGGTGGCGGAGATGACGGCGCTGGCCCACCGTTACGGCGCCAAGGTGCTGGTGGACGGCGCGCAGGCAGTGGCCCACTTCCCGGTCGACGTACAGGCCATGGACGCCGACTTCTACGCCTTCTCCGGTCACAAGCTGTTCGCGCCCACCGGCATCGGCGCGCTGTACGCCAAGCCCGAACTGCTGGCGTCGATGGCGCCGTGGCAGGGCGGCGGCAACATGATCGAATCCGTTTCCTTCGACCGCACGACGTTCGCGCCCGCACCGCACACCTTCGAGGCCGGCACCGGCCACATCTCGGGCGTGGTCGGGCTGCTCGCCGCCCTCGACTGGCTGTCCGGCTTCGACCACGAGGCCGTCGCCGCGTACGAGGCCGACCTGCTCGCCTACGCCCGCCAGGCCCTGGCCGCCGTGCCCGGACTGCGACTGCTGGGCGACGCCCCGGACCGCATCGCGGTGCTGTCCTTCACCCTCGCGGGCCACGAACCGACGGCTGTCGCGCAGGCCCTGGACGAGTTCGGCATCGCCGTCCGCTCAGGTCACCACTGTGCCCAGCCGGCCCTGGCCCACTACGGCCTCGACAGCGCCGTACGCGCTTCCCTCGCCCTCTACAACACCCCCGAGGAGGTGGACCGGCTGGCGGCCTCCCTGCTGCACATCCAGCAGGCTTCCTGACGCACACGCCCACGGGCGCCCGCCCCGCCACGGGAGCGGGCGCTCCGCCGTGACCGGACCCCGCCCCACTCCGGCCCCCGCCGCTCGGTACAGTGCGGTCTTCGGTTCGCGCAGTCATGGCAGGGGGAACGATGCTCGCGCATCTGACGGACACGGCACGGCAATTGGCCGCTGTGCTGTGGCAGGAATACACGGTCTACCGGGACCGGACGGGCGGTGTGGTCATACGGGGCGAGCACGTCCAGCGGTGGATCAGCCTGTCCGCCACCGGCACGCGCGACGAGGTGCTCATACGGGTGGGGCGCATCCTCGACGGCGGTACGAGCGCGCCCGCGCGGGCCGAGACGGTGCGGCAGCTGTCCAGCGGTACGGGCGAACTGGCCGCCGCCTGCCGTCGGCTACTGGCCGACATGGCGGCCGACGCGGCCGTACCGGCGGCCCCGTACGCGCCGCGGCCCGTCCGGCCGCAGCAGCGGCCGGTACGCAAGAAAGCGAAGGCGAGGGTCGCCCTGTGGGTGCTGCTCGCCACCGTGGCGAGCGGCGCGGTGCTCGCCGCCCTCGTCGCCTACAGCTCCTACAGCGCCGCGGCCGGCCACTGAGGAGCCCCGGTCAGGCCGACACCGGCCGTTGCGCGTGGATGGACTGGAGCAGCCCTATCGCGATCCAGACCGCGAACATGGACGTGCCGCCGTACGAGACGAACGGCAGCGGCAGCCCGGTGACGGGCATGATGCCGAGCGTCATGCCGATGTTCTCGAACGCCTGGAAGGAGAACCAGGCGATGCAGCCCGCGGCGACGATCGTGCTGTACAGCTCGCTGGCCTCGCGCGCGATGCGGCAGGCGCGCCACAGGACGACGCCCAACAGGACGATGATCAGACCGGCACCGAGGAAGCCGAGTTCCTCGCCGGCGACGGTGAAGATGAAGTCGGTCTGCTGTTCCGGCACGAACTGGCCGGTGGTCTGGCTGCCCTGGAAGAGGCCGGAGCCGGTCAGCCCGCCGCCGCCGATCGCGATGCGCGCCTGGTTGGTGTTGTAGCCGACGCCCGCCGGGTCCAGGCTCGGGTTGGCGAAGGCGGCGAACCGGGCGATCTGGTAGTCGTCCAGCAGGCCCAGCTGCCAGACGGCCACGCAGCCGATGACGCCGGTGCCCAGCAGCCCGAGGACCCACCGGTTGGAGGCTCCGGAGGCGAGCAGTACGCCGAGGATGATGGCGCCGAGGACCATGACCGAGCCGAGGTCGGGCATCAGCATGATGATGGCGACGGGGACGGCGGCCAGGCCGAGGGCCTGGACGACGGTGCGGTGGTCGGGGTGCGGGCGGTCGCCCGCGTCGACCCGGCCCGCCAGGATCACCGCCATCCCCAGCGTGATCGTGATCTTGGCGAACTCGGCGGGCTGAAGGGAGAGCCCGCCGGGGATGGCCAGCCAGGAGCGGGAGCCGTTGATCGTGGCACCCAGCGGGGTGAGGACGAGCAGGGCCAGCACCAGCGAGAGGCCGTACAGGATCGGTACGGCCCCGCGCAGGGTGCGGTGGCCGAGCCAGATGGCGCCGGCCGCCAGGGTCAGCCCGATGCCGGTGTTGAGCAGGTGGCGCAGCAGGAAGCCGTACTCGTCGCCGTGGTTGAGTTCGGTGCGGTTGCGGGTGGCGGAGAAGACCAGCACCGCGCCGATCAGGGACAGGGCCATGGCGGACAGCAGCATGACCCAGTCCAGCCGCCGCAGGACCGAGTCGCGCGCGGTCAGCTTGCCCCAGGCGCCGCGGTCGGGGCTGTAGCGGCGCACGGTGAAGCGGCCGGCGGCGGACGAGCCGGTCACCGCTCCCGCCTCCCCGCCGCCGCGGTCGGCTGCGGCGCGGCGGCGGGCTTGAGGGGCTGCGCCTGGATCGTGCCGTCGCCCAGGATCCTGGGCAGCCCGGTCTGCGGCTTGGGCAGCAGCGCCGCCTTCTCGTCGATCTTGCCCTTGTCGTCCACCCCGTAGAGCGCGTTGTAGATCTTGCGGACGGCGGGCCCCGCCGACCCCGAGCCCGTACCGCCCTGGGAGATGGTCATGACGATCGTGTAGTCCTTGGTGTACGTGGCGAACCAGCCCGTCGTCTGCTTGCCGTGGACCTCGGCCGTACCGGTCTTGGCGTGCATCGGGATCTTGTCCTGCGGCCAGCCCTGGAAGCGCCAGGCGGCGGTGCCGCGGGTGGCGACGCCGGCCAGCGCGCCGTCGATCTGGGCCAGGGTCTTGGCCGTCACCGGCAGCTTTCCGTGCGACTTGGGCTCGATGGTCTCGATGTGCTTGCCGTCGGGGCTGACGATGGCCTTGCCCACGGTCGGGTTGTAGAGGGTACCGCCGTTGGCGATCGCGGCGTAGATCGTCGCCATCTGGATCGGGGTGACCTGGGTGTCGCCCTGGCCGATGGAGTAGTTGACGGAGTCACCCGCGCGCATCTTCATGCCGGACTCGCAGTTCTCCTTGGCGATCTTGGAGACGTAGTCGTCGCCGGTCTTGCCCTGCTTGCACCAGCTGTCCTTGTTGGCCTCCCAGTACCGCTTCTTCCACTCGCGGTCCGGGACGCGGCCGGTGACCTCGTTGGGGAGGTCGATGCCGGTCTCCTTGCCGAGGCCGAACTGGTGTGCCGTCTTGTAGAACCAGTCCGCCGGGTTCCTGGGCTTGTTGCCGCCGTCCTTCTGCCACTGCTGGTAGGCGAGGCTGTAGAAGACGGTGTCGCAGGAGACCTCCAGCGCCCGGCCGAGGTTGATCGGGCCGTAGCCCTTGGACTCGAAGTTCTTGAACTGCTGGTTGCCGATGTAGAAGGCGCTGGAGCAGTTGTAGTTGCTGTCGAAGTCGTAGCCGGCGTTGACCGCGGCCGAGGCGGAGATGACCTTGAAGATCGAGCCGGGCGCCGACTGGCCCTGGATCGCGCGGTTGAGCAGCGGGTAGTTGGAGTCCTTGCCGGTCAGCCGCGCGTAGTCCTTGCCGGAGATGCCGCCGACCCAGGCGTTGGGGTCGTAGGACGGGTTGGAGGCCATGGAGACGACCCGGCCGGTCTTGTTCTCCATGACGACCACGGCGCCCGCGTCGGCCTTGTAGTTGGTGCCGGTGTTCTTGTCGTGTGTGTCGCGGGCGTCCTTCATCGCCTGGGCGAGTTCCTTCTCCGCTATGGCCTGGACGCGCGCGTCTATGCTCGTGACGACGTTGGAGCCGGGGACCGCCTTGTCGCTCTTGGCCTTGCCGATGACCCGGCCGAGGTTGTCGACCTCGTAGCGCGTCACGCCGGCCTTGCCGCGCAGGGCACTGTCGTAGGTGCGCTCCAGCCCGGAGCGGCCGATCTGGTCCGAGCGCAGCAGCGGCGAGCGGGTGTTCTTGGCCTTCTGGATCTCCTCGTCGGTGACCGGTGAGAGGTAGCCGAGGACCTGGGCGGTCTCGGCCTGGCCGGGCGCGGCGTAGCGGCGTACGGCGGTGGGCTCGGCGGAGATGCCGGGGAAGTCCTCGGAGCGCTCGCGGATCTGGAGGGCCTGCTGGGTGGTGGCCTCGTCGGTGATCGGGATGGGCTGGAAGGGCGAGCCGTTCCAGCAGGGCTGCGGGGTCTTGGCGTCGCAGAGCCGGACCTTGTTGCGGATCTCCTGCTCCGTCATGCCCAGCACCTTGGCGAGCCGGCCGAGCACGGCCTTGCCGTCGTCCTTCATCTTCAGCAGGTCGGTGCGGCTGGCGGAGACGACCAGGCGGGTCTGGTTGTCGGCGAGCGGGATGCCGCGGGCGTCGAGGATGGAGCCGCGGGTGGCCGGGTCGACGACCTGCTGGACGTGGTTGTTGCGGGCCTCGTCGGCGTATTCGCGGCCGTTGCGGATCTGGAGGTACCACAGCCGGCCGCCGAGCGTGAGCAGCAGCGAGAAGACCAGGATCTGGATGGCGACCAGGCGGATCCTGACGCGTGAGGTGCGGCCGGTCTCCGGAATGTTGGTCACAGTCGCTTGACCCCCTTGATGCGTCCTGCCTTGTTACGGGCCGGCCTGCCGAGCAGCCCGCCGCGCTGGCCGCCGATCCGGGTCTGCTTGGACGGGAGGGTGGTGCGCATCGAGCGGCTCGCCTTCAGGCCGGTGCCGGAGCCGAGCCAGCCGTAGGCGCTGCGGCCCTTGCCGGAGCCGCCCTGGCCGCCCGCGGCGTCCGCGGCCAGCGGATCGTGCTCCGTCCTGCGGGCCAGGGCCATGACCAGCGGTACGACGAACGGGGCGAGCAGCAGGTCGTAGAGCGTGGCGGTGAACAGCAGCCCGACCAGGCCCACATGGCGGGCGGCGGAGTCGCCCACCAGCGAGCCCACGCCGGCGTACAGCAGCGTCGAGCCGAGGGCGGCGCCCACCACGACGACCAGCGGCATGGTCGCCGAGCGGTGCTGCCCGGAGTCGGGTTTGGTCAGCCCGGCGACGTACCCGATGACGCAGAGCACCAGCGCGTACCGGCCGATGGCGTGGTCGGAGGGCGGCGCCAGATCGGCGAGCAGCCCGGCCCCGAAGCCGAGCAGGGCGCCGCTGACGTGCCCGTAGACGAGGGCGAGGCCGAGGACGACCAGGAGCAGCAGGTCCGGTGTGGCGCCGGGCAGCTGGAGCCGCGCCAGCACGCAGACCTGGACCAGCAGGGCCACGACCACCAGCGCGGCCGAGAGCAGGATCCTCTTGATGCGCATCGGTCAGCTCCTGGGGGAGGCGCTCGCGGTGGGGGTGGCCGTGACGGTGACCGTCGGCGTCGGCTTGGGCTTGGCGGGCTTGGCCGGCAGGACCGTGTCGCGCGGGTCCTCGCGGGGCGCCTGCACCACGACGCCGACGACGTCCAGCTGGGAGAAGCCGACGAACGGGCGTACCTGGAGGGACCGGGTCAGGTCGCCGTTGGACGGATCGACCTTGACGACCCGTCCGACCGGGACGCCGGGCACGAACGGCTTGTCGGCGCTGGAGCCGAAGGTGACGAGGCGGTCGCCGTTCTTCACCTCGGCCTTGCCGTTGAGGAGCTGCACCCGCAGCGAGTCGCCGCCCTGGCCGGTGGCGAAGCCGATCTCGTTGGTCTTCTCCATGCGGGTGCCGACGGTGAAGTCCGGGTCGTTGGCGAGCAGGACGGTGGCGGTGGTGTTGCCGACGGTGGTGACCCGGCCGACCAGGCCGTCCCCGTTGAGGACCGTCATGTCGCGGGCGATGCCGTCCTGGGAGCCGGCGTCGATGGTGACGGTCCAGGAGAAGCCCTGCGCGGCGCCGATGGCGATGACCTGGGCGCCCTTGATGCCGTACTGGCCGGTGCCGGCGGTCTTGAGCATCTTGTCCAGCTCGGCGGCACGGTTGCGGTTGCGGTCGGAGGAGCCCAGCTTGGCCTTGAGGGCGGCGTTCTCCCGCTCCAGGGCGCTGATACGGGTGTGCCGCTCGCCGGAGTCCCGTACCGCGCCGACGGCGTTGCCCACCGGGTCGACGACCGTGGCGATGCCGCTCTCGACCGGCCCGAAGACCGCGGCGGCGGCCTGCCGGGCACCGGCGAGCGGGGACCGTTCGCCGCCGCGGATGTCCACCGTGATCAGCGCGAACGCGATCGCGACCAGCAGCACCAGTAGCAGCCGGCTCTCTCGTGTGTCCCTCACGTGCGGCGGCCGTGTCCTTCCTCGTAGGACCGGCCGGCTGCGGGCCCGCGCCGGTCGCGCTGGGGAGTGCGTTGTGCCTTTATACGCAGTGCTCGCCTGTTGGGGCGTGGTGCCTGTATATCAACGATCCGCCGTACGGACGATCAGCCGCCCGTACGGCGGAATGTCGGGTTCCTCAGCGGCGCGGCTGGGAGTCCAGGACCTGCTGGAGCGCCTCGAACTCCTCGACGCACTTGCCGCTGCCGAGGGCCACGGAGTCGAGCGGGTCCTCGGCGATGTGGATCGGCATGCCGGTCTCGCGGCGCAGGCGCTCGTCGAGTCCGCGGAGCAGGGCGCCGCCGCCGGTGAGCACGATGCCGCGGTCCATCACGTCGCCGGAGAGCTCCGGCGGGCACTTGTCGAGCGTCGTCTTGACCGCGTCGACAATGGAGTTGACCGGTTCCTCGATGGCCTTGCGCACTTCGGCCGCCGAGATGACGACGGTCTTGGGCAGTCCCGAGACCAGGTCCCGGCCGCGGATCTCGGTGTGCTCGTCCTGTTCGAGGTCGTACGCCGAACCGATGGTGATCTTGATGCTCTCGGCGGTGCGCTCGCCCAGCAGGAGGCTGTACTCCTTCTTGATGTGCTGGATGATCGCGTTGTCCAGCTCGTCGCCGGCCACCCGGATCGACTGGGCCGTGACGATGCCGCCGAGCGAGATCACGGCGACCTCGGTGGTGCCGCCGCCGATGTCCACGACCATGTTGCCGGTGGCCTCGTGGACCGGGAGCCCGGAGCCGATCGCGGCGGCCATCGGCTCTTCGATGATGTGCACCTGGCGGGCGCCGGCCTGGGTGGACGCCTCGATGACCGCGCGGCGCTCGACCCCGGTGATACCGGAGGGGACACAGACGACGACGCGCGGACGGGCGAGATAGCGACGCTTGTGGATCTTGAGGATGAAGTAGCGGAGCATCCGCTCGGTGATCTCGAAGTCGGCGATCACGCCGTCCTTCAAGGGACGCACCGCGACGATGTTGCCGGGAGTGCGGCCGATCATCTTCTTCGCCTCGGCGCCCACGGCGAGGATGCCGCCGGTGTTGGTGTTGATGGCCACGACCGACGGCTCGTTGAGGACGATCCCACGACCCCTGACGTACACCAGCGTGTTGGCGGTCCCGAGGTCGACAGCCATGTCACGGCCGATGAACGACATGTTGTTCCCCATGAGGATACGTCTGGCCTTCCCAACTGGAGCGAATGCTTACTTGAGGTCGGCAGGTGTGGTGCGCCGGGGCGCGGAAGCTCCATCGTAGTCACGAAGTCCCCACCGCTCGAACGCGGTGCGGGGTTCCTTCGCCATTGTCAGCGGAACACGTACCCGCCCCCCTTAATGGTGACGTCGTGTCGCGCTGATGCGTTCCCCCGTTCGGAGAGCGTATGCCGCGGGGCGACCGGCGGTTTCGCGGTCGCCCCAGGTCATCGAGGGTCGGGGCGGACCGGGGGTCAGCCCAGACCCGGGAAGAAAATCTTGATCTCCCGTTCGGCGGACTCCTCGGAGTCCGAGGCGTGGACGAGGTTCTCCCGGGTGATGGTCCCGAAGTCCCCGCGGATCGAACCGGCGGGCGCCTTGATCGGGTCGGTCGGGCCGGCCAGCGCCCGTACGCCCTCGATCACCCGCTCGCCCTCGACGACCAGGCTGACCACCGGGCCCGACGACATGAACTGCACCAACGGCTCGTAGAAGTCCCGGCCGACGTGCTCGGCGTAGTGCTGCTCCAGGATCGCGCGGTCCAGCGTACGCAGCTCCAGCGCGCTGATCGTCCAGCCCGCCTTCTTCTCGATACGGCCGAGAATCTCACCGACCAGGCCGCGGCGGACCGCGTCGGGCTTGAGAAGGACGAGCGTGCGCTGGCTCACGGAGGGGCTCCTTGCGATACGGACGACATCGGCAGGTGCCCTGAGGCTACATGGGTGACGGCGTTGGGCTGTACGCGGTACCGGGGGCGAATCACCTGATCCGGACGGGTGGTGCGGCCGGACGGGTGAACGGGTGCGGGCGGATTCCGCACGCGCGTGCGCAGCTGCCCGGAAAAGACGTCCGGGCCGGGTGCGTCCGCACCCGGCCCGGTTCGTTCCGGTCTCTACGCCACGCCCGGCCGCGGGCCCTCCTCGGCCTGCGCCGCCCAGCGGGCCTTCGCCTCGTCGATCTTGCGGCCGAAGTGCACCGAGGCCCACCACAGGGCGGCGAAGACCGCGCCGAGGAAGAACATCGTCGTCACCACGAAGCCGCTGGCGATCAGCGCGGCCTGTAGGACCCAGCCGAGCTGCACACCGCCGGGGCGGGTGAGCACACCGCACAGCAGGACACACAGCAGCATGGCGACGCCGCTGACCGTCCAGACCGTGGCCGTGGAGTGCCCCGAGGTCTGCATCGCGACCAGTCCCGCGAAACCGATCACGAAGAACTCGCCGATCAGCGTGCTCGCACACAGCGTGCGCATGGTCAGTTCCTTCCCAGGAGCAGCCGGGCCTCGCCGACCGTGATCACGGAGCCGGTGACCAGCACGCCCGCTCCGGAGTACTCGCCCTCCTCCTCGGCGAGGGTGATCGCCGCCTCCAGCGCGTCGTCGAGCCGGGGCTCGACCTGTACGCGCTCGGCGCCGAAGACCTCCACCGCGACGGCCGCCAGCTCGTCCGGGTCCATGGCGCGGTGGCTGGAGTTACGGCTCACCACGACCTCGGCGAAGATCGGCTCGAAGGCTTCGAGCACCCCCCGCACGTCCTTGTCCGCGCTCGCGCCGACCACGCCGACGAGTCGGCTGAAACCGAACGCCTCGGTGACCGCCTCGGCCGCGGCCCGCGCGCCCGCCGGGTTGTGCGCCGCGTCCAGGATGACGGTCGGGCTGCTCCGTACGACCTCCAGGCGGCCGGGGGAGGCCACCGAGGCGAAGGCGGAGCGGATGGTGTCGATGTCCAGGGTGCGGGCGTGCTCGGAGCCGATGCCGAAGAACGCCTCCACCGCGGCCAGTGCCACCGCGGCGTTGTGCGCCTGGTGGGCGCCGTACAGCGGCAGGAAGATCTCCTCGTACTCGCCGCCCAGGCCGCGCAGCGTCAGCAGCTGGCCGCCGACCGCGACCTCGCGGCTGAGGACGCCGAACTCCATGCCCTCGCGGGCGACCGTGGCGTCCACCTCGACCGCGTGCTTGAGCATCACCGACGCCGCGTCCACCGGCTGCTGCGCCAGGACGACGGTCGCGTCCTTCTTGATGATCCCGGACTTCTCGCCCGCGATCTTCTCGGGCGTATCGCCGAGGCGGTCGGTGTGGTCCAGCGAGATGGGCGTGACGACGGCGACGTCCCCGTCGATCACGTTCGTCGCGTCCCAGGTGCCGCCCATGCCGACCTCGACGACCGCGACGTCCACCGGGGCGTCCGCGAAGGCCGCGTACGCCATCGCCGTCAGCACCTCGAAGAACGACAGGCGGTACTCCTGCCGGGCGTCGACCATCTCCACGTAGGGGGCGATGTCCTGGTACGTCTCGATGAAGCGCTCGGCCGAGATGGGGGCGCCGTCCAGGCTGATCCGCTCGGTCACCGACTGCACGTGCGGGCTGGTGTACCGGCCGGTGCGCAGGTCGAACGCGGTCAGCAGGGCCTCGATCATGCGGGCGGTGCTGGTCTTGCCATTGGTGCCGGTGATGTGGATGGACGGATAGGCGCGCTGCGGCGAGCCCAGCACGTCCATCAGCGCCTCGATGCGCTGCACCGACGGGTCCAGCTTGGTCTCGCCCCAGCGGCCGGCCAGCTCGGCCTCCACCTCGCGCAGCGCGCGGTCCACCTCGGGGTCGGCGGGACGGGCGGGAATGCCGTCCCCCTGAGGCGGGCCCGCCTGCGCGCGCAGGGTACGGCTGCCGGCCTCGATCACGGCAAGGTCGGGGTCCCGGTCGGTCTCGGCCTCCACCATCTCCTCGAAGGGGTCGGCCTGGCCGTCCGGGCCGGGGATCGGGTCGGGGTCGTCGTTCTGGGGGCGGTCGTCGCTCACGGGACCCAGTCTACGAGCCACCACCGACACCGGCGGGCGGCGGCCTGCGGCCGGGGCCGCTACGACAGCGCCGCCTTCATCATCGCCTTCGCCACCGGGCCCGCCAGGCCGCCGCCCGAGATCTCGCTGCGGGCCGCGTCGCTGTCCTCGACCATGACCGCGACGGCCACCTGGTGGCCGTCGCCGTCCTTGGCGTAGGAGACGAACCAGGCGTACGGGGTGCCCTGGTTGTCCACGCCGTGCTGGGCGGTGCCGGTCTTGCCGCCGACCGTCAGGCCGTCGATCTTGGCCTTGGAGCCGGTGCCCTCGTCGACGACGGTCTGCATGGACGACTGGAGCTGCTCGGCGGTGCGCTGCGAGACGGCCTTGCCGTACTTCTCCGGCTCGTACTGCTGGAGCGTGTTGCCGCCGCCGTCGGTGAGCTTGTCCACCATCTGCGGCGTCTGGAGGTCGCCGCCGTTGGCGATGGCCGCGGAGACCATCGCCATCTGGAGCGGCGTCGCGGTGTCGTCGAACTGGCCGATGCCGGACAGCGCGGTCTGCGCCTTGTCCATGCCCTTCGGGTAGAGGCTCTTGCCGGCCCTGACAGGCGTGTCCAGCTTGCCGTCGTTGAAGCCGAACTTCTCGGCCTGCGCGCGGACCTTGTCCTGGCCCAGGTCGGCGGCCATCTTGGCGAAGACGGTGTTGCAGGAGTACTGGAGCGCGGTGCGGATGGTCGCGTTCTTGCAGGGGGCGGAGGCGCTCTCGTTCTTCAGCGTGGTGCGCGTGTTGGGGAGGACGTACGGGTCGGGGCTGTCGGTGGCCTCGTCGACGGACGAGTAGAGGCCGTTCTCCAGGGCGGCGGCCGCGACGACCAGCTTGAAGGTGGAGCCGGGCGGCAGCGGCTGGCGCAGCGCCCGGTTGATCTCGGGGTGGTTCTTGTCGGCCGACAGGTCCTGCCACGCCTTCTGGTCGCCGCTGCCGGAGCCGGCGAACTTGCCCGGGTCGTAGGACGGGGTGCTGACCATGCCGAGGATCTTGCCGGTGGCCGGGTCGAGGGCGACGGCGGCGCCGGTCTTGCCGCCGAGCGCCTCGTATCCGGCCTGCTGCACCTTGGAGTCGATGGTGGTGGCGACGTCGCCGCCCTTGGGGCGCTGGCGGGTCAGCGCGTCGCCCGGGTTCTGCAGGCGGCTGTCGGAGCCGTCGAGGAGGTCCCCGTACAGGCTCTCCAGCTGGTTGCTGCCGAAGATCTGCGAGGTGAAGCCGGTGACGGGGGCGTAGAGCGGGCCGTTCTTGTACGTGCGCTTGTTCTTGAGGGTGCCGTCGGTGGCGGCGGAGCCAGTGACCGGCTGCCCGTCGACGAGGATGTTGCCCAGCGGGTTCGCGTACTTGGCTATGGATACGCGTGGATTGTGCGGATCGTCCGAGAAGGTGGACGCCTTGGCGCCCTGCAGCCAGGTGACCCACGCCAGCAGCGCGAGTATCAGCAGGATGCAGAAGACCGAGACACGGCGCAGGGGCTTGTTCATGGGTGGCGCGGCTCCTCGTCGGTGGACGGCGCGTGCGGCTGGATACGTACGCTTCGCTCCCGTTTGCGGGCCCATGCTCCACCGTCTCGATGAGAGCCCGATGAGAAAGCGGTACGGGCCGCTCCACCGTGACGCACGCCTCTGATCGCCGCTCCGGGGCAACGCACCACCCCCCTCCCGTCCTCTTCACCGGCGGGCTCTGTGAGCCTTGACCGAGCCGAAGATCGTAAAAGACCGATCGTCAGAGACCGGAAGAGGGAAGCCGCGTGCCGGCAATCAGTCAGCGGATGCACCTGGTGCTGCTCTCCGCGTGGACCGTGCTGTGGTTCGTCGTGGTCGAGCCGAACGGGGGGTTCTCCTGGCACTACCTGCGCACCGGCGGCGAGCTGATCTACCAGGGCTCCTCCGGAGACGGCACCGGCGGCCTCAACCTCTACGCCCACCACCCCGAACTCCAGATGGGCCCCATCAGCTTCCTGGTGGCCGGCCTGTTCAACCCGTTCCCCGAGCACACCGGGCAGTTCCTGGCCGCGGCCCTGATGTCGCTGCTCGGCCTGGTGATCGTGGTGCTGGCGGGCCGCAGCGCCGCCTGGCACTTCCTGGGCACCGGCACCAACCACCAGCGGCTGCGGCAGCGCGTCCTGATAGCCGGCCTGGCGTTCATCCCGATGTGGATCGAGGTCTCGGTCCGCTTCGGGCACCTGGACGACGTGCTCGCGCTGTTCTTCACCGCCCTGGCCGTACGGGCGGTGACCCGCGGCAACGCCGCGCTGACCGGTGTCTTCCTGGCCCTCGCGATGGACTCCAAACCGACGGCGCTGGCCTTCGTACCGCTGCTGCTCGCGCTCCCGAGGGAGAAGTGGCTGCGCGCGGGGCTGTGGCTGGCGGGTCTGGTCGCGGTCGCCTGGCTGCCGTTCTTCATCGGTGACATCCATTCGTTCTCGGCGGCCAAGTTCGCCATCCCCAACCATCCGGCCTCCGCGCTGCGCTGGCTGGGCGTGGCCGATCCGGAGACGCCCGGCTGGGACCGGCCCGCGCAGTTCGCGCTGGGCCTGCTGCTGGGCTGCCTGGCGGTGTGGCGGGGGCGCTGGGCCGCCGTCGTCCTGCTCGGCGCCAACGCGCGCATCGTCCTGGACCCCAGCGTCTACACGTACTACACCGCGTCCGTGCTGCTCGGCACGCTGCTGTGGGACGTCATCGGGCAGCGCCGGCTGGTGCCGTGGTGGAGCTGGCTGGCACTGCTGGTCCTGTACGGCAGCGTCTTCGTGGTGCCCGACGACTCGGCGCGCGGCCTGATCCGCCTGGCCTTCGTCGCGGTGTCGACGGCGTACGTCCTGCTCTGGCCGGTGCGGGAACGCGGCGACCGGCGCGGCTCCGGACGGCGCAGGCCCCCCGCCCGTAAGGACGAGGGGCCTGCGGAGAGCTACGCGCCGGGGACCGCCCCGGCGCCCGGCGTCACGCCTTGGGCAGGGCCGCCAGCTGCGCGCTGATGCGCACGATGTCGGCCTCGGCCGTCTCCAGCCGCGTACGGATCTTGGCAACGACGTGCTCCGGGGCCTTGCCCAGGAACGCCTCGTTGCCCAGCTTCCCGTTGGCCTGCGCCTTCTCCTTCTCGGCGGCGGCCAGGTCCTTCGACAGCCGCTTGCGCTCGGCCTCGACGTCGATGGCGCCCGACAGGTCCAGCGTCACCGTCGCGCCCGCGACCGGCAGGGAGGCGGTGGCGGTGAAGTCCTCGCCCGCGGGCTGGAGGCGCAGCAGCGAGCGCATCGCGGCCTCGTGGGCGGCGAGCCGTGTACCGGCCAGGTCCAGCCGGGCCGGGACCTTCTGGCCGGGCTGCAGGCCCTGGTCGGACCGGAAGCGGCGGACCTCGGTGACGACCTGCTGGACCGTCTCGATCTCCCGCTCGGCGGCCGCGTCGCGGAAGCCGCTGTCGGCGGGCCACTCGGCGATCACCAGGGACTCGCGGCCGGTCAGCGTCGTCCACAGGGTCTCCGTGACGAACGGGACGACCGGGTGCAGCAGGCGCAGCGTGACGTCCAGGACCTCGCCGAGGACCCGGCGCGAGACGTCGGCGGCCGGGCCGCCCGCCATGAACGTGGTCTTGGACAGCTCGACGTACCAGTCGAAGACCTCGTCCCAGGCGAAGTGGAAGAGGGAGTCCGACAGCTTGGCGAACTGGTAGTCGTCGTAGTACGCGTCCACCTCGGCGACGACCGTGTTGAGCCGGGAGAGGATCCACCGGTCGGTCGCCGACAGCTGTTCGGCCGGGGGCAGCTCGCCCTCGACCGTCGCGCCGTTCATCAGCGCGAAGCGGGTGGCGTTCCAGATCTTGTTGGCGAAGTTGCGCGAGCCCTGGACCCAGTCCTCGCCGATCGGCACGTCGGTACCGGGGTTGGCGCCGCGGGCCAGGGTGAAGCGGACGGCGTCCGAGCCGTACTTGTCCATCCAGTCCAGCGGGTTGACCGCGTTGCCGAAGGACTTCGACATCTTCTTGCCGCGCTCGTCGCGGACCATGCCGTGCAGGGCGATGGTCTTGAACGGCGGGGTGCCGTCCATCGCGTACAGGCCGAACATCATCATCCGGGCGACCCAGAAGAAGAGGATGTCGTAGCCGGTGACCAGGACCGAGTTCGGGTAGAACTTCTCGACGCTCGGGGTCTTCTCCGGCCAGCCGAGCGTGGAGAACGGCCACAGGCCGGACGAGAACCAGGTGTCCAGGACGTCCGTGTCCTGCGTCCAGCCCTCGCCGGTGGGGGCCTCGTCGTCCGGTCCGACGCAGACGACCTCGCCGTTCGGGCCGTACCAGACCGGGATGCGGTGGCCCCACCACAGCTGGCGCGAGATGCACCAGTCGTGGAGGTTGTCGACCCAGCCGAAGTAGCGGGACTCCATCTCCTTGGGGTGGATGTCCACCTTGCCGTCGCGGACCGCGTCACCGGCGGCCTTGGCGAGCGGGCCGACCTTGACCCACCACTGCATGGACAGCCGGGGCTCGATGGTCGTCTTGCAGCGCGAGCAGTGGCCGACCGAGTGGGTGTACGGGCGCTTCTCGGCCACGACGCGGCCCTCGGCGCGCAGCGCGGCGACGATCGCGGAACGGGCCTCGAAGCGGTCCAGGCCCTCGAAGGGGCCGTGCGCGGTGATCACGCCGCGCTCGTCCAGCACCGCCAGGTTGGGCAGGTCGTGCCGGCGGCCGATCTCGAAGTCGTTCGGGTCGTGGGCCGGGGTGACCTTGACCGCGCCGGTGCCGAACTCCGGGTCGACGTGCTCGTCGGCGACGACCGGGATGCGGCGGCCGGTGAGCGGCAGCTCGATCTCCGTGCCGACCAGGTGGCGGTAGCGCTCGTCGTCGGGGTGGACCGCGACGGCGGTGTCGCCGAGCATCGTCTCGGCGCGGGTGGTGGCCACGACAATGCTCGCGTCGCCCTCGCCGTACCGGATCGAGACCAGCTCGCCGTCGTCGTCCTGGTACTCCACCTCGATGTCGGAGATGGCGGTCAGGCAGCGCGGGCACCAGTTGATGATGCGCTCGGCGCGGTAGATCAGCTCGTCGTCGTAGAGCCGCTTGAAGATCGTCTGGACGGCCTTGGACAGGCCCTCGTCCATCGTGAACCGCTCACGCGACCAGGCGACGCCGTCGCCCAGGCGCTTCATCTGCCCGGAGATCTGCCCGCCGGACTCGCCCTTCCAGCGCCACACCCGCTCGACGAACGCCTCCCGGCCCAGGTCGTGGCGCGAGGCGCCCTCCTTGGCCAGCTCGCGCTCGACGACGTTCTGGGTGGCGATGCCCGCGTGGTCCATGCCGGGCTGCCACAGCGTCTCGTAGCCCTGCATCCGCTTACGGCGGGTGAGGGCGTCGATCAGGGTGTGCTCGAAGGCGTGCCCGAGGTGGAGCGAGCCGGTGACGTTCGGCGGGGGGATGACGATCGTGTACGGCGGCTTCTCGCTCTTCTCGTCCGCCTCGAAGTACCCCCGCTCTACCCAGCGCTCGTACAGCGGCCCCTCTACCTCGGCCGGCGCGTACTGGGTCGGCAGTTCAGTGGGGCTGCTGTTCGGCCCGCCGTTTTGGGGGCTCTGCTGAGTGTTCGCGGTCACGACGCTCAGTGTACGGGCGTGGATGTCGCGGTCTCGAATCGGTTTGGCCCCCGGGGCTCCGGCAGGCCGTCGCGTCGTACAGGATGTCGGCAACGCACGCGATCAACGGTTACCGGCGCCATCGGACGCCGTCGGATGTACACGAGGGGAACCCGCTCCATGAGCTTCCACCAGCCGCCTCCCGGCCCGTACGGCCAGCCGCCCCAGCAGCCCGGCCCGTACGCCTACCCCCAGCAGGGCGGCCCGGTCCCCCCTCAGCAGCCCTACGGCTATCCGCAGCAGGCCCAGGCGCCCTACGGGCACCCGCAGCAGCCTCAGCCGCCGTACGGACAGCAGCCGCAGTACGGGCAGCAGGCTCCTTACGGACAGGGCCCGCAGGGCGGCAAGGGCAAGGGCACGAAGATCGTCCTCAGCGTGCTGGCGGTGGCGGTCGTGGCGGGCATCGGCGTGGGCGCGTACTTCGCGTTCGGTCCGGGCGGTGACGTGAAGCCTTACACGATGGAGTTCCCGGAAAAGCTCCCCGGGAACGACGCCGGCAGAGCAGACTTCGGCAAGGTCGCGGGCAAGGACGAGAAGAAGGACGTGTCCAACGACACGAAGACCAAGGCTCTCAGCATCACCGAGGGCACGGGCGTCTCCGCCAGTTACATGAACGCCGAGAAGCAGCAACTGACCATCAACGGCACCTACGGCAAGGTCGCCGACCCGAAGAGCGCGGTGAACAAGCTCTTCGCCGACCTGGAGAAGCAGACGCAGGAGTTGCAGTCCAAGGGCGGCGGGAAGATGGAAACGCTCACTCCGGTGACGGAGTACTCCCCCAGCGGGTTCGACGGCGCGGTCCTGAAGTGCAAGTCGACGAAGTACTCGGTCGAGACGGACGTCCTCGACTCCGCGACCACGACCACCGTGTGCATCTGGGGAGACTCCAGCGCGGTGACCGCGGTCATCAACACGGCGGTGGACGCCCGCACCCAGACCACCGGTGTGGCCAGGACGGCCCCGCAACTGGCCGAGTGGACCCAGGAAATCCGCGACGCCGTCCGCCGCGAGAAGTAGCCACGGCCGGGAGAAGCAGCCACAAGGGGCCGCCCCGCGACCGGTGGTCGCGGGGCGGCCCCTTGTGTCAGCCGTCCGTGCGGGGGGAACGGACGGCTACGCGCTCTTCTCGTGGTGCTCGCCCGACTCGCCGCCGCGGTTGCGCGGCACCAGCGTCGGGTTCACGTTCGAGTGCACGACCTCTTCGGTGATGACGACCCGCGCCACGTCCTTGCGCGACGGGACCTCGTACATCACCGACTGCAGGACCTCTTCCATGATGGCGCGCAGGCCGCGCGCGCCGGTGCCGCGCAGGATGGCCTGGTCGGCGATGGCCTCCAGCGCCGGGCGGTCGAAGTCCAGCTCCACGCCGTCCAGTTCGAACAGGCGCTGGTACTGCTTGACCAGTGCGTTGCGCGGCTCCAGGAGGATCTGCAGGAGCGCCTCGCGGTCCAGGTTGTGCACCGAGGTCAGGACGGGCAGCCGGCCGATGAACTCCGGGATCATCCCGAACTTCACCAAGTCCTCCGGCATGACGTCCTGGAGCTGGTCCTTGGACTCGATCTCCCGCTTGGAGCGGATGTTGGCGCCGAAGCCGATGCCCTTGGCACCGGACCTGGCCTCGATGATCTTCTCCAGGCCCGCGAACGCGCCGCCCACGATGAACAGCACGTTCGTCGTGTCGATCTGGATGAACTCCTGGTGCGGGTGCTTGCGTCCGCCCTGCGGGGGCACCGAGGCGGTGGTGCCCTCCAGGATCTTCAGCAGGGCCTGCTGGACGCCCTCGCCGGAGACGTCACGGGTGATCGACGGGTTTTCGCTCTTCCGGGCGACCTTGTCGATCTCGTCGATGTAGATGATGCCGGTCTCGGCCTTCTTGATGTCGAAGTCCGCGGCCTGGATCAGCTTGAGGAGGATGTTCTCCACGTCCTCGCCGACATAGCCGGCCTCCGTCAGCGCCGTCGCGTCGGCGAAGGCGAACGGGACGTTGAGCATCCGGGCGAGCGTCTGCGCGAGCAGGGTCTTGCCGGAGCCGGTGGGGCCGAGCAGCAGGATGTTGGACTTGCCGAGCTCGATGCCGTCGTCGCCGCCGCGCGCGCCACCGTTCTCACCCGCCTGGACCCGCTTGTAGTGGTTGTAGACGGCTACCGAGAGCGCCTTCTTGGCGGGCTCCTGGCCTACGACGTAGCTCTCCAGGAACTCGTAGATCTCCCGGGGCTTGGGCAGTTCCTCCCAGCGGACCTCGGAGGTCTCGGCGAGCTCCTCCTCGATGATCTCGTTGCAGAGGTCGATGCACTCGTCGCAGATGTACACACCAGGTCCCGCGATGAGCTTCTTCACCTGCTTCTGACTCTTCCCGCAGAACGAGCACTTGAGCAGGTCGCCGCCGTCACCGATGCGTGCCACGAGGTGCTTCCCCTTCGCCTGGGATCCGCATTGCTCCGCGGACCCGGGTGCTTGCCTATCGACGGTACCTTGCCGGGCCCCCCGTACGGGCCCCCCTTGGACCGACTCGGTCAACCCGGTCCAAGGGGGCGTGTCTCCGGCTCACTTCGCGACGGGTCGCGATCAGACCGAGGCGGCCGTCTTACGGGTCGAGACGATCTGGTCGACCAGACCGTACGCCAGGGACTCCTCGGCGGTCAGGATCTTGTCGCGCTCGATGTCGTCACGGATCTTCTCGATCGGCGTGGTCGAGTGCTTGGCCAGCATGTCCTCCAGCTGCGTACGCATCCGGAGGATTTCGTTGGCGGCGATCTCCAGGTCGGACACCTGGCCGCGGCCGGTCTCGCTGTACGGCTGGTGGATCAGCACCCGGGCGTTGGGCAGCGCCATCCGCTTGCCGGGGGTGCCGGCGGCGAGCAGCACGGCCGCGGCGGAGGCCGCCTGGCCCATGCAGACCGTCTGGACGTCGGGCTTGACGAACTGCATCGTGTCGTAGATCGCGGTCAGCGCCGTGAAGGAGCCGCCGGGCGAGTTGATGTAGATCGAGATGTCCCGGTCGGGGTCCATCGACTCCAGGCACAGCAGCTGCGCCATGACGTCGTTGGCCGACGCGTCGTCGATCTGCACGCCGAGGAAGATCACGCGCTCTTCGAAGAGCTTCGCGTACGGGTCGTACTCGCGCACGCCCTGCGAGGTGCGCTCGACGAAGCGCGGCACGATGTAGCGGGACTCGGCGGGCTGGCCCTGGAACTCTGCCTGCGGGGCGTCGTGGCGCTCGTAGAGGCTACGGCCGGAGAAGTTGTTCATCTGGAGGTTCACCGTCCTGGTGGCGGTCAAAGGGGCTGGAGTCGGCTGCGTGGCGAGTCGTCCGGGGCTCAGGCCCCGGTGCCGCCTCCGCCCGGAACGCCGGCCGCCGTGGTCATGACGTCGTCGATGAGGCCGTACGCCTTGGCCTCCTGCGGGTCGAACCAGCGGTCCCGGTCGGAGTCGCGGGTGATCTGCTCGACGGTCTGACCGGTGTGCTGGGCGGTCAGCTCGGCCATGCGCTTCTTGGTGTGCAGCAGCCGCTCGGCGTGGATCTTGATGTCCGACGCGGAGCCCGCCAGGCCCGCGGAGGGCTGGTGGATGAGGATCTCGGCGTTCGGCAGCGCGAAGCGCTTGCCCGGGGTGCCGGCGCTCAGCAGGAACTGGCCCATCGAAGCGGCGAGGCCCATGGCGATGGTGACCACGTCGTTCTTGATGTACTGCATGGTGTCGTAGATCGCCATGCCGGCCGAGATCGAGCCGCCCGGGCTGTTGATGTAAAGGAAGATGTCCTTGTCCGGGTCAGCGGCGAGGAGCAGCAGCTGCGCGGTGATCTTGTTGGCGATGTCGTCGTCGACCGGCTGGCCGAGGAAGATGATCCGCTCGCCGAGCAGCCGGTTGTAGACCTGGTCGCCGAGGCCACCGAAGGTCGGCTCAGCGGCGGCGGAAGGCATCGGGATCGTCACGTGTCCACCTGCTCGTTGTCGGACGGCCCAGGGCCGTCTCAGCGTCGTCTTCTGGGGCGGGGGGAGGGCGCGGCGTGCTCCGCCGGCGCCGTTTCGGCTACTCCCCTGCCCTCGTATCTACGGACCCTAACGCGCTGGTCGGCGGGCGCCATCCCGCATTGTCAACTGTTCGCTGTGAGCGCAGGCTCACGGGGCGCCCGCGGGCCCGGATGACATACGGGTCCGAACACGCGGGCGTGCGCGTTCGGACCCGTACGTACTACTGGTGCTGCGTGGCGGCCGGAGCCGCCGGGCCGCCGGAGCGGCCGGGGATCAGCCCTCGGACTTCTCCGCCTTCTCGGCGTCGGTGCCCTCGGCCTCGGAGGCCTCGACGGTCTCGGCCGTCTCGTCCTCGTCGTCCAGGTCCACGACCTCGCCGTTGGTGTCCTTGACCGTGGCGGCCTCGACGACGACCGCGAGGGCCTTGCCGCGGGCGACCTCGCCGACGAGCATCGGCACCTGGCCGCCCTCGACGACGGCCTGCGCGAACTGGTCGGGGGACATGCCGGAGGACTGCGCGCGGCGCATGAGGTGCTCGGTGAGCTCCTCCTGGCTGACGTTCAGCTTCTCCTTGTTGACCAGCTCGTCCAGGACGAACTGGGTCTTGATGCCCTTCTCCGCCTGCTCCTTGGTCTCGGCGTCGAACTCTTCCTCGGTCTTGCCCTGGATCTCCAGGTACTTCGCGAGGTCCAGGCCCATCTGGGCGAGCTGGTGGTTGACCAGGTTGTGCTTGCGGGTCTCGATCTCGTCCGCGAGCAGCTTCTCCGGCATCGGGACCTCGACCAGCTTCAGCAGCTCGTCGAGGACCTTCTCCTGCGCCTGGGTGGCCTGGTCGTACTTCTTCATCTGGCCGAGGCGCTTGGCGCTGTCGGCACGCAGCTCCTCCAGCGTGTCGAACTCGCTCGCCAGCTGCGCGAAGTCGTCGTCCAGCGCGGGCAGCTCACGGGCGGCCACGGCGGTGACGTCGACCTTGACCTCGGCCTCCTTGCCGGCGGCCGAGCCGCCCTTCAGCTCGGAGGTGAAGGTGGCGGACTCGCCGGCCTTCAGGCCCTTGACGGCCTCGTCGATGCCGTCCAGCAGCTCGCCGGAGCCGACGGTGTAGCTGACGCCCTGGGCGACGCCGTCCTCCAGGACCTCGCCCTCGACCTTGGCCTCCAGGTCGACGGTGAGCACGTCGCCGTCCTCGGCGGCGCGCTCGACCGGGGAGGTCGAGGCGAAGCGCTCGCGCAGCTGCTCGACGGACTTGTCGACGTCCTCGTCCGACACCTCGATGGCGTCGACCTCGACCTCGATGCCGGAGTAGTCCGGGATCTCCAGGGCCGGGCGGATGTCGACCTCGGCGGTGAAGGCCAGCAGCTCGCCGTCCTTCAGCTCGGTGATGTCGACCTCGGGCTGGCCGAGGACGTTCAGCTCACCCTCGTTGACCGCCTCGGTGTAGAACTTCGGGAGCGCGTCGTTGACGGCTTCCTCAAGCACGGCGCCGCGACCGAACCGCTGGTCGATGACTCGGGCCGGGATCTTGCCCTGGCGGAAGCCCTTCACCGTGACCTGCTGGTTGATCTTCTTGTACGCCGCGTCGAGGCTGGGCTTGAGCTCCTCGAAGGGCACCTCGACAGTGAGCCGAACCCGGGTCGGGTTCAGGGTCTCCACGGCGCTCTTCACGGTTCGGTCTCCTTGGGGCTGACTTCTGGGGTTCTGCTTGAGATCTGCCGGCGCCTGGAGCCCAGGCGCCCTGCGGACCGCGCCCGGGAGAAAGACACACGGGCACGCAGCTTGCATAGTAACCGCAAGCGGGTTGGCACCCGCAATGTGATCTTGATCGGCCCTTTACGGACCCGGCCGGCGGCGGCCGCGCACGCCCCTCGGGCGGCCCGCGAGAACCCCGGGAACGCCGGGCGGCCGGCCGCGCGAACGCGCCGGGCGCCGTACGGCTGACCGGGAAGAACATGACTGGTCGGGGTGGCCGGATTCGAACCGACGACCTTCCGCTCCCAAAGCGGACGCGCTACCAAGCTGCGCCACACCCCGTCGGTGCGACACGTAGGGTACATGGCCGCGGACGGAACGGCTGCCCGATATCCGTAGGGCGGCCCCCGGCGCGGGGCGCGGCGGCCGAAGATCGGGGCGGGGTGTGCGGCGGGCCCCGGCGACCCGCTACGATGCACAGCGTGCCGCGGTCACCCGACCGGCGGCGCACGCGGGCGTAGCTCAATGGTAGAGCCCCAGTCTTCCAAACTGGCTACGCGGGTTCGATTCCCGTCGCCCGCTCCAGATGGTTCAGAGCCAGGTCAGAGATCCTTCTCGACCTGGCTCTGAGTGTTTTCCGGGACAGGGGCCGGCCGATGGCCGGAAGACGGTACGTCGCCCGAAGCGGTACCGGGCGCTGAAGCGGCAGGCGCGGGCCGCGGCCCGCCCGGCACAGCCGCAAACCGACGGTTCTTGTCATCTCCTGACCAACTCCGACCACTCCCCGGCGCGCCTCACTAAGGTGGCGGCATGGAGATCTGGCTCAATCCCGCGTGTTCCAAGTGCCGTTCCGCCGTGGACCTGCTCGATGCGGAGGGGGCGCGCTACACCGTGCGCCGGTACCTCGAACAGCCGCCGACCGCGGCGGAGTTGCGGGAGGTGCTGGCCCGGCTGGGGCTGGAGCCCTGGGACATCACGCGTACGCAGGAGGCCGAGGCCGAGGAGCTGGGGCTCGCCGGGTGGGAGCGCACGGACGCCGCGCGCGACCGGTGGATCGAGGCGCTGGCCGCGCGGCCGCGGCTGATCCAGCGGCCGATCATCACGGCGGACGACGGCACCGCGCTGGTGGGACGCAGCGAGGAGGCCGTAAGGGAGGCGGTCGCGCGGAGCGGACGCGACGACCGCTGACACAGGTCGGGGCCCGTGCGCCGTGGGCGCGGGGAGCGCGGGCCCTAGAAGCTGATGTTGTTGATCGTTTGGGCCACCGAGTTCAGGAATCTGTTGATGGACGGGGCGATGCCCGTGGACGCGAGGAAGAAGCCGAAGAGGATGGCGACGAGCGCCGGCCCCGCCTTGATCGACTTGCCGCGTATCAACACGATCAGAATGATCCCCAACAGCAGCACGACGGACAGGGAAAGAGCCACAACTGATCACACCCTCGGTCGGAACGCCTGGCCGGCCCCGGAAGTGTGCAGCCGCGCACACCCCCGCTCGGCACCATCGTGCCACCAACTCCCTGCCCAGTGGAGGCGGGTGGCGAATCATCGGCCAAGCCTTTGCCCGGACGCCGGACGGCCGTGATCCGGACGGCGCCCGGACTGCGGTTACCGGCGCCGGAATTCGGCCCCCGGCCGGGTTTCCCGTGGCGGCCTGATCTCGCCGCGGCGCGTGGCCGGAAGGCGTCGCATCCGTTAACCGCCCCCTGCGCGCACGTGAATTCGGTCGGCGCGGCCGCAAACGGTCGCCGCACGGATCGAGGGACAAACCGCCCGTGAAGCGGACATCACCGCCGCGACTGCCGCCGGGCACATGCCTTCCATAGGCGGATGTCGTATGCCGAACCGGGCATGAACCGCTCCCCCGGAAAATGCCCGTACCTTTACCGGGATCACCCGCCGAGCGACGCCGGGACAGGAACTCTCAGCACATTCCCCGTTCCTTTTGCATTTCCCGGGCGAGGTTTTATGCAATGTGCCGTCCACCACCAGGGTGCGGCAGGTATTTCCCGCCGCACCTCCCCTACGACGCGTGTCTTCCCCGGCCTCCGGCGCCGCGGGCACGTGCGCGCCGGCCCCTGCGACGGGCGCCCCGGAGCCGGGGAGGCGGCCCGCCGCGACGGCCGGACGCGACGCCTTCTTCGGCAATGCGAAGTGTCTGGCGATCGCCCTGGTCGCCATGGGGCATTCGCGGGAGCCGCCGACCGGACGGAGCCGCAGTGCGGCGGCGCTCCACCTGGCGGTCCACGCCTTCCGCACGCCGGCGTTCATCGCCACCCCCGGTAATTTCTCGCGGGGTTTCGATCTGCGTGAGACCGGCCGCAACGGGCGCTCCAGTTTCTGCCGTTCTTCGCGGTGAAGCCGGCGACGGCGTGGACCTTCAGGGAGAACCCGCACTGACGCTTTTCGGGCGGTCCGGTCGCCCGTATGGCCGTACGGAGCTGGGGTGAACCTGGGCCATGAGGGCCGCCGGTGGCCGGGCGGCGGGGAAAAACCCGGGCAGGGCTCTCGTCGGGGGCCCGGGAAGGGCCCGGCGACGGGTCGGAGAGGGAGCGGTCGGAGAGCGGGCAGGCCGGCGGTCCGGACGGGCGAAGAAGCCCGAAAAGTCGTTTGGTAAACTAACCATTAACGCTTTCTTGACTCCCCCTTGACCGAACACCGTCCGGCCGAACCTCTGGAGGAGCCATCGGACACGCAGAAACCCTCCTCGCGATGGGCGGGGCCTTCCTGGCCGCCGCCGTCCTCGCCCGCCTGGGCAGCCGCATCGGGCTCCCCACCATCCCCTTGTTCATCCTGGCCGGCATACTGCTCGGCCCGCACACCCCCGGCATCTCGCTGGTCGACGACCCGCACGAGCTGGAGATGCTCTCCCTGCTCGGCCTGGTGCTGCTGCTCTTCTACCTCGGCCTCGAATTCCACATGGACGACCTCAAAGAGGGCGGCCGGAAGATGGCCGTCGCCGGGGCCGCCTATCTGGCGCTGAACGTCGGCGCCGGCCTCGTCTTCGGCTTCCTGGTCGGCTGGGGCACCTCCGAGGCGCTCGTACTGGCCGGGGTGCTCGGCATCTCCTCGTCGGCGATCGTCACCAAGGTCCTCATGGACACCGGCCGCCTGGGCAACCCCGAGACCAAGCCGATCCTCGGCATCATCGTGGTCGAGGACATCTTCCTCGCGCTCTACCTGGCCGCCCTCCAGCCGGTGATCTCCGGTGCCGACTCGATGGCCTCGGCCGCCCTCGACGCGGGCAAGGCGTTCGGCTTCCTGCTGCTGCTCGCCGTGATCGCCCGCTGGGGCACGCGGGTGATCGGCAAGCTGATCGCCACCAGGGACAACGAGCTGCTGGTCATCTCCTTCCTCGGCGCCGCCGTCTTCGTGGCGGGCGTCTCGGAGTGGTTCGGCGTCGCGGACGCGATCGGCGCCTTCATGGTCGGCCTGATGCTCGGCAGCACCAGCTCCGGCAAGCGGATCATGGAGCTGGTGCATCCGCTGCGGGACGCCTTCGGCGCGATCTTCTTCTTCGCCTTCGGGCTCTCCATCGACCCCGGCGACCTGCCGTCGGTGGTGTGGCCGGTGCTGGTCGCGGTGGCGCTGACGCTGGTGATGAACGTGGTCGCCGGGCTGGTCGCCGCCCGCATCTACGGGTTCGGGCCGCGCCCGGCCGCGAACATCGCCACCGCGCTGCTCGCCCGCGGCGAGTTCGCGCTGATCCTGGCGACGATGGCGGCGGGCGCCGGGCTGGACGAGCGGCTGGCGCCGTTCATCGCCGGATACGTGCTGATCCTGGCCGTACTGGGGCCGCTGGCCGCCGGGCGCGCCGCGTGGCTGGCGCGGATGCTGCCGGGCGGCGGCCGGGCGCCGGACGCCCCGGCCGGCGGCGCCGAGCCCGCGCCCTCGGCCGCCGGGCGGGGGTGAACCTCACGGCCGCCGCGGGCCCACCGTACGGTTCAGTCGCGGCAGATCAGCAGCAGCGCGCGGTCGTCGTTGACGTCCTTGGCCACGGCTTCGATCAGATGCCAGGCCGCGCCGGCGAAGCCGCAGGCCACATAGCGGTCGGCTTCGCCGGTCAGCCGGTCGATGCCCTCCGCGATGTCCCGGTCGGCGGCCTCCACCAGACCGTCCGTGAAGAGCATCAGCACGTCCCCCGGGCGCAGCGTCCCCTTGACCGGGTCGAACTGCGCCCCGTCGTACACCCCGAGCAGCGGCCCCTCCGCCGCCTTCTCCTCCCAGCGGCCGGTGCCGGCCGAGAGCTGGAGGGCGGGCAGGTGCCCGGCGGACAGCAGTTCGTAGTCGCCGGACTCCAGGTCCAGGACGAGGTGGATGGAGGTGGCGAAGCCCTCGTCCCAGTCCTGGCGCAGCAGGTAGCCGTTGGCGGCGGGCAGGAAGCCGTGCGGCGGCAGCGAGCCGAGCAGGCCGCCGAAGGCGCCGGACAGCAGCAGCGCGCGGGAGGCGGCGTCCATGCCCTTGCCGGACACGTCGGTCAGCACGACTTCGAGGATCTTGCCGTCGTGCGTGCGGGAGGCGACGACGAAGTCGCCGGAGAAGGACTGCCCGCCGGCCGGCCGCAGCGCCATCTCGCGGTGCCAGCCGGCCGGCAGTTTGGGCAGCTTGCTCTGGACGCGGATACGTTCGCGCAGGTCGAACAGCATCGTGCCGCCGCGCCGCCACGGCACGCCGACCCGGCTGCGGAACTGCGCGATCAGCAGTCCGGACAGGCCGACGGCGGCGACCACCAGGACCGTACCGGGGGTGATCCGGTCGCGCCCCTGGTCGTACGGGCCCAGCAGGGACGCCTCGACGATCAGGGCGGCGGCGGAGGTGCCGTACAGGGCGAGCAGGTTGGCCGGGCGCAGCAGCAGTCCGCCGGCGATGACCGGCAGGACCAGGGCGGTGGGCGCGATCCAGTCGGGCCGCCAGATGGTGCCGCAGGCGATGGCGGGAATGGCGATCAGGAGGGCCACCAGGGCGATCCAGTCGGAGCCGTCGCCGCGGAAGTAGTCGACCCCGGCCTTGCGCACGCCGATGCGGACCCGGTGCATCGCCTTGCGCCACCGGGCCGTCAGGGAATCCGCTCCCGTGCTGCTCGCCATTGTTCTGGGACCTTATCCACCCGTTCGGCGGCGCGTCGATTCGCGGCACGCCGCCTGGCGCAATCGCCAGGAATCGGCGTTCGAAAAGCGGTCGCGCTGGCGGAAGGCCGCCTGCTACCCATGGCACATGACGACAGAGTTACGGCAGCTGTGTCCGGACGACTGGGCCGACTGGTACGGGAGGCTGGAGCGCGCGTTCGGCGGCCCTCCCGAAGCGGCCGACGAACGTGAGCTGTGGCGGCGGCTCGGCGAGCCGGAACGCTGCATGGACGTGCGGGACGGCGGCGAGACCGTCGGCACGGCGGGCGCGTACTCCTTCCGGCTGGTGGTGCCCGGCGGGGCCGTGCTGCCGGCGGCCGGCGTGACGCTGGTCAGCGTGCAGCCGACGCACCGGCGGCGCGGAATCCTGCGCGACATGATGCGCCACCAGCTCGCCGACGTGCGGGCCCGGCGCGAGCCGCTGGCCGTGCTGACCGCCTCCGAACCGGCGATCTACGGACGGTTCGGGTACGGCACCGCGTCCGAGGCGGTGAGCCTGTCGCTCGACACGCTGCGGCTGTCCGTCGCCGTGCCGGCGGGCGCCGAGGACGTACGGCTGCGGCTGGTCGGCCCGGAGGAGGGGCTGGCGGACTGCGAGAAGGTGTACGAGCGGCTGGTCACCGGCCGTCCCGGGATGCTCGTTCGGCAGCCGGGCTGGGAGCGGCTGCCGCTGCTCGACCCGGAGGCCGACCGGGACGGGGCGGGGCCGCTGCTGTGCGTGCTGGCCGAGGTGGCCGGCCGGGTGCGCGGCTACGCGCGCTACGCCGTCAAGGCGGCCTGGGACGGCGGCGGCCCGGACGGGACCGTGGTCGTGCGGGACGTCGAGGCGCTGGACCCGGTCGTCTACGCGGCGCTGTGGCGCTACCTGTTCGGCATCGACCTGACGTCGAAGCTGACGGCGCGCAACCGGCCCGCCGACGACCCCCTGCTGCATCTGGTCGACGACATGCGGCGCTGCCGGATCGCGGTGCGCGAGTCGCTGTTCGTGCGGCTGGTGGAGGTCGGCGAGGCGCTCGCCGCGCGGACGTACGCGACGCCGCTGGACGTGGTCCTCGACGTGGCGGACCCGTTCTGCCCGTGGAGCGAGGGCCGGTGGCGGCTCACCGGCGACGAGAAGGGCGCCTCCTGCGAGCTGACCACGGACGCGGCCGACCTGGCGCTGTCCGTCAGGGAGTTGGGCGCGGCCTACCTGGGCGGCTTCACGCTGGCGGCGCTGGCCGGGGCGGGGCGGGTGCGCGAACTGCGGCCCGGGGCGCTGCGGGAGGCGTCGGTGGCGTTCGGGACGCAGCTCAAGCCCTGGCTGCCGCACGGGTTCTGAGGGCGGGCCGGGGCGCGGGACCTACTTCGGCTGGCAGGTGGGGCACCAGAAGAGGTTGCGGTTGGCGAGGTTCGCGGTGTGGATCTCGGAGCGGCAGATGTGGCACGCCTGGCGGGCCCGGCGGTAGACGTAGACCTCGCCGCCGTGGTCGTCGACGCGCGGCGGGCGGCCCATGGCCTCGGGGAGGTGTTCGTCGCGGACCGTGTCGATGCGGTTGTGCCGGACGCCCTCGCGCATGAGGACGACCAGGTCCGCCCAGATCGCGTCCCATTCGGACCGGTGTAGATCGCGGCCTGCGCGGTACGGGTCGATGCCGTGCCGGAAAAGGACCTCGGCGCGGTAGACGTTGCCGACGCCCGCGATCACCTTCTGGTCCATCAGCAGCGCGGCGACGGACGTACGGCTGCGCGAGATCCGGTCCCACGCCCGCTCGCCGTCGTCCTCGGCGCGCAGCGGGTCGGGGCCGAGCCGGTCGTGTATCGCCTGCTTCTCGGCGTCGGTGATCAGCGCGCAGGTGGTGGGCCCGCGCAGGTCCGCGTGGGCCGTGTCGTTGGCCAGCCGCAGCCGTACGGTATCGGTGGGCGGCGGCGCCGGGGCGTCACCGAAGGCCAGCTTGCCGAAGAGCCCGAGGTGGATGTGGATCCAGCCGGCGGGCCCGAAGCCGAGGAAGAGGTGCTTGCCGTGCGCCTCGGCGGTGGCCATGACCTGGCCGTCGAGCAGCGCCGCGCCGTCGGAGAACTTGCCCTGGGGGCTGCTCACCCGGACGGGCGCGCCCTCGAAGAGCGCACGGTGGTCCAGCGCGAGGCGGTGGATCGTGTGCCCCTCGGGCATGGGTCGGTGCCTCCTCGGCGAGGTGGGACGGCGTCCGCCCGCGCCGGCGGGGGCGCGGGCGGTACGGGTGGGTGGGCTCAGCCCTGCTGCGGGTGGTGGGCCGGGATGTCCGGCAGCTCGCCGGTGGTCTCGTAGCGGGAGAGCATCTCGATGCGGCGGGTGTGCCGCTCCTCGTCGGAGTACGGCGTGGCCAGGAACGCCTCGACGAACTTCGTCGCCTCGTCCCGGGTGTGCATCCGGCCGCCGACCGAGATCACGTTGGCGTTGTTGTGCTCCCGGCCCAGCTTGGCGGTCTCCTCGCTCCAGGCCAGCACCGCCCGTACGCCCTTGACCTTGTTGGCGGCGATCTGCTCGCCGTTGCCCGAGCCGCCGATGACGATGCCCAGGCTGTCCGGGTCGGCCGCGGTCCGCTCGGCGGCGCGCAGGCAGAACGGCGGGTAGTCGTCCACGGCGTCGTAGATGTGCGGGCCGCAGTCCACGGGCTCGTGGCCGTGGGCCTTGAGCCAGTCGACGAGGTGGTTCTTCAGTTCGAAACCGGCATGGTCGGAGCCGAGATACACGCGCATGTCCCGAGTGTTGCACGTGAGTGTGGCCTGCCGGGCCCGGGGTAGGTGTCGCCGGGCCCTCCTGCCGCCATACGTGCGGTGTACACGCGGTGACGTGCGGAAATGAGATCCACGCAACGATCCGGATTCAGATCTTCCAAAACGGCCGTTAACGCAGTTCTAATGCGGGGACTCGACACCGAGAACCACAGAAGGACGGTGCACATGGGCGCGCATCCGCCGACCATGAACGCGGGCAAGGCGGCCGGCGACCCCGGCAGCCCCGGCGGAGGCCAGTCTCCCGGCGGTCTTCAGGCAGGTCTCAAGAACCGCCATCTGTCGATGATCGCCATCGGCGGCGTGATCGGCGCGGGCCTGTTCGTGGGCTCCGGCGCGGGCATCGCGGCCGCCGGGCCCGGCATCCTGATCTCGTACGCGCTGACCGGCCTGCTGGTCGTCCTGGTGATGCGGATGCTGGGCGAGATGGCCGCCGCCTCCCCCACCTCCGGCTCGTTCTCCGCGTACGCGGACCGGGCGCTGGGCCGCTGGGCGGGCTTCACCATCGGCTGGCTGTACTGGTTCTTCTGGTCGGTCGTGCTGGCCGTCGAGGCGACCGCCGCCGCCGGGATCCTCACCGGCTGGGTCCCCGCCGTCCCGCAGTGGGCGTGGGCGCTGCTGGTGATGATGGTGCTGACCGGCACCAACCTGATCTCCGTCGGCTCGTTCGGCGAGTTCGAGTTCTGGTTCGCCGGGATCAAGGTCGTGGCGATCGTGGTCTTCATCGTGGTCGGCGCGCTGGCGATCTTCGGGCTGCCGCCCGGCGACCACGCGGTGGGCCTGGCGAACCTGACCGGCCACGGCGGGTTCCTGCCGAACGGGCCCGGCGCGATCCTCTCCGGCATGCTGCTGGTGGTCTTCTCCTTCATGGGCAGCGAGATCGTCACCCTGGCGGCGAGCGAGTCGCCCAACCCGGTGCAGGCCGTCCGCAAGGCCGTCAACAGCGTCATCTGGCGGATCGCGCTCTTCTACCTCGGCTCGATCGCGGTGATCGTGACGCTGCTGCCGTGGGACGACCCGGCGCTCGACAAGAGCCCGTACGTGGCCGTGCTCAAGTCGCTGGACATCCCGGCGGCCGGCACCGTCATGGACGTCGTGGTGCTCACCGCCGTGCTGTCCTGCCTGAACTCCGGCCTCTACACGGCCTCCCGGATGGCGTTCTCGCTCGGTGAGCGCGGCGACGCGCCGAAGTCCTTCGCCCGGGTGAACAAGGGCGGCGTCCCGGCGACCGCCATCTGGGCGTCGGTGGCCTTCGGCTTCGTCGCGACGATCTTCAGCTACACCTCGAAGGACACCGTCTTCGAGTTCCTGCTGAACTCCTCCGGCGCGGTGGCGCTCTTCGTCTGGCTGGTCATCTGCTTCTCCCAGCTGCGGATGCGCAAGGTCATCGAGCGGGACATGCCGGAGCGGCTGACCGTGCGGATGTGGCTGTACCCGTACCTGACGTACGCGACGATCGCGCTGATCCTCTTCGTCGTCGGCTACATGTTCTACAACCCCGACGGGCGCAAGCAGATGGTGCTGTCGGTGGTCGCGGCCGCGGTCGTGCTGGTCGTCGGGCTGGTGCTGGACCGGCGGCGGCGTGCCGCGGGCGGCGCCGGTGCCGTGGACGGCGGCCCCGAAGGTCAGGCGGACGTGCGGAAGGACTCCTTGACCCGCTCGTAAGCACGCAGGGCGGCGGCCTCGGCGGAATCCAGGTACCAGAGGTTGAGCTGACAGGTCCGGCCCCCGGTACGGAAGCCGAGCTGCCGCCCGTGCGCCGGTTTGCCGTCGCGGGTGTAGGCGAACTCCCAGACGACGGCGGGGTACCCCTGGAAGGTGGTGCGCCCCAACCGGATCCTGCGGTAGCCCGGCACGTCGTGCTGCTGCGCCTCGTACTGCTGCCAGACGGTCAGCAGGTCGCCGCCGGAGGACGGGTCCTGCCGGGCCGAGATCAGGGTGGAGCCGTCCTTCGTGCTGTACGTGACGTGGCTGGTGGATTCCTCGGTGCGGTTCCAGCCCGCGGGCGGCACCCAGCTGAAGCCGTTCTCGGCACGGCGGGGGCCGGACGTCGCCGCCGGGCCGCCGCCGGCGGTGCCCGTACCGGTGCTCGCGCTGGTGGCCGGGCTGCTGCCGGCTCCCGCCCCGGTCGCACCGCCGGGGCCCGCGCCCTGCGTCGCGACGAGGATCACCACGACCGCGACGGCCGACGCGAGGACGCCACCGGCGGCGAGCAGGGCGTGGCGTGTGCGGCGGGGACGGGCGGGCGGGGCCGCGGGAGCGGACGGGGGTGCCGGGTCGGGGCCGGGGGCCGTACGGGCCTCGGGGGCTGCGACGGGAACCGCCCGTTCCGGTGCCGCGGCCGGTGCCGGGTCGGCCACCGTGGGCGTACGGACGTCCACGACCTCCGCCGAGTTCACCGGTGCCGTCGGGTTCGCCGCCGCGGCCCGGCGGACCAGCGGATCGAGGCTCGCCTCGACCTCGTCGAGCGTGGGACGCGCCTCGGGCGCCTTGTCCAGCAGGGCGGTCAGCACCTCCCGCAGCGGGCCGGCGACGGGCGGAATGGCGGGCTCCTCGTGCAGCACCGCGTGCAGGGTGGCGAGCGTCGTGGCGCGGGCGAACGGCGACTGCCCGGCCACCGCGGCGCACAGGGTGGCGCCCAGCGACCACAGGTCCGAGGGCGGCCCCTGCTCCCGGCCCGCCACCCGCTCGGGCGCCATGTAGTCGGGGGAGCCGATGAGCAGCCCGGCCATGGTCAGCGCGGCGGCGTCCTGCATCGCCGCGATGCCGAAGTCGGTCAGCACGACCTCGCCCCGGTCCCCGAGCAGGACGTTGCCCGGCTTGATGTCCCGGTGCAGTACGCCCACCGCGTGCACCTCGCGCAGGGCGCGGGCCAGGCCGGTGCCGACCCGGGCCGCGGCGGCCGGGTCCAGCGGGCCGTCCTGGGCGAGGATCCGCTCCAGGGACCGGGCCTCGACCAGCTGCATCACGATCCACAGCCGGTCCCCCTCCTCGGCCACGTCGTGGATGCGCACCACGTTCGGGTGGTCGATTCGGGCGGTGGCGCGCGCCTCGCGCAGACTGCGCTCGCGCTGCACCACGGTCTCTTCGCCGGCACGTTCGTCGATACGTATTTCCTTGACGGCGACCGGCCGGTCGAGAATTTCGTCGCGGGCGCGCCAAACCCGTCCCATTCCGCCGCGTCCGATCAATTCCAGCAGGCGGTAGCGGCCGGCCGCCAAACACCCGGGCCCCACCTCGCTCGCATTCCCCACCATGCCCAGCCCCCACAGCACCCGCGGAATCTTGTGGTACCCATCAAATACCTCGGCAGAGGACGGGGAAAAGGGGGGTTCGAGAATGTACACAACTCGGCAGGGAAAGCGTGCGCTCGTGGTGGCCGCCCTGGCGGCCGCGCTGGCGCTGCCGGCCGGTTCGGCGGCTCTCGCGGCCGAACCAGTACCCGGCAGCAGCGAGGGCGGCAAAGCCGGCCCGAGCGCGCCGGCCGGTTACCGGGTCGGCACCGAGCTGCCGGAGCGTATTTCCGTCAGCAACAGCACCGGGGAGACCAAGCTGACCGCCAAGGTCACCAACAAGGGGGCCACCGGCACCGGCGCCGTCCGGCTGACGGTCGCCGGTTTCCAGGGGCTGACGGTCAAGAACGTGGCGGGGTGCACGAAGGTGCCCGAGTCCCGGCTGCCGGAGGGCGCGAACAGCGCGTACTCCTGCGCCATCGGTTCCTTGGCGAGCGGAAAGAGCAAGTCTTTCGACGTCACCGCGCATTTCGACCTGAAAAAGCAGGGGCAGATCTGCCTGCCGGTGACACTGGGAAACACGGAAACACTGTTGTGGCAGCAGGGGCCGGTCAATTTCGGGACCACCAAGCCGGTGCCCGACGCGCCTGACACCCCGCTGATGCTGAACACCGTGAACGTGCCGGCCGGCGCGTCGTCCGCCTCGCCCGGCCCGTCGGAGTCCGGGTCCACGGCTCCCGCGGAGCGGCTGCCCGAGACGGGCAGCCCGTCGGTGCTGCCGCTGGCGGTCGCCGCCGCGGCGCTGCTGGTCCTCGGCGGGGCCGGGGTGTGGTTCACCACCCGCAGGGCGACCCACAGGTAAGCACGGGCCGTACGCCTGCGGAACGCGGCCGGGCCCCGCACCGCCACGCGAGGTGGTGGTACGGGGCCCGGTCCGGTTCCGTACGGAGGGACGGCGCGCGGCGTCAGCCGCGGCGGCCGAGCAGCTTCCAGGCCGTGGGCAGCGCGCCCATCGCCAGGGCGGCCTTGAGGGCGTCGCCGATCAGGAAGGGGACCACGCCGGCCGCGACCGCCTGGCCGAAGGACATGCCGGTGCTCAGGGCCAGGACGGGCACGCCGATCGCGTAGATCAGGGCGGTGCCGGCCGCCATCGTGCCGGCCGTGCGCAGCGCGCCGCGGTCGCCGCCGCGGCGGGCCAGCGCGCCCACCACGGTCGCGGCGAGCAGCATGCCGAGGACGTAGCCGAAGGTGGCGCCGCCCGCGCCGGAGGCGCCGTTCGCGAACCACGGCAGGCCCGCCATGCCGAGCAGCGCGTACAGGGCCAGCGACAGGAAGCCGCGGCCCGCGCCGAGCGAGGCGCCCACGAGGAGCGCGGCGAACGTCTGGCCGGTGACCGGGACCGGGGAGCCGGGGACCGGGACGGCGATCTGCGCGGCGATGCCGGTGAGCGCGGCGCCGCCGGCGACCAGCGCGGCGTCGCGGACACGGGCGCGGGTGGCGCCCGCCGCGGGCAGCAGATCGGCGAGGACCGTACCCGGCCTGGTGGTTGCGTCGGCAGTGCTCATCGGAACTCCGCGGGTGTGAGGTGAGGCGGGGACAGACTAGGGACGCGATGACGTTAGTCCAGCGCCCCCGGGCCGATCATCGTGTGGCGGCGACAAAGGCGCAATGGTGTCCTTGGAAGGTTCCGAACAACGTCCGGACCTTCAAGGTGTCCGGGCCCGTCAGCGGTCTTCGCAGGTCACGTGATGCTCATCACGGCGGGCTCCCCGGACGGGCGTGCATTTTGTGGTAGCGAGCGGCGGGCGGGGAAACTGGGGGGACAACGCGGGACCCTGTGGGGATCCCCCAAAGACCTTTGCGAGAGTACGAGCCCATGCACGACGCACCCACCGCCACCGGAACGCCACCGCCGGCCGACGGCGCCGGCGGGCGAGAACCGCTGTCCACCGGGCTCAAGCAGCGCCACCTGACCATGCTGGGCCTGGGCGGGGTGATCGGCGCGGGCCTGTTCGTGGGCTCCGGCGCGGGCATCGCGGTGGCCGGTCCCGGCATCGTGCTGTCGTATCTGATCGCGGGCGCGCTGGCCATGCTGATCATGCGGATGCTGGGCGAGATGTCCTCGGCGATGCCCGCTTCCGGCGCCTTCTCGGTGCACGCGGAGCGCGCGCTCGGCCGCTGGGCGGGCTTCAGCGTGGGCTGGCTGTACTGGTTCCTGCTGGTGGTGGTGCTGGCGGTGGAGGCCACCGGCGCGGCGCAGATCGCCAACGGCTGGGTGCCCGCCGTCCCCCAGTGGGGCTGGGTGCTGATCTTCATGCTGGTCTTCACGGCGGCCAACCTGGCCGCGGTGAAGAGCTTCGGCGAGTTCGAGTTCTGGTTCGCGACGCTGAAGGTCGCCGCGATCGTGCTGTTCCTGGTGCTCAGCCTGCTCGCAATCTTCGGCGTACTGCCGGACACCGACCCGGTCGGGCTGGCGAACCTGACGGGCCAGGGCGGCTTCCTGCCCAACGGCTGGCAGGGCGTGGTCTCCGGTGTCCTCGCCGTCGCCTTCGCCTTCGGCGGCCTGGAGGTCGTCACCATCGCCGCGGCCGAGTCCGACGACCCGGCGCGCAACGTGGCGCGCGCGGTACGCAGCGCGGTGTGGCGCATCCTCTTCTTCTACGTGGGCTCGATGCTGGTCATCGTGACCCTGTTGCCCTGGTCCTCGATGCAGCCGGGCAAGAGCCCTTACGTCGCGGTGCTGGACAGCATCGGTGTGCCGGGCGCGGGCCAGATCATGAACGTGGTGGTCTTCGTGGCGCTGCTGTCCGCGCTCAACGCGAATCTCTACGGTTCGTCGCGGATGGTCTTCTCGCTGGCCGAGCGGGGCGAGGCGCCGCGCTCGCTGCTGAAGGTGACGGGCGGCGGGGTGCCGCGCCGGGCCGTGCTGTCCTCGGTGGCCTTCGGCTTCGTGTCGGTGCTGCTCAACCTGCTGTGGCCGGACACGGTCTTCCTCTACATGCTGAACGCGGTCGGCGCGGTGCTGCTGTTCGTCTGGGGCCTGATCGCGGTCTCGCAGCTGCGGCTGCGGCGGCAGATCGAGCGCACCGCGCCGGAGAAGCTGACCCTGCGGATGTGGGGGTTCCCCTATCTGACCTGGGTCGCGCTGGCGGCCATGGCGGCGGTGCTGGTGCTGATGCTGACCGACGACGGGGCCCGGCCGCAGTTGCTGTGGTCGGCCGCGGCGACCGGCGCGGTGCTGGTGGTCGCGGGCGTACGGGAGCTGCGGACGCGGCGCTCCGGCGGCTGACGGGCGCCCGTCGCGCCTCCACGGGGCAGCGCGGCAGGCCGGAATCGGCCGCCCCGCTTCCGCCCCGGAAACACCCTGGGTCACGACGCACAACGGCGTGAATACGACTGGTCACGATCACGTCTGAATACCGAACAACTGCTGCACGACTGTTGCCCTCAGCGGACACCGACACTCAAACTGAGCGCGTTTTCCGACGATCGTCTCGCTCCGCTCTCACTTAACGGGACAGGTACGACCATGAATCGGACACCTTCGTCCACCACGCCCGAGCGCGAGCGCACCGGCCAGGCTTCGGGCCCGGACGGCACCGGCGCCGCGGCGGGCCCCGAGTCCGGCGCCCCGTTGTCCAACGGGCTCAAACAGCGGCATCTGTCGATGATCGCCCTCGGCGGCGTGATCGGCGCCGGGCTGTTCGTCGGCTCCAAGGAAGGCATCGCGGCGGCCGGCCCCTCGATCGTGCTCGCCTACGCCGTCTCGGGCTGCCTGGTGATGCTCGTGATGCGGATGCTCGGCGAGATGGCGGCGGCCCGCCCCGCCTCCGGCTCGTTCTCCGTGCACGCCGGGCGCTCGATCGGCCCGTGGGCGGGCTTCACCACCGGCTGGATGTTCACCGCGCAGCTCTGTGTGGCGGTGGCCGCCGAGGCGATCGGCGCCGCCGGGATCATGACCGGCTGGTTCCCGGACACGCAGCCCTGGATGTGGGTGCTGCTGTTCATGGTGGTCTTCTGCGGCGCGAACCTGGCCGCGGTCAGCAACTTCGGCGAGTTCGAGTTCTGGTTCGCCGCCCTGAAGATCACCGCGATCGGCATCTTCCTCGTCCTGGGCCTGCTCGCCATCTTCGGCGTGCTGCCCGGCACCGCCGCCCCCGGCGCCGCCCACCTGACCGGCGACGGCGGCTTCCTGCCCAACGGCTCGGACGGCCTGGTGATCGGCCTGCTGGCGTCCGTGTTCGCCTACGGCGGCCTGGAGACCGTGACGATCGCCGCGGCCGAGTCCAAGGACCCGGTGCGCGGCGTGGCCCGCGCCGTGCGGACGGCGATGTGGCGCATCGCGCTGTTCTACGTCGGCTCGATGGCGGTCATCGTGACCGTCATCCCGTGGGACAACGCGGACATCGCGAAGAACGGCCCGTACGTCGCGGTGCTGGACTACCTGCACATTCCCGCGGCCGGCCAGATCATGAACGTCGTCATCCTGATCGCCCTGCTGTCCGCGATGAACGCCAACATCTACGGCTCCTCCCGGATGGCGCACTCCCTCTCCGCCCGCGGCCAGGGCCCGCGCTTCCTGCGCACGGTCAGCGGCGGCGTGCCGCGCCGCGCGGTGGTCCTGTGCTCCGCCTTCGGCTTCCTCGCGGTGCTGTTCAGCTACTGGTGGCCGGAGACCGTCTTCCAGTGGCTGCTCAACATGGTCGGCGCGGCGATCCTGGTGGTGTGGGGCTTCATCGCCGTCGCGCAGCTGCGGATGCGCCGCCGGCTGGAGCGCGAGGAGCCGGGGAAGCTGGTCGTGCGGATGTGGCTCTTCCCCTTCCTGACGTGGGTGGCGCTGGCCGGTGTGGTCGCGGTGCTGCTGCTGATGCTGCGGGACGAGAACCAGCGCGTCCAGCTGTACTTCACCGGCGGATTCGCGGTGGTACTCGTCGCCGTCGGCCTCGTCAAGCAGCGAATGGCGCGTCAAAAGGCGGCGGAGCACGGCACGATGACACCATCGCAGTAAGGCTTACCTAACTGAATTCGCCGTAGTGCGGTAAGCCTTACCTCACTAAAGCGGCCGCTCTTTTCGGAGGCGGTGCCGGACCTCGGACCGAGGTCGGGCACCGCCTCCTTCTTTTGGCCCAGACCCCGCCCCACGGCGGTTTCGTGATCAGTCATGCTGGTAGCGTGCAGTTGCAAGTCGATTGCAATTAAAGGTCGTAAGCAGCTGGAGGGCTCGACATGGCCACCTACAATCTTCCGGAACTTCCGTACGACTACGCGGCGCTCGAACCCGTCATCAGCCCCGAGATCATCGAGCTGCACCACGACAAGCACCACGCCGCCTACGTCAAGGGCGCCAACGACACCCTGGAGCAGCTCGCCGAGGCGCGCGACAAGGACCAGTGGGGCTCGATCAACGGCCTGGAGAAGAACCTCGCGTTCCACCTCTCCGGCCACATCCTGCACAGCATCTACTGGCACAACATGACCGGTGACGGCGGCGGCGAGCCGCTGGACAAGGACGGCGTGGGCGAGCTGGCGGACGCCATCGCCGAGAACTTCGGCTCCTTCGCCAAGTTCAAGGCCCAGCTGACCAAGGCCGCGGCCACCACCCAGGGCTCCGGCTGGGGCGTGCTCGCCTACGAGCCGATCACCGGCCGCCTCATCGTCGAGCAGATCTACGACCACCAGGGCAACGTCGGCCAGGGCTCCGTCCCGATCCTGGTCTTCGACGCCTGGGAGCACGCCTTCTACCTCCAGTACAAGAACCAGAAGGTGGACTTCATCGAGGCGATGTGGCGCGTCGTCAACTGGCAGGACGTCGCCAAGCGCTACGCGGCCGCCAAGGAGCGCGCCAACGTCCTGCTGATCGCTCCCTGATCTCCGGGACACCCGATGGGCGTCCTGCCTCGTGATCGTCTTCTCAACCTTCACCCGGCAGGCGGATAACGGAACGGCCCCCGCGAGGACAGGACTCACGGGGGCCGTTCTGTATGCGCCGGCGCTTCCGCGCCCGGCGGCGCGCCGGCTCAGCCGAAGACCGGCCCTTGCGTCCGCGTCCGCTTGATCTCGAAGAAGCCCGGGATGGACGCGACCATCAGCGTGCCGTCCCACAGCTTCGCGGCCTCCTCGCCCTTGGGCGCGGGAGTGACGACCGGCCCGAAGAAGGCGATCTGCGCGCCGTCGGAGCCGGGGACGGCGATGACCGGGGTGCCGACCTCCTGGCCCACCAGGTCGATGCCCGCCTGGTGCGAGGCGCGCAGCTCCTTGTCGTACGCGTCGGTGTCCGCGGCGTCGGCCAGCTCCGCCGGCAGCCCGGCCTCCTCCAGGGCGGCCGTGATCGTCTCCTTCGTGCGCGGCAGGCCCTGGTTGTGGAAGCGGGTGCCGAGCGCGGTGTAGAGGCGGGCGAGCGCCTCGGGGCCGTGCTGCTGCTCGGCGGCGGTGCACACCCGCACCGGGCCCCACACCACGCCGCCGGGGCGGTTCTTCTCGCGGTACTCCTCCGGCAGCTCGTCGAGCTTGTCCTCGTTCAGCACGCCGAGGCTCATCACGTGCCAGCGCACCTCGACCGGGCGCACCTTCTCCACCTCCAGCATCCAGCGGGAGGTCAGCCAGGCCCACGGACACGACGGGTCGAACCAGAAGTCGGCCGGGGTCTTCGCGGTGCCTGCGGCGTTCTCGGACATCGTCTCTCCTTCTGGAGCGGTTCGGTGGACGCTTCAACCGACCGGCGGCGTGCCATGATTCCCAGTGTTCGATACACGAGACGAGGACGAGGGAGTCGCGTCGTGCCCGGTGAGAATCTGTCCCGAGACGAGGCCCGGGAGCGGGCCGGCCTGCTGAGCGTCGACGGGTACGAGGTGGCGCTGGACCTGCGCTCCGCGACCGGGGAGGGCGAGGCGGCGCGGACCTTCGGCTCGCGCACCACCGTGCGCTTCCGGTGCGCCAGGCCCGGCGCCGCCTCCTTCGCCGACCTCGTGGCACCGTCCGTCACCGCCGTCACCCTCAATGGCCGCGAGCTGGACCCGTCCGAGGTCTTCGACGGCACCCGGGTCGCGCTGGCGGACCTGGCGGCGGAGAACACCCTCGTCGTCGACGCGCGGTGCGCGTACAGCCGGACGGGCGAGGGCCTGCACCGCTTCGTCGACCCCGAGGACGGCGAGGTCTACCTCTACACGCAGTACGAGCCGGCCGACGCGCGCCGGGTCTTCGCCAACTTCGAACAACCCGACCTGAAGGCTCCGTTCCGCTTCGAGGTGACCGCACCCGCGGACTGGGTGGTGCTCAGCAACGGCGCCCAGGTGGGCGAGCCCGTGGACGGCACGTACCGGTTCGCCGAGACGCGGCCGATCCCGACGTACATCACGGCCGTCGTCGCCGGCCCGTACCACTACGTCTCGGACACCTACCGGCGCACCCTCGACGACGGCACGGAGCTGGAGATCCCGCTCGGCGCGCTGTGCCGCAAGGGGCTGTCGCGGCACTTCGACCCCGCCGACATCTTCACCGTCACCAAGCAGGGCCTGGACTTCTTCCACGACCACTTCGACTACCCGTACCCCTTCGGGAAGTACGACCAGGCGTTCGTGCCGGAGTACAACATCGGCGCGATGGAGAACCCGGGCTGCGTCACCTTCCGCGAGGAGTTCGTCTTCCGCGGCAAGGTGACCGACGCGTCCTACGAGCGCCGGGCCAACGTCATCCTCCACGAGATGGCGCACATGTGGTTCGGCGACCTGGTCACCATGCAGTGGTGGGACGACCTGTGGCTCAAGGAGTCGTTCGCCGACTTCATGGGCGCGCTGTCGCTGGTGGAGGCGACCCGCTTCACCAACGGCTGGATCACCTTCGCCAACAGCCGCAAGGCCTGGGCGTACCGCGCCGACCAGCTCCCCTCCACCCACCCGGTCACGGCCGACATCCGTGACCTGGAGGACGCCAAGCTCAACTTCGACGGCATCACGTACGCCAAGGGCGCGGCCGTCCTCAAGCAGCTGGTGGCGTACGTCGGGCGGGACGCGTTCCTGGAGGGCGCGCGGCGCTACTTCAAGCGGCACGCCTACGGCAACACGCGCCTGAACGACCTGCTGTCCGTCCTGGAGGAGACCTCGGGACGCGACCTGGCCGCCTGGTCGCGCGCCTGGCTGGAGACGGCGGGCGCCAACGCGCTCACACCGCAGGCGACATACGACGCCGAGGGCCGGATCACCGAGCTGAGCGTCCTCCAGGAGGCGACCCCCACGCACCCCGAACTGCGCCCGCACCGGGTGGCCGTGGGGCTGTACCGGCGGGAGAACGCGGACGGCGCGCTGGTGCGCTACGCCCGCGCCGAACTGGACGTCACCGGGCCGCGCACGGTGGTCACCGAGCTGACCGGCGCCGACCGCCCGGAGCTGGTCCTGGTCAACGACGACGACCTGACGTACTGCAAGGTCCGCTTCGACGAGCGGTCGCTGGCGACGCTGCGCGGCCACCTCGGCGAGCTGACCGACCCGCTCGCGCGGGCGCTGTGCTGGTCGGCGCTGTGGGGCCTGACCCGCGACGGGCTGATGCCCGCCCGCGACTACCTCGGCCTCGTACTGCGCTTCGCGGGCCGCGAGTCGGACATCGGCGTGCTCCAGTCGCTGCACGCGCAGGCGCGCTACGCGCTCACCCACTACACGGCGGCGGACCACCGCGACCAGGCCGCGCGGGAGCTGGCGCAGGGCGCGCTGCACGAACTGCGGCTGGCCGGGCCCGGCAGCGGGCACCAGCTGTCCTGGGCGCGGTTCTTCTCCTCGGTGGCCACCACGGCGGCCGACTTCCAGCTGCTCCAGGGCCTGCTGGACGGCACCGCGAAGATCGACGGCCTGGAGGTGGACCAGGAGCTGCGGTGGACGTTCCTGGAGCCGCTGGCCGCGCACGGCGCCGCCGACCGGGCCGCCGCCGACGCCGAACTGCGGCGCGACAACACCGCCTCCGGCCGCCGCCACCACGTACGCTGCCTGGCCGCCCGGCCCTCGGCCGAGGTCAACGCGCGCGCGTGGGCGGACGTGGTGGAGTCCGACGAGCTGTCCAACGCCCTGGTCGAGGCGACGATCTCCGGCCTCGTCCAGCCGTCGCAGCGGGAGCTGCTGGCCCCGTACGCGCCGAAGTACTTCGACGCCATCGAGCGCGTCTGGCGCGAGCGGTCGATCGAGATCGGGATGGCCGTGGTCCGGGGGCTGTTCCCCATCCTCCAGGGCGACCAGGAGACGCTGGACGCGGCGGACGCCTGGCTGACCGGGCACGCCGGGGCCCCGCCCGCGCTGCGGCGGCTGGTGTCGGAGTCGCGTGACGACCTGGCGCGGGCCCTGCGCGCACAGACCTGCGACGCGCAGGCCGCGCGGTAGCCGGGCCGTCCGTGCGGGCACCCGGCCAGGCGTACGGGTGCCCGCTCAGCCCGGCCCCGGCCCGAACCGGTCGTTTTCGGCAGTCGAACTCCCGTACTTTAGTGCGGCGTTGTCCGGATTTGTCGACGGGCGTGTAACAGGCGTTAGGAGGCGGCGCGGCAGCGGGAATGGCCCGGGCATGAACCACACTTCCCCAACCTCCGGCGGGGAGTCCCCCACCCCGCTCTCCCCCCGTACCCTCCACAGCCGCAACGGCGCCGGGCCGCGCGTGCTGACCAGCCGGCAACTGCGCGAGCACGGCATCGGCGCGGCGGAGGCCGCCGAGCGGTGCCGCCCCGGCGGCCCGTGGCAGCAGGTGCTGCCGGGCGTGCACCTGCTCCACCCCGGCCCGCCCACCAGCGAGGAGCGGCTGCACGCCGTCCTGCTGTACGCGGCGAGCCGGGTCCCCGACGTGCCCGCGCAGGGCGGCGGCGCGCCCGCGGAGGAGGCGATGATCACCGGGCTGGCGGCGCTGGCCCTGCACCGCTTCTCGGCCGCTCCCCCGCTGCTCTCGCTGGACCGCATCCAGGTGCTGGTGGCGCGCACCCGGCGGCTGCGCACGACCGGCTTCGCGCAGGTCGTCCGTACGCCGGTCATGCCGGTGCCGCAGCGGGTCACCGGTGTGCCGGTGGCCCCCGTCCCCCGGGCCCTGGCGGACGCCGTCGGCGGGCTCACGGACGCCTGCACGGTCCGCCGGCTGCTGACCGAGGCGGTGCGCGGCGGCCACTGCGAGGCGACGGCGGTGGTGCGGGAGCTGAGCCAGGCGCGGCTGCTGAACCAGCCGCACGTGGTGGACGCGGTGGACGCGCTGCTGGCCGAGGGCCGTGCGATGGCCGAGGGCCGGCTGTACGAACTGGTGCGGGAGTACGGCCTGCCCGACCCGCTGTGGAACGTGGACCTGCGGCTGCCCGGCGGTCCGCACCTGGGCGGGGTGGACGCGTACTGGCCCGAGCAGGCGGTGGCCGTGGAGATCGACGCGCGGGCGCCGCGCCCGGAGGAGGACGAACTCTGGTCGCAGCACGCCCGCAAGCGCGAGCACTTGGAACAGCTGGGCCTCACCGTCGTCCACGTCACCCCGCGCAAGCTGCGTGACGCGCCCGAGCAGCAGGCCGCGGTGCTCCGCACGGCTCTGATGGCGGCTGAGGACCAGGACCCGGGGGCGTACGTGGTGGTGCTGCCGCGCTAGGGGAGTGGCCCCGCAGGAACACCTGCGCACACGGCTCAGTGCCGCTTCAGCAGCAGCTCGGTGTTGCGGTCGCCCGGATTCCCGGCGAGATCGCCGCGCGCCCCGGGGGCGTTGCAGGACAGCTCGCGGTAGAGCGCGGCCAGGCCCCGCTGCGAAAGGTCGCCGGCGTCCGCGCGGTGCGGCGCGCGGGACTCCACGAGCGTGGTGAACAGGGACAGCGTGCCGTCGCGGTTGTCCGTCACCTCGACGACCCGGGCCAGCTGGGGGAAGTCGATGTGCGAGGCGGTGGTGACCTCCCAGAAGGTGCCGTGCGGGGTGATGGCGTTCCGGTGGCTGTGGCCGTTGATCCAGGCCAGCACGTTGCGGTGCCGGGCGAGCAGGGCCACCAGTTCCGCGCCGCCGTGCCGCCGCTCGGCCGGCCGGGAGGGGTCCGGGCGGGTGTTGTCCATGGAGTCGCCGGTGTGGTGGCTGAAGACGAGGACGTTCTCGTGGCGGTGCGTCCGCAGGGCCCGGTCGAGCCAGCGCAGCTGCCCCGAGCCGATCGAGCCGGTGTGGTGGCCGCCGGGGTCGGTGGTGTCGAGACTGACGCCCACCACGTCCTCCGCGATACGGAACGTGTAGTACAGCCGGTCGGCGGCGAGGTCGGCAGCGGTGTAGCCGTGGCCGTGCGGTCCGGGACCGGTGTACGCGGGGTCCAGGTGGGCGCGCAGGTACTCGGCGCGGGTGAAGGGGACGCGGCGCTCGTCCGGGGTGACGGAGCGCGCCCGTCTCCCGTGCGCCGCCAGCAGCCGCCCGAACTCCCGCCGCTCGGCGCCGGATCCGCCGCGCACCGCCCGGTAGGCCCGGATCGCCTCGTCGGGCGGCAGCACTTCCAGCTTGCGCGCGCCGGTGGCGACCTCGGCGAGAAACGGGTCGTCGGGGGCGCAGCAGCCGCCCGGCAGCGAGTCGTGGTTGCCGACGGTCGAGTACCAGGGCAGGTGCAGGCCGGGGCTGGTGACCGTACGGGTCGCCGCCTCCAGGAAGCCCGGCACGCCGGGGAACCCGCGCAGCTTGTCCGCGTCGCGCAACGCGCTGTCCGGCTGCCAGTAGAGCGGGTGGCCGCTGTTCTGCACGCCTTCGTAGTGCCGGGGGTCGCCGGAGTTGGGGGTGATCCGCCCGCCGCTCATCGCGGTCAGGAACCAGTCCAGTTCGATGCGGGAGTTGTTGTCCGTGTTGTCGCCGGTGGTCATCGCGAAGGACAGCGGCGCGCCGGTGGCGGGCCCGCCGGGCAGGCTGTTGATCCGCTCGACGAGCGAGACGGCCCCGGCGACCGACAGCGCCTCCTGCGGCCGCCAGGCGCCCGCGGCCCGTACCCGCAGGTACTCGTGCCGCAGCGGGTTCTGCACATCGACCACGTGCAGGTCGGTGAGCTGCACGAAGGACGCCAGGACGGTGCGCCGGCCGGCCCGCCCCGGCCGCGCGTCGGCGAGTTCGCACCGTACGACGCGGTCCCAGCCGGGACCCTCGGCGAGCCTGCGGTACCCGGCCGTGCCGAGTGGGGTGGACACCGAGGCGAGGGTGGTGCCCTCGGTATAGGGCACCGGGGGCACGGGCAGCGGAGCGATGGGTTCCGGTGCGACGAGGGGCGGGGCGGGACTGTCCGGCGCGGCGGTCGGTGCGGCGTCGGTCCCGTAGGCCAGCGCGAGGGCGGTGGTCGCGCCGACGGCACCGGCGGTGGCGAGGAAGGCGCGGCGGTGCACGTCGGGGGCGGTGGGGGCGGTGGGGGCGGCGGACCGTGTACGGGGCATGGGCGAGCTCCCTGGTACGGACGGGCAGCGGCGGGGGCAGCGCGGAACCCCCGCAACTGCTCCCCTCACCAGGGAGCGTTGGCAGCCGTAATGGACCTCGGGTGAACCGTGCGGCAACGCCGTCCGCCGATCGCCGGACAGGGATCACAGCGGCCGGCGATGGTTACCGGGCCCTCGGGCCAGGGGCGGGCCGAGGTCACCGGAGGTTCATTTCACGGGGTAGGCGGGCGGCCCGGAGCGGCCGGGCGCCGGACACACAGCCCGCGCCAATGTTCACAACCTTGTGATCACAGGCCTCCCCAAACACCGTCCCCTTACGTCATATTGAACGGTCATACAGGTCCGATTTCCGGACCCTTCACCTTGAAGAGGTGTGCCATGACCCCCGACACCCCCCGTCCGGCCGCCGGCCGGGCCAGACGCACGGCCCGGCTCGCGGCCGTCGCGGCCGTAGCGGTCGCGACCGCGGCCGGGCCCGTACTGGCTGCCGGACCCGCCCTCGCGGCGGACGGCGACGACGCCCGAATATCCGCCGGCGCCGCGTCCGTGCCGAAGCCCTCGCGGGACAAGCTCGGTTCGCAGGACGCCGAGCTGCTCGCCAAGGCCAAGGCGGGCGGCGCCCGGTTCGTCTCGATGATGCTGGCCACCGCGCCCGGCGCCACCGAGCAGGCGGCCGCCGGGCTGGACTCCCTGAAGGGCGCCTCCGTCGGGCGTACGGACGACAAGCTCGGCTACGTACGGGCCACCGTGCCCACCGCCCAGGCCGACGCCGCCGTCGCCCGGATGCAGAAACTGTCGTCCGTGCACGCCATCGACCTCCGGCAGGAGATCAAGCTCCCGGACCCGCGGCCCGGCGCCGGCAGCAGTGCCAAGGGCAAGCCGCAGGCCGGAAGTTACCCGGCGCCCGGCAAGGACACCCCGGCGAAGAACCCCTACCAGCCGGCCTTCGAGACCGGCGCGGTGGACTTCGTCCGTGACCACCCCAAGGCCGACGGCCGCGGCGTGACCATCGGCATCCTCGACTCCGGCGTGGACCTGGCGCACCCCGCGCTCCAGAAGACCACCACCGGCGAGCGCAAGATCGTCGACTGGGTGACCGCGACCGACCCGGTCGGCGACGGCGACCAGACCTGGCGCCCGATGACCACCGCCGTCTCCGGCCCCTCCTTCACTTACAACGGCCGGACCTACAAGGCGCCCGAAGGCTCGTACCGCATCAGCACCTTCGCCGAGGCCGCCACCACCGGCGGCGACATGAAGGGCGACCTGAACCGCGACGGGGACACCACCGACCGCTGGGGCGTGCTGTACGACCCGGCCGCCGGCACGGTCCGGGTGGACCTGAACGACAACGGCGACTTCACCGACGACGCCCCCATGAAGCCGTACAAGGACGGCTTCGACGTCGCCTACTTCGGCACCGACAAGCCGGACACCCCGATCGCCGAGCGCATCCCCTTCACGGTGGAGATCCGCAAGGACGTCCCGATGGACCCGCTCGGCGGGGACTGGGCGGGCAAGAAGGCCGACTTCGTCAACATCGGCGTCGTCGAGTCGGAGCACGGCACGCACGTCGCGGGCATCACCGCGGCGAACGGCCTGTTCGGCGGGAAGATGAACGGCGCGGCGCCCGGCGCCAAGCTGGTCTCCTCGCGCGCCTGCACCTGGAGCGGCGGCTGCACCAACATCGCGCTCACCGAGGGCATGATCGACCTCGTCACCAAGCGCGGTGTCGACATCGTCAACATGTCGATCGGCGGCCTGCCCGCGCTGAACGACGGCAACAACGCGCGCGCCGAGCTGTACACCCGGCTGATCGACACCTACGGCGTCCAGCTGGTCATCTCGGCGGGCAACAGCGGCCCCGGCGCCAACACCATCGGCGACCCCGGCCTGGCCGACAAGGTCGTCAGCGTCGGCGCGTCCGTCTCGAAGGAGACCTGGGCGGCCAACTACGGCTCGGCCGTGACGCGCAAGTACGCCATGCTCCCGTTCTCCTCCCGCGGCCCGCGCGAGGACGGCGGCTTCACCCCGGTCATCACCGCGCCCGGCGCCTCCGTCAACACCATCCCCACCTGGGAGCCCGGCGGCCCCACCGCCGAGGCGGGCTACCAGCTGCCGCCCGGCTACGCCATGCTCCAGGGCACCTCGATGGCCGCACCGCAGGCCACCGGCGCCTCGGCCCTGCTGCTGTCCGCCGCGAAGCAGCAGCGCGTCGCGCTGCCCCCGGCGAAGCTGCGCACCGCGCTGACCTCGACCGCCAAGCAGATCAAGGGCTTCCAGTCGTACGAGCAGGGTGCCGGCCTGATGGACATCCGCGCCGCCTGGTCCGCGATCCGTGACGGCGCCGCCGCCCATGAGTACACCGTCCGCGCCCCCGTGAAGACGGCCCTGTCCGACTACCTGAAGACGCCGGGCTACGGCACCGGCCTCTACGACCGCGAGGGCGGCCTCAAGGTCCGGCAGTCACGCACGTACGAGGTGACCCTCACCCGCACCACCGGACCCGACCGTCCCGTCCGCCACGAGCTGGACCTGATCAACAACGACGGCACCTTCGACCTGCCGGACGAGGACGGCGCGGTCTGGCTGCCGCTGAACCAGCCGGTGACCGTCGAGATCACCGCCAGGCCCCGCACCGCCGGCATCCACAGCGTCACCCTGGACCTGGACGACCCGCGCACCGAGGGCGTGGACCGCAAGATCCTCGCCACTGTCGTGGCCGCCGAACCGCTGGCCGCGCCCACCCACGCGCTCGCCGCGTCCGGCACCGTCCAGCGCAACGCCACCACCTCCCACTTCATCACCGTCCCCAAGGGCGCCAAGGCCCTTGAGGTCTCGATGAGCGGGCTCGCCGCCGGCAGTCAGACGCGCTGGATCGCCCTCACCCCGCAGGGCGTCCCGGCCGACCCGACCGGCACCCCCAACTGCTACCCGAACTACCCCAACCCCGCCAACACCTGCGACCCGACGCGGCGCACCTACAAGAACCCCGCGCCCGGCGTCTGGGAGCTCGAAGTCGAGTCGCGGCGCACCTCGCCGCTGCTGGACAACCCCTACACGGTCACCGCGTCCGCGCTGGGCGTCACCTTCGACCCGGCCGTCCGCGTCCTGCCGGAGGCCAAGGCCGGCACCCCGGGCCCGGTGACGTGGAAGGTCGCCAACGCCTTCGCCGCCGTCGAGGGCACCCTCAAGGGCAGCGAGCTGGGCTCGTCCCGCACCGAACGCCCGACGGTCAAGGAGGGCACGTCGCAGCGGTACGAGGTCGTCGTGGGCGACGGCGTGTCCCGCCTGGACGCCGCGATCGGCGCGCCCGCCGACACCAAGGCCGACCTCGACCTGAGCGTCCTGCTCGGCGGCAAGGTCGTCGCGTCGTCGGCGACCGGCAGCTCGGACGAGGCGGTCAGCATCGCCAAGCCCGCGCCCGGCACGTACACCGTCGTCGTGGACGGCTTCGCGGTCCCCGCCGGCAGCACCGCCTACGACTACCGTGATGTGTATTACTCCCCCGCGCTCGGCAGCCTCAAGACGGACGAATCGAAACAGGTGAAGCTGGGTAGCGGCACATCGACGCAGGTCACGGCCGAGGTATCGGTCGCGGGACCAGCTCCCGAAGGACGCGCCTTCTTCGGGGAGGCCCGGCTGCTGACCGCTTCCGGAACGGTCGCGGGCAGTGGCAGCGTGCGCATCGAAAAGGTCGTGTCGTGACGGCCTGAGATAGTGGACAGTAACGGGGCGGGTGCCCCAGCCGGCACCCGTTCCGCTGCTGTACGTACCGAACAAGGAGTGCCATGAGGATCGGAATCGTCGGAGCCACCGGTCAGGTCGGCGGCGTGATGCGGGGCATTCTCGCCGAGCGGAACTTCCCGGTGGAGCAGCTGCGACTGTTCGCCTCGGCCCGCTCCGCCGGGCGTACGCTCCCCTGGCAGGACACCGAGATCACGATCGAGGACGCGGCCACCGCGGACTACTCCGGCCTGGACATCGTGCTCTTCTCCGCCGGCGGCGCGACCTCCAAGGCGCTGGCCCCCAAGGTCGCCGACGCGGGCCCGGTCGTGATCGACAACTCCTCCGCCTGGCGGATGGACCCCGACGTCCCGCTGATCGTCTCCGAGGTCAACCCGCAGGCGATCTCCGAGCGCCGCAAGGGCATCATCGCCAACCCGAACTGCACGACCATGGCCGCCATGCCGGTGCTGCGCCCGCTGCACGCCGAGGCCGGGCTGACCGCGCTGGTCGTCGCCACCTACCAGGCGGTGTCCGGCAGCGGCCTGGCGGGCGTCGCCGAGCTGGACGAGCAGGTACGCAAGGCCGTCGAGCAGGACGCCACCAAGCTCACCCACGACGGCTCGGCCATCGACTTCCCCGAGCCGGACAAGTACGTCCGCCCGATCGCCTTCAACGTGCTGCCGATGGCCGGCTCCATCGTCGACGACGGTCTGAACGAGACCGACGAGGAGCAGAAGCTCCGCAACGAGAGCCGCAAGATCCTGGAGATCCCGGGCCTGAAGGTCTCCGGCACCTGCGTGCGCGTCCCGGTCTTCAGCGGCCACTCGCTCCAGGTCAACGCCCGTTTCGAGCGCGAGATCTCTCCCGAGCGCGCCAACGAGCTGCTGGCCGGCGCCCCCGGCGTCGCCCTCTCGCACGTGCCCACCCCGCTCCAGGCCGCCGGCCAGGACGCGTCCTACGTGGGCCGCATCCGCAGGGACGAAACGGTCGACCACGGCCTGTCCCTGTTCCTGTCCAACGACAACCTGCGCAAGGGCGCGGCCCTCAACGCGGTCCAGATCGCGGAGCTGGTCGCGGCGGAACTGCGCGGCTGAGACGTTTCCGCAGATGCCGAGGGCCCGTACGGATCTTCCGTACGGGCCCCGAGGCATATCCGTGCGTACGGCTACGGCCGCCGCGCCTCGAAGTGGAAGCACCCGTATTCGAGGGCGCGCACGTGCACCAGCACCACGTCCGGCTCGACGAACGCCTCCGCGAAGGCCGCGTCGAACCCGGCCTCCGCATCCTCCGGGATCTCGAAGAACCGCCCGCCCACGATGTGCCCGTCCGCGTCGTACCGCCGCAGCGTCCGCAGCGCCCCCGGCCGCGCGAAGGGGTATCCCGTGCGGTTGCCGTCCGGCCCGCCGCACTCCCCGGCATGGATGAACACCGGTCCGCACTCGTCGTAAGCCCCCGGCCGCACCCGCCGCTCCTCGGCCCACCGCCGAAGCGGCGCGTACGAGACGAGCGCGACCCGCTCGCCTTCCCTGATGGGCCGCAGACAGCAGCGCAGCGGGCTGCCCACGCTGTCCACGTGATCGTTCGCGCTCCCGGCGGCGAATGCCTCCATGACCCGCCCGGAGTCGTCCGAGACGCGCAGTTCCTTGAGGGCCGCTTCGGGGATGGGGAGAGGTGGGTACGTCGTCATACGTACAGGGTGGGCGTGCATCCGGCCCGTTTCCGGCGGGAATCGGACGTGGAGGTGGGGCGGGCCTACGGCAGCTTGGGCGGGTACGGCTTGAACCGCGTGGTGTCGACCGCGAACGAGAACGGCTCGGGCAGCGGCACCGGGTCGCCGAACCGGTACGGGTCCACCCGGCGGTAGCTCAGGTGGTCCGGCTCCGAGTACAGCTCGATCATGCACTCGTTGGGGTCGATGAGCAGGTAGAGCGGGATGCGGCTCATCGCGTACCAGAAGCGCTTCTTGATGTAGTCGCTGTCCCGGTCGGAGGAGACGACTTCCACGACGAGGTCGACGCGGTCGGCGGGGAGGGGGTTCGGGTTGTTGCGGACCGCTTCCTCGGTGGTGATCGTGAGATCGGCCTTGGGCTCGAAACTGGAAATTTCGGAGACGAGCGCCTGCTCGGGCAGCACCATCCTCCCCTCGCTGATCATCTGCGCGGTGAGCAGAGCAACGATGTAGTTGTGGAACGGTGCTGCCGACGCCTGCATAACGATCTTTCCGTCGATGAGCTCGATCTTGAGCTGATCCAGCTCGGGGATCTTCTCCAGAAAGCGCAGCAGCTCGTGGCCCTTCTCGGCCCGCATGATGTCCTCAACAGTGTCGTGATGCATCAGGGTCATCGCGGCGCCTCCTTTCAGCCGGAGCGTAAGGTCGGCGGCCGCTCTGGAACGCACGATATCCGCCGTTGCCCTCTATCGGGTGATCCCGCGCCGCGTGGAAGGATGGCCCAAAGTCCGAAGCGAAGGAGATGAACGGGTGCCTGGCACGAATCTGACCCGCGACGAGGCGCAGCAGCGGGCGCGGCTGATCAGCGTGGACGCGTACGAGATCGATCTGGACCTCTCCGGCGCGCAGGAGGCGGGCGAGGGCGGCACCTACCGGTCGGTGACCACGGTGCGGTTCGACGTCGCCGAGGCGGGTGCGGAATCGTTCATCGACCTGGTGGCGCCGACCGTGCGCGAGGTGGTGCTCAACGGTGAGCCCCTGGACCCCGGCACGGTGTTCCAGGACTCCCGGATCGCGCTGCCGGGGCTGCGGGAGGGCCGCAACGAGCTGACGGTCGTCGCGGACTGCGCGTACACCAACACCGGCGAGGGGCTGCACCGCTTCGTCGACCCGGTCGACCAGCAGGCCTACCTCTACACGCAGTTCGAGGTGCCGGACGCCCGCCGGGTGTTCGCCAGCTTCGAGCAGCCGGACCTGAAGGCGACGTTCGCCTTCACCGTGAAGGCCCCCGAGGGCTGGAAGGTGATCTCCAACTCGCCGGCGCCCGAACCGCGGGACAACGTGTGGCACTTCGCCCCCACGCCGCGGATCTCCACGTACATCACCGCGCTGATCGCCGGCCCGTACCACAGCGTGCACAGCACCTGGGAGGGCGAGGGGCGCTCGGTGCCGCTGGGCATCTACTGCCGTCCGTCGCTGGCCGAGCACCTCGACGCGGACGCGATCTTCGAGGTCACCCGGCAGGGCTTCGACTGGTTCGAGGAGCAGTTCGACTACGCGTACCCGTTCGCCAAGTACGACCAGCTGTTCGTGCCGGAGTTCAACGCGGGCGCGATGGAGAACGCGGGCGCGGTGACCATCCGCGACCAGTACGTGTTCCGCTCGAAGGTGACGGACGCCGCGTACGAGGCGCGTGCCGAGACCATCCTGCACGAGCTGGCGCACATGTGGTTCGGCGACCTGGTCACCATGGAGTGGTGGAACGACCTGTGGCTGAACGAGTCGTTCGCCACGTACACCTCCATCGCCTGCCAGGCGGCGGCGCCCGGCAGCCGGTGGCCGCACGCCTGGACCACGTTCGCCAACTCCATGAAGACCTGGGCGTACCGGCAGGACCAGCTGCCCTCCACGCACCCGATCATGGCCGAGATCCGCGACCTGGACGACGTCCTGGTCAACTTCGACGGCATCACGTACGCGAAGGGCGCGTCCGTCCTCAAGCAGCTCGTCGCGTACGTCGGCAGGGACGAGTTCTTCCAGGGCGTCCAGGCGTACTTCAAGGCGCACGCCTTCAAGAACACCCGCCTGTCCGACCTGCTCGGCGCGCTGGAGGAGACCAGCGGGCGGGACCTGAAGACCTGGTCGAAGGCGTGGCTGGAGACGGCCGGCATCAACATCCTGCGCCCGGAGCTCCAGGTCGCCGAGGACGGCACGGTCACCTCCTTCGCCGTGCGCCAGGAAGCCCCCGCGCTGCCGGCCGGCGCCAAGGGCGAGCCGGTGCTGCGGCCGCACCGCATCGCGATCGGCTGCTACGACCTGAAGGACGGCAAGCTGGTCCGTACGAACCGGATCGAGCTGGACGTGGACGGCGAGCGCACCGAGGTGCCGTTCCCGGAGAACACGCCCCGCCCGGCCGTCATCCTCCTCAACGACGACGACCTGTCGTACGCCAAGGTCCGCCTGGACGAGGACTCCCTGCGGGTCGTCACCGAGCACCTGGGCGACTTCACCGAGTCGCTGCCGCGCGCGCTGAGCTGGGCGTCGGCGTGGGACATGACGCGGGACGGCGAGCTGCCCACCCGCGAGTACCTGGAACTGGTGCTGTCGGGCATCACCAAGGAGTCCGACATCGGCGTCGTGCAGTCGCTGCACCGGCAGGTGAAGCTGGCCCTGGACCTGTACGCGGCCCCGGACTGGCGGGAGACCGGCCTCGCGAAGTGGACCGAGGCGGCGCTGGAGCAGCTGCGGGCCGCGGCCCCCGGCAGCGACCACCAGCTGGCCTGGGCCCGCGCGTTCGCCGCCGCGGCCCGTACCGACGCACAGCTGAACCTGCTCCAGAGCCTGCTGGACGGCACGCAGGAGATCCCGGGCCTGGCCGTGGACACCGAGCTGCGCTGGTCGCTGGTGCAGCGGCTGGCCGCGACCGGCCGCGCCGACGAGAAGGTCATCGAGGCGGAGCTGGAGCGCGACCGGACCTCGGCGGGCGAGCGGCACGCCGCGGCGGCACGGGCGTCCCGGCCGACCGCCGAGGCGAAGGCGGAGGCCTGGGCCTCGGTCGTGGAGAGCGACAAGCTCCCCAACGCGGTGCAGGAAGCGGTCATCGGCGGCTTCGTCCAGACCGACCAGCGGGAACTGCTGGCCCCGTACGCGGAGAAGTACTTCGCCGAGGTCAAGGGCGTCTGGGACGCGCGCAGCCACGAGATGGCGCAGCAGATCGCGGTCGGCATGTACCCGGCCCTCCAGGTCTCGCAGGAGACCCTGGACGCGACCGACGCCTGGCTCGCCTCGGCCGCTCCGAGCGCGGCCCTGCGCCGCCTGGTGACGGAGTCCCGCTCCGGCATCGAACGCGCCCTGAAGGCCCAGCGCGCGGACGCGGCAGCGGCGTGACGGCCGTGCGGCGCTGAGGAATGGCGAGACGCCCCGGGCCGGTCGGCCCGGGGCGTCTCGCTCCCCCACATGGTGACGCCCGGCAGGCGGGCGCATAGTGTGCTGCCGCCTGCCGGGCGGGGTGGTGGCGCGCGGTCGGCCCCCCTCCGGCCGGCCCCGCGCGGGGTGTGTCAGCCGTTCAGGTCGTCGAAGCGGCGGACCAGTCCGGCGCGGCCCTCGTCGGTGAGGTCGCCGTACAGGCGCAGCCGGGCGAGGCCGCCGTCGGGGAAGACGTCCAGCCGTACGTGGGTGGCGGTCACCGTGCGCGGGAGCGCGAAGCGGTGCGGGGTGTCGGGCTGGAGCCTGGTCTGCGGCAGGATCTCGAACCAGGCGTCGGCGTCGGCCGGGTCGGCGGTCTGCGCGTCGCATCCGTAGAGCGCCGCCCAGCCCGCCGCGTTGCCCTTCAGGTACGCGGTGTCGAGTTCGACGGCGCGTATCTCGCCCTGTGCGGCGAGGCGGAACCGTACCCAGTCGTTGGTGTCGCGGACGCGGCGGCGGCGGTTCTCCCAGCCGTCATCCATCTTGCGGGACAGGTCGGGCTGGATGAGCTGCGCGGGCGAGGAGTAGAAGCGGTCGGAGGCGTCCTCTACGGTGCCGCCGTTCAGGACGGACAGCAGGTCGACGGTGCCGAGCACGTCCAGCCAGGCCGGGTCGGGCACGACCTCGCCGTGCACCCGCAGCCGGGCGATGCCGCCGTCGGGGTGCTGCTTGAGCCGCAGGTGGGTGAAGCGGCGTTCGGCGGTGACCTCGAAGCCGTTGGCGGCGTGGCCGCGTACCGGCGTGCGCGGGACGATCTCCTCCCACTTCACGCCGTCGGCGAGCAGGTCCTCGGGTCCGGGGCTGCCGGGGACCGAGGTGGCCTCGACGGTGATCTGCTGCGGGTAGTTGCCGCGGAAGTGGGCGGTGTCGACGATGACGCCGCGGACGACGCCGGGGGCGGCGAGGCGGATCAGCGCCCAGTCGTGCTCGTCGTCGGTGGGGAAGGGGTGCGCGCCGTCGGCCCCGCGCCGCCGCCGGGTCTCCCAGCCGTCCATGATCTTGCCCTTGTGGCCGAAGCGCTCCGGGTCGAACACCGCGGGTCCCGGCTTGAGCAGGTTCTCGCGCTCGGCGAAGAACTCGTCGTTCGCGGCGATGACGCCGGCGCCGAAGCGGCGGTCGGCGAGGTCGACGAGCGAGGTGAAGGGGAAGTCGCCGCCGCGGTAGTCCGCGTAGGGGTCGCCGCCGCCGTAGGGCGCGGCGTCGTTGGCGTGCGGGTCGGTGGAGGAGGCAACGGCCGGGGTGGTGGTCATCTCTGCCCTTCGGTGAGGGGGTGACGCGGTCTCCTCGACGATTGCAGGAACGATTACTCCAGGTCTATCGAAAGTTTCTGGAGGTCACGTTCAGGCGAACTGAATGGTGGGGTGGGTTCAGCGGGCCGCTTCGTCCGGCGGTACGGCTGCCCCCGCGGCCACCCGCCGGAGCCCGGCCAGCACCCGCGCCAGGCCCGGCGCCTCCTCCGCCCCACGCCGTACCGCCGCCACCACGTGCCGCCGCGGCTGGTCGGCCCGGAGCACCCGTACCGCCACCGCGGCGGCGCCCCCCTCGCCCCCCACGGGCCCGGACCGGCCCCGTACGCCCGACATCGCCATCCGCGGCACCAGCGCGACCCCCATGCCCGCGCCCACCATGGCGAGGATCGCGTCCCAGTCGGCCGCGGCGTGCGCCCGCTCCGGTACGAACCCGGCGTGCTCGCACGCGGTGGTGGTGATCTGCGACCAGGGGCCGCTGCTCCCGAAGATCCACTGCTCGTCCGCCAAGTCGGCCAGCCGCAGCCCCGGCTCGCCGGCCAGCGGGTGCCCGGCGGGCAGCGCCACGTCCAGCGGGTCGGCCAGCAGCGAGAACCGCGCGAACTTCGGGTCGCGGGGCGTCGGCGCGTGCGCGGCCAGCGAGAGCGCGAGGTCGACGCTGCCCTCCGCCAGCAGCTCGTACGCCTCCGCCGCCTCCGCCTCCCGCACGGACACGGCGAGGCCGGGGTGCGAGCGGCGCAGCTCCTGTACCGCGGGGACCACCAGCGCGGGGATCGCGGTGGAGAACGCGCCGACCCGCACCTCGCCCGCCTCGCCCTGGAGGTAGCCGAGCAGCTCGGCGTCCGCGCGCTCCAGCTGCGCGAAGACGGCTTCGGCGTGCCGCAGGACCAGCTGTGCGGCGTCCGTCAGGCGGACGCGCCGGCCGTGGGCCTCCAGGAGTGTCACCCCGAGCTGTCTGGCCAGCCCGGTCAGCTGCTGCGAGACCGCCGAGGGCGTCAGGTGCAGCGCTTCGGCGGCCGCGGTGACCGTGCCCAGCTCGTGGAGGGTGCGCAGGATGCGCAGCTTCTTGATGTCCCAGTCGGCCATGCGGGCAGCGTACGCAGCCGTACGGCCGGGCCTCGCTAGCCCCTCGCCGCGCGGCGGGCCTCCCGGGCCTCCAGCCGCTCGTCGAATTTGCGCGCCTGGTCGTCCAGCCCGCCCATGAACAGCCCCAGTTCCTCCTGGGCGCGCAGCCCGGCCGGGCCGAGGCCGCCGATCTCCATGACCTTCAGGAAGCGCAGCACCGGCTGGAGCACGTCGTCGTGGTGGATGCGCAGGTTGTAGATGCGCCCCAGCGCCATCCTGGCCGCGGCGCGCTCGAAGCCGGGCATGCCGTGTCCGGGCATGCGGAAGCCCGTGACGACGTCCCGTACGGCGCACATGGTCTGGTCGGGCGCGAGCTCGAAGGCGGCGCCGAGGAGGTTCCGGTAGAAGACCATGTGGAGGTTCTCGTCGGTGGCGATGCGCGCCAGCATCCGGTCGCAGACCGGGTCGCCGGAGTGGTGGCCGGTGTTGCGGTGCGAGATGCGGGTCGCCAGCTCCTGGAAGGCGACGTACGCCACCGAGTGCAGCATGCTGTGCGCGTTGTCGGACTCGAAGCCCGCCGACATGTGCGCCATGCGGAACCGCTCCAGCTCGACCGGGTCCACGGCCCGGCTGGTGAGCAGGTAGTCCCGCATGACGATGCCGTGCCGGCCCTCCTCCGCGGTCCAGCGGTGCACCCAGGTGCCCCAGGCGCCGTCCCGCCCGAAGAGGGAGGCGATCTCGTGGTGGTAGCTGGGCAGGTTGTCCTCGGTCAGCAGGTTCACCACCAGGGCGATCCGTCCGATGCCGGACACCTTGGACTGCTCGGGGGCCCAGGGCTCGCCGCCCATGACGCCGTCGAAGTTCCGGCCGTCGCTCCACGGCACGTACTCGTGCGGCATCCACTCCTTGGCGACCTTCAGGTGCCGGTTGAGTTCCTTCTCGACGACCTCTTCGAGTGCGTACAGCAGCCGGGCGTCGCTCCATGCGGCCTGGCCGCGCTGGGTGGCATGGCGGTCGGGGGCGATGGTCAAGAGAGCTCCTGGGGGACGGGGGTACCTACGGCTCCGTAGGTTACGCCATCGTAGGTTAGGCCCGTGTGAAGGCGACCTCCAGACGGAATGCAGCCTTTAGGCGCCGGAACGCAAAAAAGGGCGTCCGCAGGTTCTCGCGAACCTGCGGACGCCCTTTTCGAGGCGTCAGGAGTGCCCTGGATCAGCCCTTGGACTGCTTGCGGGACTTGTCACCGGCCATGACCAGGCCGGCGATGACCAGGAACAGGACGACGGGAGCGGCGACATAGAGGCCGAGCGTCTGGACGACACTCAGGCCCGGACCCGGGTCGTCACCATCGTCGCGGGTGAGCGCGAACGCGGGGGACGACATCAGCAGCAGCAGCGCGGTGCCGGCCGTGACGGTTCCGGCGCGCAGGGCGTTCTTCTTGACCAGATTGCTCACGAGGTCAACGTATCGGACGCCGTTCACCCCCGCGCGCCCGGGGTCGCCTTACGGCTGACGCGGGCCGGGTCGGGGCCGGGTCAGCGCCGGGACAGGTGGGCGGTGACCGGCTTCAGGCGCGGGGCGGCGCGCGCCGCGAGGACCCGTACGCGTACGGCGTCGGCGGTCACCGGCGCGGGCAGGGCCAGGATCCGCCGGTGCCCGACGGTCGTCCCCTCCGCGATCCGCCGCCACGCCCCGCCGGTCCGCGCCTCGACGGCGAACCGTTCCACCCGCTGCCCGAACCGCAGGTCCTCGCCCAGCCCGACCCGGTCGAACGGGACGCCTCCGGGCCGCGCGCCCGGCACCCCTTCCAGGACGTTCCTGCCGTACGTGTCCCGCACGGCCCGCCCGAAGGCGGCGAGGGAGGACACGTCGGCCGCCGCGATCCGGCCGCCGCGCCCCGGCGGCACGTTGAGCAGCAGCGACGCGTTGCGGCCCACGCTCTTCTCGTACAGGTCCACGAGCTGCTCCGGCGTCTTGGGCCGCTCCCAGGGATGGTGGAACCAGCCCGTCCGCAGGGAGACGTCCGCCTCCGCCGGGTACCACTGGAGGTACTTGGTGGCGGGCGCCAGCAGCTTGGCGCGCGACCCGATGTCGGCGTCGGTGGAGTCGTTGGGCAGACCGCCGGAGAGGACCGACCAGGGGTCGACGGCGGACGGGGTGACACTCCACTCCGTCTCGCGGGCCACGCCCTTCTCGTTGCCGACCCAGCGCACGCCCTGCGGCCCCTGGAAGACGACCGTGCGCGGCGAGAGGCGGCGGATCGTCTCGAACCACTGCCGCACGTCGTACTTCTGGGTGATGCCGGCGCCCGCCCACGGGTTCGCGCCGTCCAGCCACAGTTCCTCGACGGGGCCGTACTGGGTGAGCAGTTCGTAGACCTGGTTGAGGTAGTACGCGTCATAGTCGTCGGCCCGGACGGTGAAGGAGGGCAGCCGGCCGTCCCGTACGGCGTCGGCGCGGTCGTCTCCGGGGACGAGGGTGGGGAGGGTGCGCTCGGTGACCGCGCTGCCGTTGCCGAAGCGGCCCAGCCCGGCGGGCGCCCGGCCGCGGTCCTCCAGGGCGACGCGCTCGGGCAGGCTCAGCGGCCTGCCCTCCGCTTGCTTGCGCCGGACCTCCTCGACCCAGCGCGCGTGCCAGGCGTGCGGCAGTTCGGCGCCGTCGGACGGGGAGAGATAGAGGCCGACCTTGAGCCCGGCCTTGCGGGCGGCCCGTACGTACGCGCCGACGACGTCCGGCTGCCCTGGGCTCGCCCGTACGGTGTGCGGGGTGTAGCGGCTGGGGTGGAGCACGAAGCCGTCGTGGTGCTTGGCGGTGAGCATGACCTGCTCGGCGCCCGCCGCCTTGTAGGCGCGCATCCACTGGTCCACGTCGATACGCGGGGGAGCGAACCACTTCGGGTCCTCGGTTCCCGACCCCCACTCGCGGCCGGTGAAGGTGTTCATGCCGAAGTGCGTGAACGCGGTGACCTCGCGCTGCTGCCAGGCGAGTTGGGCCGCGGTCGGCACGATGTGTGCGGCCTTCTCGATGATCCGGGCCGGGGTGTCGCACGGCTGGACGGCCATCTGGGACGCGGGGCGCACGGGGCCTTGGCAGGGGCTCGCGGCGGTCCGGTGAGCGGGCGCGTGCTCCCGTCCGCCGGCGGTGGCCTGGGGCGGGGCGAGCGGGGTGAGCGGGGTGAGAGCGGCGGCGACGGTGAACGCGAACACGGTACGGAGGCGACAGCGCCGGCCTCGTCTCGCCATGGTTCCTCTTGCCACGGTTCTTCTTGCCATGGTCCCCTCCAGCTCCCCGACCGCGATGGGGCGGATCTCTTGGACGGCGTCCACGGCATGCTGCCGTACGGCCCCGGCGACCGGAAGACCGGCGGCCGCCCCTCCCCGCTACGGTCGCGGCGCGCCCAGCTCGCGCATCAGCGCGTGCAGTCGCGGCGAAGCGGCGATCTCTTCCAGCGTCAGCGGGCGGCCTTCCGCATCGGCGACCGGAAGCCGCCAGTTGGGGTATTCATCCGACGTCCCCGGCAGGTTCTGCGGACGCCGGTCCCCCACCGCGTCCGGCAGCCACACCCCGACCATGCGGGCCGGCGTCCGCAGCAGGTAGCGGTGCAGCGCCTTGACGGCGCCCTCCTCGTTCGCCTGCCCCTCGGGCAGCAGCCCGAGCCGGCCCAGCAGCTCCAGCCACTCTCCGACCTCGACGGCCTCCGCCGCCCGCTCGTCCTGGAGCGGGCGGTCCAGCAGGCCGAGACGGTCGCGGAGTTCGGCGTGCTGCCCCGTCAGCCTGGCCGCCGTACTGGGCAGGTCGTGCGTGGTGACGGTGGCCAGGCAGTCGGCGCGCCAGGAATCCGGCGGCAGCGGCCGGGCCGCCGCGTCGGTGTAGTCCCGCTCGAACCACAGCACCGAGGTACCGAGCACGCCCCGCTCGGCCAGCTCCGTGCGCACCACCGGCTCGACGGTCCCCAGGTCCTCGCCGATGACGGCGGCGCCCGCGCGGTGCGCCTCCAGGGCCAGGACGGACAGCATCGCCTCGGCGTCGTACCGCACGTACGCGCCCTCGGTCGGCGGCCGGCCCTCCGGCACCCACCACAGCCGGAACAGGCCCATGACGTGGTCGATGCGCAGCGCGCCCGCGTTCCGCAGCAGGCCGTGCAGCAGGCCGCGGTACGGGGCGTAGCCCTGGGCGGCCAGCGCGTCCGGGCGCCAGGGCGGCAGGCCCCAGTCCTGGCCGCGGGAGTTGAAGGCGTCGGGCGGCGCGCCGACGGACATGCCGGCCGCGAAGGCGTCGCGCTGGGCCCAGGTGTCGGAGCCGGAGGGGTGCACGCCGACGGCCAGGTCGTGCACCAGCCCGATGTCCATCCCGGCCTCGCGGGCGGCGCGCTGGGCGGCGGCGAGCTGCTGGTCGGTGTACCAGGCGAGCCGGCTGTGGAAGTCGATCCGGTCCAGCAGGCTGCCGCGCATCCGTGCCGTACGGGCCGAACGCGGGTCGTCCAGGCCGGCGGGCCAGGAGCGCCAGTCGGGCCCGTACCGCTCGGCCAGCGCGCACCAGGTGGCGTGGTCCTCCAGGCCCGCGCCCTGACCGGCGAGGAAGTCGCAGTAGGCGGCGCGGCGGCCGGGGCCCAGCGGCACCTTCCAGAGCAGCTCCAGCGCCTGCTTCTTCAGGTCCCACACGGCGTCCCGGTCGATCAGCGCGCCCTCGCCGAGCACCCTCTCGCGCAGCTTCCCGGCCGCCGCGAGCAGTTCCCCCGCCCGGGTACGGGCGGCGCCCTCCAGGAGGCCGAACTCCGGGATGTCCTCGATCCGCAGGTGGACGGGGTCGGGAAAGCGGCGTGAGGAGGGCCGGTACGGCGAGGGGTCGGTGGGCGCTCCGGGGACGGCGGCGTGCAGCGGGTTGATCTGTACGAAGCCGGTGCCGAGGGCGCGTCCCGACCAGGCGGCCAGCTCGGCGAGGTCGCCCAGGTCGCCCATGCCCCAGGAGCGGGCGGAGAGCAGGGAGTAGAGCTGCACCATGAAGCCGTGGGTGCGGCCGGGCGGCGCGGGCATCCGGTCGGGGGCGACGATCAGGTGGGCGCGGGCGGAGCGGCCGTCGGGCGTGTGGGCGCGCAGGGTGTGGACGCCCAGGGGCAGGCGGCCCACGTAGCCGCGCGGCTCCGCCGTCCGGGGACGGTGGCGGCCGGGGGCCCGGCGGGCGTCGCGCGCGTCGCCGGCGGGCGGCCGGTACGCGTAGTCCGGGCGGCCCGAGGGGTCGAGGCCCCAGTCGAGCACCTCGCCGGGACCGGTCTCCACCCGCAGGGCGGTGCCGTCGGGCAGCCGGGACAGGTCCGGCGGGCGCCCGGGGCGCACCACGACGGTGGGCGGGAGCAGGGCACGGGCGGCTCCGTGCTCGTACGTCTCCAGGGCGGCGCGTACGGCGTGCGGGGTCGAGGCGTCGACGCCGAGCGCGGCGAGCACGGCGACGACGGTGTCGTCACCGACGTGGACGGTTCGCCCCGGCGCGGGCTCGTAGGAGGTGCAGACGCCGTGCAGGCGGGCGAGCCGCGGTCGGCCCATCAGACCTCCATGGACTCCGTGCCCAGGCCGGCCGCGGTGGGCTCGCTGGTCAGCGGCAGCTCGGCGGCGATCGGGGACTCACTGGTCAGCGGCGCGGCGTCGGCGAGCGGGGGCTCGCTGGTCAGGGGCGGTTCGCAGAAGCAGAACGAGCCGGATCCGTTCAGGCCGGAGTCCGGGTCGGACACCCCGTCGAACAGATCCGGCTCGGCAGGTCCGGCCGAATCGGAGGGTTTGACGCGCTCTGCGGGGTACTCGGGGGCGGAGGACAGGGCGTCGAGGAGGAGCTGAGCGGACGCGGCCACGGCGGGCCTCCCGTTCGTCGGTAGTGGGACACGACCTGCCCTACCCACTCCGGGCGGTGGCAGACGTACTCATTCAACCAACGTGTGCCAGGTCACACATCCCTCGTGCAGGCGATTTGCCGGTGGCGGACGGGTGGTAGCGCAGGGATGCCCCTCAAACGGGCGTTCCGGAGGAAGTCCTTCGGGGTGATCCCGCAAGCCGTTCCCGCCCACGGCGGCCCGCGCGTTCCCCCTGGTCCGCATGCCCGCCGTCCTGCCCGAGCCCGCTCCGCCACAGCGCGCGCCGGGCTCCCCCGCGTATCACCGCACCTGCCGCGACACGCCGGTCACACAGGGCAAACCCGGCACTTCGCCGACTGCCGTTGACACCCTCACCGCTCGAATGGTGGGCTCACTGCCGAAGGCTTGTCCGGCGGGGTTCCACGGGGTTCGAGGCCCCCGCCGGCAGTCGGCTCAGGGGCGCGGCCGCGGGGGCGGCCGGGCAATCGGCCGTCCGGTGTGACACCGGTCGGCCCGTGAGTTGGACGACGGGGACTGAGGAGAGACCGTGCGAGTCCGGAGCGGCATTCGGGACGCCGGAAGGGTCGGCAGGCAGGGCGGGACGACGGGCGCGGCCGGGGACGGGCACGCGCGGGCGGGCGCCGGCGGGCGCCCGGACACGGCCGGGGCCGGCGACGGCACGGCCCCGGGCATCGCGTACCTGAACGGCCCCACCAGCATCGGCACCGGCAGCATCGGCCGCCTCGGCACCGCCCGGGCCGGGGCCCGCGCGCGCGTCGCAGGGGCCACCGCCCTCGCCGCCGCCGTCATCGGCGGGCTGCTCGGGGCCGCCACCCCGGTCAACGCGGCGCCCGCCGACCCGGTCGTCGGCACCCCCGACCTCCCCGGGCAGGCCGGCGGCACCGGCCGTACCGCCTCCGCCGGGCAGCCACCCGCCGTGTGGCCGCGCCCGCAGTCGATGCGGTCGCTCGGCACGCCCGTACCGCTGGGCGACGAGGCCGTCCTCGTCGCGGCCGCCGACACCGACCCGTACGCTCTGGACGCGCTGCGCGGCCTGCTGCGCGACGCCGGCGTCCGCACCGTACGCGAGGCCGCCCCGGACCAGCCGCCGCCCGCCGGAGGCCCGGTGTTCCGCGTCGGCGGCCGGGACGCCGACGCGGCGCTGCGGGCCCTGGGCGCGCCCGCCCGCGGAGATCTGCCGTCCGGCGGCTACCGCCTCGCGGCCGGCGAGGCCGCGGGCCGGGACACCGTCGCCCTGGACGGCGTCGGCCCGGACGGCCTCTTCCACGCCGTGCAGACCCTGCGCCAGCTCGTCGCGGAACGCGCCAAGGGCGACGGCGGCGGCAAGGAGCTGGCCGCGGTGGCCGTACGGGACTGGCCCGGCACCGCCGTACGCGGCATGACCGAGGGGTTCTTCGGCCAGCCCTGGACCCGGCAGCAGCGCCTGGACCAGCTCGACTTCATGGGCCGTACGAAGCAGAACCGCTACCTGTACGCGCCCGGCGACGACCCGTATCGCCAGTTCCGGTGGCGCGACCCCTACCCGGCCGCGCAGCGCGACGACTTCCGCGCGCTGGCCGAGCGGGCCCGCGCCAACCACGTGACGCTGGGCTGGGCGGTCTCCCCCGGCCAGGCCATGTGCATGTCCTCCGAGGACGATCTCAAGGCGCTGCGCCGCAAGGTGGACGCGATGTGGGCGCTGGGCGTGCGCGCCTTCCAGCTCCAGTTCCAGGACGTCAGCTACAGCGAGTGGCACTGCGACGCGGACGCCGACACGTTCGGCTCGGGCCCGGAGGCCGCCGCCAAGGCCCACGCCAAGGTGGCGGACGCGCTCGCCGAGCACCTCGCCGAGAAGTACCCCGGGGCGGCGCCGCTGTCGCTCATGCCCACCGAGTACTACCAGGACGGCTCGACCGCCTACCGCGAGGCGCTCGCCGCCGCGCTGTCCGACCGCGTCGAGGTCGCGTGGACCGGGGTCGGCGTCGTGCCCCGCACCATCACCGGCGGCGAACTGGCCGAGGCCCGCGCGGTGTTCGGCCACCCGGTGGTCACGATGGACAACTACCCGGTCAACGACTACGCGCAGGACCGTATCTTCCTCGGCCCCTACACCGGCCGCGAACCCGCCGTCGCCACCGGCTCCACCGGGCTGCTCGCCAACGCCATGGCCCAGCCCACCGCGTCCCGCATCGCGCTGTTCACGGCCGCCGACTTCGCCTGGAACCCGCGCGGCTACCGGCCCGGCGCCTCATGGGAGGCCGCCGTCACCGACCTGTCCGGCGGCGACGCGGACTCCCGCGCCGCCCTGTACGCGCTGGCCGGCAACGACGCCTCCTCGGTCCTCGCCACCGACGAGTCCGCGTACCTCAAGCCCCTGATCGAGGCGTTCTGGAAGACCCGCGCCGCCGCCACCAACGGCGGCGACCCCGGCGACGACGAGCGGTACGCCAAGGCCGCCGCCCGGCTGCGGGCCGCCTTCCACACGATGAGCGGCGCGCCGGAACGGCTCTCCGCCGGACTGGCCGCAGAAGTACGTCCCTGGGCGCGCCAGTTGGCGCGGTACGGCTCGGCGGGCGAGCGGGCCGTCGACATGCTGGTGGCGCAGGCCCGCGGGGACGGTTCGGCCGCCTGGACCGCGCAGCGTGCCGTGCAGGACCTGCACAAGAAAATCAAGAAGAGTCCGGTGACGGTCGGCAAGGGCGTCCTCGGCCCCTTCCTCGACCGCGCGATGACCGAGTCCGACGCCTGGACCGGCGCCCGCTCCGACACGCCGCCGCCCGACGAGGGCGCCCACCCCACCTCGCTGTCCGTCCCCTTCGGCCGCACCCGCGCGCTGACCGCGGTCACCGCGCTCACCGAACCGAGCCCGTCCTCGGCCGCCGTCTCCGTGGAGGCGCACGTCCCCGGCGAGGGCTGGCGCCGCCTCGGCGGCCTCTCCGAGACCGGCTGGACCCAGTCGGAAGCCCGCGGCCTGAAGGCCGACGCGATCCGGCTGGCCTGGAAGGACGGCGCCACCGCGCCGTCCGTGCACTCCTTCACCCCGTGGTTCGCCGACACCCCGGCGGCCGGCCTGGAGCTCTCCCACGACGCGATCGACGCCGAGACCGGCGGCACGGTCTCCGTCGACGCGCGGATCTTCTCCCGCCGCCCCGCCGACGTGGAGGGCAAGCTCACGGCCGAGGCCCCCAAGGGCTTCACCGTACGGGCGCCGGAGCACGTCACCGCGCCGCGCGGCGGCACGGCCACCGCGCGCGTCCAGGTCACGGTCCCCAAGGACGCCCCGTCCGGCACGTACCGGATCCCGGTGACCTACGGCGACCAGAAGCGGACGCTGACCGTCCGCACCTATCCGCCCACCGCCGGCCCCGACCTGGCACGCGGCGCCGCGGCCACGTCCTCCGGCGACGAGACCCCCGACTTCCCGGCCTCGGCCGCCACCGACGGCGACCCGAAGACCCGTTGGTCCTCGCCCGCCCGGGACGACGCCTGGCTCCGGTTCGAACTGCCGCGCCCGGTCCGCCTGGGCCGCCTGGTCCTCGACTGGCAGGACGCGCACGCCGCCGCCTACCGCGTCCAGGTCTCCGCTGACGGCGTCACATGGCGCACGGCGGCCACCGTCACCGACAGCAAGGGCGGCCGCGAAACGGTCCGCATGGACGCGAAGGACGCCCGTTTCGTCCGTATCCAGGGCGACAAGCGCGCGACCCGCTTCGGGTACTCGCTGTGGGGCGTGGAGGCGTATGCGGTGAAGGGCTCGGAAAAGCCGGCACCGCCCGCGCAGCCGCCCGGCGGCTCCCGCCCCGGCACGCCCGCCCGGCCGGGCTCCACGGGGGACGCCCTGAAGGGGGCTCCGACGGCTGCCGGGACGTGGACGGCCGGCGACCGCTGAGAGGCGCGCGTACAGAAGACACGACACGCGTACAGAAGGCGCACGTACGGGATTCGGGTCGCGGCCCGGCGGGGGCCGGGCCCGGGTCCGGTCTCCGCCCGGACCCGGCCGGTCACTCCCCACGCGAAAACCCGGACCTATGCCGATACGGCATCGATCCGGGCCAGCGCGTCATCCGCCCCGTACGGCTGCAGATATGGCAGCCACCGGGGATCCCTATGCCCGGTGCCGATGATCCGCCAGGCCAGGCCCGACGGCGGCGCGGGCTGGTGCCGCAACCGCCAGCCGATCTCGGCGACATGCCGGTCGGCCTTGACGTGGTTGCAGCGGCGGCACGCGGCCACGACGTTCTCCCACGTGTGCTGGCCGCCCCGGCTGCGCGGCACGACGTGGTCGACGCTGGTTGCGACGCCACCGCAGTACATGCACCGGCCGCCGTCCCGGGCGAAAAGGGCACGGCGGGTCAGGGGGACGGGACCGCGAAAAGGCACCCGCACGAACCGCTTGAGGCGGACCACACTCGGGGCGGGCATCACACGGGTCGCGCTGTGCATCAGGGCGCCGGACTCCTCAAGGCTCACGGCCTTTTCGTTGAGGACGAGGATGAGCGCGCGGCGGAGCGGTACGACGCCGAGCGGCTCGTACGACGCGTTGAGGACCAGGACATACGGCACGGGTGCCTCCTTGTACGCCGGCGGCGCGTGGCTTGCGCCGGGACGATCTCCCCACAGTGTCCCCCGGTGCCTGGTCGGAGCGCCACCATCACCGCGTAACGGGCCCGAGGTGTTTTCGACCACACACCTTTACTTCCCCCCAAACAGGCCCGTAATTGATCCGGTCACTCTCGAACACCGGCGCGGACCGCCCCCGTTGCCCCGTTAGTGTGGTTGGTCTGCCCGGGCCACGGTGGTACCGACCCGGGTCTGCTGTCCCACACGGAGGTTCCTGCTGTGTCCTGGTCCGTTTCACCAGCCGCCGCGTCGCCCGGCCCGTACCGCCGGGCGTCGCTCGACGACGCCACGGAGAAGGCCACCAACGCCGCCGGATGGGTGGAGGAGAACTGGGCGACCTGGCTCACGTCCGGTCTGCAGATCGCGCTGATCATCGTCATCGCGGTGATCCTGCGGCATGTGATCCGGCGCACCATCACCAAGCTCATAGAGCGGATGAACCGCACCGCGACCGCCGCCCAAGGCACCGCGCTGGGCGGGCTCCTGGTCAACGCCGAACGCCGCCGCCAGCGCTCCGAGGCCATCGGCTCGGTGCTCCGCAGCGTCGCGTCCTTCGTCATCATGGGCACCGCGGCCCTGACGGTGCTGTCCGTCCTCAAAATCAACCTGGCCCCGCTGCTGGCCAGCGCCGGTGTCGCGGGCGTCGCCATCGGCTTCGGCGCCCGCAACCTCGTCACCGACTTCCTCTCCGGCGTCTTCATGATCCTGGAGGACCAGTACGGCGTCGGCGACGAGATCGACGCGGGCGTGGCCACCGGCACGGTCGTCGAGGTCGGCCTGCGCGTGACCAAGCTGCGCGGCCCCAACGGCGCCATCTGGTACATCCGCAACGGCGAGGTCAAGCGCATCGGCAACCTCAGCCAGGGCTGGTCCACCGCCGCGGTGGACGTCATGATCGCCCCCGACCAGGACCTGGACCGCGCCCGCGAGATCATCACCGCCGTCGGCGAGGAGATGTCCAAGGCCGAACCCTGGAACGAACAGCTCTGGGAGCCGGTCGAGATCCTCGGCCTGAGCGAGGTCCACCTCGACTCCGTCACGATCGGCGTCTCCGCCAAGACCATGCCCGGCAAGGCCCCGGGCGTCGAACGCGAACTCCGCTGGCGCATCAAGAAGGCCCTGGACGCCGAGGGCATCACCCTCGCCCCCCCCCCCCTCCCCGTGACCTCCGAGGAGCCCCCGGCCCCCGATCCCGCCGCCTCCTTCTCCGCTCCCTCGGCCCTCGCCAGCCCGACGTCCCCGCAGTCGCTGGCGACCACACCGATCCCGCCGCCGAACCTGTCGAAGTAGCGCGGCCCGCCCGCGGCCCACCGCCCCGTCACCTGTATGCAGTCGTTTACAGCGCCCTCTCCGGGTGACTCGCCTGACCATGGAGACCGAGATCAGGTTGCGCGTCGACGGGCGGGCGTACGAGCTGGTGGTGGACACGCGTACCACCGTGCTCGACGCGTTGCGGGAGCGGCTGGGGATCACCAGCCCCAAGAAGGGGTGCGATCACGGGCAGTGCGGGTCGTGCACCGTGCTGCTCGACGGGCGGCGGGCCACGACCTGTCTCGCCCTGGCCGTGGCGCACGACGGTGCGGAGATCACCACGGCCGAGGGGCTGGGCGAGGGTGGCGAACCGCACCCCGTGCAGCAGGCCTTCGTGGACCACGACGCGCTCCAGTGCGGGTACTGCACGCCGGGTCAGGTGTGTTCGGCGGTGGGCGTGCTGAGGGAGGCCGCGCAGGGGTGGCCGAGCGCGGTCACCCCCGTGGGCGCGGAGGAGGACGTCGCGCTCGGTCACGACGAGATCGCCGAGCGGATGAGCGGCAATCTGTGCCGCTGCGGGGCGTATGTGAACATCGTTCCGGCCGTCGCGGCCGCTGCCGAGGCCGCTGCCGAGGCCGAGGGAGCGCACCGGTGAAGCCGTTCCGGTACGAGCGTGCCACCGACGCGGCCGGGGCCGTCGCCACCGTGGCGGCGCACCCCGGGGCCGCGTTCCTGGGCGCCGGCACCAACCTCGTCGACCACCTGAAGCTCGGCATCACCGCTCCCGACCTGCTGGTCGACGTCACACGGCTGCCCCTGGACCAGGTGGAGGAGCTGCCGGACGGCGGGCTCCGGGCGGGGGCGAACGTCCGCAACGCCGACCTGGCCGCCCACCCGGCCGTACGCTCGCGCTACCCCGTGCTCTCCCAGGCCCTGCTGTCCGGGGCGTCCGGGCAGCTCCGCAACCTCGCGACCACCGGCGGCAACCTCCTCCAGCGCACCCGCTGCGCCTACTTCCAGGACCCGTCCACGCCCTGCAACAAGCGCGCCCCGGGCTCCGGCTGCGCGGCGCTCGAAGGGTGGACCCGCTACCACGCCGTTCTCGGCGCCTCCTCGCACTGCGTGGCCGTGCACCCCTCCGACATGGCGGTGGCGATGGCCGCCCTGGACGCCGTGGTCGTGACCCTGGGCCCGGACGGCGAGCGCCGGATCCCGGTCACCGAGTTCCACCGGCTGCCCGGTGACGCGCCGCACCGGGACACGGTCCTGCGGCACGGCGAACTGATCACCGCCGTCGAGCTGCCCGCCCTGCCGTACGCGGCCCGTTCCCGCTACCGCAAGGTGCGCGACCGCGCCTCGTACGCCTTCGCGCTGGTCTCCGTGGCGGTGGCCCTGGACCTGGAGGACGACGGGCGGACCGTACGGGAGGCGCGGATCGCGCTGGGCGGGGTCGCGCACAAGCCGTGGCGGGCCGAGCGCGCCGAGCGGGCCCTGCGCGGGCTCCCGGCCACCGAGGAGAGCTGCCGTACGGCCGCCGACGCCGAGACGGCGGACGCCCATCCGCTGCGGGACAACGCGTTCAAGGTCCCGCTGGTGCGCAACACGCTGGTCGCCGTCGTACGCGACCTGGTGACGGAGACGCCGGGCGGCCTGGGAGGGTCACGATGACGAACACGTCCGAGAGCCGGGCGCCGAGCCCTTCGCAGACCCCGGGCGCGTCGCGCGCCGTCGGCGCGGACCTGGAGCGCGCGGACGCCAGGGACAAGGTCCTCGGGAGGGCCCCGTACGCCTTCGAGCACCCGGTGGAACGTCCCTGCTACGCGCACGCGGTCCTGTCCTCCGTACCCCGCGGCCGCGTCACGGCCGTCGACACCGAGGCCGCGCGGCAGGTGGACGGCGTCATCACCGTGCTGACGCACGAGAACGCCGAGCGGCTGGCCTCCACCGAGGACGCGGAGCTGGCGATCCTGCAAAGCGCCGAGGTGGCGTTCCGCGGGCAGATCGTGGGGGCGGTGGTCGCCGAGACGCCGGAGGCCGCGCGGCACGCCGCCTCACTCGTACGGATCACGTACGCCACCGAGCCGCACGAGTCCGAACTGGATCCGGACGAGAACGAGCTGTACCGGCCGGAGTCGGCCAACGGTGGTGCGGACACGGACAGCGAACTGGGCGACCTGGATGCCGCCATGGCGGCGGCAGCGGCGGAGCCCGGCGCGGTGACGCTGGACGAGACGTACATGACGGCGATGACCCACTGCAACCCGATGGAACCGCACGCGACGATCGCCGTCTGGCAGGGCGACGAACTGACGCTGTACGACTCCAGCCAGAGCGTGCACGGGCACCGCGACACCCTGGCCGAGGTCTTCGGCCTCGACCCGGCCCGGGTCCACATGATCTGCCCGTACGTCGGCGGCGGCTTCGGTTCGAAAGGCGAGCCGCACGCCCACGCCGTACTGGCGGCGCTGGCCGCCCGGGAGGTGTCGGGACGGGCCGTGAAGTTCGCCCTGACCCGGCAGCAGATGTTCACCCTCGTCGGCTACCGCACCCCGACGTACCAGCGGGTACGGCTCGCGGCCGGCGCCGACGGGCGGCTGACCGGCATCGGCATGGACGCCGTCGAGCAGACCTCGCGCATCAAGGAGTTCGCGGAGCAGTCCGCCAACCCGACGCGGACCATGTACGCGGCACCGCACCGCCGGACCACCCACCGCCTGGCCGCGCTCGACGTGCCGGTGCCGTCCTGGATGCGGGCGCCCGGCGAGTGCCCCGGCATGTTCGGGCCCGAGGTCGCCATGGACGAACTCGCCGAGCGCCTCGGCATCGACCCCGTCGAACTGCGCATCCGCAACGACGCGCCGGTGGACCCGGAGTCGGGCAAACCCTTCTCCAGCCGCAACCTGGTCGCCTGCCTGCGCGAAGGCGCCCGCCGGTTCGGCTGGCAGGAGCGCGACCCGCGCCCGGGGACACGACGGGACGGCCGCTGGCTGGTCGGTACGGGCGTCGCCTCGTCCGCCTACCCGGTCAACCGCGTGCCGGGCTCGGTCGCCGCGGTCCACTACGAGGGCGACGGCCGCTACCGGGTGGACATCGGCGCCGCCGACCTGGGCACCGGCGCCTGGACGGTGCTGGCCCAGATCGCCGCCGACGCGCTGGACGTCCCCCTCGACGCCGTCGCACTGCGCATCGGCGACACCGCGCTCCCGAAGGCGACCGTCGCGGGCGGCTCCTCCGGCACGGCGATGTGGGGCTCGGCGATCGTGGCGGCGGCGCAGACGTTCCGCAAACGCCACGGGCACGACCCCGCGCCCGGCGACCACGCCCAGTCCGAAACACCCGCCAACCCGCACGCCGAACGCTTCGCGATGCACGCGTTCGGCGCCCAGTTCGCCGAGGTACGGGTGGACGCCGACACCGGCGAGATCCGCGTACCGCGCCTCCTCGGCGTCTTCGCCGCCGGCCGCATCGTCAACCCGCGCACCGCCCGCTCCCAGCTGGTCGGCGGCATGACCATGGGCCTGTCCATGGCCCTCCACGAGGAAACCGTCACGGACCCGCGCTACGGCCTCCTCGTCAACCACGACCTGGCGAACTACCACGTCACGGCCAACGCGGACGTACAGCGCATCGAAGCCCACTGGATCGACGAGGACGACCCGTACGTCAACCCGCTGGGCGCCAAGGGCATCGGCGAAATCGGCATCACGGGCACCGCGGCAGCCATCGCCAACGCGGTACGGCACGCGACGGGCGTACGAGTGCGAGAGGTGCCGGTCACATTGGACAAGGTGCTGGAGGGGTTGCCGGGGAGGTGAACTCCGCGCGGGCGGTCGATTGTCAGTGCCGTGCGGTTCACTGGTCACAGCAGACGGAGCGATGACAGCAGTTACGGGGGCTGACCGATGAGCGAGACCGTGCAGGCGGCGCAGCGGCAGAAGAACCACGGCGACATGGGCCGGGAGACGCTGCTGGCGGCGGCCCAGGCACCGACGGCGGAGTGGCTGGAGTCGATATTCGGCACGGAGTCACTGTGGCGCCCGACGGAGGGCGAACTCCCCGAGCACTTGACGGACGAGGAAAGCCGCACGTTCCTCACAGAGATCGGATTCCCCGCTGTCCACCTGGACTTCATCGACTTCAACTCCACCGGCCTGGCGAAGGCGGGCCCGTGGGCGGAGGACCCGGACGAACTGTTCGGCAACCGCTACCCGGACGACGACTCCCCGCCGAAATCGTACGCGTACGGCATGGGTGATGCGCTGGGGTACAGCCTGATGCTGCTGGGCGACACCGGAAGCATCGCCCTGTACGACCCCAACGGCTGGGACCACGCGCGGGGATACGCCGGGCACGTCATCGACAGCCTCCCCCTGCTCGCCGGCGCACTGGGACTGCTCGCCTCATACGAGAACCACCTCTTCGGAGACACCCCGGAAACGGCACTGCGCGAGGTCCGGACCCTGATCGACGAACTCGAACCGATCGAGGACTCCCGCTTCTGGGAGGAGATATTCGAGCGGCTGGAGGATCAGTAGCGGGCGCCCTTGACGACCGCGACGAAGGCCGCCCAGGAGGACGCGGGGAAGAGGAGGTACGGCCCGTCCGTGCGCTTGCTGTCCCGCACGGGCACGGCGGACCCGGCTGGTAGGCCGTCGGCTATCTCCAGGCATTCGTCCTGGCCGCCGCTGTACGTGCTCTTGCGCCACGTGACGTACTCGAAGTTCACGCTGGGTGCTCCTTGGCGATGTGCTTGATCCGGGCTACCGACTCTGCCGGTGAGAGTGCAGACGTACGGGCGTCGGCGAACAGCTCCCGGTAGCGCGCCACCTCTGGCTCCCGTTCGAGCCACATGGCGCCGGTGGGGTTCTCTGCTCGTACGACGTCCAGCGCTGACACCTGCGGAAAACTCAGCAGCAAATACGGTCCGAACATACCTGCGTGCGCGCCCCGGGAAAACGGCAAGACCTGGACCGTGACGTTCGGTTCCTCGGCGATGGCCACGAGATGTTCGAGCTGGGCCCGCATCACTTCCGGGCCACCGACCTGCTGATGCAGCACGCCTTCGGTCACCACGGCCCACATGGTGAGCCTCGGTGCGTGCGTAAGCCGCTCTTGGCGAGCCAGCCGGACTTGGACGAACTGCTCGATTTCTTCCGGGGACTGCCACGCCCTGGACGCCACGGTCACGGCGCGCACGTAAGCGGGCGTCTGCAGGAGCCCCGGTACGAGTTGGCATTGGAAGGTCTTGATGGTGTCGGAGACGGCCTCCAGCGCGATGTAGTCGCGGTAGGTGTCCGCCAGGACCTGCCCGTACTGATTCCACCAACCTTCCCGGCGCCGCCGGTTGGCGGTGCGCGCCAAGGTGGTGAGGCGATTGAGCGTGTCCGCGTCTTGCACGCCGTAGGTGTCCAGCAGCGCCACGAGGTCCGGGGTACGCAGTGGCACCCGACCGTTCTCGATGCGGCTGATCTTGCCTTTCGTGCAGTCCAGGGCTTCAGCGACCACGGCGGTGGACAAGCCCGCCGCTTCGCGGAAACCGCGTAGCTCTTCGCCCAGTTGGCGCCCTAGAACAGTCGATGGGCGATTCGCCGGTCCCTGCACTGTCATTTCGGCCTCCCTGTGGCTGAGGCAAGTGTGGACGGTCAACTTCGCCTGACTCAACAGGGATTCACTCTTTCGTGGACGCATTCAACGTTGCACAGGTCTCTGTTGCGGGTGCAGTCTGCTGAGCATCCGTCCTCGCACCCTTCAAGGGGTTTCGCCATGACCGAGATGTCACTCCGCGCTGCCCAGGTCAGCCACCTTTTTCCCCGCCACCGCCGTAGCCCCGGCCAGGCTCGCCAGGCGTTCCGTGGGTGGGCCGCCGGGCAGGGGCTCGGGGCCGCGGCCGTCGAGGCCGGGGAACTGGTGGTCGGTGAGCTGGCCGCCAATGCGGTGCTCGCCGCTACCGGGCCGGGGCGGCGGATCGAGGTGCGGTTCGCGCTGGGGGACGGGACGCTGCGGGTCGAGGTGTCGGATGCGGGGGACGGTGCGCCCGCGGTTCGGGCGCCGGGGTCGCTCGACGAGCACGGCAGGGGCATGGTGCTGGTCGATGCGTTGGCGGAGGACTGGGGTGTGCGGGCCCGGCACGGGGTGGGTAAGACCGTCTGGGCCGTGTTCGAAGTCGTTGGTCCGGACCCATTGACGCCGTGCTGACGGGGCGCTTACGTTCCTGTGCACCGATTGGAAACTTTCCTAACAGATCCGCGGGTCGCGCAGCGAGAGGTGGGGCGGGCTTCATGGGCACAGGGCAGGGGGCTCCTGGGACGCCGCGGGTGTTGCGGGCCATGAACGACCGGGCCGCGCTCGACCTGCTCGTAGCGCGGGGGCCGTTGACGCGTACGCAGATCGGCGGGCTGACCGGGCTGTCCAAGCCCACCGCGTCGCAGCTGCTCGCGCGGCTGGAGGCGGCCGGGCTGGTGCGGACGACGGGGAACGTGACCGGGCGCCCGGGACCGAACGCCCAGTTGTACGAGGTGAATCCGGACGCCGCGTACGTGGCCGCGCTCGCCGTCGACCGGGGCGGGATCTCCGCCGCGGTCGCCGACGTCACCGGGCAGGTGCTCGGTGAGGAGCGGGTCGGTACGGACGCCGTGGACGAGAGCGCGCCGCGCCGGACGGCGCAGCTGGTCGCCTCGGCGGTGGACGGCGCGCTGGCCAAGGCGGGGCTGGGGCGGGAGCGGCTGCACGGGGCGGTGATCGGGACGCCGGGCGCGCTCGACCCGCAGACCGGGGTGCTGCGGTACGCGCCGCATCTGCCCGGCTGGCACGCGCGGGAGCTCAAGGACGAGCTGGCCGGGGTGCTGGGCGTACCGATCGTGATCGAGAACGACGTGAACCTGGCGGCCGTCGCCGAGCAACACGACGGCGCCGCGCGGGGTTACGAGGACTTCGTGTTGGTGTGGGCCGACGAAGGGGTCGGCGCGGCCATCGTGCTGGGCGGTCGGTTCCTGCGCGGGGCGACGGGGGGCGCGGGGGAAATCGGCTACATGCCGCTGCCGGGTGCCCCGCTCGCGCGCGGCGGCGATCGCGACGCGGCCCGGCCGGACGGCGGCGGGGGCTTCCAGCGTCTCGTCGGCTCGCCGAGTGTGGTGGAGCTGGCGCGGGAGCGCGGGGTGACGGGGGCCCGGACCGTTGACGAGGCGCTGGCCGACGACGGGGTGCGCGCCGAGGTGGCGCGGCGCCTGACGACCGGCCTGGCCGCCGTGATCGCCGTGGTGGACCCCCGGCTGGTGGTGCTCTCCGGCGAGGTCGCCCAGGCGGGCGGCGAGGCCCTGCGGGCGCTGGTCGAGGAGGAGTTCGCGGGGCTCGTACTGCCCCGGCCGGAGCTTCGGATCAGCGATATCCAGGGGAACCCGATTCTCATCGGCGCGTTGCAGACAGCGCTCGCCGAGGCTCGTGACGCCGTGTTCGACACGGCGCGATGACACGCATTCGTATCTTCGCCATTCATACCGACGGGCGAGAGCGCCGTACGCGCCGGCCGTCCTGTCCTCTTCCGTCCGCACCTCCGCCGTAAAGGAAGTCCGCCATGCCGCGTCCGCGCATGCGCATATGCCTGTCAGCGGCGCTCGCCGGGGCAGGCCTGGTTCTCTCGGGCTGTGCCAATCCGAGCGTCGGGAGCGATCGCGACGACCCGACCGAGCCCGTCACGCTGAAGTTCTGGCACGGCTGGTCCAATCCGGCCGAGGTGAAGGCGATCGACGACAGCATCGCCCGGTTCGAGAAGCTGCATCCGAACATCACGGTGAAGACGGTCAACAACGTCACGGACGCGACGGTGAACCAGGCCCTGCGCGCGGGCGGCGACAACGCTCCGGACGTGGTGTCGTCGTTCACCACGAACAACGTGGGGCAGTACTGCTCGTCCGGTATGTGGGTGAATCTCGATCCCTTCATGAAGAAGACGGGGGTGGAAAAGGGGAAGGTTTTTCCCAAGACGTTTCTGGATTACACGAGTTACCAAGGCAATCAGTGCGCCTTGCCGCTGCTCGCCGATGCGTACGGGCTGTACTACAACAAGGACGCGTTCAAGGAGGCCGGTATCGAGCGGCCGCCGCGCACCATGTCCGAGTTCAAGCGGGACGCGGCCAAGCTCACCAAGCGCAGGCCCGACGGATCGTACGAGCGCGCCGGGTTCGTGCCCAACTTCCGGCTGTACCAGAACAGCCCGGACCGGCTGTTCGCGCAGTGGGGCCCGCAGTACTTCGACGGGAAGGGCAAGGCGCGGCTGGCGAAGGACCCGCACACCAAGGAGTTCTTCGCCACGCAGCGGGATTTGCTCGACGCGCAGGGCGGTTACGCCGCGCTGGAGAAGTTCCGTACACGGTTCGGTGACGAGATGTCGCCGCAGAGTTCCTTCATGTCGCAGAAGGCGGCGATGCATCTGGACGGCGAGTGGCGCGGACTGATGCTGAAGGAGGGGAAGGCGAAGTTCGACTGGGGCGTGGCGCCGTTGCCGGTGCCGGACGACCAGGCGGACACGTACGGCCGGGGCTTCCTGACCGGTACGGTCGCGGGCATCGCGCACAGCAGCAAGCACCAGAACGCGGCGTGGGAGCTGGTCAGGTTCCTGACGGTGGACACGGACCAGGTGGTGCGGTTCGCCAATGCCATTCACAACGTGCCGTCGACGTTCGCGGCGCTGAAGTCGCCGGAGCTGGACGCCGATCCTTCGTTCCGTACGTTCATCGACATCGCGCGGAACCGGCACAGCACGGCTCTGCCGCCTTCCGTGAACGGCAACCAGTATGTGGTCTCGCTACAGGATTTCTCGTACGACGTCGAGGCCGGGAAAGTCCCGGATCTCGACAAGGGACTGCGTGAACTCGATGCCCGGATAGACGCCGACAATCTCCAGTCCGAGAACTGACGGAGCCCCGCCATGTCCCTCGTCAAAGCCCCCGAGCTGCGCCGCAAGCACATCCGCCGGCGGCTGCGGACGCTCGGTTTCCTCTCCCCTTGGCTGGTCGGTTTCAGCGTCTTCTTCGGCTATCCGCTCCTCGCCACCGTGTATTTCTCGTTCATGCACTACAACCAGATCCGGCCGCCGTCGTTCGTCGGCCTGCGGAACTGGAAGTACGCCTTCGAGCAGATGCCGCTGTTCGGCCCCGCGCTGTGGAACACGCTGTGGCTGGTCGTGGTGATGGTCGCGCTGCGCGTGGTCTTCGGCCTCGGCGTCGGCCTGCTCGTCACGCAGATCAAGTCGGGTGTCGGCTTCTTCCGTACCGCCTTCTACCTGCCGTATCTCGCGCCGCCGGTCGCCGCGACGGTCGCCTTCGTCTTCCTGCTCAACCCCGGCACCGGGCCGGTCAACGGCATCCTGGAGGCGGTCGGCATCCCGGCGCCCGGCTGGTTCAACGACGCGGCGTGGGCCAAGCCGTCGCTGGTCGTGCTCTCCCTGTGGGGCATCGGCGACCTGATGGTGATCTTCATGGCGGCGCTGCTGGACGTGCCGCGCGAGCAGTACGAGGCGGCCGAGCTGGACGGGGCCGGCGCCTGGTCGAAATTCCGGTACGTGACGTGGCCGTCCATCACGCCGATCGTGCTGTTCGCGGTCGTCACCGGGGTCGTACAGACCATGCAGTACTACACGCAGGCGCTGGTCGCGGGGAAACTGGCCTCCGGGGTGAACGTGGGTCCCGGCACGGTCATCCAGCCCGGCTACCCCGACCACTCCACCATCACCGTGCCGCAGCTCGTCTACTCGCTCGGCTTCCAGAACTTCAACACCGGCGCGGCGTGCGTGCTCTCGCTCGTGCTCTTCGCCATCGCCATGGCCGTGACCACCCTGCTGATGCGCAAGCGCGCCGGCCTGCTCTCGGCGGAGGACTGAACCGACATGACCACGACGACCTTGAGGGCGGGCACCGCGCCGGCCCGTACCGGCTCCACCGACCGGGGGCCCGCGGCGGCGCGGGCCCGCCGCAAGCGGCTGCTGCACTGGATCGCCGTGCACACCGTCGCCGTCGCGGCCGCGCTGTTCTTCGTCCTGCCGTTCGTGTTCGTCTTCCTGACCTCCGTCATGAGCGACGACCAGGCGATGAGCGGCGAGCTGTGGCCGCACGAATGGAACTGGTCGAATTACGCGACGGTCTTCTCCACCCCGGGTTTCCTGGACTGGTGGCGGAATTCGCTGATGTACGCCGGGCTGGGCACGCTGTTCACCGTCTGCTCGGCGGTCCCGGTGGCGTACGCGCTCGCCAAGTTCCGTTTCCGCGGGCGCCGTACGACGATGCTGCTGGTGATTTCGACGATGATGCTGCCACCACAGGTCATCGTGATCCCCATGTATCTGGTGTGGGCGCAGCAACTGCACCTGTCCGGTTCCCTGTGGCCGCTGATCATCCCGATGGCGTTCGGCGACGCGTACTCCGTCTTCCTGCTGCGGCAGTTCCTGCTGACCATTCCGCAGGAGTACATCGAGTCGGCGAAGGTGGACGGCTGCGGCGAGATCCGTACCCTCCTGCGCATCGTCGTGCCGATGGCGAAGCCGGGTATCGCGGCGATCGCGCTGTTCCAGTTCTTCTACTGCTGGAACGACTACTTCGGGCCGCAGATCTACGCCGCGCAGAATCCCGCCGCCTGGACGCTGAGTTACGGACTCGAATCGTTCAAGAGCGCGCACAACGTCAACTGGAATCTGACCATGGCCGCGACCCTGCTCGTCATGGCCCCCGTCATCATCGTCTTCTTCTTCGCGCAGAAAGCGTTCGTCGAAGGCGTCACGCTCACCGGAGTGAAGGGCTGATCGATTCATGCTGTCGTCCGCCGGGGGAACGCCCCCGCCCCTCAAGATCGCAGTGGTCGGCGGAGGTTCGACCTACACCCCCGAACTCGTCGACGGCTTCGCGCGGCTGCGGGACGTGCTGCCGCTGGCGGAGCTGGTCCTCGTCGACCCGGCGGCCGACCGGCTGGAGCTGGTCGGCGGCCTGGCGCGGCGGATCTTCGCCCGGCAGGGGCACCCGGGCCGGGTGACGTGGACCTCCGACGTCGACGCCGGCGTGGACGGCGCGGACGCGGTCCTGCTCCAGCTGCGCGTCGGCGGGCAGGCGGCCCGCAACGAGGACGAGACGTGGCCGCTGGACTGCGGCTGCGTCGGCCAGGAGACCACCGGTGCGGGCGGGCTCGCCAAGGCGCTGCGCACCGTACCGGTCGTCCTGGACATCGCGGAGCGCATCCGCCGCCGCAACCCCGACGCCTGGATCGTGGACTTCACCAACCCGGTCGGCATCGTCACCCGCGCGCTGCTCTCGCACGGCCACAAGGCCGTCGGCCTGTGCAACGTGGCCATCGGCTTCCAGCGGAAGTTCGCCAACCTGCTCGGGGTCACGCCCGACCGGATCGAGCTGGAACACGTCGGGCTGAACCACCTGACGTGGGAGCGGGCCGTACGGCTGGACGGCGAGGACGTGCTCCCCCGGCTGCTCGCCGGGCACGGCGCGGCCATCGCCGCCGACCTGCACATGCCGCGCGCGCTGCTGGACCGGCTCGGCGTCGTGCCGTCGTACTACCTGCGCTACTTCTACCAGCACGACGAGGTGGTGGCGGAGCTGCGGAGCAGGCCGTCGCGGGCGGCGGAGGTCGCGGCCATCGAGAAGCAGCTGCTGGAGATGTACGGCGACCCGTCGCTGGACGAGAAGCCGGAGCTGCTGGGCAAGCGGGGCGGCGCGTTCTACTCGGAGGCGGCGGTGGCGCTGACCTCCGCGCTGCTGGGCGACACCGGTGCCGTGCAGGTCGTGAACACGCTGAACAACGGAACGCTGCCGTTCCTGCCCGACGACGCGGTGATCGAGGTGCCGGCGACGGTGGGCGCGGGCGGGGCGGCACCGCTGCCCGTACGGCCGCTGGAACCGCTGTACTCGGGGCTGGTCGCCAACGTGACGGCGTACGAGCACCTCGCGCTGGAAGCGGCCCTCAAGGGCGGCCGCGACCGCGTCTTCGAGGCGCTGCTCGCCCACCCCCTCATCGGCCAGATCGCCTACGCGGACCGGCTGACCGACGCGCTGATCGCGCACAACCGGGAGCACCTCACGTGGCTCTGAGCCCGGCCCACGGGGGCGGTCCGGGGCCCGCGGCCCGCGCCGGAGACATGGCGCTCGCCGTCGACGCGGGCAACAGCAAGACCGACGTGGCGCTGGTCGGCGCGGACGGGACGGTGCTGGCGACGGCCCGCGGCGGCGGATTCCAGCCGCCGCTGGTCGGGGTGGCACGGGCGGTCGGCGACCTGGCGGTGCTGGTGGACGCGGTACGGGAACGGGCGGGCGTCACCGGCCCGGTGGGGCAGGTGGCGGCCTACCTGGCCAACGCCGACCTCCCGGCCGAGGAGGACGCGCTGGCGGCGGAGATCACGTCGTACGGCTGGGCCCCCGCGGTCACCGTCGCCAACGACACCTTCGCCCTGCTGCGCGCGGGGCTGCCCGACACCGGCGACCCGGTCGGCGTCGCGGTGGTGTGCGGCGCCGGCACCAACTGCGCGGGCCTGGGGCACGACGGCCGCACCGCCCGGTTCCCGTCCATCGGACGGATATCCGGCGACTGGGGCGGCGGCGGGCACCTGGCCGAGGAGACGCTGTGGTGGGCGGCGCGGGCCGACGACGGCCGCGGCGAACCGAGCGCGCTGGCCCGTGAGGTGCCCGCCTACTTCGGGCTGGCGACGATGCCGGAGCTGATCGAAGCGCTCCACCTCAAGCGCATCCCGCACGAGCGGCGTTACGGGCTGACGCCGCTGCTGTTCGCGGTGGCCGCGTCCGGCGACGCGGTCGCGCGGGCCTTGGTGGCCCGGCAGGCGGAGGAGATCGCGCTGATGGCGTCGGTGGCGCTGAAACGGCTGGACCTGCTGGACGAGGAGGTCCCGGTGGTCCTCGGCGGCGGCGTCCTGGCGGCCCGGCACCCGCTCCTCCACGACCAGGTGACCCGCCTGCTGTCGGAACGCGCACCGAAGGCGCTGCCGCAGGTGGTCACGGAACCGCCGGTCCTGGGAGCGGCCCTGCACGCCCTGGACCGGGCCGGGGCGGCGGCGGAGGCCTACGCGCGCCTGCGGGGGCAGTTCGGGTAGGCGGCACGGCCGGCTCGGTAGGCGGCACAGTCGGCTCGGTAGGCGGCACAGCCGGCGCCAAGGTCCCGGCTCCTCGTCCGGGTGCCGGAAACCCGTACAGTCGTGCCCTTTTCGGGAACCGTGCCCGGCGGGGGCGCGTGGTGGAGGGCGGGGGAACACGGATGCCGTCGGGCGGGAGGATTCGACGCGGCCCGATCCGCACATGATCCAGGCAATAACGGTGTGGTTGTCAGTCCCTGCGGCCATACTGACTGCTGGCCGTGCATCTGTTCCCGTGCGCCCGTCGCGCGGGGCCGGGCCGCCGTCCGCGACCAGGGGGAGGTTCCGTGTCCAACCCGCAGACCGGCACTGCGCCGCCGCCGTCGTCACCGGCCGGCCGCTCCCCCGTGCCCGGTTCCGCGGCCTCCGGTACGGGCTCCGCGCCCGCCGCCCGGCGGCGTACGGCCTGGGCCGACGGCGTGGACCAGTTGCGGGCCGCCGCCACCACCGAGCCCGGCCGGCTGCGCATCATCGGAGCCGTACTGGCCCTGCTGGTCCTGGCGTTCGGGGCCGCCACCGCCTGGCAGGTCGGCGACCGGGCCGCGGCCGCGCGCGACGTGGTGGAGCGCAGCCAGCCGCTGAGCGCCGACGCCGCGGACATCTACCGCTCGCTCGCCGACGCCGACACCACCGCGGCCGGCGGCTTCCTGGCCGGCGGCAAGGAGACCCAGGCCACCCGCGACCGGTACGAATCCGACATCGCGATGGCCGCCCGCCTGCTGGCCAAGGCCTCCTCGAACACCCGCGGTTCGGTCGCCGCCGCCCGCCAGATAGAGAAGCTCAACAGCCAACTCCCCCGGTACACCGGACTGATCGAGACAGCCCGCACCAACAACCGGCAGGGCCTGCCCCTCGGCGGCGCCTACCTGCGCTACGCCAACGCGCAGATGCGCGACGAACTCCTCCCGGCCGCCCGCGGCTTGTACGTGGCCGAGACGGCCCGGCTCGGCGAGGACTACGACTCCGCGAAGACGTGGCCGTGGCTCGCGCTCGCCGCCGGCCTGGTCGCGCTCGGCGCGCTCGGCTGGGCCCAGCGGCGCAATTACCGCCGGACGAACCGCGTCTTCGACCGCGGGCTGCTGGCCGCCACGGCCGCCGCGGCCGTCGTCCTGCTGTGGCTGGTGGCCGGCCACGCCGTGGCGCGCTCGAACCTGACCACGTCCTACGAGAACGGTGCCAAGTCGCTGAAGCTCCTCAACGAGGCGCGCATCGACGCCCTCCAGGCACGCGGCGACGAGAACCTGACCCTGGTCGCGCGCGGTGCCGTGGTGACCAAGGACCAGCAGGACTTCTACGAGGTCGGCTACCGCTCCGGCATGAAGGACCTGGCGGGCCCCGGCACGAGCGGCGCGGCGGCGGCGGACAGCAAGCTGGGCGCGGCCCTGGCGCTCGCGGACGACGAGGCGGGCCGGCGCCCCGTGCGGGAGGCGGTCGCGACCGTACGGGAGTGGCAGTCGCGGCACGCCGCCGCCCGCGCCGCCGACGACCAGGGCGACTACGACCGGGCGCTGGAGAAGGTGATCGGGCCCGAGGGGGCGACCGGCCAGTCCTTCGACCGGGTGAACGACCGGCTGGCCACGGCGCTGGAGCACGAGCAGCGGGAATTCCGGCAGGCGGCCGACGCCGGGCGCGGGGCACTGGCCGGGCTGGCGGCCGGCGCCGCCGTCCTGGCCGTGCTGGCCGCCACGGGCGCGGTGCTGGGTATCGGGCGCAGGCTTTCGGAGTACCGGTGATGGGGCCTGGTGATGGGGACATGACGAAGCGCGCGAGGGGTCTGCGCAACCTGCGGGCCGTGCTGGCCCCGGTGACGGCCGGAGTGTGCGTGATGGCGGCGGCGGCCGCGGTCCTCGTCCCCGTCCTGAGCGACGGCGGTGACGGCCGTACGCCCGGACGCGCGTCCCAAGGGACGGCGAGCGCGCGTGCCGACGCCACCGCCGCGGACTGCACGCCCGCCAACGCCGCCGCCAGCCTGCGGCCCTCCGCCGACGACGGCCCGGCGGTGGACCGGATCAAGGCGCGCGGGCGGCTGATCGTCGGCGTCGACCAGAACACGTACCGCTGGGGCTACCGCAATCCGGCCACCGGCGACCTGGAGGGCTTCGACATCGACCTGGTGCGGGCCATCGCCGAGGACGTCCTCGGCGCCAACCCGAAGATCACCTTCCTGGCGATCCCCACCAACCAGCGCATCCCCTCCCTCCAGAAGCGCACGGTCGACCTGGTCGTACGGACCATGACGATCAACTGCGCCCGCAAGCGCCAGGTGGCCTTCTCCACGGCCTACTTCGAGGCCGGCCAGCAGGTGCTGGCGCCCAGGAACTCGTCGGTCGAGGCGTTCGACGACACGCTCAAGGGCAAGCGCGTCTGTACGGCGGCCGGTTCGACCGGGGAGGCCAAGCTGGCCGAGCAGCGGCACGGCGCCGAGGTCGTGACCGTACCGAACCAGCTCGACTGCCTGGTGCGGCTCCAGCTCGGCGAGGCCGACGCGGTCGTGACGGACAGCGCCCTGGCCGCGGCCCAGGCCGCGCAGGACCCGACGGTGGAGCTGAAGGGCAAGCCGTTCACCGACGAGTCGTACGGCGTGGCGGTCAACCGCGCCGACACCGACCTGGTGCGGCGGGTCAACAAGGTGCTGGAGGACTACCGCAGCGGCGGCAGCGGAAGCCGGTGGATGGCCGCGTACAAGAAGTGGCTCCAGGCGGACCTGCCGGGCATATCCGAGGCGCCCGAGCCCCAGTACAGCGACTGACCCGGTGCGGCCGCCCGCACCGTGGGTACCGCGGGCCGGCGGCCGAAGGGCCCGCCGGAACCAGGTGTTCGCCCGCCGGCCGCGCAACTATGGAAGGAGGACCGCGGAAAGCAGGGCCGCAGGGAGGGGGCAGGGGACGGCACAGTGGAGGGGGCCGCCACGGCGCCGGGGCGCGCCACCGCCGCGCCACAGCACCACGACAGCCGTGACGACCGTGACAACCGCCGCGCACCACACGCACATTGGAGAGGTGATCGATGGGGGTCCCTGGACCCGTCCCCGGCTCCCCGGGGAGGCCCGAAGACCCGGTGATGGGCCGGGAGGAGGTGGACCGCGCCCTGGGGCGGCTCGGTGCCGAGTACGAGGCGATCGAGACGTCGCTGCTCGCCCTGCAGGACCACGCGGGGCGCCGGCTCCTGGAAGGCGCCGCGCTCACCGGCATCACCAAGGACCGCTGGGCCGCCACCGAACAGTCCGTCACCGTCCTGTGGGCACACTTCGACGCGTATACGGAAACGCTCACGACCGCTCGCGCGCTGCGCGCGCGCCGCCGCTGGCCGTCCCCCGACGACCTGGCCGAACTGACCGAGCTGCTCCGCGGCAGCCGCGTCACGGTGTCCGGCGCCGCCGTCGGCGGCGCCACGGCGGGGTCCGGCGGGCCCGCCCGGCTGAGCGAGCAGTTCAGCCTGGAGGAACTGGTCGAGCGGATGAACGGCCTGTACGCGGCGGCGCTGGACGTCATCGTCGCCGCCGACGCCGTCTGGTCCGCGCTGCCCGCACGCATAGACCTGCTCGCCGCCGAGCTGCGGCGCACGCTCTCCCTGGCGCGTTCGGTGGGCGTGCGCCCCGGCGAACACCCGGCCGGCGACGACCTGGAGCGGATCACGTACGAGCTGACGCAGCTGCGCGCCCAGGTGGTGTCCGACCCACTGGCCTTCTGGGTCCCGGACGCCGACCGCAGCGCGGCACCGGGCGGCGGCCGCCCGGACACCGCCCGCTACGACCGGGCGGCGCGCGCCCTGGAGGACATCCGGCGGGAGATCGAAGCGGTGCTGGACGTACGGCAGGACGCCGAGCGCCGCCTGATGCGGCTGCGCGACGTGCTCTCCCGCGCGGACCGTACGCTCACCGAGGCGCGGCAGGCCCGCGGCGAGGTGCTCGCGAAGATCGCCGCCTCCGAGGTGCCCGCCGTCAGCGGCCCGCCCACGGCGCTGCACGAACAGCTCGGCACCGCCGCCGAGTACCGCAGGCACGCCCAGTGGCACCGCCTCTCGCCGCTGCTGGACAGCCTGGAGCAGCGCGCCGAGGACGAACTGCACCGGGCCCGCGAGTCGTTGACGGCGGTCACGGCCCCGCTGGCGGTACGTGCCGAACTGCGCGGGCGCCTGGACGCGTACAAGGCGAAGGCCGCGCGGCTCGGCCTGGCCGAGGACCCGCTGCCGGCCGAGCGGTACGACGTCGCGCGCCGGATGCTGTGGAGCGCGCCGTGCGACCTGCGGGCGGCCGAGCAGGCGGTGCTGCGCTACCAGCAGGCGGTGGCCGAGGCGCTGCTGCCGCAGCAGCCGGACGGCGGGCCCGCGGACGGACCACAGGGGGAAGCATGAGCGAGGAGCGGACCGGCGGCCCGTGCCAGCGGCGGGACTGCCCTGGCACATACGAGGACGTCGGCGGCGGCGAACTGTACTGCGACACGTGCGGGCTGGCGCCGGTCGTCTCGCCGGACGGGATGGTGGGGCCGTCCAGCACGGGCGTGACGGCGGCGCGGCGGGGCGCGGGGTCCGGCGGGTCCGGCTCGGCTGCCGGGTCCGGCGGCGCACCCGGAAGCCGTGCCCCGGCGTCCGGAGGGCCCGCTTCCGGGGGTTCCGCCGGCGGCCGCGGCTCCGGCTCCGGAGGCCGTACCTCCGCCTCGGCCCGCTCCTCGACCTCGCGGCGCTCCGTCTCCGGCCGCCTCTCCCGCTCCCTGCCCGGTGCCGCGACCCGCGCGATGTCCGTATCGGTGCGCGGCAGCTCGGGCCGCGGCACCGGCTCGGGAGCCGCGCGCGGGCGGCTGGGGGCGGGGCTGGTGTCGGTGCCGGAGGTGCCGCGTCCCGATCCGCGCCACGCCGTCCTGGAGAACCCGGAGGTGCCCGAGCGCAAGCGGTTCTGCAGCCGCGGCGACTGCGGGGCTCCCGTGGGACGGGCGCGCGGCGACCGGCCGGGCCGTACGGAAGGTTTCTGCACCAAGTGCGGCCACCCGTACAGCTTTGTGCCCAAGCTGCGCCCCGGCGACGTGGTGCACGGCAGCTACGAGGTCGTCGGCTGCCTGGCGCACGGCGGCCTGGGCTGGATCTACCTGGCGATCGACCGCGCGGTCTCCGACCGCTGGGTGGTGCTCAAGGGCCTGCTCGACACCGGCGACGAGGAGGCGCTGGCGGCGGCCGCGTCCGAACGCCGCTTCCTCGCCGAGATCGAACACTCCAACATCGTCCGGATCTACAACTTCGTCGAGCACCTGGACCGCACGACGGGCAGCCTGGACGGCTACATCGTCATGGAGTACGTCGGCGGCAAGTCCCTCAAGGACATCGCCAACGAACGCCGCACGCCGAACGGGCGCCGCGACCCGCTGCCGGTCGCGCAGGCGTGCGCGTACGGCATCGAGGCCCTGGAGGCGCTCGGCCATCTGCACAGCCGCAACCTCCTGTACTGCGACTTCAAGGTCGACAACGCGATCCAGCAGCACGACCAGCTCAAGCTGATCGACATGGGCGCGGTCCGCAGGATGGACGACGACGAGAGCGCCATCTACGGCACGATCGGCTACCAGGCGCCCGAGGTCGCCGAGCTGGGCCCGTCCGTCGCCTCCGACCTGTACACGGTCGCGCGCACCCTGGCCGTGCTCACCTTCGACTTCCAGGGCTACACCAACGTCTTCGTGGACTCCCTGCCCGACCCCGACAACATCGAGGTCTTCCGAACGTACGAGTCCTTCTACCGCCTCCTGGTGCGGGCCACCGACCCCGACCCGGCCCGGCGGTTCTCCTCGGCGGAGGAGATGGCCGAGCAGCTGACGGGCGTGCTGCGGGAGGTCGTGGCACTCCAGACGGGCGAGCAGCGGCCGGCGCTGTCCACGCTGTTCGGGCCCGAGCTGCGCGTCGTGGACACGGACGTGGTGGCGCGCGCCGAGGGCGACACGTCGCTGCTGGGGGGCCGCCCGGTGGCCGCCGGGCGGCGCCGCACGGGGCGGCTCCGCACCGGGCGCGGGGCACGGGCGGGCCGGGGCACCGGCAAGGCGGTGATCGGTCCGGCCACCGGGATCGGCGCGCCGGGCGGCATCGGCGGAACGTCTCGTTCCGGTGATCCGGGCGGCGTCGCGGGGCCGGTCGCGGCCCCGGCCGGCACGGGCACGCACCCCGCCGCCCCCGCCCAGGTCGCCTACGAAGTCACGTCCGGCACGGGCCCGGACCCGGCGGCCGGGCCCGCTCCCGTACCGGCCGCCGGGGTGCGCGGCGCGCCCGCGCTGCGCCCGCTCGACACCGGCCTCGCCGTACTCGCCCTGCCCGTACCGCGCGTCGACCCCGCCGACCCCAACGCGGGGTTCCTGGCCGGGCTGCTGGCCGCCGCGCCCGCCGAACTGCTCGGCGCGCTGCGCGCGGCACCCGCCGACACCATAGAGACCCGGCTGCGCGAGCTGCGCGCACACCTGGAGATGGGCGACGGCGAGGCGGCCCTGCGCGAACTGCGCGCCATAGAAGCCGAACCCGACCAGGAGTGGTCGGGTGACTGGCGGGTGGTCTGGTACCGGGGGCTGGTGGCCCTGACCAACGGCGACCAGGAGACGGCGGCACTGTCCTTCGACGCGATGTACGACGCCTTCCCCGGCGAGCCCGCGCCGAAGCTGGCGCTCGGCGTCTGCGCGGAGGCGCTGGGCCAGTTGGACAACGCGGCGGAGTACTACCGGCTGGTGTGGGCCTGCGACCACGGCTATGTGAGCGCGGCGTTCGGGCTGGCCCGGGTGCGGCTGGCGGACGGCGACCGGTCCGGCGCGGTGGCCGCCCTGGAATCCGTACCGGAATCCTCCATTCACTACACCGCCGCGCGCATCGCGGCGGTCCGCGCCCGGCTGCGGCAGCGCTCCGCGCTGGACCCCCTGCTGGCGGACCTGCGGGCGGCGGCCGGGCAGGTCGAGCGGCTGACGGAGTCCGGTCTCGACGCCGAGCGCCGGGAACAACTGACGACCGAAGTACTGGGCTGTGCCCTGGACTGGGTACTCTCCGGTAGCCGAGGTGCCGGGCAGCGTGCCGGCACGGCGCCGCCCGGCGCTCCGGACCCCGGTACCGGCGGCACCGCCGGCCGGCCCGTGCTGCTCGGCAGCGCGCTGGACGAACGCGGCCTGCGCTTCGGCCTGGAGCGGTCGTTCAGACTGCTCGCTCGGCTGGCGCAGCGCGGCGAGGAAAGGATCGAGCTGGTGGAACGGGCCAACCGCTTCCGCCCCAGGACGTGGGTGTGACATGGGTGTGACAGGGCCGTCCCGGTGTGCGAGCTGCGACGAGCCGCTCGAACCAGGGGACAACTACTGCGGTTTCTGCGGCGCCGACGTCGTGGTCCCCGCCGGGCCCGGCGGGGCCGGTGACCGCCCCACCGTCCCGCTGGGCGGCGCTCCGGGCCACGCGGCCTACCCGCCGCCGCCCGGCGCGGTGCCCCCGGCGGGACCGGTGACCCTGCCCGCGCCGTTCCTGATGCCGCAGGCCCGGCCGGCCCCGCCGTACGGGCCGGACGCCGCGTACGGCGCCGGGGCCGGACAGCACGGCGGGCCCGCGTACGCGCCGGGCGCCACGCACCCGGCCGACCCCGCGCGCGTCCCGCACGCCCCCGTGCCGGCGCCGGGTTACGCTCCCGGAGGGCCGCAGGCCGACGCCCCGTCCCGGATACCGCATACGGAGGCGAGCGTTCCGCCGTCGCCCCACCGCGGTTCCGGCGCGGACGGCACCCCGGCCATGGGCGGCGCGTCGCCCGATGGCGCCGCCGGCCCGTACGGAGGCCGCGGCGAGGGGCCCGCCCCGCACGGCGGCACCCCGGATCCCCGCGTCGTCGGCTACGACGTCGCCGCCCAGGCAGCGGAGCGCACCATGAACATGAACGAGTCAGGCTCCCCGAGCCCCGAAGAGCGCGGCGGGCCGGCCGGCCCCGCGGACCCCGCGCAGCCGACGGGACCCGCGCAGCCGACGGAGCGGCCGGCAGCCCCCGCGGGCCCGCCGCCCCCCGCTCCCCCATCCCCCGGTGCCACCACCGAGCCCACCGCTCCCGTAAACACCACGCCCCCCGCCTCCCCCGAGCACCAGACCCCTGCCCAGGGCACCCGGCTCTGTGCGGCCTGCCACGCGGGCGCGGTCGCCGGGGACGGCTACTGCGAGAACTGCGGCCACGCCCAGCCCCGCGAGCGCGACCACATGGAGCAGGAGCTGCCGGGCGTGGCGGCGGTCAGCGACCGCGGCCACCGCCACCACCGCAACGAGGACTTCTTCGCGGTCGCCGGCGGGACACTGCCCGACGGATCGCCCGCCGTGCTCGCCGTGGTCTGCGACGGCGTCTCCTCCGCCACCCGCCCCGACGACGCGTCCGCCGCCGCTTCCGGCACCGCGGCCCGGTCCCTGCTGGCCGCCCTGCCCGGCGGCACCCACCCGCAGCGGGCGATGCACGACGCGATCATCGCCGCCGCCAAGGCCGTCAACGCCCTGGCCGCCGAACCCCGGCAGGCCCAGCAGCACGACCCGTACCGCCAGCAGAACGCCCCCGCCTGCACCATCGTCGGCACGGTGGTCGGCGGCGGGCTGCTCGTCGTCGGCTGGGTCGGCGACAGCCGCGCGTACTGGATCCCCGACGACCGCAGCGCGGCCCCCGTCCGCCTCACCGAGGACGACTCCTGGGCGGCGCAGATGGTCGCCAACAACCTGATGTCCGAGGCCGAGGCGTACGCGGACGACCGCGCGCACGCCATCACGGGCTGGCTCGGCGCGGACGCCTACGAACTGGAGCCGCACACCGCTTCCTTCAAGCCCGACGGACCGGGTGTAGTGGTGGTGTGCACGGACGGGCTGTGGAACTACGCCGAAGCCGCCGCGCAGCTGGCGGCGGTGCTGCCGGCCGACGCCCACGCCCGGCCGCTGCACAGCGCACGCACTCTGGTCGCCCACGCGCTCGCCGGCGGGGGCCACGACAACGTAACGGTGGCGGTGGTGCCGTTCCCGGCGCCCCGGGGGCGGGCAGGATCGGCCTGAGCACCCACGGCCGGCAGCCCGCTGCCGGCCATCCGCCGACTCACGAGCATCTCCCGCACCTCACGAACCGTCCGACCACCGGGAGCACGGCGCCAACGGGGGGATGACCACCGGAACTTCCGCCCGCCCATGTGTCTCTTCACCGCTTCGAGGGCTCCGCGGCGGAGCCTCGCACGGCGGAACGAAGGAGCGGAACAGATGGCCGATTTCGCCAAGTCCAGCGTGCCGCGGTTCTCCGCCGAGGTGTACCAGAACGAGTACCTGCCGGAGGACGGGCGCGAGGTGAACGCCATCGTGACCGTCACCGCGACGGGCGGCGGCACCAGCGGCGGCCTGCCGCTGCCCGCCGCCGCTACGGACCCGGGAGCGCCGGGGGCCGCGCGCGGTCCCCGGGACTCCGGAGCCGCCCGGCACGCGGGTGTCGTGATCATGGTGGACTGCTCCGGTTCGATGGACTACCCGCCCACCAAGATGCGCAACGCGCGCGACGCGACGGCCGCCGCCATCGACACCGTGCGCGACGGCGTCGCCTTCGCGGTGGTCGCCGGTACGCACCAGGCCGCCGAGGTCTACCCCGGCGGCGGTCGGCTGGCCACCGCGGGTCCCGCCACCCGCGCCCACGCCAAGGCGGCGCTGCGCAAGCTGAGCGCGGGCGGCGGCACCGCCATCGGCACCTGGCTGCGGCTGGCCGACCGGCTGCTGACCGAGGCGGACGTCGGCATCCGGCACGGCATCCTGCTCACCGACGGGCGCAACGAACACGAGTCACCCGGTGACCTGCGCGCCACGCTCGACGCCTGCGCCGGGCGCTTCACGTGCGACGCCCGGGGCGTCGGTACGGACTGGGAGGTCGAAGAGGTCACCGGCATCGCCTCCGCGCTGCTCGGCACGGCCGACATCGTGGCCGACCCGGCCGGGCTGGCCGCCGACTTCACGCGGATGATGGAGGCCGCGATGGGCAAAGAGGTGGCGGACGTCGGTCTGCGGCTGTGGACACCGCAAGGGGCACACGTCGCATTCGTGAAGCAAGTGGCGCCGACGGTGGCCGACTTGACCGCACGACGCACGGAAACCGGCCCGCGCACCGGCGACTATCCGACAGGTTCATGGGGCGACGAGTCCCGCGACTACCACATTTGCGTACGCGTTCCGGCGGCCGGCGTCGGCCAGGAGATGCTGGCCGCGCGGGTCTCGCTCGTCCTCCCGGAGCCCGGCGGGGACGCCGTACGGACGCTGGCCCAGGGTCTCGTACGGGCGGTCTGGACGGACGATATGGCCGCTTCTACGTCTATTAATCCCCAGGTTGCCCACTACACGGGGCAGGCCGAACTAGCCCAGGTCATCCGACAAGGGCTGGATGCCCGCAAGTCGGGCGATGCGGGCGGCGCCACCGCCAAGCTGGGGCGGGCCGTACAACTGGCGAGCGCCTCCGGGAACGAGGAGACTGCGAAACTGCTTGCGAAGGTGGTGGACGTCGTCGATGCGGCGACCGGTACTGTGCGACTGAAGGCGAAGGTCACGGAGGCGGACGAGATGACGCTCGAAACGCGCTCGACCAAGACAGTTCGCGTCAAGAAATAACAATCCAGACGTACTACCGAACAAAATCGGTACTGAGGGGGAAGATCCGACATGCCGACCTGCCCGAACGGCCATCAGTCGGTGGCCGAAGACTGGTGCGAGGTGTGCGGCCACCGGATGGCGGGCGCTGTTCCCCCGCCGCCCTCCCTGCCCGCGGGATTCCTCAACACACCGCCGCCCGGCCAGCAGGCTCCGCCGCCTCCGGCCCCGCAGGGCGGACCCGGTCCCCAGGGCGGCCCCGGTGAGGCGGGCGGCCCCGGCGGCCCCGGCGCTTCCCAGGGCGGGCAGGGCTTCCCCGGCCAGCACCCGGCGCCGCAGGGTCCGGCAGGTCAAGGCCCGGGTCCGGTAGGCCAGGGTCCGGCAGGTCAAGGTCCGGCAGGTCAAGGTCCGACAGGTCAGCCTGGTCCGCCGCCGCCTCCCGCGCCCGGCCCCGGTCCGCAGGGCGGACAGGGTCAGGGTGGCCAGGGCGGTTACGGATTCCCGCCGCCACCCCCTCAGGGCCCCTGCCCGCAGGCTCCGGCACCCGGCCCCGGTCGGCCGGGCCAGACCGGTCAGACGGGCCAGCCGGAACTGTGCCCGCAGTGCCGTACCCCGCGCGAGGCGATGGCACCGTTCTGCGAGGAGTGCCGCTACAACTTCTTGACGCACTCGGCGACCTCGTACGCCCCGCCGCCGCCCGGCCCGCAGGGCGGACCGGGTCCCCAGGGCGGCCAGGGCGGCTACGGCTTCCCGCCACCGCAGCAGGGCCCGCCGACCCCGCCGCAGCAGTACGAGTACCAGGGCTCCCGCCCGTCGCAGATCAACCGCCCCGCCGAGCCGCTCTCCCCCGAGCAGTCCGGCCAGTTCGGCCAGCCCGCTCCCTTCGGTCAGCCTGCTCCCTTCGGGCAGCCCGCTCAGGGCGGCCAGCAGGCGCCGGGCCCGCAGCAGGGCGGCCCTGGCCGACCTGGGCAGCCCGGTCCCCACACACAGCAGCCCGGCCAGCACCCCGGACAGCAGCCCGGACCCCAGGGCGCGCCCGTAGGCCAGCCCAGCCCGCCGGCCCGGTCCGCCGACGACGACTGGCCGCTGCCCCCGCCCAACTCCCAGACCCCGCCCCCGCCGCCCGCACAGCCGGGCCCGCAGGGCGGCCCGGACAACAGCCAGGGCGGCCAGGGCGGTTACGGCTTCCCGCCACCGCAGCAGGGCCCGCCGCCCCCGCAGCAGCAGCCGGGTCCGTACGAACCGCAGCAGCCTCCCCAACAACAGCCGCCGCAAGCTCCGTACGAGCAGCAGCAGGCCCCGTTCGAGCCGCAGCAGGCCGCACAGCCGGCTCCGCCGCAGGCTCCGTTCGAGCCGCAGCAGCAGCCCGGCCCGTTCGGGCAGCCGCCCCAGCCCCCGCAGCAGCCGGGTCCGCACCAGCAGCCGCAGCCCGAGCAGCAGTGGAACCAGCCCGCCCCGGGCCCCGCCGCCCCGCCCGGACCGCCGCCCGTCGTCGGTGACGGCTGGGTCGTGGCGATCGCCCCGGACCGCGAGTACTTCATGGCCATGATGGGCCGCAGCGGCCCGGAGGCGGCCGGCCTGAACCTGCCCGCCTACTCCCCCGAGCAGCAGGTACCGCTCACCGGCGGCCAGATCGCCATCGGCCGCCGCCGGCACAGCACGGGCGAGTCCCCCGACATCGACCTGGGCCGCCCGCCGGAGGACCCGGGCGTCTCGCACCAGCACGCCCTCCTGGTGCAACAGCCCGACGGCAGCTGGGCCGTGGTCGACCAGAACTCCACCAACGGCACCACCGTCAACCTCGCCGAGGACCCGATCCAGCCCTACGTCCCCGTCCCCCTCCACGAGGGCGACCGCGTCCACGTGGGCGCCTGGACCACGATGACGGTACGCAGGGCCTGACCCGCGACGGGCCGTTCAGCTCTCGGCGCCGGTCAGCGGCCAGCTGTGCGGCCCGTCGGGAGTGTCGAGCCAAGCCCGCTGGCCGGTGGCGTCCACGGTGACGCCGAAACGTTCCCGGCGCGGGCGGTCCTCCTGCCGCCAGAGGTCGTGGGTCTCGCGCGGTGTGAGGCTCGCCGCGGTCAGGGCCCAGAGGAAGTGGAAGCGCTCGTCACGGAGGACTTCGCGCGGCAGGCCGTGGCGGGCGTCCCGGTGCCCGCCACCGGAGGCGGAACGGGGCTCGGGCTCCTCACCGGGCTCCTCGGCGGCGTCCTCCTGGGCCCGTAGCGGTACGAAGTAGGCCGGTGTGGCCAGGAAGCGGCCCTCGGCGCGGCCCGCCGCCGGGTCGGTCACGCGGAGCGCGATCAGGCCGGTGGCCAACGGCGCGAGGATCAGCGCCCCCGGGGTGGACTGCGCGATCCAGGCCGGTGGGACGGCCGAGAGCGCGCAGGTCGCGATGGTGCGGTCGTACGGCGCGCGCTCCGGGCAGCCGAGGGCTCCGTCGCCGGTCACCACGGCGGGGCGGTAGCCCGAAGCGGCCAGGCGTTCCCGTGCCGGGCCGGTGATCTCCTCGTCCAGGTCGACGGTCGTCACGCGCTCCGCGCCGAGCCGGTGCGCCATCAGGGCCGCGTTGTAGCCGGTGCCCGTACCGATCTCCAGGACGCGGCAGCCTGTCCCGCCAGTGCCCGTACCGTGGCCGGGGCCCGGTTCCTCTTCCTCCGCCTCCTCGACCCGCAGCTCCTCCAGCATCATGGCCATCAGCGAGGGCTGGCTGCTGGAGGAGACCAGCTCGCCGTCCCGCATACAGGTCGCCAGCGGCCCGTCCGTGTAGACGCCGTCCAGCCAGCGCGCCCGCTGCCGCGGGTCGGGATCGGTGCCGGAGAGCCGCTGGTAGCCGCGGGGTGTGGCCACGAAGAAGTACGGCACGAAGAGGTGCCGCGGCACCTCTTCGAACGCGGCCCGCCACCGCGGATCGCCGAGGTGGCCGCTCGCCCTGATCTGCCGGACCAGCTCGGCGCGCGCGGCGTCCGCCTCCCCTGCGGGGACGCCCGCCGGCCAGGACTGTGTACCGCTCATGTCTCCACTGTCCTACGACGAAGGTCCTCGGCCGAGTCGTCCGGCACCATCGAGTCGTCTGACACCATGGACGGGTGAACAAGATTCCGCGCGGCACGCTTCAGGAACAGACTTTTTACGAGCAGGTCGGCGGCGAGCCGACCTTCCGCCGCCTGGTGCACCGTTTCTACCAGGGCGTGGCCGAGGACCCGCTGCTGCGGCCGATGTACCCGGAGGAGGACCTCGGGCCGGCCGAGGAGCGGCTCGTGCTCTTCCTCATGCAGTACTGGGGCGGGCCCCGCACGTACAGCGAAGGCCGGGGCCACCCGCGGCTGCGCATGCGGCACGCGCCCTTCACGGTGGACCGCGCCGCCCACGACGCCTGGCTCCGGCACATGCGGGACGCGGTGGACTCCCTGGAGCTGTCCCCCGAACACGAGACGCAGCTGTGGAACTACATGACGTACGCCGCGGCGTCGATGATCAACACGGCTGACTGAGGGCCGAAAGCCCATGGGCGGCCCTTGGGCCGTCAGGGGGAAGAGGCCTCAGGCGGGCGTCACCGGCAGCGCCGACGGCCCGCCCGTACGGACCGCGACCGAGCCGTACGGTGTCCGCAGCCGCAGCCAGCCGCCCGCGGCCAGCAGGGTCAGCGTCGGCTGAGCCGCCAGCGCGGTCCCCGAAGGAGGCTGCCCCGGGCCCGCCGGCGTACCGTGGCCGGCCGGCGCCCCGGCGCGGGCGGGCCGCAGGAAGCCCAGGGACTGCGCGGCGTGCGCGGCCCTGAGCGGCAGGTGGGTGTCGCCCAGCGTGCGGGACCAGATCTCGCGGCCGATGCGGTCGCGCTCGGCGCGTGTGCGGCGCTCCGCCGTCAGGGCCTCGTCGCGGGCCCGGAACTCGGCGACGGCCAGGGCGACGGTCCTGCCGAGCGCCTGGGGCGACGGCAGCCCCGGGACCTGCTGCCAGCCGCCGCGCGGCGGCAGCACACCGGCCCACGGCGGCCCGGTCACGGCGGCGGGCAGCGCCAGGCTGTCCGCCGACTCGTCGATGCCTTCGAGGAGGTCACCGGCCGAGACGGTCAGGTCCAGGCCGGTATCGGAGGCGCCCCCGGCGGAGGAAGCGGTCTGGGCCGGGCCCGGCACGGTCGGTGCCAGCCGGGCCGTACGGACCGCCAGCACCTCGAACGACGGCGGGCGCCCGAACACCGCGAGCACGCCGCTGCCGGCCTGCAACCGCACCGCCGCGGCACGGTCGTAGTGGATCAGCCGGGCCAGGAAGGCGGCGAGGTCCGCCGCCTCCCCGGCATCGGCCAGGCGCAACGCCGTCATGCGGCGACGGCCCCCTCCGGCCGCTTGGCGCCGTCCGCATCGTCCAGGTACTCCGTGAGGAAGGACTTCTCCTCCTCGGTGATGCGGCGGGGCCGCTGCGCGTCGAGGTCGTAGGGGACGACGACGGTCGAGGCGCGGACGTACACCGTCTCCTCGTCCTTGATCTCGTAGGCGATCGTCATCGACGCGGCGCCTATCTTCGTCACCCACGACTCGACGGTCACCGGCGCGTGCCGGTGCACCAGCGGCCGTACGTAGTCGATCTCGTGGCGGGCCACGACGGACCCGCCGGAGAAGGCCGTGCTGCCCTCGCCCGGCGCCAGCCGCCACATGAAGTCGATCCGCGCCTCTTCCAGGTAGCGGACGAACACGGCGTTGTTGACATGGCCGAAGGCGTCCATGTCGGACCAGCGCAGCGGGCAGGAGTAGGAATGTCGCACGGCTCAGCCCCGGGTGAGCTTCTTGTACGTGGCGCGGTGCGGACGGGCCGCGTCCGGGCCGAGGCGCTCGACCTTGTTCTTCTCGTACGACTCGAAGTTGCCCTCGAACCAGAACCACTTGGAGTCGCCCTCGTACGCCAGGATGTGCGTGGCGACGCGGTCCAGGAACCAGCGGTCGTGGGAGACGACCACGGCGCAGCCGGGGAACTCCAGCAGCGCGTTCTCCAGCGAGGACAGGGTCTCGACGTCGAGGTCGTTGGTCGGCTCGTCGAGGAGCAGCAGGTTGCCGCCCTGCTTGAGGGTCAGCGCCAGGTTCAGGCGGTTGCGCTCACCACCGGACAGCACGCCGGCCGGCTTCTGCTGGTCCGGGCCCTTGAAGCCGAACGCCGACACGTAGGCGCGGGACGGCATCTCGACGTGGCCGACGTTGATGTAGTCCAGCTCGTCGGAGACGACGGCCCACAGGGTCTTCTTGGGGTCGATGTTCGAGCGGTTCTGGTCGACGTAGGAGATCTTGACCGTCTCGCCGACCTTGATCTGGCCGGAGTCCGGCTCTTCCAGGCCCTGGATCATCTTGAACAGCGTGGTCTTGCCGGCGCCGTTGGGGCCGATGACACCGACGATGCCGTTGCGCGGGAGGGTGAAGGAGAGGTCGTCGATGAGGACCTTCTCGCCGAACGCCTTGTTCAGGTGCTCGACCTCGACCACGACGTTGCCCAGGCGCGGGCCCGGCGGGATCTGGATCTCCTCGAAGTCCAGCTTCCGGGTCTTCTCGGCCTCGGCCGCCATCTCCTCGTAGCGGGTCAGGCGGGACTTGGACTTGGCCTGGCGGCCCTTGGCGTTGGAGCGGACCCACTCCAGCTCTTCCTTCAGACGCTTCGCGCGCTTGGCGTCCTTCTGGCCCTCGACCTTCAGGCGGGCGGCCTTCTTGTCCAGGTACGTGGAGTAGTTGCCCTCGTAGGCGATCGCGCGGCCGCGGTCGAGCTCCAGGATCCACTCGGCCACGTTGTCGAGGAAGTACCGGTCGTGGGTGACGGCGACGACGGTGCCGGCGTACTTGGCGAGGTGCTGCTCCAGCCACTGCACGGACTCGGCGTCCAGGTGGTTGGTGGGCTCGTCGAGGAGCAGCAGGTCGGGGGCCTCCAGCAGGAGCTTGCACAGCGCGACGCGGCGGCGCTCACCACCGGAGAGGTTGGTGACGGCCCAGTCGCCGGGCGGGCAGCCCAGCGCGTCCATGGCCTGCTCCAGCTGGGTGTCCAGGTCCCACGCGTTGGCGTGGTCCAGGTCCTCCTGGAGCTTGCCCATCTCCTCCATCAGCGCGTCGGAGTAGTCGGTCGCCATCAGCTCGGCGACCTCGTTGAAGCGCCTGAGCTTGTCCATGATCTCGCGGGCGCCGTCCTGGACGTTCTCCAGGACCGTCTTGGTCTCGTCCAGCGGCGGCTCCTGGAGGAGCATCCCGACGGAGAAGCCCGGGGTCAGGAACGCGTCGCCGTTCGACGGCTGCTCAAGACCGGCCATGATCTTCAGCACCGTCGACTTGCCGGCGCCGTTGGGACCCACGACACCGATCTTCGCGCCAGGCAGGAAGCTCAGCGTCACGTCGTCAAGGATGACCTTGTCGCCGTGCGCCTTGCGCGTCTTGCGCATCGTGTAGATGTACTCAGCCAAGAGAAACCGTCCGGCAGTCTGGATCTGTCATGGTCAATGCGGCTCCGCCGCGTGGGCCGATGAGCGGCTCCGCCGCGCGAGGGCAGATACACCCCATCTTGCCGTACGGCCAGCCCGCGATGGAAACGAGTACCTCACAGCCCGGTGAACGGGCCCCGCGCCGGGAACGACGCGCGCCCTCCGTGACCGGCGAGCGGAGTGCCCGGTCACGGAGGGCGGCGAGGGTCGTGCGTTCGGTCACCGGACGGGCGGGGCCGCCCGCCCGGTCACCTCGGTTACTACTGGCTGACGCCCGCCTTCTTCTTGCGGAGGAAGAAGACCGCGCCGCCACCGACCACGACCAGCGCGACCGCGACGCCCGCGATCACCGGGGTGGCGCTGCTGGAGCCGGTCTCGGCGAGGTCGCCGCCGTTGCCGCCGGTGCTGCCCGAGCTGGTGCCGCCGGCCGAGGCCGGGCTGGGCTGCGGGGCGGGCTTGCCGGTGCCGGTGCCGGCGGTCTTGCAGTCGAGGACCCCGGTGAAGGTCTTCTTGAAGCCGCCCTCACCGTTGATCGTGATCTCGTACGCCTGGTCCTCGGCGACCGGGACCGTGATCGTCTCGGACTTGCCCGGCGCGATCACGTGCCCCTTGCCGGAGAGCTGGAAGCGGAACGGCGCGTCGCCCTTGTTGGTCGCCGTGACGTCCACGCCGCCCTTGGAGCAGTTCTTCTCCGCGGTGACGGCCGGGGCCGCGCCCTGCTTCTTCCAGGAGGCGGTGGCGGTCGCGGTCGCGGTGGACTCGCTGGAGCCGGCCAGGATCATGGTCTGGCTCTTGATGCTGCCGACGCTGCCGGTGAAGGCCCGGCCGACCGAGATCTTCGTGGCGGCCTGGGCGGTCAGCGAGGCGGAGCCGTCCTTGGTGCCCGCGGGCACGTCGAAGAAGAGCTTGGTGCCGTTGGCCGCCTTGGTGACGGGCTTGCCGTCGGCGCCGACCACCTTGACGCCGGCGGGGGTACCGGCGGCCGGGGAGACGGTCACGCTGTTGGCGTTGGTGCGGACGGTGACCGGGCCGAGCTTGCTGCCGGACTTGCCGGAGACGGCCGGCGGGTCCAGCTTCAGCGACGCCTCGGGCTCGGTGAGGCTCCCGCCCTGCCGATTGGCTTCCTTCTCCAGGTAGTCGGCGAGCTTCTCGGCCGCGGGGTCGAGGGCCTCGACGTCAGCCTTGTCGGAGAAGCGCCAGATGGCGACCTGCGTACCGGCGGCAGCGGTCTTCTCGCTCAGGCTCCCGGCGCCGGCCTTCTGGGCGAGCGTGGGCAGGTCGTTCACCTGGGGGAACGAGTTCTGCAGAATCCAGCGAATCTTGCCGGCGTCCTGGTTGTTGTGCAGCGACGACGCGCTCCAGGGCACTTCCTGGTACTTCGCCTGCTGCTGCGTCGGCGTCTTGATGTCGATGCAGTACGTCTGGAGGGCGCCGCCGCCCTCGACGGTCATCTCGAAGAGCCCGGCGCCGATCCGCTGGTCGCGGCCGTTGTCGTGCAGCACCGCCTGGTCGTAGGTCTTCAGACCGCCGAGTGTGGCGCTGGCGCCCCCGTGGACGGGCGCCGCGTCGTCCGCCGCCGCCGGACCGGCGGTGGCTATCGCGCCTGCGGCGACCAGTCCGGACGCCAGGACCGCGGCGGCAAGGCGGGCAGCACCCCGCCCCTTCACTGAAATCATGAATTTCCCCTCTGGGCGAGGCGGGATCGATAGGGGAGATGCCTCGCCGGAATGAACCCAAAGAACTCAACAGCCGAATACATCAGCCCCCGTGAGTACTCGTGAGTACCCGACGGATCCTAGAGAGCGGGCGCAACAGGGTCCCCCGTAATACCGTCCCATAAGCGATCCGAATCGCAATCGTTACCGTCTACACCCCACCTGACCTGGCATTATCGACAAATCTCCGGGACTTTCCGGGCACTGCCGCCTTCTCCGGCGTATCGCCCGGGAAGGCTTGGTCCGGGACCGCGAGCGGGCGGTTGGCACGTGGTTATGGAGCGTCAGGGGACGACCCGCGCAGGGGAGTCGGACGCGGTCTCCGCCGGGGCCGCGGAGTGCGGTGCCGACCAGTCGGGTTCGTCCGGCGTGCCGTCCGGCGGAGCCGGTTCCCGCGGTCCCGGCGGGGCCGCCGGGCCGGCCGGTGGCACCAGGTCCGTACGGGCCCGGACGACCCGTCGGAAGGCGGAGGTGCCGCGGGACATGTCGTGGCCGACCGCCAAGGCGTCCACCTCGACCGACACCCGCCGCCGGCCCTTCTCCTCGGGATGCTCCCGGTCCCACACCTTCATCCGGCCGTGCACGATCAGCGGTTCGCCGCACGACACCGAAGCGGCGACGTGGTCCGCGAGCGCCCGCCAGGCGCGGACGGTGTAGAAGCTCGCTTCCCCGTCGACCCAGCAGTCGCGCTCCCTGTCCCAGCGCCGCGAGGACGTCGCCAGGCGGAACCGCACCGCCGACGCGCCCGCCGCCGTCTGCCGGTGCTCCACCGCCGTCGCGGCGTTGCCCACCAGCGTCACCATCGTCTCGTACATCGTCGTCGCCTCCCCCGTCGCGGGCCCCCGGCGGGCCCTTCGGTCCCGTCACGGACCGTTGCCTGTCGCTCCCATGCTGCACGGATCCGCCGGAGCGCGCCGGGGCCTGTGCATTACCACCGAGTTGTGGACAACTCCGTCACCCGCAAGGGGGTGCCACCCGTGCCACCCACCCCTCTCACAGCCCCGCCGCAACCGTGTACTGCTCCCGCACCTCCCGGTAACGGAGCAGTTCGGCGGCCACCGGTTCCAGCACCGCGGCCCGCCCGCAGCCCGCCGCCGCCGTACGCAGCCGGCGCTCCGCCTCCTGCCCGTACCGGCGCGCCGGACCGCGCCCCGCCACGCCGCACACCCACGCCAGAGCCGGGCCGCCCACCGTCCCGACGGCTGCCACCAGCAGCGCGGCCAGCCACTCCCCCGGCTCGGCCGCGCCCGTCACCACGGCCAACAGCCACAGCACGCCGACGACCTGCGAGGCGGTCAGCAGCCCCTGCGCCACCGCGGCCGCCCGCCACCACCGCGGCCGTACCTGCGGACCGGCCCGCAAGGCCCCCTCGGAGACCGCCGCCGCCCGGTCCAACGCCTCCGGCAAATCCTCCGCGCCCCGCACCGCCGCCTCGCGCACCGCCTGGGCCCAGGGCGCCGGCAGCCCTTCCGAGGCCTCGGCCGCCACCGCCCGTACGGCCTGTTCCACCAGCGGCCGTGCCGCCGCCCGCGCGTCCACCGGCACCCAGCCGCTCACCGTGTGGTAACCGGCCTCCGAGCCGGCGCCCGCCTCGCCGCCGGCGTCCGCCTCCGTACACGCGTCGCGGTGCCACAGCCGCGACCTTCCCGTGCGCCCCGGGCTGGTACGCCCGCTCCCCGGACGCCTCGCCCGGCCGCGCCCCGCCCGCCGGCCGCGCAGCCGCAGCCACGGCGTGCCGCAGGACCGGTCCGCGTGCCGCAGCCAGTCGCGTTCCGCCGCGCTGCCCATGGCACCGGCGCCGACCGCCTCGGCGAGCCACTCCTCGAACTCCTCGCGGGCCGGTCCCGTCAGCCCGTACCGCCCGTCCGCCACGTACGCGGGCCACAGCCGTTCCGCCGCCGCGTCCACGTCCGCGGTCAGCCGCCGGTCCGCCGCGCCGCGCTCCGCGACGAACTGCCGGAGCGCCTCCTCCAGTTCACCGACCCCCTCGCCCGTGGCCGCCGACAGCGCCAGTACGGTCGCCCCCGGCTCCCCGTGCTCGCCCAGGGCCAGCCCGTCCTCGTCCAGCAGGCGGCGCAGGTCGTCGACGACCTGTACGGCGGCGTCCCCCGGCAGCCGGTCCACCTGGTTGAGCACGACGAACGTGACCTCGGCATGGCCCGCCAGCGGCCGCAGATACCTTTCGTGCAGCACCGCGTCCGCGTACTTCTCCGGGTCGACCACCCAGATCACCGCGTCCACCAGTGCCAGCATCCGGTCGACCTGCTCACGGTGCCCGGCGGCGGCCGAGTCGTGGTCGGGCAGGTCCAGGAGGACGAGTCCGGGCAGGGCGGCCGAGCCCGCCGCCGGCACGTGGCGGCGCCGCGACGCCACTCCCAGCCGGTCCAGCAGCTCGTCGGCGCCCGGCTGCCCGCAGGCCCACACGCAGGCCACCGGCTCGGCGGTCGTCGGCCGGCGCGCCGCCACGTCCGAACGCTCCGCCCCCACGAGCGCGTTGAACAGCGACGACTTGCCGCTGCCGGTGGCTCCCGCGACGGCGACGACGGTGTGCTCGCCGGACAGGCGGTACCGCTCGTCCGCCGCGTCCAGCACCCGCCCCGCCTCGGCCAGCGTGGTCCCGTCCAGCCGCGTCCTGGACAGCCCGATCAGCTCCCGCAGGGCGTCCAGCCGGGGGCGCAGCCCCTCCCCCGCGGACCGCCGCGCCTTGGGAGGCGCGCACTCGCTCTCCCGCGTTTCCTGGAGGCGCCCTTTTCGGCCCCGCGGCTCCTGCAAGGGCTCCCCCGGCTCCTGGAGGACGGCCAGTACGGCTTCGAGTTCGCTGTCCCCCTCGTCCTCCCACTCCTGCCACTCACGCTGCTGGTGCCACTCGTCCTGCTCCAGCCACTGATCACGCTGTTCCCACTCGTCCCACTTCTGCCACGCCTCCCGCTTCGGCGACGCGTCCTCGCGCGGCTCCGCCTCCCGCGCGCGGGCACGGCGCCGCCCGGCGGCCGACCTCGGCGCGCCGCCGTCCTTCGCACGGCGCGCGATCAGCCCGTCGTCCCAGGAGCCGAGCGCCCCGCCCGCACGTGCGTCCGGCTCCGCCGCGGCCGCCTCCGCGGCCGGCTCCGCGGCCGGCTCCGCGCCCGGTTCCGGCCCGCCTCCCGCCACCGCCTTCACGCCCTCGTCGCCCCCGCCGTCCCTGACGTCCTCGGCTTCCCCGTCCGTACGCCCTTCGGGAGCAGTCACCGCGTCACCTTCTCCTTCTGCAGTCGGGACAGCGCGGCGATCAGCGCGGCCTGGTGGTCCGGCCGCACCCCCAGCGACTCCAGCGGCGCCACGCGCCGCTCCCGTTCGCCGTCCAACGCGCGCTGAAGGTACGTGTCGAGCAGCCGGCCGCCCCGGTCGCGCAGCCGTACCGCGTTGTGCGCCCCCATCAGGTCGGCGAGGGCCTCGCCCGCCATACGGGCCCGCCGGCCGCCCAGCAGCGTGGTGGCCAGCAGCGCCGCCGCCTCCTCCGGGTCGGCCGCGGCGCGCGCCCGCTCACCGGCCCGCGCGCGGCCGCCCCGTACCGCGCGCCCCTCCCGTACGCCCTCCTCCGCCAGTTCCTCCAGGCACCGCCGCCACCGCCGTACGACCACGCCCAGGCGGGCGGCCGAGGCCGCCGTGTCCACGGCCTCCGTCAGGGCCGCGTCCGCCGCCGCGGGGTCCCGGCGCCACTGCTCGGCGGCCCGCTCGTCCGCCTGCTCCACGGCGCAGCGCAGCAAGGAGGTGAGCCCTTCGGTGAGCGCGTCCAGCAGTTCGTCGTGGCGGCCGCCGAGTTCGTGGTCCCGCCAGTGGGCCCGCGCGTCCCCGGCCAGCACCTCGCCCTGCTCGACCTCCCGCCGCACCCGCGCCGCGGCCTCCTCGTACGCCTGCTCGATCCGGTCGGCCAGCCGCAGCGTGGCGGCGTGCTGGGCAGCGGAGGCGCCGGCGAGGGCGGGCATGCGGCAGCGCAGCGAGGCGATGATCCCGGCCGTGGTGCGGGCCGCCGCCGCGTCCCGTACCGCGGAGTCCTCGGCGTGCCGCTCCAGCCAGCGCCGCAGCGCCGCCACCGCCGTGGCGGGCAGCAGCCCGCTGCCGCCGCCGGCCGACTCGGGCAGTTCGGGAATGGTGAAGCGGGGTACGTCACCGAGCCCGGCACGGCTCAGCAGCGCCGCGTACCGCGCCGAGATGTCGGTGGCGATCTGGTGTGGCACCCGGTCGAGCACGGTCACGAGCGTGACGTCGTACTCCTTGGCCGTCCGCAGCAGGTGCCACGGCACCGCGTCCGCGTACCGGGCGGCGGTGGTGACCAGGACCCATACGTCGGCCGCGCAGATCAGCTCGGCGGCCAGCTCCCGGTTGCGCGCGACGAGGGAGTCGATGTCCGGGGCGTCCAGCAGGGCCAGTCCGCTCGGCAGCGCCGCGTCCGTCTCGATCCGCAGCGGCGCCACACCCGCCGCACCCGTCACTCTGCCCCCGGCCTCGCCGTCCCCTTCGTCCTCATACGGGTACTCGCGTTCGCACGCGTCGTCGTACCCGTCCGGGCCATCGGGGCCGTCCTGCTCGGGCACCCACACCCGCGTGAACTGCGGCAGTACGCGCCGGCCCGCGAACCAGTGGTGATCGTCCGGATGGCAGACGAGCACCGGCGTACGCGTGGTCGGCCGCAGCACCCCGGCCTCGGTGACGCGCCGGCCCACCAGTGAGTTGACGAGGGTGGACTTGCCCGCTCCGGTCGATCCGCCGACGACCGCGAGCAGCGGGGCCTGAGGAGCGCGCAGCCGGGGCATCACATAGTCGTCGAGCTGGTCCAGCAACTCGGAGCGGGTCCGCCGGGCGCGGGCGGCGCCGGGCAGTGGCAGCGGGAAGCGCGCGGCGTCGACGCGGTCGCGCAGCGCGGACAGAACGTCAAGGAGCCGAGGTTGTACGTCCAAGGTTGCCACACGTGCAGAATGCCCAATTTTGTTGGGTTTTTGAAGCGTATAGCCCCTCGTGCGCGCCGCAGAAATCTACACAGAACGGGATCAGCGACGCATGAGGCAGCCGCGATCAGAGGGGCTCAGGCATAACGAGTGCACAACACCCGACGCGTGAGGCGCCAAAACCGGTGCAGAATTCGTACCTGCCTGCGATTATCGGGACCGCTTCACCGAACCTCCACAACGTGCCACGGAGGTGAAGCAACCGGGACGAGGCACACGGAGCCCTATCCTTGTCGGCGGCCCGTGATCCACGCCCACCACCTGGCCCCCGTAGCTCAGTGGATAGAGCAGGTGCCTTCTAAGCACTTGGCCGCAGGTTCGAGTCCTGCCGGGGGCGCACTTCTTCCGCCGCTGACGGCCCTCCCCGGGGGAGGGCCTTTGTCATGACGTGCCCCGGCTCGTTCGGTCGCGCTTGAGTTGGCGGCGTTCGCGGGCGCTGGGGTGGCGGACGACCACGCCGGCCATGCCGGCGGTGCCGGTGAGGCGGATCAGCGGGGTGCCCGGGAGGCGCTCGGGGGTGGTCTTGTCCTTGACGGTGCCCATGCCGGTGGCGACGCCGTCGGTGTCCGCGGCCCAGCCCTCCGGTAGGACGACCGTGACCCCGGCCATCTCGCCGTGCACCTCCACCTCGACCTCGGGGAGGCGGCATTCGGCGCGGGTGAAGTCGAGCCGGACGCCGCCCATGCCGCCGTGCGCGGTGACGTGCGCGGGCACCTGCCAGCGTCCCGTACGCGCCACGCCGTGGAAACCGCCCCTGAGGACCAGGGGTTCGCCCGGCCCGAGCAGGGTCGCACCCGTAGGCAGGTCGGCGGTGAGCGGCGCCAAGTCGGCGAAGGTCTTGGCGGTCAGCGCCTGTTCCAGCCTGGTGTCCAGCTCGGCGAGGTCGATGCGGCCCTCGGCCGCCGCCTCCCGCAGCTGTTCCACCACGGCTTCCCGGTCGGAATGGGAGGCACGTAGTTCGCCCCAGGCGGCAGGGTCCGGCGACTTGGCGGTCATACGGACGATGATACGAACTCCGGGGCGCCGCCGGGCCGGTTGAGACCGGCCCGGCCGAGACGCGCGGCCGCTCGACCCGGCGGGCGCTGGGGGTGGCACCCCGAGCCGCAGGGGGTCAGCACCACCGCGATCGGGGCGTTGGCCTGACTGTGCCCTCCCCCTTCTCGCAGAAGCATTGAGGCAGTCGGCGATCGCCGTCATGACGGCCTCCGGCCGGCCCGTGGCACACCCGCGGCCCGGTCGTGCGCGAGGAGAGGAATGCTGCCATGTGGCGTGCTGCGGGAAGCGTGGGGACCCGATCGTGAGCCTGGACGAACGGCCGCGCGCCCTCGCCCCACGACCCGCCCTTGAGGGCAGCCGCGAACCGGTCCGGCGCGACCGTGCCATCGACGGGCTGCGGGCCCTGGCCCTGCTGGCCGTACCGACCGGCCACTGGCTCGTCGGCGGCCTCGTCCGCGACACCGGAGGCGCGCTGCACAACGCCAGCCCGCTGTCCGCGTTCGCCCCTCTGGCGCCGATCACCTGGGTGCTCCAGATGCTGGGCATCTTCTTCCTCGTCGGCGGCCACGCCTCCGTGCTGTCCTTCCGGCGCGCCGCCGAGCGGGGCGTATCCCCGGGCGACTGGCTGCGCGGCCGACTGGCCCGGCTGCTACGGCCCGCCGTCGGCGTCACCGCCGTCTGGGCCGTGCTCGCCGCCGTGCTGTACGCGGCCGGAGTGCCCGTCACGACGCTGCACATGGCCGCGACCCTGGTCGTCCAACCGCTGTGGTTCGTGGCCGTGTACGCCGTGGTGACGGCGCTGACGCCGTACTGCGTGGCGGCCGCGCGGCGGCTCGGCGGCTGGGCGGCGGCACCGCTCGCGGCGGTCGTCGCCGTCGTGGACTTCCTGCGCTACGGCCCGTTCGCCGACTCCGTCCCGTACTGGGCCACCCTGGTGAGCCTGCTCCCGGGCTGGCTGTTCGGCTACCAACTGGGCGTCTCGTGGGGCGAGAAGCGGCTCGGCCGGCGCGGCGCCCGGCTGCTCCTCGCCGGCGGCGTGGCGCTCTTCGCGCTGCTGCTCCTCGTCTTCCACTACCCGGCGAGCCTGGTCGGCGTCCCTGGGCAGGACCGTACGAACTCCCACCCGCCGTCCATGCTGGTGATCGCGCTGGCCGCGGCGCAGTCCGGCGCGGCGATCCTGCTGCGCGACAGGATCGCGGCCCTGCTGCGGCGGCCCGCGCTGTGGGCGCCGGTCACCGCCGTCAACCAGTCCGCGATGACGATCCTGTGCTGGCACCAGACCGCCATGCTGGCGATCGCCGTACCGGCCTCGTTCCTCCCCGTGCCGGTGGCCGGCCTGACCACCGCGCCGGACTTCGCCGCCTGGATGGCGACCCGGCTGCCGTGGCTGCCGCTCTTCGCCGTCACACTCGTGCTCGTGGCGCGGGTGACGCGGCGGCTGGAGCTGCCGTGGACCGGCGTGTCGCGGGGGTGCCGCATAGGAGCGGGGGTGCTGGCGGTGGGATTCGCGGCGTTCGCGCTGCGGATGGTGGTGGTCTGACGTCGGTCCGCCAAGGGCGGCGTACAGGGCGAGGCACCCGCTCCGGGAAGGAGCGGGTGCCTTTTCGTGAGGCGAGTGCCTTCTCCGTGCGGCGATTGCCTTTTACCTGGTCGGCTCGGGCCTCCCGGGTCAGTCCGCCATCGCCTCCGCGAGGCTGCGGGGCCGCATGTCGGTCCAGTGCTCCTCGACGTAGTCCAGGCACGCCTGGCGGCTGTCCGGCCCGAAAGCGCGCTGCCAGCCGGCCGGGATCTCCGCGAACGTCGGCCACAGCGAGTGCTGGTTCTCGTCGTTCGTGAGGACCTGGTACTGCGCCTCCGGGTCTTCGAAGGGGTTCGTCATGCGGGTGGCCTCTCGGTGAGGGAGTTACCGGTGGAGATTCGGATTATGCGGGAGGCGGGGGCCTCGGCGCAGCGCGGAGGGGGCCGGCGGGCCCGGCCGAAACCGGGACCCGCCGGCCCCCTCCCCTCGTCGCCGCCGTCTCACCTTCGCGCGGCGACCGCCGGATTCCGCGTCCGCAGGGCGAATTCCAGCGGCAGCAAGGTCCCCGCCGTGACCGTCACCGCCACCGCCGCCACGACCAGCCCCGCCTGGCCGAGCGGCAGGTACGGCAGTCCGCCGGTCAGGGACAGGCTCAGGGCGGTCAGCGGGATCGCCGCGACCACCGTGCCGACCACCAGGCCCGCCAGCGCCACGACGGCCGCCTCGATCCGCAGCATCCGCCGGACCTGGCGCCGCCCCGCGCCCACCAGGCGGAGCAGCAGGACCTCCCGGCGGCGGCCGATCATGACGAGGGTGAGGGTGCTGAGTACGGCGATGGCCGTGAAGCCGCCGATCACGCTCACCGCGACCACGGTGATCACCTGGCCGATGCCCTGGTCCTCGGGTCGCAGTTGCTCGCCCGCCGGGTCCGGCACGACGCGCGCGCCGACCGCGGAGCCGGCCAATACCCGCCGCACCTCTTCCCGTACCCGCTCCGGATCAACGCCTGTGCCCGTTCCGGAACCGAGGCTCAGCAGGGCGCGGGTATACAGGGGCGCGGCCATGTGGGGCGCCAGTTCGTCGGAGGCGAGCAGGAAGTCGCCGAGCGCCGCCGAGCGTTCGTAGATCGCGGCCACCCGCAGCGGTACGGCCGCGCCGTCGCCGTACCGCAGCGTGACGACGGACCCGATGCCGAGCCCCAGCGCCCGCGCCCGGTCCTGGCCCACCGCGACCGTGCCACGGCCCAGCTTCGCCGTATCGCCCTCGGTCACGCCCGGATCCAGTACGCGCGGCAGCGCCGCGGGGTCGGCCGCCAGGACCGGCAGCCGCTCCAGCCGGGTGTCGCCGAGCTGCTCGCGCAACAGCACGACCGTGCTGTGCAGCACCCCCGTCGACGCCGCCACCCCGGGCACCCGCCGGATCCCGCGCACCGTCTCCTCCGTGATGCCCGGCCCGTCGGTGGTGACCGCCAGGTCCGCGCGCACCGCGTCCACGCCCTGCCGGCCGCCGTGCCGGTCCATGGTCGCGCCCGCCGACAGCTGGACCGCGACGAAGGCCACCATCAGCACGATCGGGGTGATCGCGGCGCCCAGCCGGCGCGAGTCGGCCCGCGCCGCCGCCGCGGCCAGGTAGCCGCCCGCGCCGCCCAGGCGCCGCGCGGGCACGCCGAGCACCCGTAGGGCGCCGCGCGCGATCCAGGGGCCGAGCAGCGCGCAGCCGATCACCAGGGTGACCGTCGCGCTGCTGGCGGCCATGGCGGCCGTCTCGCCGGACTGGAGCACCGCCGTGCCGGCCGCCGACACGCCCGCGAACATCAGCACCAGGCCGGTGACGGTCCGGCCGCGGCCGGGCTGCTCCGGCTCGCGCTGCGCCTCTCCCATCGCCTGGGCGGGACGCACCCGCGCCGTACGCCGGCAGGCCAGCGCGCCGGTGAGCCACGCCATCAGTACGGTCAGGCCTGCGGTGGCCAGGGGCGTCGCGTACAGCCACCAGGGCGTGGGCAGTTCGAGGCCGGGCGGTACGGCGTCGCGGCTGCGCAGCAGGCCGAGCAGCAACCCGTACACCGGCACCGCGCCGAGCGCGCCGAGCGCGGCGGCGGCCATGGCGACCGTACGGACCTCCCGGCTGACCGCCGCGCGCAGTTGCCGTGGCGTGGCGCCGACCGCGCGCAGCAGCGCCAGCTCGCGGGTGCGCTGGTGCACCGCCTGGGCGATCGTGCCGGCGACCACCAGTACGGCGATCATCACGACCAGCGCGCAGACCGACGCCAGCAGTTGGAGCATGCCCCAGCGGCTGGGGGCGGCTGTGAGGAACTCCGGCTCGCCGCGGTCGTCGCCGGTCAGCACGCGAAGTCCGGGGTTGTCCTCCTTGTCGCGCTGGCCGGCGGTGGCGCTGCGGGCCGGCTCGGGGCGGTCCAGCGCTTCGCGCACCCCGGCGTGGATCCGCTCGACGCTCACTCCGGGCGCGGCGAGCACGCCGACGGCGTCGGTGGTTTCAGGGTGGCCTGCCAACTGCCGCTCGCGCTGGTCGGTGAAGAAGACGGCGCCCTGGTGGCCCAGGCCGGTGCGGTCGCCCTGCCTCTCGGGGGCCGCGATGCCCGAGACCCGGTACGTGGCGGGGGCGCCGAGCGATTGCAGCGTGATCTCGTCGCCCACGCCCACGCCCGCGCGATCGGCCAGGAAACCGTCCAGGACCACCTGCCCGGGGCCGCCGGGAGCGCGTCCAGCGCGCAGCGTGAACGGAGCGAGGGCGGCGGCCTGCCAGGAATGGCCGTACACCGGCGAGCCGTCGGGGCCGGAGACGGAGGCGGGAGGAACGGAGGCGGGAGGGGTGGAGGCGGTGCCAGGGACAGTAGCGGTACCGGAAGCGGTGGTGGTGCCGAGAGCAGTGGCGGTGCTGCGCGCCGCGATCGCGACCGGGAAGGCGTCGTCCGCGATCGCGGCCCGTACGCCCGGGACGGCGGCGATCCTGGCCAGCGCCGAGCGCGGCACCCGCACCCGTTCCGTCAGGTCCGCCGACAGCGTCCCGGGCTCGCTGCCCCAGGGCCGCGCCGTGTGGCGCGTGGTCTGGTCGCCGGTGACGACCGCGGCGGCGCCCGCGTAGCGCTCCACCCGGGCGTGCCCGGCCACCGCGGACAGCGTGGCGAGCACGAAGCCGCCGAGCACCAGCGAGGTGAGCACCAGCACCGCGAACACCGCGGCCCACGCCTTGCGGTGCAGCTTCAGCGAGCGGGCGGCGAGGAACCGGGCGGCACGGCGGGTACGCGCCGGGCCGTCCCGCGTATCAGAGGGTGATGTTCCGTTTTCTGTGGGGCCGCCGGGGCCCCCGAGCGATCTCGGGGCGGCAGCCTGCGCGGGCTCCGGGCCGCGCGTACTGCTGCTGTGCTGCGCCACGGAGCTCACCACTTCCCCAGCTGCGCCATCGCCCGCGTCACGCTGTCGGGATCCGGCCGGTCCAGCAGGCTGACGATCCGGCCCGCGTCGATGAACAGCGCCCGGTCCGTCCAGGAAGCGGCCACCGGGTCGTGGGTGACCATCACGACCGTGTGGCCCGCGCGGTCCACCGCGTCGCGCAGCAGAGCCAGTACGCCGGCGGCGGTGACCGGGTCGAGGGCGCCGGTCGGCTCGTCCGCGAAGATCACCGCGGGGTCGGTGACCAGCGCGCGGGCGATGGCCACACGCTGCTGCTGCCCGCCGGAGAGCAGCAGCGGGGAATCGTCGGCCCGGTCCGCCAGCCCCACCGCGTCCAGGACGCGCAGCGCGCGCTGCCGTACGTCCGTACTGCCCGGTGCTTCACCGCCCAGCAGCAGCGGCAGCGTCGCGTTCTCCACGACCGAGAGCGACGGCACCAGGTTGAGCGCCTGGAAGACAAAACCGACGCGCTCGCGTCTGAGCCGGGTCAGCGCGGCCTCGCCGAGCCGGGACAGATCGGTGCCGTCGATCCGTACCGTCCCCGACGTCGGCCGGTCCAGCCCGGCGGCGCACTGGAGGAAGGTCGTCTTGCCGGAGCCGGAGCGGCCCATGACGGCCAGGAAGGAGCCGCGTCGGACCGTGACGCTGACGTCGTCCAGCGCGGCCACGGTCCCGGCGCCCCGGCGGTAGCTCCGGGTGACCGACTCCAGGGTCAACGCGGCGCCGGGGTCGGTGTCCCGGACCGCCGTGCCGCCGGACACCGCGGTGTCCGGCGCCGTTCCGTCCGCCACCGCCGCCGTGCCGCGTCCCCGCGGTCGAAGCCTGATCATCCCTGCGTCCTCCGGCCTTCTTGCCCGTCTTTTGCCTGTTCGGACGCTACGGGCGGGGTGCGGCGGCAACGAGCCGGTCCGCACCCCTTTCAAAGGACGGTCAGTGACACCACCGGGGTGGGGCCAGCCCTACCCCGGGCGGCCGGGACGGGCACCATGGCGCGGGACGGGCCCCGGAGGGCGGGGCGGCCCCCGGAAAGCGGAGGGGAGCCGTTGGGCGGTCGGTCAGTGCACCGCGAGGGAGTGCAAGTACCGCATCAACGTCATCAGGACGTCGCGGCTGGAGGTACGCAGCCGGGCGTCGCAGTCGACGATCGGCACCTCCGGCGGCAGGTCCAGGGCGCCCCTGATCTCCTCGATCGGGTGGACGGGAGCGTCGGGGAAGGAGTTGATCGCGACGACGAAGGGGACCCCGCGCTCCTCCAGGCGTCCGATGACGTCGAAGCTGACCTCCAGGCGGCGGGTGTCGATGAGGACCACCGCGCCCAGCGCGCCGTCGAACAGCCCGTTCCACAGGAACCAGAAACGCTGCTGGCCCGGCGTACCGAACAGGTACAGCACCAGTTCGTCGTTGAGGCTGATGCGCCCGAAGTCCATCGCCACGGTCGTCGAGGTCTTGCGCTCGACGCCGACGGTGTCGTCCACGCCGACACCGGCCTGCGTCATCGTCTCCTCGGTGGTCAGCGGCCGGATCTCGCTCACCGCCCCCACCAGGGTCGTCTTGCCGACCCCGAAACCGCCCACGATCACCACCTTGACCGCGGCGGCGGCCGTCTCGGGCAGTTCGTCCTCGCTCCGCGGCCCCTGGGCGGGGTGCTCGACGAGCGTCTCAGAGCTTTTGAAGTCCATGGATCACCGCCTCAATAAGGGAACGGTCGGGAAGTTGGGCCGGCGGTACGGGCGCGCGCGCCACCACCCGCCCGTCGGCCAGCAGGTCACCGAGCAGGACGGTGACCACGCTGACCGGCAACTGCATGTAGGCGGAGAGTTCCGCCACGGACAGCGGGGAATGGCACAGCCGTACGATCGACGCCTGCTCCGGCTGCATTCCCGGCCTCGGTCCGGATTTCGCCACGATCAGCGTGACCAGGTCGAGGGAGGCGGTGTGCCCGGACGAGCCACTGCGCCCGCCGGTGATCACATAGAGCCGCTCGGGGCTCTGGTCCTCCCAGTCCTGGTCCGCTCCGCTCATGCCGGAGCCCCGCTTCGCCCCACCGTGCCCCCGTGTGGTCCGTGCTGCCTGCCGGTCCGTGCGCCCCGCCCGCTCATGCGTCCTGTCCGTCGTGGCGTGGCGGGCTGCTGAGGTGCTCGCCGATGCGGGCCACCAGGTCCCGCATCCGCTGGCCTATCAGCCCGGCGTCCACGCCCTCATCGGCCAGGACGGCCAGGTAAGCGCCGGCGCCCGCCGCCATCAAGTAGAAGAAGCCACCGTCCAGTTCGATCACGACCATGCGCATCCGGCCGTCGCTGTGCGGGAACTCGGCGGACACCGCGCCCGCCAGGCTCTGCAGGCCCGCGCACGCCGCCGCCAGCCGGTCGGCGGTATCGGTGTCCGTTCCGTACTGGGCCATGCGCAGGCCGTCCGAGGACAGCACGACCACGTGACGGGTCTGCGGAACGCTCTCCGCGAGGTCCTTGAGCATCCAGTCCATGTTGGGCCGGTGCTGAATCATGGCTACTCACTCTTTTCCGACGGCTCGTCACTCTTCTCACTGGCTGCACTTGCGGCACTGACTGACGTCCCCGTACCGGCCGCGGTGCCCGGCCGGCCGTCCCAGTCGGCGTTGCGCTCCGGCCGGCCGGGCCGGTCGGCGGACTGCGCCTGCCGGCTCGACTGGTTCGACCACCCCGACTGGCTCGACTGTCCCTGCTGACCCGACTGTTCCTGCTGGCCCTGCTGACTCGACTGGCTTTCGCCGGACAGGCCGCTTTGGAACGCGGCGAGCCACATGCCGGGCTGCACCGGCGCGGCATCGGCCGGCCCGGCGGCCGGGGAGGTGGTGGCGGGGGCCGCGGGTGCCGCGGAAGCCGCCGGCGGTACGGGCGCGGTGGCGCGGGACTTGCGGCGGCGCTGCGGCAGCCCGTTGGGAGTCCGCTCGGTCACGAGAGGGAGGTCATCCTGGGTCTCCTCCCGGAACTCGTCCCGGAGCTGCGGCGGCACGGACGCGGCGGGAGCCACGGAGGCCGCGGGTATGGACGGGGCGGGCGGGGCCGGCGATACGGCCGGGGGCGCCGCGGCGTGCCGGGGACCGGTCGCCGCCGGGGCCGCGGCCACGCTCCGGCGCTCCGTACGGGCCGTACGCGGACCCGAGGACGCGCCGATGCCGTGCGCACGGCCGGTCGCCGCCGCGGTCGTGATCAGTTCCTGCGGAACGATCAGCACCGCCCGCACGCCGCCATACGCCGAAGGCCGCAGCGACACCTGGAAGTTGTACGCCTGCGCCAGCCGGCCGACCACCGCGAGGCCCAGCCGCGGAGTCTCCCCCAGGTCGTTGACGTCGATGCCCTGCTGCGCCTGCTGAAGCATCCGCTCGGCCCGCTTGCGGGCCTCCTCGCTCATGCTGACGCCGCCGTCCTCGATCTCCACGGCGATACCGGACTGCACCTCCACGGCGGTCAGGTGCACACGGGTCTGCGGCGGGGAGTAGCGGGTGGCGTTGTCGAGCAGTTCGGCGAGGGCGTGGATCAGCGGCTCGACGGCGGTGCCGACGACCGCGACCTCCGACACGGAGTGCAACTCGACGCGCTGGTAGTCGATGATCCGCGACATCGCACCACGCAACACGCTGAACAGCGGAACCGCACGGCTCCACTGACGGCCCGGACGCGCGCCACCGAGCACGGCGATGGAGTCGGCGAGGCGGCCGATCAGGGCCGTACCGTGGTCCAGCCGCAGCAGATCACCGAAGACCTCGGGGGACTGACCGTGCCGGTCCTCCATGTCCCGCAGTTCTTGCGCCTGTTGGTGGACGATCGCCTGCACGCGGCGGGCGATGTTCACGAACGCGCGCTGCGCGGACTCGCGCAGATCCTCCTCGGCGACGACGGCGTCGAGAACGGAACGCAACACGGCCTGGTGCGCCGCCGTGAACTCCGGCGTCAGCCCCGCCGCACGCGCCTGCCGCAATACCTGCTCGGTGATCGCCTCGTGCACGTCCTCGGGGAACTCGCCCCGCCCGAGCCGGGCCACCACCTCCGGCAGCAGCTCCTCGGCCAGTCGGACGGTCTCGGCCTCCTGCCGGGCCAGCGCGGCCTGCTGCGCGTCCGCCTGCGCCCGCAACGCGGCGAGCGCCCGGCCGCGGCGGGTGACCTCGGCGGTGACCAGCGCGACCGCCATGGTGGCGACCGAACCGATCCACACCACCGGCGTACTCGCCTGCGCGGGGACCATCGCCGCGGCGACGGCCGCGGCCACGGCGGTCGCCGCGGCGGGCAGTATCCACGCGAGAACCGAGCCGGGACGCGGCCCCCCGGGCGACGATCCTTCCGGAACCATCTGCACCCTAAAACCCTCAAAACATCGATAGATCAAGGACGTCTAGCGGGCCCCAGCTCCCCGTACGGCACCGCCACAGAGGTCACCTGCGGTAACTACCTTCATACACTGGGCCGGAAGTAGCATAACCGCCTTTGATCAAGGACTGACGTCAGGTCACCACTCTTTAACCAAGCCTGGATCGGGGGCTTCCGGAGGGGTCGGCCGGAGCGCTGCGGGGCGACGGACGAGGCCAAGGCGATGGGGGGGGGCGGACCGGAGCGGTCCGGCGAGAACGGGCCGGATCAATGCGGTGAGAGTGTCCACTCTCACCCCCGTGATTTCAGTATTCGGGCAGCTCGATGTCTGCCGACATGTCCTCGCCCTGCCGGAGCATCGCCGCCCAGTGCCTGCGGATCGTTCAGCAGGCCGTTGCGTGCGTCGATCGCCTCCTGGGTCGGCGGTGCCAGGAATTCACCGGCCTGGCGGCCGCCCTCCTGGCACCGCGTGACGAACGGGCTGGTCGCCCTCATGATCGACACTGCGATGGGCGAGCCGCCCGCGCTGCGCGCCGACGCGGGGTGGCGGGCCGCACTGCGCGAGTGGGCCGAGCGGTTGTCGGCGGTCCTTCACCGGCACCCCTGGCTGCTGACGGCGACGGTGGGCCCCCGGTTCATGGGCCCCAACGAACTCGGCTGGACGGAGAGCGCCCTCGCCGCGCTCGCGGACACCGGTCTGGACGGGGCCGAACAACTGGACGCGGTGGTCCTGGTGAACGGACATGTCCGGACTCTTGCCCAGGTCGCGGTGTCCATGGGAGTGGGCAGTGCGCGGGCGAAGGGGCCCGAGCAGGTGATGAGCGCGGCGTTGAACGAACTTCTCGTCGGCCGTTCCGAGCGCTATCCGGCACTCGCCGCCGCCGTCGCGTCCTCGGCGACCGGCGACGCGCGCGACCAGGCGCTGGAATTCGGCCTGGAGCGCATCTTCGACGGGCTGGAGAGCTTTGTCTCCCGCCGGGCGGCGCAGGTTTCCGCGACCGAGTCCTGAGCCGGCCGCGAAGGAGGCGCACGGTCGGCGCCGGCGTCTTCACCCGTCGCGGAGGCTACCGCGCGTCGGCGTATCCGGCGCCTCTCGGGCGGGAAGCCGCCCTGTGGGCTGTGCGGGCGGGGAGCCGCCCGGCCCCTGGGGGACGGCGGGAGCGGTCCGTACCCGTACGGCCGCGTCCCTCGCCCGTTCACCCCGCCGCGATCAGAGCCGTACGGCCTTTCGCGGCTGTTCCATCGCGCCGGTCAAAAGGCCCTGTAGCGAGGCGAATTCGTCGACGCACCGGCCCGTGCCGTTGACCACGCAGTCCAGCGGGTCGTCGGCGACGACCACCGGTACGCCCATTTCCTGGCGCAGCCGCTGGCTGAGGCCACGCAGCAGTGCGCCACCGCCGGTGAGGGCGATGCCGCGCTCGATGATGTCCCCGGAGAGCTCGGGCGGGCACTCGTCGAGGGTGCGGTGCACGGCCCGGACGATCGCGTCGACCGGTTCGGCGAGCGCCGAGCGGATCTCCTCTTCGGTGATCTCCTGGATGCGGGGCAGTCCGCTCACGTGGTCGCGGCCGCGGACGGTGTAGGTGGTGCGGCGATCGGGCTCGCCCTCCTCGTCGACGTCGACCGGGGTCCAGGCCGCGGAGCCGATGGCGATCTTGATGTCCTCGGCGGTGCGCTCGCCGATCGCCAGCGAGTGCTTCTTCTTGACGTACGACATGATCGCCGCGTCCAGCGCGTCGCCCGCGACCCGTACGGACTGGGCGGTGACGATGCCGCCCATGGAGACCACGGCCACCTCGGTCGTGCCGCCGCCGATGTCCACCACCATGCAGCCGACCGGCTCGGCGACCGGCAGGCCGGCCCCGATCGCCGCCGCCATCGGCTCCTCGATCAGGTGCACCTCGCGGGCGCCGGCGCCGCGCGCCGAGTCGATGACGGCGCGCCGCTCGACGCCCGTGATCCCGGAGGGTACGCAGATGACGACGCGCGGCCGGGAGAAGCGGCGGGTGGGCAGGGCCTTCTTCATCAGGGCGCGCAGCATCTGCTCGGCCGCGTCGAAGTCGGCGATCACGCCTTCCTGGAGGGGGCGCATCGCGGTGATGCCGGACGGTGTGCGGCCGATGGTGCGCTTGGCCTCCGAGCCCACGGCGATCACCTCGCCGGACGCGTTGACCGCGACCACGGACGGCTCGTTCAGGACGACGCCCTTGCCGCGTGAGTAGACCAGGGTGTTGGCGGTTCCCAGGTCGATGCCTATGTCGTACGTACCGGACGAAGTGCTGGACGCCATGGGAGGTTCGCTTGCTCTCTCTCGACTGGACGACAGGGCCCCGTGCGCAGGGCCCTCGAACATCGCGCCCCGGGGTGGCACTGGTGGCTCGCGGAACCGGGCGAGGAGGTCAGGCTCGTCTGGCTCGTCAAGCTCGCCAATGGCGCCATTTGCGGGCAATTATCAAGACTACAGGCGACGCCTAATGGTTCCTGGTCCGCACGGTTCAGCGCGTTCCCGGCGTGTCCGCAGCGCTCGGCTCGCTGGGTGTACGCGGTGGCCCCGCGCCTTTGGCCCGGGCTTCACGTGCCGCCCTGTTCCTGCCGCCGGGGCCGCGCGACAGTGCCTGGGCCAGGTCGTCGAGCGCGTCGAGGAGCAGGTCGGCGCCGCGCAGCGCGACGCCGGGGGACTCGGACCGCGCCGCCCACTCCTCCCATGCGCCGCGCAGTGTGCTCCAGTCCAGCTCGCGCCGCTCCCGTACGGCCGCGACCGCGCGCTCCAGGGACCCGCGCAGCTCTTCCGTGAACGCCTGGGCGCCCCGCGAAGGTTCCGCCTCCCGGTCCGGAAGGTGCGCTTCCAGGATCATCGTCACCCGGCCCATCGTGGCCAGGGCCGACTGCGCCGACCCGGCCGCGCGCAGCGACAGCCCGCGGTGGCGCACCGGCTCCTTCTCGGCGCGCGATTCGCTCTCCTCCCAGGCGGCGCGGGCCGCGCGGGCGTCCAGCAGGGCTTCGCGGACCTGCCGGGGGCGGCGTTCGGCCGGCCGCGCGTAGATGTCGAACACGGCCACCGAGTACCGCCCGTTGGCCTCCAGCCACTGGGCCAGCCGCTCGCGCAGGCGCGGTGTCTCCCAGGCGGGGAAGAGGGCGTAGGACAGCATGGCCAGCAGGCCGCCGATCAGGGTGAGGACGACGCGTTCCTGGACGGTCTGTTCCCAGCCGGCGCCCGCGACGCCGAGGAGGAAGACGACGTACGCGGCGACACACGCCGAGGTCACCGACACCCCCGTACGCATCAGCAGGTACATCGCCAGGACGCAGACGACGGCCAGCGCGGCGCTGACGTACGGGTTCGGGTGGGTGAGGCCCGTGATCGTGCCGCCCACCGCGACGCCGACGAGGGTGCCGGCGAACCGCGCGACGCCGCGCGAGTACGTCTGCCCGAAGTCGGGCCGCATCACCATCACCGAGGCCAGCGACGCCCAGTAGCCGTGTCCGAAGGGCAGTGCCTGGCCGAGGAGGTAGCCGGCCGAGGCGACCGCGCTGACGCGTAGCGCGTGCCGGAAGATGTGGGACGACCAGCGGAGCTCGCGGCGTACCGCGCGCAGGGCCACCGGCACCAGCTTCGGCACGCTGGGGCGCAGCAGGTGCCCGCGCTCCTCCTCGGTGGTGGGCCGGGTGGCCCGCACGGGCTCGTCGGTGAACTCGACGGCGTCGGCGAGCAGGGAGATCAGCCGCAGCGCGGAACGGCGGGCGGCGCCGGTCAGCCGCGGGCCGTCGCCGTCCTGCGGCATTTCGAGGGTGGCCATGGCCTCGGGCGGCAGCCGTACGGGCTTGCCGTGCCGGATGGCGGTCGCGACGGCGTCCAGGACGGTGGCGGCCGCACCGAGCAGTTCGCGGGCCCGGTCGCGTTCGGGACCTTCGACCGGGACGCCGACGACCGGGTCGGCGAGTGACGCCAGTACCGGCCTGACCTGCTCGGCGAGCGCCCGCGGGCCGTGCAGCTGTACCGGCCTGCGCTTGGCCTGACGCGGGGTCACGGCGGAGGCGAGGCGCGCGTCCATCAGCGGTTGCGGGTCGAAGGGGGCGACCGGGTCGTGCCGCAGCCGGCGCGCGTAGTCCGCCTCGGCGGCGAGCGCGTCGGCGAGGGCGTCGCGCTGCGCTCCCCAGGGCCGTACGGGGAACAGCACGATCAGGGCGGCCTGGACGAGTCCGCCGAACGCGATGATGGCCGCGTGCTCCAGTGCGCCGAGGACGGAGGTCGGCAGCGTCACGGTGACGAGCATGACCGAGACGGTCTGCGTGCCGACCAACCCGGACACCGGCCCGACCGACCAGGCCATGCCTGCCAGGAAGGTCCACACGGCCAGCAGGGCCAGGAAGCCGGCGATGTGCGCGGCGGCGAGGTAGCCGAGGAAGGTGGAGACCGACAGGCCGCCCGCGACGGCGAGCGCGAGGACGGGGCGCGGGCGCCAGCTGCGCTGGAAGGTGGCGATGCCGGCGGCGAACGCGCCGAAGGCGGACGAGACGGCGAGGGCGGGGCTGCCGAGATAGAGGCAGAGCCCGATGACGATCGCGACGCCGACCGAGCCGCGGATCGCGATGAAGGGGGTGAGCTTGGCCCGCTCGATGGTCAGCCCGGAGCGGGCGGTCTCCTTGAGAGCTCGCGACCAGGTCATGCTCCAGAGAATACGGATGCGGGAGCACCGAACCGGAATGATCGGCGCCGGTTCGCGGACGGGTTGCGGGGGAGGGGGCGGGGCGGGAGGAATGGGGGACGCGGCGAGGGGAAGGGGTTCGGCGGACCGTCCGGGGGTGCGCGGGCCGGGGCCCGCACGCGGCCGGTACGCGGTCTCCGCCACCCGGTTCCGGTCCCCTTCCGGGTTCCGGGGCGATTCACCGTGAAAATCACGGTAAAGCCGGTTTCCGTTGCGGGTAAACCGCACTGGTCACAGCCCTGCGGGCCCGGACCGGCCGCCGCGTGCGGGCAATGCGACAGCCGAAAGGGGAAACCCCGGCCCCGGTCGCTCCCTCTTGCTGGCCAGCCGGGGGTTCCCGGCCCGCTCGACAAGGAGAAGGACCCGTGCGCAAAGCCCTCACCCCGGTGGTCGTGCTGACCACGCTGGCCGCCCTCGCCGCCACCGCCGGCTGCGGCAAGGGCGATTCCGGCGACGCCCCGGTGCGCTTCGGCGACGCGAACGGATCCGGTTCGCAGGGCGCCACGCACCCGGGCAAGGGCTCGCTCGCCCGGATGCCCACCAACCCGGTCAGCTTCAAGGAACAGCGCAAGGTCGGCGGCGCGGGCGGCGACACCCCGATCGGCGTGGCCACGTACCACGGCCCCAAGTCCGGGTTCACCGGAAAGGTGTGGGTCTGGGCGCCGCCGGAGTACTACGAGAAGCAGAACGCGAACAAGGGCTTCCCGGTGCTGATGGCGCTGCCCGGCGCCGAGGGCTACCCCGTCAACTACTGGATCGGCGGCGACCTCAAGCTGGAGGAGAACCTCGCGCAGTGGTCCAAGGAGGGCAAGAGCCTGCCGTTCATCGTGGTGATGCCGGTGCTCAACCCGAACGCCAAGCAGTACTACGACGCCAGCGACATCCCCGGCCAGCCGAAGATGGGCACCTGGCTGAACGAGGACGTCCCCGACTTCGTCCGGCAGAACTTCCGTACGCTCAAGAGCCGGGACGGCTGGGCGGTCATGGGCTCCTCTTCCGGCGGGTTCGCCGCGCTGAAGAACGTCCTCCAGCACCCCGAGACCTTCAAGGCCGCGATACCGAGCGGGCCGGACATCGTGCCCGACTCGCCGCTGTGGCGGGGGCACGCCAAGGAGCAGCGCGAGAACAATCCCGAGGTGCTGGCGAAGCGGCTGATCGCCAAGGGCGGACCCGAGGTCTACCTCGGCTTCCAGGACGGCTCCAAGGAATCGACGATCGTGCCGAAGGTCAAGAAGTTCATCGCGCAGTACGGCCGGGGGCCGGTGAAGACGCGAATGCAGCTGGTGGCCGGCGGCATGCACGGCGCCGACACGTACGTGAAGGCCATGGACGAGGGCACGATCCAGTGGATCAGCAAGCACATGCAGGGCCCGGCGGAGTAGCGGCCTGTGCGTCAAGCGCGCCGCCCGCGCCGTGCCCTGCCCGTGAGCCTCACGCCGAGCAGGCGACGTCCAGCAGTTCGATGGGCCGGGTGGCGTCCAGGTCCACGTAGGCGGTGAAGTGTTCCGTGCGGTTTCCACTCCAGTACGTGGTGATGGTCGCCCAGCCGACCCGGGCGGACTGCGCGGTGGTCACCTTGCCGACCGAGATGTTGCGCGGCGTGTTCTGCGCGCACAGCAGCAGGTCGTAGTCGGGCGTCTCGGCGGCCTTCTTCTTGAGTTCGGCGGAGACCTGGTGCTCGCGCTGCCAGGCGTTCGGGCCGTGCTTCCCGTAGAAGGAGGTGAGGAAGCGGCGGATCTCCTCGGCGGTGTAACGGTTGTTCGGGTCGGTACGGACGGACGGCCCGGACTGCTGCTGTACGGAGGCCTCCGACGCGGCGGTCACCGGTGTGGCGACCGCGGTGGCGGTCAGGGTGAGGCCGAGAGCGACGGCGGCCGCGGTGGCGATGGCGGAGGTGCGCGAAACGTGACGGAGCATGAGATGTCCTCGACTTCCGACTTCTGTCCTATGTGCGCATTGCCGGTGTGTACCGACTGAGACAACCGGCACCGCCGCATGGTTGCAGCGCGCCGCGCCACGTCACTCCCCCGGAGCAACCGGCCCTCCCCCGTCCCGAGCGCGACGGCGCCGTCTCCTGGCGACCTTCTAGGACACGATGTCCTTCTTCCCGAACCCGCGGAACGCCAGCGCGAACAGCACCAGCGCGTACGCCACCGAGACCGCCGCGCCCTGGATCATGCCCGTGGCGTCGAGCTGGGGCTGGAGTGCGTCGGCCCAGGCGAACTGCCAGTGGGCCGGGAGGAAGTCGCGCCACTGGTCCAGGGCCGTGACCTGGTCCAGCACGTTGCCGACGATGGTCAGGCCGACCGCGCCGCCGACCGCGCCCAGCGGCGCGTCGGTCACCGTGGACAGCCAGAAGGCGAGCGCCGCCGTGACCAGCTGGCTGACGAAGACGTACGCGACGGCAAGCCCGAGCCGCGGCAGCGCGTCGCCCGCGGACAGCGCGCCTCCGGTGGGCAGTTGGAGCGGCCCCCATCCGTACGCGGCCGTGCCCACGGCGAGGGCGACCAGCGGCAGCAGCACCATGGCCGCCGCGCTGAAGACCAGCGCGACGGTGAGCTTGCTGAGCAGCAGCCGGGTACGCGGGACCGGCGCCGCCAGCAGGTAGCGCAGCGAGGACCAGCTCGCCTCCGAAGCCACCGTGTCGCCGCAGAACAGCGCCACCGGGACGACCAGCAGGAAGCCGGCGGAGACGAACAGGGTGGTCGCGGTGAAGTTGGCGCCGGAGGCGGTCGCGGTGTCCATCAGGGTCACCCGGTTGCTGCGCCCGCCCGGGTCGCCGCCGATCGCGAAGGCCGCGACCAGGACGAACGGGAGCACCGCGAGGATCGCTGCGATGACGAGGGTGCGGCGCCGCCTGAGCTGGCGCAGCGCCTCGACACGCAGCGGGAGGGTGCGGTGTGGGCGGTAGCCGGGGGCGTGCGGCGCGCCGGGTACGGACGAGCCCGCGGGCCCGCCGGGGAGCGCGGGCCCGCCGCTGGTGCCGGAATCGGTGACGGCGGTCACCGGTCACCTCCGATCATGGTGAGGAAGGCGTCCTCAAGGCGCCGGTGGGGGCCGATGCGGGCCACCGGAATTTCCAGCCTGAGCAGTTCGGGCAGCAGCTCGGGGGTGCTGGTCGTGCCGTCGAGCGTGACGAGGAGGCCCTCGTCGGCCCGCGCGGCCGAGGCCACCCCGGGCAGCGCGGCGACCTTCTCCAGGAGGACGTCGGACGGTGGCTCGCCGCCCGCCACGCCGACGAGCAGGGTGTCGCCGGAGCCGACGATGTCGGCGACCGGGCCGGCCTGGACGAGCTGTCCGCGGTCCATGACGACCAGATGCGTACAGGTCTGTTCGACCTCGGCCAGCAGATGGCTGGAGACGATCACGGTACGGCCGCCGGCCGCGTACCGGATCATCACGTCCCGCATCTCGCGGATCTGCGGCGGGTCGAGTCCGTTGGTCGGCTCGTCCAGGATGAGCAGGTCCGGCAGGCCCAGCATGGCCTGCGCGATGGCGAGGCGCTGCCGCATGCCCTGCGAGTACGTGCGTACGGCGCGCTGCAGCGCGTCGCCCAGCCCGGCGATCTCCAGCGCCTCGTCGATGTGCGCGTCCTCGGCCGGGCGGCCGGTGGCCTGCCAGTACAGGTCCAGGTTGGCGCGCCCGGACAGGTGCGGGAGGAAGCCGGCGCCCTCGACGAACGCGCCGACCCGCGACAGCACCGGTGCGCCCGGCCGGATCGCGTGCCCGAAGACGCGGATCTCGCCGGCGTCCGGCCCGATGAGGCCCATGAGCATGCGCAGGGTGGTGGTCTTGCCCGCGCCGTTCGGACCGAGGAGGCCGAGCACCTGGCCCTTCTCGACGCGGAAGGAGAGGTCCCGTACGGCGTACCGGTCGGCGGACTTGGCGTACCGCTTGCTCAGGCCGGTGATCTGCAGCGGCACGTCCGCCAGGTCCGGGTCGGGGGCGCTGGCCGCGGACCGCCGCCGGCCGACGAGCAGCAGGAGTACGGCGATCACCGCGCCCGCCGCGGGCAGTGCCCAGGTCCAGGCGGGCAGCGGGGCCGCGGCGCTCTTGACGGCGGGCGCGGTCGGCACGCTCAGGACGCCGCCGCCTTCGAGCGAGGCGGTGTACATCGCGGGCTCGACGGGCGAGGCGTACGCGAGGTCCGTCGAGGAGAGCACCAGGCGCAGCCGGTGGCCCGCGGCGAACTCGTGGTCGATGGCGGGCATCCGCAGTGTGACGCTCCTGCCGTCCCCGGCGCCGGTGACGCGATACGGCTCGGCGAGCCCGGCGGGCAGCACCGGCCGGCTGCTGCCGTTCGGCCCGATGTCGTACACCTTGGCGAAGACGACCGCTTCGCCGCTGGTGGAGCGGAGCCGTACGCGGGCGGTCGGCGCGCCGGTGACGCGCAGCGGGTCGCCGAGCGGCGGCGAGTCGAAGTGGGCGAACTGGCCCGGGGAATCGAGGGAGAGTCCGGCGCCGACGCTGGAGAGGCTGTTGAGGGCGCCCACGCCGGGCACCGTGGAGATGGACGGCGGGCTCGCCCCCGCCGGGTTGCTGAAGCGCTGCTCGCGTCCGGTCAGGCGGACGGGGCGCGGGTCGTTGTCCAGGCCGGGGTAGCTGCCGCCGCTCGCGCCGCGCAGGCGGGCGGCGCCGTTGGTGGAGTCCACGGCCCCGCCGCGGCTGACGCGGAAGGCGGGTCCGGTGTCCGTGTCCTCGTCGTTCTTCAGGTAGCGGTCGAACCAGGCTTTCGTACGGTCCAGGAGGCGGCCGGTCTCGCGGTCGCCGCCGTCGTGGCCGCCGGCGAGCCAGTCGACGGAGACGGGTGCGCCGTTCTTGCGGATCGCGCGCTGCATCTGGTCGGCCTGGCCGAGCGTGAACAGCGAATCGGTTCTGCCCTGCATGATCAGGGTCGGTACCTTGATGCGGTCGGCGACGGCGGAGGGGCTGCGCTTTTCGAGGAGTTCGCGGGCCGCGTCGTCGGGCTTGCCGGAGACGGCGATCCGCTCGTACATCTCGCACAGTTGCCGTTCGAAGCGGCCGCAGCCGTCGGCGGCGTCGCGGGCCGCGGACTCGGCGGCCTCCCGCGCCGCGGACTCGCCGCCGGGAGCGGACCGCCCGCTGCCGCCGGTGCCCGGTCCGGCGCCGCTGCCGCCGTCGTTGTCCCGGGTGCTGTCGCCGTCGCTGCCGCCGACGCGGCTGTCCGCACCGGCCGCGCCCGCCGAGCCGGTCGAGAAGAACATGCCGGCCCACAGCTTCTTGAAGACGCCGTTGGGGAAGAGCGCGTCGGCCAGGTTCCAGTAGGTGATCTGCGGGGCGATGGCGTCCACCCGCTTGTCGTACCCGGCCGCGAGCAGCGCGACCGCGCCCCCGTACGAGCCGCCGGCCACGCCGACCCGCGGGTCGCCCGCCCCGTCGAGCCGCACCTCGGGGCGCTTCGCCAGCCAGTCGATCAGCCGGCGGACGTCGGCCACCTCCCGCTCCGGGGCGTTGAGACCGATCTTCCCGGTGGACTTGCCGAAGCCGCGCGCCGACCAGGTCAGTACGGCGTACCCGTCGCGCGCCAGCCGCTCGGCCTGCTCGCGCATGGCGTCCTTGCTGCCGCCGAAGCCGTGTCCGAGGAGGACGGCGGGGCGGGGGCCGGTGCCGCCCGCGGTGAAGAAGGAGGTGTCGACGCGCACCTCGTCCTGGCCGGCCGTACCGCTGCCGTCCGGGCCTCCGGAGTTCTCCGGCATGCCGAACACCCGGTCCTCGCGGTGCACGGGCGGCGGCCCGTCCGCGGCGGCCGCCGCCCACGTGCCACCCCCGGCGAGCACGGCCAGCGCGGCCACCGTCGCGTACAGCCGCCGTCCGCGGAATCGGAAAGTCATACGGTGAATCCTAAGTACGCCGCGCGGCGGCCCACCGGCACGCCGGTGCGAACCCGCGCACCTCCCCCGGCAGTACATACGCCGCCCCGCATACCGCGCCCGCAGTACGCGCCACGCGCCCATGCGTCCCGGGCCCCTCTGTACACCGCACACCCCCGCCGCTACAAAAGACGATGTGGGGCGGGCCGGATCGGCCCAGGGGAGGCCGCAATGCGCAGGATCGCCATCGTCGGTGCGGGGCAGGCGGGGCTGCATCTCGCCCTCGCGCTGTCGGCCGCCGAGTACGACGTCACGTTGGTCACCGACCGTACGGCCCAGGAGGTACGCGCGGGGCGGGTGATGTCGACACAGCTGCTGTTCGGCCCGGCGCGGCACCTGGAGCGGGACGCCGGACTGAACCTGTGGGACGCCACCGCCCCCGGCGTGAGCGCGCTGCGGCTGACGGTGTGGGACCCGCCCGGCAAGTCGGCGCTGACGTTCACGGGACGGTTCGACGAGCCGCCGCACTCCGTGGACCAGCGGGTGAAGATGGCCGGCTGGCTCGGCCTGTACGAGGCGAGGGGCGGCCGCGTCCGGTACGCGTGCGCCACACCCGGCTCGCTGCCCGAGCTGGCCGCCGGGCACGACCTGACGATCGTCGCCTCCGGCCGCGGCGACCTCACCCGGCTCTTCGCCCGCAACCCGCTGTACTGTCCCTTCGACCGCCCGCAGCGCACGCTGGCCTGCGTCTACGTGCACGGCATCGCGGCACCGGCCGATCACCCGGAGCCACAGGCGCGGGCCAACGTGGTGGCCGGGGCCGGCGAGGTGTTCGTGCTGCCGGCGCTGACGACGGGCGGGCCGTGCGGCATCGTGCTGTTCGAGGCGCTGCCGGGCGGGCCGTTCGACTGCTGGCTCGACCAGCCCTCGCCGGACGGCTGCGTGACCCGCGCGCTCGGACTGCTGCGCACCTACGCGCCCGGGGAGTACGAACTGTGCAGGGACGCCCGGCCGACGGACGCGGGCGCGACGCTGTACGGCGCGATCACGCCGACCGTCCGGCACCCGGTGGCCGAGGTCGCGCCGGGCACGTATGTGCTGGGGATGGCGGACACGGTCGTGACCAACGACCCGGTCACGGGCCAGGGTGCGAACAACGCGGCCCGGAGCGCGGCGGTCTACCTGGACGCGATCCTGGAGCGTGGTGACGGGCCCTTCGACCCGGAGTGGATGCAGACGGCCTTCGACACCTACTGGCAGCATGCCCGGCAGGTCACCGAGTTCACCAACCTGATGCTGGAGCCGCCGCCGCAGCACGTGCAGCGTCTGCTGGCGGCCGCCGCCGAACACCCGGCGGTGGCACACCGTTTCGTCAACGGCTATGCCGACCCGGCGGACTACCACGCATGGCTGATGACGGCGGCCCAGGCGGACGCGTACCTGACCGCTGCCGGGGCCGCCAACTGACGTCCCGGCGCCCCGGATCCGGTGCGGAGTGTGTCCGGTTGGGGGGCCGGACACCTGCTCTCAGCCCCTGCCGCCCTGTTCCAGCGCCAGCGTGAAACGTTTCTTGTCCTTGCGGGTCGCGCCGAACCGGTCGTAGAAGCGGATCGCGCCCGCGTTCCAGTCGGGCGTGTTCCACTGCATCTCGGCCACGCCCAGCGCCTTGCCTTCGGCGATGACGGCCTCGACGAGCAGCGCGCCCAGCCCGAGGCCGCGGTGCTCGGCCCTCAGGTAGAGGCAGTCCAGTTGCAGGTAGTCGCGGCCCTGCCAGGTGTCGAAGGCCGTCGAGCAGGTGGCGTACCCGGCGAGTTCGCCGCCGGGCAGCTCGGCGACCAGGCAGCGCAGCCGGGACGGGTGCGGCCCCGACAGCGCGTCGGCGAGTCGCGCCTCCAGGTCCGCCGCGGGCGGCGCGGCCCGCTCGTAAGCGGCGTGCTCGGCGGCCAGCGCGACCACGTCCGCCAGGTCCGTGCGCACCGCGTGCCGGATGACCGGGGGCCCTGTCATGGGGCACCCGCCGCGGCCCGTGTCGTCATGACGGCACCTGTGATCTGTAGTTCGTCAGTCATATGCAGCATCATGCGTCATCGGGCCGAAACGGTTCCCCGGATTACGGCGGGTTTTCCGTGACGGAGGCGGGCGGTGGGGGGGGGGGGGGGGGGGGGCCCCCCCCCCCCCCCCCCCCCCCCCCGGGGGGGGGGGGGGGGCCCCCGGTGGGGGGGCCCGCCGGGCGGGGCGGCCCCCCCGGGGTGGAGGCCCAGTCCCCG
>NZ_JBIRJY010000003.1:518672-645786 GCF_044329785.1 Streptomyces sp. NPDC017529
CATTTGCTCCCGGCTGCGGCCCGGGCGCCCCAGGGCGCCCCGGGGGGGGGGGGGGGGGTGGCGGGGGGGGGGGGGGGGGGGGCGGGGGGGCGGGGCGCCCCCCCCCCGCCCCCCCGGCCACGTCAGTGGTTGCTGGGGAAGCCCAGGTTGATGCCGCCGTCGGACGGGTCCGGCCAGCGGGTGGTGACGACCTTGCCGCGGGTGTAGAAGTGCACACCGTCGTTGCCGTAGATGTGGTGGTCGCCGAAGAGGGAGTCCTTCCAGCCACCGAAGGAGTGGTAGCCGACCGGCACCGGGATCGGCACGTTCACGCCGACCATGCCGGCCTCGACCTCCAGCTGGAAGCGGCGGGCCGCGCCGCCGTCCCGGGTGAAGATGGCGGTGCCGTTGCCCCACGGCGAGGAGTTCACGAGCGAGATCGCCTCGTCGTAGGTGTCCACGCGGACGACGGACAGGACGGGGCCGAAGATCTCGTCGCGGTAGGCGTCCATCTCGGGCGTGACGTTGTCGAGCAGCGAGACGCCGATCCAGTGGCCGTTCTCGTGGCCGGCGACGGTGAAGCCCGTGCCGTCGATCACGACGTCCGCGCCCTGGGCCGCAGCGCCCGTCACGTACGAGGCGACCTTGTCGCGGTGCGCCTTGGTGATGAGCGGGCCCATCTCGGAGGCCGGGTCCTCGCCGGGGCCGATGATCAGCGCGGCGGCCCGCTCCTTGATCTTCTCGATCAGCGGGTCGGCGGTGCCGCCGACGGCCACCACGACGGAGATCGCCATGCAGCGCTCGCCCGCCGAGCCGTACGCGGCGTTGATCGCGGAGTCCGCGGCCAGGTCCAGGTCGGCGTCCGGCAGGACCAGCATGTGGTTCTTGGCGCCACCGAGGGCCTGCACGCGCTTGCCGTTGGCCGTGCCGGTGGTGTGGATGTAGCGGGCGATGGGGGTGGAGCCGACGAAGGAGACGGCGGCGACGTCCGGGTGCTCCAGGATGCGGTCCACCGCGACCTTGTCGCCGTTGACGATGTTCAGCACGCCGTCCGGCAGGCCCGCCTCGGCGGCCAGCTCGGCCAGCTTGTAGGCGGCCGAGGGCACCTTCTCGCTGGGCTTGAGGACGAAGGTGTTGCCGCAGGCGATGGCCAGCGGGAACATCCACATCGGCACCATCGCCGGGAAGTTGAACGGCGTGATGCCGGCGACGACGCCGAGGGACTGGCGGATGGCGGCCACGTCCACGCGGGTGGAGACCTGGGTGGACAGCTCGCCCCTGAGCTGCTGCGGGATGCCGCAGGCCAGCTCGACGATCTCCAGGCCGCGGGCGACCTCGCCGAGCGCGTCGCTGTGCACCTTGCCGTGCTCGGCGGTGATCAGCGCGGCCAGCTCGTCGCGGTGCGCGTCGATCAGCTCGCGGTAGGCGAACAGCACGGCCGTACGCTTCGCCAGCGAGCTGGTGCCCCAGGTGCGGAACGCCTCCTTGGCGGCAGCGACGGCCGCGTCCACCTCGTCCACGGAGGCGAAGGCGACCTGCTTCTCCTGGGCGCCGGTAGCCGGATTGTAGACGGGGCCGAAGGTGCCGGAGACGCCCTCGGCGGGCTTGCCGCCGATCCAGTGGTTGACGGTCTTCATGCGGAGGCCTTTCTGCGTGACGGCAGCGAGCGGATGTCGTGACGGCGGTCGGACGGTGGCGGCGGGCGGTCGGTGCGGCGGGCGGTGTCAGAGGTGGCGGCGGCGGTCGGCGGCGTGCCGGTCGTATTCCTCGCGGGCCGCGACCGCCGCCGGACGCGTCGCGGTCTCGGCCACAGGGACATCCCACCAGGCTTGGGCGGCGGGCGCGCCCGGCACAGTGTCGGCCGTTTCGGTCTCGACATAGACACATGTGGGGCGCTCGTCGGCGCGGGCCGCGGCGAGCGCGGCGCGCAGCCCGCCGACGGTCGAGGCGCGGATGACGTGCATGCCCAGGGACGCGGCGTTCGCGGCGAGGTCCACGGGCAGCGGGTCGCCGGTGTAGGAGCCGTCGGCGGCGCGGTAGCGGTAGGCGGTGCCGAAGCGCTCGGCGCCGGTCGCCTCGGAGAGGCCGCCGATGGAGGCGTAGCCGTGGTTCTGGACGAGCACGACGTTGATGTTGATGCCTTCCTGGACCGCGGTGACGATCTCGGTGGGCATCATCAGGTACGTGCCGTCGCCGACCAGGGCCCATACGGGGCGGTCGGGGACGGCCAGCCGCACCCCGATGGCGGCGGGGATCTCGTAGCCCATGCAGGAGTAGCCGTATTCGAGGTGGTACTGGCGGCGGGAGCGGGCGCGCCACAGTTTGTGCAGGTCGCCGGGGAGCGAACCGGCCGCGTTGATGACGACGTCCTGGTCGCCGACGGTGGCGTCCAGTGCGCCGAGGACCTGGGCCTGGGAGGGGCGTACGGAGTCGTCGGGCGCGGCGTAGGCGGCGTCGACGAGGGTTTCCCAGCGGGTCTTGGCGGCGCCGTACTCCGCCTCGTAGGCCCGTGTGACGCGATGTCCTGACAGGGCCTCGGTAAGCGCTTGCAGTCCGGCGCGGGCGTCGGCGACCAGGGAGGTCGCGGCGAGCTTGTGGGCGTCGAAGGAGGCGATGTTCAGGTTGACGAAGCGGACGCCAGGGGCGGCGAAGAGGGTGGAGGAGGCGGTGGTGAAGTCCGTGTAGCGGGTGCCGACGCCGATGACGAGGTCGGCCTGGCGGGCCAGCGCGTCGGCCGTGGCGGTGCCGGTGTGGCCGATGCCGCCCACGTCGGCCGGGTGGTCGTGGCGCAGGGAGCCCTTGCCCGCCTGGGTGGAGGCGACCGGGATGCCGGTGGCGTCGGCGAGGGCGCGCAGCGCGTCCTCGGCCTCGCTGTGGTGGACGCCGCCGCCCGCGATGATCAGTGGCCGTTCGGCGGCGCGTACCGCCCGTACGGCTTCGGCGAGCGCGGTGGCGTCGGGCGCGGGGCGCGGCACCCGCCAGACGCGGTCGGCGAAGAACTCCTCGGGCCAGTCGTACGCCTCGGCCTGTACGTCCTGCGGCAGCGCGAGGGTGACGGCACCGGTCTCGACGGGGTCGGCGAGCACCCGCATCGCCTGGAGGGCGGCCGGGACCAGTGCCTCGGGGCGGGTGACGCGGTCGAAGTAGCGGGAGACCGGGCGCAGCGCGTCGTTGACGGACACGTCGCCCGCGTACGGCACTTCGAGCTGCTGGAGGACGGGGTCGGCGGGGCGGGTGGCGAAGATGTCGCCGGGCAGCAGCAGGACCGGGAGGCGGTTGACGGTGGCGAGGGCCGCGCCGGTGACGAGGTTGGTGGCGCCGGGGCCGATGGACGTCGTGACGGCGTGCGCGGACAGGCGGTCGCGCTGGCGGGCGTAGCCGACCGCGGCGTGCACCATGGCCTGTTCGTTGCGGCCCTGGAGGTAGGGCATGGTGTCGGGGCCCGCCTCCAGGAGGGCCTGGCCGATGCCGGCGACGTTGCCGTGTCCGAAGATGCCCCAGCAGGCGTTGACCAGGCGCTGCCGCGGGGGCGCGCCGGGTGCCGCGGAACCGTCCCGCTCCGTGTACTGGTGGGCCAGGAACCGGACCAGTGCCTGCGCCACCGTGAGGCGTCGAGTGGTCATCGGGTGTCTCCCGCGGGGGCGTCGTAGAGGGGCAGGCGGGGGTCCACGGCCTGGTCGGGCCAGGTGTCGCGGATCCAGCCGTGCTCGGGGTGGTCGCAGATCAGCCAGGCGCGCTCCTCGCCGGGACCCGCCATCACGTTGAGGTAGTACATGTCGTGGCCGGGGGCGGCGATGGACGGGCCGTGCCAGCCGTCGGGGATCAGTACGGCGTCGCCGCCGCGCACTTCGGCGAGCACGTCCGTGCCGCGGCCGTTGCCGGAGGGGCTGACGCGCTGGTAGCCGAGCCCTTCGGAGCCGTGGGCCGGGGCGATCTCGAAGTAGTAGATCTCCTCCAGCTCGCTCTCCTCGCCCGGCCGGCACTCGTCGTGCTTGTGCGGCGGGTACGAGGACCAGTTGCCGCCGGGGGTGAGCACCTCGACGGCGATGAGCTTGTCGCACTCGAAGACGCCGGCCGCGCCGAAGTTGTTGACCTGGCGCGAGCAGTTGCCCGTACCGCGCAGCTCCACGGGCACACCGCTCGCGGCGCCGTAGCGCGCGGGCAGCCGGCGCGTGCAGCGGGCGCCGGTCAGCGCGAACCGGCCGCCCGCTGCGCTGCTGATGCGCACTTCGGCGTCGCGCGGTACGTACGCGAAGTCCGTGACCCCGCTGAACACGTCCTTCCGCCCGGCCAGTTCGTACGTCCCGTCTCCCTGGACCGCGACCGAGCAGCCGCCGTTCAGGGGCAGCACGATCCACTCGCTGTCGCCGGTGGCGAACGCGTGGCTCCCGCCGGGCGGCAGCGCGAGGACGCGGAGGGACGAATGGCCCCAGCCCGCCCGCTCCGGGTCGATGTCCAGCTCGTACGGTCCGTCGGCCGCTTCCCGGGCCCTGATGTGAAACTCGGTGCTCATGGCTGCAAGTCTCCTCCTCGCCACTGACAGTTACCGGTGGAGCAGTGACACGGCGGTGTCCACGGCCGCGGTCACGTCCCCGTCGGCCGGGTAGAGCAGCGACCGGCCCGCCACCAGCCCCTGCACGGTCGGCAGCCGCAGCGCCTTGCGCCACTTCTCGTACGCCGCTTCCTGGTCCTCGGCGGTGTCCTTGATGTCGCCGCCGAGCAGTACGGTCGGCAGCGTCGAGGTCTCGCAGACCTGCGCCATGTCGTCCGGGTCGTCGGTGACCGGCAGCTTCAGCCAGGTGTACGCGGAGGTGCCGCCCAGCCCCGAGGCGATGGCGACGGACTTCGTGACGGCTTCCGCGCTCAGGTCGTTGCCGACCTTGCCGTCCACCCGGCGGGAGAGGAACGGCTCGACGAAGGTGGGCAGTTCCCGTTCGGCCATGGCGTCGATGGCGCGGGCCGTGGACTCCAGCGTGGCCAGCGAGCCGGGGTCCTCGTAGTCGATGCGGAGCAGCAGCTTGCCGGCGTCGAAGCGCAGCCGGGCGATGTCCTGGGGGCGGTGGCCGGTGAACCGGTCGTCCATCTCGAAGGAGGCGCCGGCGATACCGCCGCGGTTCATGGAGCCCATGGCGACCTTGCCTTCGAGGGCGCCGAGCAGCAGCAGGTCCTCCAGGATGTCGGCAGTGGCGAGCACGCCGTCCACGCCGGGCCGGGACAGCGCGAGGCACAGGCGTTCCAGCAGGTCGAGGCGGTTGGCCATGGCCAGTTTGCGGTCGCCGACGGCGAGCGCGCCGCGCGCCGGGTGGTCGGCCGCGACGATCATCAGCCGGCCGCTGTCGCCCATCAGGGGACGGCGGGTGCGGCGCGCCGCGGCCTCCGCGACGGCTTGCGGGTGCCGGGCCCGCAACGTCACGAGGTCGGAGATCCGAGTGGTCAAGGCGGTCTCACCTTCTGGGGGCGGGGGCGTACGGGGGTGGGCGCCGCGCCCTGCGGGGACAGGGCGCGCCGGTCGCGGGCTCAGCGCGCGCCGAGGAACTCCTCGACCTCGTCGCACGTCGGCATGGCGGACGAACAGGCCAGCCGGGACGCCACGATCGCGCCCGCGGCGTTGGCGTAGCGCATCATCGGCTCCAGTTCCCAGCCCGACAGCAGTCCGTGGCAGAGCGCGCCGCCGAAGGAGTCGCCGGCGCCCAGGCCGTTGACGACTTCGACGGGGGTGGGCGGCACCTCGGCGGTGCGGCCGTCGCGGTGCGCGGCCAGTACGCCCTTGGGGCCCTGCTTGATCACGGCGAGTTCGACGCCCATGTCCAGCAGCGCCCGCGCGCACCGCTCCGGGTCGCGGGCACCGGTCGCGACCTCGGCCTCGTCCACGTTGCCGACCGCGACGGTCGCGTGGGCGAGCGCCGCCTCGTAGTACGGACGGGCCGTGGCCATCGCCGCCGCCCCGGTGGCGCCGCCGTCTCCGGAGGCGCCGCCCCGGCCGCCCCAGAACATGGGCCGCCAGTCCAAATCGAAGACGGTGGGGCCCGCCTTGGCGCGGGCTTCGACCGCGGCAAGGGTGGCGGCGCGGCTGGGTTCCTCGCACAGGCCGGTGCCGGTGATCCAGAAGACGCGGGCGGCGCGAATCGCGTCCACGTCCAGTTCTTCGGGGTGGATGACCAGGTCGGGGGCCTTGGGGCGGCGGTAGAAGTAGAGCGGGAAGTCGTCCGGCGGGAAGATCTCGCAGAAGGTGACGGGCGTCGGGTACGCCTCGACGGGGGTCACCCAGCGGTCGTCCACGCCGAAGTCGCGCAGCGCCTGGTGGACGTAGTCGCCGAAGGGGTCGCGGCCGGTGCGGCTGACGACCGCGGTGCGCCGGCCCAGTCGGGCGGCGGCGACCGCGACGTTGGTGGCCGAGCCGCCGAGGAACTTCCCGAACGTCTCGACCCGGGACAACGGGACGCCCGTCTGCAGGGGGTAGATGTCCACCCCGATGCGCCCCATGGTGATCAGGTCGAACGGACCGGTCCCGCCGGTCTCTCCGGTCTGCCGCGGCTCGCTCATGTGCGCCCCTTCGGTTCGTCGCTGACCACAGGTCTAACGGGGAGCCCGAGACGGTGTCAATACTTTGTCCTTACATTCTGACGTCGGAGTTCCCGCGGAGAGATCGCCGCCTTGCGGCGCCAGGGGCGGGCGGCGCACCGTACTCACGAGTTACAAAGTCCTTAAGTCCTTATGTCAGGACGAAGTCTTGACACTCCCCGGAGCGGGATGGAGGCTGTGCCCCACAAACCGGCCCCACAACCCAGCCCCGCGCCTTCCCGGTCACCGCCGACCGGCGAGAGGAGAGCCGCAGCATGTCCGTTCCCCATGCCGTCCCGCGCGTCCTGGACCGCCTGCGCGTCGGATCGGCCCCCGACTCCTGGGGAGTCTGGTTCCCCGACGACGAACAGCAGGTTCCCTGGCGGCGCTTCCTCGACGAGGTCGCCGAGGCACAGTACGAGTGGATCGAACTCGGCCCCTACGGCTACCTTCCCACCGACCCCGCCGTCCTCCGCGCGGAGCTCGCCGCACGCGACCTGAAGGTCTCGGCCGGCACCGTCTTCACCTCCCTGCACCACGGCCCGGACGTATGGGACAAGACCTGGGCGCACGTCAGCGAGGTCGCCACCCTCGCCCGCGCGATGGACGCGGGGCACCTGGTGGTCATCCCCTCCTTCTGGCGCGACGACAAGACCGCCGAGGAACTGGAGCCGCGCGAGCTGACCGCCGAGCAGTGGCACCACCTGAACAGCGGCATGGAACGGCTGGGCAGGCGGGTACGGGAGGAGTTCGGCCTCGACATCGTCGTGCACCCGCACGCCGACACCCACATCGACACCGAGGAACACGTCGAGCGCTTCCTCGACGGAACCGACTCCTCGCTGGTCAGCCTCTGCCTGGACACCGGGCACTACGCGTACTGCGGCGGCGACAGCGTCAAACTCATCAAGACCTACGGCGAGCGGATCGGCTACCTCCACCTCAAGCAGGTCGCCCCGGACATCCTCGCGGACGTCGTCGAGAAGGGCACGCCCTTCGGGCCCGCGGTCCGGCAGGGCGTCATGTGCGAACCGCCGCTCGGCGTCCCCGCGCTGCCGCCCGTCCTGGAGGCCGCCCAGGAACTGGACGTCGACCTCTTCGCCATCGTCGAGCAGGACATGTACCCCTGCCCCTCCGACCAGCCCCTGCCCATCGCCCGGCGCACCCGCCGTTTCCTGCGCTCCTGCGGCGCCTGAGTCCCTTCCGTACGGAGCGAGGAGTTCCCACCAGATGAGCCAGCAGCACGGAACGCTGGGCGTGGCGGTCATCGGCACCGGCCGCATGGGCGCCGACCACGTACGCCGCATCAACGACGTCATCAGCGGCGCGCGGGTGGCGGCCGTCGTCGACATCGACGCGGACCGGGCCAAGCGCGCCGCCGACGGCGTCACGGGGTGTACGCCCTACACCGACCCCGCGGCCGCCATGGCGGACCCGGGCGTCGACGCCGTACTGATCGCGTCGCCGGGCGCCGCCCACGAGGACGCGCTGCTCACCGCGTTCTCGCACGACCTGCCGGTGCTGTGCGAGAAACCGCTCACCCCCGACCCGGCCTCCGCGCTGCGCGTCCTGAAGGCCGAGCAGGAACTGGGCCGCCGGCGGGTACAGGTCGGCTTCATGCGCCGGTACGACACCGACTACCTCAAGCTCAAGGCGTTGCTGGACCAGGGCGCCTACGGCCGCACCCTGATGCTGCACAACAAGCACCGCAACGCCGACACGCCCCCCGGCTTCACCAACGCCATGATGATCCACGACTCGGTCGTCCACGAGATCGACGTGACGCGCTGGCTGCTGGACGAGGAGATCACCGCCGTACGCGTGCTGCGCCCGGCCGCCACCGGCAACGCGCCCGGGGGCCTGAGCGACCCGCAGCTGATCCTCTTCGAGACCGCGGCCGGGCAGGTCGTGGACACCGAGCTCTTCGTCAACTGCGGCTTCGGCTACCAGGTCACGTGCGAGGCGGTCTGCGAGGGCGGCACCGCACGGATCGGCGACGACCGCGGCGTATTCGTCAACACCGCCGGCACATGGGGCGGCTCGATCACACCGGGCTTCGTGGAACGCTTCGAGGAGGCGTACGACCGGCAGGTGCAGCGCTGGGTGGACGCCACCCGGCGCGGCGAGGTCGAGGGACCGAGCTGCTGGGACGGCTACGCGGCGGCCGCGGTGTGCGAGGCGGGCGTACGCGCCCAGGCCGCCGCCGGCGAGCGCGTCGCCGTCGAACTGGCCGAGCGCCCCGCGCTCTACCGCTGAGCCGCGGCCGGCTCCCGCCGCGCCCGTGTCACACCCCCTGTTACGGCCGTCGCGCCGCCGCACGGCACGGCGTGCGTTCCGGCCTGCCCTCCGGCCGGAGACGCGGCCCGCGTCACCACCCGAAAGGCCTCCCCCTTGTGAAGATCGCTCTGGACCCGTACCTGTTCCGCCACGTACCACTGCCCGAACTGCCCGCCCTGGTGGCCGAGCCGGGCTACGAATGGATCGAGCTGTCACCGCGCGACGGCGTCAACCCGATCCTCCTGCACCCCCGCATCGACGCGTACCTCACGGCGAACCGGAGCCGATGACGATGGCCGCACCGACCAGGCCGGCGGGGGCCGCAGGCGGGACCGACGCCGCGGGTGCCTCTCCGGCGGAATCCGCGTCCCCCTCGGCATCCGCCGTCTCCCCCGCGGCCCGCACCGCCAGGCGCTTCATCGTCGCCATCGCCGCAGTCGCCGCGCTCGGCGGCGCCCTGTTCGGCTACGACACCGGAGTCGTCTCCGGCGCGCTCCCCTTCATGGAGGCCCACTTCGGCCTCAGCTCGCTGGGCGAGGGCGTCATCACCAGCGCGCTGCTCATCGGCGCGGCCTTCGGGTCACTGGCCGGCGGACGGATGTCCGACCTGCTGGGGCGGCGCGACTCGCTGCTGTGGGCGGGCGCCGTGTTCATCGGCGGCGCCGTCGCCGTGGCGCTCGCGCCCACCGTCCCCTTCATGGTCGTGGCGCGCTTCGCCCTCGGCCTCGCGGTGGGCAGCGCCTCCGTGATCACCCCGCTGTACCTGTCGGAGATCGCACCGCCGCACATCCGCGGCCGGCTGGTCTCCTTCAACTCCCTGATGATCGTCAGCGGCCAGCTGCTGGCGTATCTCGTCAACGCCGTTCTCGCCCGGTGGGAGGCGTGGCGCTGGATGCTGGGCCTGGCGGCGCTGCCCGCCGTCGCCCTGTTCATCGGGCTGTTCTTCCTTCCCGACACTCCTCGCTGGTACGTCGGCAAGGGGCGTACGGAGCAGGCCGCGCGGGTCCTGCGGCGCACGCTGCCCGCCGGGGAGGTCGACGGGGAGCTGGCCCGTATCAACCGGGCGCGGGCCCTGGAGGCCGACGCGCGGCGCGGCGCCTGGCGGGACCTGCGCACGCCGTGGGTGCGGCGCATCCTGCTCGTCGGCATCGGGCTGGCGGCGGTCCAGCAGATCACCGGTGTCAACGCGGTCATCTACTTCGCGCCCAAGATCCTGGCCGGCACCGGGCTGGGCACCGACGCCGCGATCACCGCCACCATCGCGGTGGGCGCCGTCTCCGTCCTCGCCACCGCGGTCGGGATGTCGCTGATCGACAAGGTCGGACGCCGGCCGATGCTGCTCACCGGGCTTTCCGGGATGACCGTGTCGCTGGCTCTTCTGGGCGCCTCCTTCCACCTCCCGAAGTCCACCGGCGTCAGCATCCTCGTCCTCGGCCTGATGGTCCTCTACATGGGCTTCATGCAGGGCACCTTGAACACCGGCGTCTGGCTGCTGCTCGCCGAGATGTTCCCGCTGAAGGTGCGCGGCCTGGCCATGGGCGCCGCGGTGTTCGTGATGTGGCTGGTCAACTTCGCGGTGGCGCTGGTCTTCCCGGTGCTCCTGGACGCGGCGGGCGCGAGCGTCACGTTCTGGATCTTCGGCCTGATGTGCGTGGTGTCCCTGCTCTTCTGCAAGCGGTACGCGCCGGAGACCAAGGGCATGGCGCTGGAGGACCTGGAGCACGAACTTCGCAAGGAGGGTGCGGCGGCGGGCGCGGCGAACGGGAACACCCCGGAACGCCGGACGGAGACGTAAGGCCGAGCACGCGAACCGCCCGCTCCCGCCGCCCATTTCTTCATACCGTGACAGCGTGCCCCATCCGTTACGGCTGTCACCGTTACGCAGGTCTTCCGTCACAGCCGTTCGACAGCCCCTCCCCCTTGCGCGGTCCGCGTCGTTCACCGGGCGCAGGCTGAGTGATCACCAGACCGCCGCAGCTCCCCCGCCGGCTCCCCCGAGCCGCCACTGCGAGCGGCTGAGGGAGGTGCACGACACATGACCGACCGCAGGCTCTGGTCGTACAAGGAAATCGCCGCACACATCCGGGTCCAGCCGGACACCGTGCGCTCCTACCGCAAGCACGGGCTACTGCCGCCACCTGATCTGGTGGAGGGCGGAAGACCGTACTGGTTCGCCGACACCGTACGGGCCTGGGTGGCCCAGCGCCCCGGACACGGCGGCCGTCGCGACAAGACCTGACCTCCCCTCAGCACCCGCCGTCAGCACGGCCCCGCGCCACGGTGCGCGGGGCCTCCCGGGAAGGGACCAGGACTTACGCTCGGTACATGCCACCGATACCCGAACCTCCCACGCCCCGCCGCATCGCCGTGATCGGCGGTGGCGCGATCGGCGGTCTCGTGGCGGCGCTCGCCCACCGCGCCGGGCACGACGTCACGCTGTGCGTCCGGACGCCGCTGGACCGGCTCACCCTCGAATCGGGCGGCGAAGTCACCGACGCCGGTGTACGTTTCGCCGTCGATCCGGCAGCGGCCGTCCCCGCCGACTGGGTCTTCCTGACGACCAAGGCCCAGGACACCGCCGGCACGGCCGGCTGGCTGCGCCGCCTGTGCCACGGCGAAACGGTGGTCACCGTGCTCCAGAACGGCATCGACCACACCGAGCGCGTGGCGCCGCACGTCCCCGACGGTACGGAAATCCAGCCGGCGGTCTTCTACGTCTCGGTGGAACGCACCGCCCCCGGCCGCGTCAAGCACTACGCCGGCAACGAGATCCACGTACCGGACGGCCCGCTCGCCGCCCGACTCACCGCGCTCCTCACGGCGGGCCTGAAGGTCGTGCCGGTAACGGACTTCACGACGGCCCTCTGGCAGAAGCTCTTCACCAATCTCGCGGCCAACCCGCTCACCGCCCTCCTCCAGCAGCGCATGGGCATCTTCTCCGACCCCGGCATGGCCGCGCTCACCCGCGACATCCTGGCCGAGGCCGCCACCGTGGCCCGGGCCGAGGGCGCGGACATCGGCGATGCCGACATCGACCGCGTACTGGAGATGTACGCGCTGGTCCCGCCCGACGGCGGCTCGTCGATGCTCTACGACCGCCTGGCCGGCCGCCCTTTGGAACACGAACACATCACCGGCGCAGTGGTGCGCGCCGGCGAACGCCGGGGCATCCCCACACCCCTGAACGGCATGCTCCTCACCCTGCTGCGCGCGGTGGACCGCGATCTCCGCGCCGCCAGGGAGGGCGCGGCCATCGTCCGGCACTGAGGGGTCCGCGTCCGACCGCACGGACCAAGGGTTGACATCCTAATGTAAGGACATGCACGCTGCGGCGGAGCGCCGGCCCGCCCGGATGCCGCGCGGCGCATCCCTCACAGAGGAGTTGGCACATGAAGATCGGCCTGATCGGCACCGGACGCATCGGCGCGTTCCACGCCGAGACTCTGAAGTCCGTCCCCGGTGTGGAACGCATCGTCGTCGCCGATGCCGACGCGGCCCGCGCCCGGGTGCTCGCGGACACCCTCGGCGTCGACGCCGCCGAGACACTCCCGCAGTTGTACGAGGACGGCCTGGACGGCGTCGTCGTCACCGCCGCCACCAGCGCGCACGCCGAACTGATCCACCAGGCGCTGGACGCGGAGGTACCGGTCTTCTGCGAGAAGCCGGTGGCGCTGGACGTACCGGGCACGGTCGGCGTCGTGGAGCGCGCCGGGGCCGGTTCGGTCCCCGTACAGATCGGCTTCCAGCGGCGCTTCGACCGCGGCTACCGGGCCGCCAGGGAAGCCCTGCGGGCCGGCGACCTCGGCTGGATCCACACCCTCCGGGCCTGCACCAGCGACCAGTCGCCGCCGCCCGCGGTCTACGTGCCCACTTCCGGAGGGCTGTTCCGCGACTGCAGCATCCACGATTTCGACATCCTGCGCTGGCTGACCGGCCGTGAGGTGGTCTCCGTGTACGCCCAGGGCGCCAACCGCGGCGAGTCCTTCTTCGCCGAGGGCGACGACGTGGACACCTGCGCCGCGCTGCTGCGCTTCGACGACGACACGCTGGCCACCGCCACCGCGACCCGCTACAACGGCGCGGGCCACGACGTCCGCCTGGAGGTGTGCGGCTCCAAGGGCACGCGCATCGTCGGCCTCGACGACCGCGTCCCGCTGCCGAGCGCCGAACCGCACGTCTCGTGGCAGCAGTCCGCTCCGTACACCACTTTCATGGAGCGCTTCCACGACGCGTACGTCACCGAGCTCGCCGCCTTCGTGGAGGTCGCCGCCGGCCGCGCGGAAAACCCGTGTTCACCCGCCGAGGCGCTGGAGGCGCTGTATATCGCCGAGGCGTGCGACCGCTCCCGCCGCACGGGCGAACCGGTCGAGATCGCGGACGTACGCGCCGCCGAGGCCTCCGGTGCGGCCGAAGCCGAGGCGCCTTCGACACCGGCCGGCGTCGATCCCTGATCCGGCCCCAACCGCTTACCAGGACTCGGAAGCCCCCTTCCGCGGCCCCTCCGGGACCGGCGCCAGCCCTTCCGCCCCGGCCCGCAACCGCATGGCCACCAGCGGGAAGACCAGTACGGAGATCATCGCGGCGCCCACCATGGCCGCCGCCTCGCCCGCGTCGAGCACGCCACTGTCCTGACCGATCGTCGTGATCGCGACGACCAGGGGCAGCGCCGTCGACCCGTACAGCATCAGGGCGGCCCGGTCCTTGCGGCCGAGGTCGCGGGGCGCGAGCAGGACGAGCGGCAGGCCGCGTACGACCAACAGGAGGACGAGGAAGAGCGGGAGCAGCAGGAGCGAGCGGCCGTTCTCGAAGAGGGACGACAGGTCGAACCCGACACCGGTGACGATGAAGAACAGCGGCACCAGGAAGCCGAACCCCATCGCCTCCAGCCGTCCGAGGATTTCCTGGCTGCTGTCCGGCGCGGCCTCGTGCAGCACCAGCCGCATGACGACCCCGGCAGCGAACGCGCCCAGCAGGATGTCCAGTCCGAACACCTGCGAGATGCCGAGCATCACGGCCAGCAGCAGCACGAACAGGCGGATGGCGAACTGGCCGCTGCTGTGCAGGGTGCGGGCGATGATCCGGTAGAACCACATCGGGCTGGGCTTGAGGGCCCAGTAGACGGCTCCGGCGGTCAGCAGCGCGAAGGCGAAGAGCAAGATGGTCGACTCGCCGGGGTCGCGGCCGCTGAGCAGCAGCGCCATCGCGATGATCGGCCCGAACTCGCCGACCGCGCCGGTCGCCATCATCACCGATCCGAAGCGGGTGCCCAGGTCGCCGGAGTCCCGCAGTACGGGCAGCACGGTACCGAGCGCCGTACTGGTGAGCGCGGTGCCGACGACGATCGCCTTGGAGGCGTCGCCGGCGGCGAAGGCGAAGGCGGCACCCAGGCCGACGGCGAGCGCGGCGAGCCACGCGTATCCGGCCCGCTTGAGGGTGTCGCCGCGCACCTTCGCGAACTCGATCTCGTACCCGGCGAGGAACATCAGCGTGGCGAGGCCGAGGTGGGAAAGGGCGTTGACGACCTCGCCGGGGTGCGCCCAGCCCAGGACGTCCGGGCCGATCAGGATGCCCAGCACGATCTCGAAGATGACCAGTGGCACGGGCAGCCAGCGGCCGATGCCGTAAGCGAGGAGCGGGGCGGCCACGGCGATCGCCATGATCAATACGAGCGTTGCTGACTGCGACATAAGCCGCTTTTCTACCACAAGGTACAGCGCGTTCCCGCTTCGCCGGCCGCCCGCCCCGGCAACCCGCCGGGCACGTCCTCCGGTACGCCGCCGGACCGCTCCCGCGACCCGGCGGACAGGCCGTCAGCCCGCCCGCACGGCGGGCGATCACGCCCGGCCGCGCTTCCTCCGGACACGCCGGGATCCCGCTCTGCGGTGCCGAGGTCCTTAAGGGCGCGGCGCACGGCACACCGGCGCGCCACCCACTGCACCGATGCGCCCGCGGCGGCCATCAGGACCGAGACGCCCACGCCGATGCCGATGGCGTACCACGTGTTGCCCGTCGCGGCGCTGCCGAGATATCCGAGCCCCACCGAGTACGCGGCCCAGACCGACTCGGCCGTTCCGGTGCCCGCCAGGTAACGGCGTACCGGATACCGCACCACCCCCGAGGACAGTGCCCCCACGATCCGCCCGCCAGGCAGAAAACGGACCGCCACCACGAACGGCACGCCGTGCCGCTCCATGTGCGAGGAGGCCCATTCCAGCAACGCCCGCCGCCGCGTCCGGCGAAGCATCCAGGACCGTACGGGACCGCCGAAGCGCCGCGCAACCAGGTGCATCATCAGGTCACCGAGGGTCGCGCCGCCCGCGACGACGAGCAGGACGGCGGGGAGATCCAACGTTCCCCGGGACGCGAGCACCCCGGCGGTCACCAGGAAAGCGGAATTGGGTACCAGAGGGGGCATCGTGGTGAGCGCCAGCAACCAGTACAGGGAGAGCGCGTCCATGGCCCCCGCCTCCTCGCCTCCGCCCTCAAGGCCGATACCCCAAGGCTGACGCGCGGCGGGGCACTCGGCAACGCGACAAGGGCACAGACCTGGCATCCATACCCCCTAGGGGTATAGAGTCGGGTCATCGGGAAGCGCTGGGGCCCTGGGGCAACCGGGCTTCCCTCCGACCACGCGTGCAGGACGACACACACCGAGCACGGCGAACACACGCACCAAGGAGAGACCATGACTGCCGAACAGACCAACGGCTCCTGCTGCTCCCCCGAGGGCACCTGCCACTCGGGTTCCGCCGACGTCCAGGTGGGCGGCGTCACCACCACGTACAAGGTCAGCGGCATGACCTGCGGCCACTGCGAAGGCGCCGTGTCCGCCGAGATCTCCGAGATCCCGGGCGTGAACTCGGTGCAGGCGTCCGCCGCCACCGGCCTGGTGACCGTCTCCTCCAAGGCGCCGCTGGACGAGACGGCCGTGCGCGCGGCGGTCGACGAGGCGGGGTACGAACTCGAAGGTCTGGCGGCCTGAGTCCGATGTCCGGTACGACCACGCAGGCGCGGGTCGAGCTCGCCATCGGCGGCATGACCTGCGCCTCGTGCGCGGCGCGCGTGGAGAAGAAGCTCAACCGGATGCCGGGCGTCAGCGCCACCGTCAACTTCGCCACCGAGAAGGCGCGGATCGAGTACGGCGACGAGGTGTCGGTCGACGACCTGATCGCCACGGTCGAGAAGACGGGGTACACCGCGCAGCGGCCCGCGCCGCCCGAGCCCCCGAAAGCGGACCCGGCCGGCGCCTCCCAGGAGACCGGCCCCGGCCTGCCGGAAAGTACGCAGGACGGCCCCGGCTCCCACGACCGTGAACTGGGCGAACTGCGCCGACGGCTGACCGTATCCGCCATCCTGGCCCTTCCTGTCGTCCTGCTGTCGATGGTCCCCACCCTCCAATTCGACAACTGGCAGTGGCTGTCCCTGACCCTGGCCGCGCCCGTCGTGGTCTGGGGCGCGTACCCCTTCCACCGGGCCGCCTGGACGAACCTGCGGCACGGCGCGGCCACGATGGACACCCTGGTCTCCATCGGAACGCTCGCAGCCTTCGGATGGTCCCTGTGGGCACTCTTCTTCGGCGACGCGGGCATGCCCGGCATGCGGCACGGTTTCGACTTCACCGTGGCCCGCACGGAAGGCTCCTCGGCCATCTACCTGGAGGCCGCGGCCGGAGTGACGGCCTTCCTGCTGCTCGGCCGATATCTGGAGGCGCGTTCCAAGCGGAAGGCGGGCGCCGCGCTGCGCGCGCTGATGGAGCTGGGCGCCAAGGACGTGACGGTGCTGCGAGACGGGCGCGAGGTGCGCGTCCCGGTGGGTCAGCTGGCCGTCGGCGACCGGTTCGTCGTACGTCCCGGGGAGAAGATCGCCACCGACGGCACGGTCGCCGAGGGCACCTCCGCGGTGGACGCGTCGATGCTCACCGGCGAATCGGTACCGGTCGACGTGGCGCCCGGCGACCCGGTGACGGGCGCGACGGTGAACACCAGCGGCCGGATCCTGGTCGAGGCCACCCGCGTCGGCGGGGACACCCAGCTGGCCCGCATGGCCCGGCTGGTCGAGGACGCGCAGAGCGGCAAGGCCGAGGTGCAGCGGCTCGCCGACCGCGTCTCCGCCGTCTTCGTCCCCGTCGTCCTGCTGATCGCGCTCGGCACGCTGGCCGGGTGGCTGCTGGCCACGGGCGACACGACCGCGTCCTTCACGGCCGCCGTCGCCGTACTGATCATCGCCTGTCCGTGCGCCCTCGGGCTGGCGACGCCGACCGCCCTGATGGTCGGCACGGGCCGCGGCGCCCAGCTCGGCATCCTCATCAAGGGGCCCGAGGTCCTGGAGTCCACCCGCCGAATCGACACCGTCGTGCTGGACAAGACCGGCACGGTGACTTCGGGCCGGATGAGCCTGTACGAGGCCGTGCCGGCGCCGGGGGTCACGGAGGAGGAAGTGTTGCGGCTGGCGGGCGCCCTGGAGCACTCCTCCGAGCACCCGATCGCGCGAGCCATCGCGGAAGGGGCGCGCGAGCGCTTGGGCGCACTCCCGGAGCCGGAACACTTCGAGAACGTGGCGGGCCTGGGCGTACGGGGCGTGGTGGACGGCCGCCACGTCCTGGTCGGGCGCGAGCGGCTGCTGCGTGAGGGCACCCAGGGGGTGTCGTTCCCGGAAGCCGGTGGCGTCGCCTCAGGCGGCGCGGACGATGTCCGTACGGACTCCGGAGCCGGCACCCCTTCGGACTCCGCGGCCCACGGTCTTCCGGACGCCCTGGCCGCCGCCAGGGACGCCGCCGAGGCCGCCGGGCGGACCGCCGTGCTCGTCGCCTGGGACGGGCGGCCACGCGGCCTCCTGTCGGTCGCCGACACCGTCAAGGAGACCAGCGCCGAAGCGGTCCGCCGGCTGCGCGCACTGAGGCTTACCCCGGTGCTGCTGACCGGGGACAACAGGGCGGTGGCCGAGGCGGTGGCGGCACAGGTCGGCATCGACGAGGTGATCGCGGAGGTACTGCCCGAGGACAAGGTCGCGGTCGTCGAGCGGCTGCGCGGCGAGGGCCGGAGCGTCGCGATGGTCGGCGACGGCGTCAACGACGCGGCCGCCCTGGCCACCGCCGACCTGGGGCTGGCCATGGGCACCGGCACGGACGCCGCCATCGAGGCGGGGGACCTCACCCTGGTACGCGGCGACCTGCGGGTCGCGGCCGACGCCATCCGGCTCGCCCGCAAGACGCTCGCCACGATCAGGGGCAATCTCTTCTGGGCTTTCGGCTACAACGTCGCGGCAGTGCCGCTGGCGGCGGCCGGGTTGCTCAATCCGATGATCGCGGGGGCGGCGATGGCCTTCTCCTCGGTTTTCGTGGTCAGCAACAGCCTTCGGTTGCGGCGCTTCCGGTGACGGATGTACGCGGCGCGGATTCTTTGCGCCCTTCACAATTCTCCTACAACTGACACAACACCCATACGGAAGGGCCTCGATCTCCAGGTCGAGGCCCTTGACCGCTTTCGCCCAGTTATGGCAAGAGACGCAGATCACAGTCGATGGAACGTAACCATTGTGGGGGGTCGCGAGTCTAACCGTACGGTGCAGGCACCTCGGCGGGTCCTGCACCGCAACGGCCAGGCTGGTCTTGGGGGACCTTGCCCGGCAACGCGTGGCCGGGGCGACGTGCCCGGGGAGCTTTGAGCGGCCCTCCCGTACGTGCGCGTCCCGGCAGATCGCGGCACCACCAAAGCGCCCGGACGGATCCCGTGGGGGGAATCCGACCCGGGGAACAGGGAAGCGCCCCGCGCTCCGGACCCGTGGGGGGATCTGGAGGCGGGGCGCTTTCTGCTGGACGGGCCGGCCCGGGCCGCCACGCGGGCGACCGGCCGGCCGGCAGCTGTCCCGTACCGCCGGGGGTGGCGCGTCAGCGCTCCTCGACCGGGACGAAGTCGCGCTCGACGACGCCGGTGTAGATCTGGCGCGGGCGGCCGATGCGGGAACCCGGCTCCTTGATCATCTCGTGCCACTGGGCGATCCAGCCGGGCAGCCGACCGAGCGCGAAGAGCACGGTGAACATCTCGGTCGGGAAGCCCATGGCCCGGTAGATCAGACCGGTGTAGAAGTCCACGTTCGGGTAGAGCTTGCGCGAGACGAAGTAGTCGTCGGAGAGCGCGTGCTCCTCCAGCTTGAGCGCGATGTCCAGCAGCTCGTCGGACTTGCCGAGCGCCGAGAGGACGTCGTGCGCCGCCGCCTTGATGATCTTCGCCCGGGGGTCGAAGTTCTTGTAGACGCGGTGCCCGAAGCCCATGAGCTTCACGCCGTCTTCCTTGTTCTTCACCTTGCGGATGAAGGAGTCGACGTCGCCGCCGTCGCGCTGGATGCCTTCCAGCATCTCCAGCACCGACTGGTTGGCGCCGCCGTGCAGCGGGCCCCACAGCGCGTTGATGCCGGCCGAGATCGAGGCGAACAGGTTCGCCTGCGAGGAGCCGACCAGGCGCACGGTGGAGGTCGAGCAGTTCTGCTCGTGGTCCGCGTGCAGGATCAGCAGCTTGTCCAGGGCGCTGACCACGACCGGGTCGAGGTCGTACTCGGCGGCCGGCACCGAGAAGGTCATGCGCAGGAAGTTCTCGACGTAGCCGAGGTCGTTACGCGGGTAGACCACCGGGTGGCCGACCGACTTCTTGTACGCGTACGCCGCGATCGTCGGCAGCTTGGCCAGCAGCCGGATCGTCGAGATGTGGCGCTGCCGCTCGTCGAACGGGTTGTGGCTGTCCTGGTAGAACGTCGACAGCGCGCTGACCACCGAGGACAGCATCGCCATCGGGTGGGCGTCCCGCGGGAAGCCGTCGAAGAACCGCTTGACGTCCTCGTGCAGCAGGGTGTGGTAGGTGATGTCCTGCTTGAAGTTCGCCAGCTGGTCGACGGTGGGCAGCTCACCGTTGATCAGCAGGTACGCGGTCTCGACGAACGTGCTGCGCTCTGCAAGCTGCTCGATCGGGTAGCCGCGGTACCGAAGAACGCCGTTCTCACCGTCCAGATAGGTGATCGCGGATTTGTACGCGGCAGTGTTGCCGTAACCGGAATCCAGGGTCACCAGACCGGTCTGGGCGCGCAGCTTCGAGATGTCGAAGCCCTTGTCGCCGACGGTGCTGTCGACGACCGGGTAGCTGTATTCGCCGTCCCCGTAACGCAGTACTACAGAGTTGTCGCTCACGTCATCCCTCACCGACGTTGTGCCTCTTCTTCGAGGTGCCCTGACTGCCTATACCTTCCCCCATTTGGACCTTGCGTGTGCACTCGGGGTCGGCCATAGGGCCTCCGGGCGGCACTCAGTGCCGCTTCAGCTGCCCATCCTGCTCCCCTTCGCCCCGATTGGGGAAGAGGTGACCGCGCATCGCGCCAGCGAGTCGGTGGCGCAGTGCGGTCCACCTCCGCCCGGCGGATACGGTGCGTACAGCCTGCGCCAAAGCCTTGCGGGAGCCGACCAGCACCACCAGTCGTTTTGCCCGCGTAACGGCCGTATAGAGCAGGTTTCTCTGCAACATCATCCAAGCGCCGGTGGTGACCGGAATCACCACTGCTGGATACTCGCTGCCCTGTGACCGGTGGATGGTCACCGCGTAAGCATGCGCCAGCTCGTCCAGCTCGTCGAAATCGTAGGAGACCTCCTCGTCCTCGTCCGTGAGCACCGTCAGCCACTGCTCGTCCTTGTTGATCTTGGTGACGACGCCGACGGTGCCGTTGAAGACACCGTTGCGGCCCTTCTCGTAGTTGTTCCGGATCTGTGTCACCTTGTCGCCCACCCGGAAGGACCGGCCTCCGGAGCGCCGCTCCGGCAGGTCGGGGCGGGCCGGGGTCAGTGCCTGCTGGAGGAGTCCGTTCAGCGCGCCGGCGCCGGCCGGGCCGCGGTGCATGGGCGCGAGCACCTGGACGTCCCGCCGTGGGTCGAGCCCGAACTTCGCCGGGATACGGCGGGCGACCACGTCGACCGTGAGCCGGCCGGCCTCCTCGGAGTCCTCCTCGGCGAACAGGTAGAAGTCGGTCATCCCGGTCGTGACCGGCGGCAGGCCCTCGTTGATGCGGTGGGCGTTGGTGACCACGCCGGAGTGCTGGGCCTGGCGGAAGATCCGGGTCAGCCGGACCGCCGGGACCGGGCAGTTCTCCGCGAGCAGGTCGCGCAGCACCTCGCCGGCCCCCACGGAGGGAAGCTGGTCGACGTCGCCCACCAGCAGGAGGTGGGCGCCGGGCGGCACCGCCTTGACCAGCTTGTTGGCGAGGAGCAGGTCGAGCATGGACGCCTCGTCGACCACCACCAGGTCGGCGTCGAGCGGGCGGTCCTTGTCGTACGCGGCGTCCCCGCCCGGTTTGAGCTCCAGCAGGCGGTGCACCGTGGACGCCTCGACGCCGGTCAGCTCCGAGAGCCTCTTGGCGGCCCGGCCCGTGGGGGCCGCGAGCACCACCTTGGCCTTCTTGGCGCGGGCCAGCTCCACGACCGAGCGGACCGTGAAGGACTTGCCGCAGCCCGGCCCGCCGGTGAGCACGGCGACCTTCTCGGTGAGGGCGAGCCGCACGGCGGCCTCCTGCTCGGGCGCGAGCTCGGCCCCCGTCCGCTCCGCGAGCCAGGCCAGCGCCTTGTCCCACGCCACGTCCCGGGACCACGGCATCCGGTCCTCGTGCGTACGCAGCAGGCGCAGCAGCTGCGAGGCGAGGGAGATCTCGGCCCGGTGGAAGGGAACCAGGTAGACGGCGGTGACGGGATCGCCGCCGTCCGAGGACGGCACGGTCTCGCGGACCACGCCCTCCGGATCCTCCGCCAGCTCGGCCAGGCAGTCGATGACCAGACCCGTGTCGACCTGGAGCAGCTTGACCGACGCGGAGATCAGCTGCTCCTCGGGGAGGTAGCAGTGCCCCTGGTCCGTGGATTGCGAAAGGGCGTACTGCAGGCCCGCCTTGACCCGGTCCGGGCTGTCGTGCGGGATGCCGACGGCCTGGGCGATGCGGTCGGCGGTCAGGAAGCCGATGCCCCAGACGTCGGCGGCGAGCCGGTAGGGCTGGTTCTTGACGACGGAGATCGAGGAGTCGCCGTACTTCTTGTAGATGCGCACCGCGATGGAGGTGGAGACGCCCACCCCCTGGAGGAAGATCATGACCTCCTTGATGGCCTTCTGCTCTTCCCAGGCGTCGCCGATCAGCTTCGTACGCTTCGGGCCGAGGCCGGGCACCTCGACGAGGCGCTTCGGTTGCTGCTCGATGATGTCGAGGGTCTCCAGGCCGAAGTGCTCGGTGATGCGGTCGGCCATGACCGGGCCGATGCCCTTGATGAGCCCGGAACCGAGGTAGCGGCGTATGCCCTGGATCGTGGCGGGCAGGACGGTGGTGTAGTTCTCGACGGTGAACTGCCGTCCGTACTGCGGATGGGAGCCCCAACGGCCTTCCAAGCGCAGCGACTCTCCCGGTTGCGCGCCCAGCAGCGACCCGACGACAGTGAGGAGCTCGCCGGCGCCGCCCGTATCCACACGCGCGACCGTGTAACCGGTCTCCTCATTGGCGTAGGTGATCCGCTCCAGGACCCCTTCGACCACGGCTGGAATGAACATGAACCGACCGTACAGCCCGGGTCCGACATCGCGTTCGGCCTGTGGATAACCCGGTTCGCAGGCTCTGCCGCACGGTCGCGGGCGGGCGCCGCGCCTTCTTCGGCGGGTAGCCCCGGCGGGTACTTCGCGGGCGCTTCGAGGGGCCCGGTCCGACGACCGGGCCCCTCGACTCCCCCTCCGGTCGGCCCCCTGATCCCCCCTCGGATCCCCCCGGTTCCCTCTCCCCTCGGGAGCCTGATGACAAGTACGACCCGCCCGGCCGGGGAACGGTTGCACGGATCCGGTGGGTTATTCCATCGTTACGTGGTGTGCACGAGGTGGGTGGTGAACCGCTCGACCACCTCGGCCAGCACCTGCGCCCCCGGCCGCTCCCAGAGCACCGGGTTGAAGATCTCGACCTCGACGGGTCCCTCGTAGCCGGCGGCGTCCACCCGCTCGCGGAACCACCGAAGATCGATCGAACCGTCACCGAGCTGGCCGCGCCCCAGCAGCACGCCCGCCGGCAACGGCGTGACCCAGTCCGCGAGTTGGAAGGCCGCGATACGCCCCCCGGCCCCCGCGCGGTCGATCTGCGCACCGATCGTGTCGTCCCACCACAGGTGGTACGTGTCCACGACCACGCCCACCCGCTCCGCCGGGAACCGCTCGGCGAGGTGCAGGGCCTGGGCAAGGGTGGAGACCACACAGCGGTCGGCGGCGTACATGGGATGCAGCGGCTCGATCGCGAGCCGCACGCCCGCCTCGGCCGCGTACGGCACCAGCTCCCCCAGCGCTTCGGCGACCCGTTCCCGTGCCGCGTGCAGGTCACGGCTGCCGGGCGGCAGCCCGCCGGAGACCAGGACAAGGGTGTCGGTACCGAGGGCGGCCGCCTCCGCGATGGCGGCCCGGTTGTCGGCCATCGCCTCCGCGCGCTCCTTGGGGTCGCGGGCGGTGAAAAACCCACCGCGGCACAGGCTGGTGACGGCCAGCCCGGCGTCCCGTACGAGCCGGGCCGCCGCGGCCACCCCGTACTCCTGCACCGGAGCGCGCCACAGGCCGACGCCGCGTACGCCTGCGCGTGCGCAGCCGTCGGCCAGTTCGGGCAGGGACCACTGCTTGACGGTCTCCTGGTTGAGGCTGAGCCTGGTGAGCAGGCCGTCCCGCCGCTCCGGCCCGTCTTGCCGGACGCTATTCATTCGGTACCTCCGTACACCGAGGTCAGCCGGCGCATACGGGCAGCCGCCAGGTCGGGGTCAGGGAAGAGGCCGAGGCCCTCGGCCAGCTCGTACGCCCGCTTCAGGTGGGGCAGCGAGCGCGCCGACTGGAGGCCGCCCACCATCGTGAAGTGCGGCTGGTGCCCTGCCAGCCAGGCGAGCAGGACCACTCCGGTCTTGTAGTACCGCGTCGGCGTCTGGAAGAGGTGCCGGGACAGCGCGACGGTCGGGTCCAGGAGCTTGCGGAATCCCGCCGTGTCCCCGCTGTCCAGAAGGCGTACGGCGTCGGCCGCCAGCGGGGCCAGCGGGTCGAAGACGCCCAGCAGCGCGTGGCTGAAGCCGTGTTCGTCCCCGGCGATCAGCTCGGGGTAGTGGAAGTCGTCGCCCGTATAGCAGCGCACGCCGTCCGGAAGGCGGCGGCGCAGCCGGATCTCGCGACCGGCGTCGAGCAGGGACACCTTCACGCCGTCCACCTTGCCGGGGTGCTCGGCGATGATCCGAAGGAACGTATCGGTGGCGGCGTCCAGGTCCGCGCTGCCCCAGTAACCCTCCAGAGCAGAGTCGAACATCGGGCCCAGCCAGTGCAGGACCACCGGTTCGGCGGCCTGGCGCAGCAGGTGCCCGTAGATCTCCAGGTAGTCGTCCGGGCCCTTGGCTGCCTTCGCGAGCTGCCGGGAGGCCATGACGATGGCCTGGCCGCCGGCGCTTTCGACGAGCCCCAGCTGTTCCTCGTAGGCGCCCCGGATGGCGGCCGGATCCGCGGCGGACGCGTGCAGTTGGTCCGTGCCGACGCCGCAGGCGATGCGCCCGCCGGCCGCCGCTGCCTCGGCGGCGGAACGGCGGATCAGCTCGGCGGCCGCGGGCCAGTCCAGTCCCATGCCGCGCTGCGCGGTGTCCATCGCCTCGGCGACGCCCAGGCCGTGGGACCACAGGTGGCGGCGGAAGGCGAGGGTGGTGTCCCAGTCGATGGCGGCGGGCCCGTCGGGAGTGGTGTCGGCGAACGGGTCGGCGACCACGTGGGCCGCGGCGAAGACCGTACGGGAGACCAGTGGGGCATCGGGGGCCTTCCCTCGCTCGTTCATCGCCGCAGCTCCGGTACGTCCAGACGGCGCCCCTCCGCCGACGACCGCGCTCCGAGTTCGGCGAGCTGGACGCCGCGCGCGCCGGCCGTCAGGTCCCAGCGCCAGGGTTCGTCCCGCGCGACGTGCCGCAGGAACAGCTCCCACTGTGCCTTGAAGCCGTTGTCGAAGCCGGCGTTGTCCGGGACCTCCTGCCACTGGTCGCGGAACGACTCGGCGGCCGGGACATCCGGGTTCCAGACCGGTTTGGGCGTCGCGGACCGGTGTTGGACACGGCACCCGCGCAGCCCCGCGACGGCGGAGCCTTCCGTGCCGTCCACCTGGAACTCGACCAGCTCGTCGCGGTGGACCCGCACCGCCCACGAGGAATTGATCTGCGCGACGATGCCGCCGTCCAGCTCGAAGATCCCGTATGCGGCGTCGTCGGCGGTGGCCTCGTAGGGCTTGCCGGTCTCGTCCCAGCGGCGTGGGATGTGCGTGGTGACCCGCGCCTGGACGGTGCGCACAGGTCCGAAGAGTTCGTGCAGGACGTACTCCCAGTGCGGGAACATGTCGGCCGCGATGCCGCCGCCGTCCTCCGCGCGGTAATTCCACGACGGGCGCTGTGCCTGCTGCCAGTCGCCTTCGAAGACCCAGTAACCGAACTCCCCGCGTACGGACAGGACGCGGCCGAAGAAGCCGCCCTCGACGAGGCGGCGCAGTTTGAGCAGGCCGGGCAGGAAGAGCTTGTCCTGTACGACGCCGTGTTTGACACCGGCCGCGTCGGCCAGCCGGGCCAGTTCCAGCGCTCCGTCGAGGCCGGTGGCGGTGGGCTTTTCGCAGTACACGTGTTTCCCGGCAGCAATCGCTTTCTGTACGGCCTCCTCGCGGGCGGCGGTGATTTGGGCGTCGAAGTAGATGTCGACGCTGTCGTCCGCGAGCACCGTGTCCAGGTCGGTGCTCCAGTGCTCCAGGCCGTGGCGTTCGGCCAGCGGCCGCAGCTTGTGCGCGGAGCGGCCCACGAGGACCGGTTCGGGCCAGAGCACGGTGCCGTCGCCGAGGTCCAGGCCCCCTTGCTCCCGTAGCGCGAGGATCGAGCGGACCAGGTGCTGGCGGTACCCCATGCGCCCGGTCACGCCGTTCATGGCGATGCGTACGGTCTTGCGTGTCACGGTCCGGCCCTTCTGGAGAACTCGGTCCGCGTGGCGGGCGCGCGGCGGCTGCCTGGCGCGCACGGCAAGCGGCTGACAACGGTGGGCGAGCCGACGGGAGCGCGGAGCGGCAACGCATAGCAAGCGCTTTCCATCGCGGGAGAAGCTAACCTGCGGCGGAAGGCAGGGACAAGGGGTACGACATGGGGTGGGGCGACCGATGGCAGTGACGCTGGCGGATGTTGCGGCGCGGGCACGGGTGTCGACGGCGACCGTCTCGCGCGTACTGAACGGCAACTACCCGGTGGCCGAGAGCACCCGCGCACGGGTGCTACGCGCCGTGGCCGACCTGGAGTACGTGGTCAACGGCCCGGCCAGCGCGTTGGCCGCCGCCACCTCCGACCTCGTGGGCCTCCTCGTCAACGACATCGCCGACCCGTTCTTCGGGGTCATCGCCTCGGCCGTGCAAGCCGAGATGAGCCGAGGGGTGGAACGGCGGACAGGCGGCGGCACGGGCACCCGAACGGGTGACAACGGCACGAGCCGCACGGGCGCCCCTCTCCGCACGGGCGGCGCAGGCCGCATACCGGGCGACGGTCACCGCCTCGTGCCGGCCGACGAGAAACTGGCCGTCGTCTGCAACACCGGCGGCTCCCCGGAGCGCGAACTCACCTACCTCACCCTGCTTCAGCGCCAACGCGCCGCCGCGGTCGTCATGACCGGCGGAGCGGTGGAGGACCCCAACCATGCGGCGGCCGTGGCCGCCCGGCTGGCGCGGCTCGCCGCGGGCGGCACCCGGGTGGTGCTGTGCGGCCGCCCGCCCGTACGGCCGGAGCCCGCCGTGCCCGCCCCCGTCACCCTCGCCTTCGACAACCGCGGCGGCGCCCGGCGGCTGACCGAGCACCTGATCACGCTGGGCCACCGGCACATCGGCTACGTCGCCGGGCCGGACAGCCGCACCACCACCCGCCACCGCCTGGAGGGCCACCGTGCCGCCCTCGCCGCGCACGGCGTCCCCGACCCGGCCCACCGCACCGTCCACGGCGCCTACGACCGTGCCGCCGGGTACGACGCCGCGCTGGAACTGCTGCGCAGGGACGCGGCTTTGACGGCCGTCGTGGCCGCCAACGACACCGCCGCGCTCGGTGTGTGCGCTGCCCTGCGCGACCGTGGCCTGCGGATACCCGGCGACATCTCCGTGGCGGGCTTCGACGACCTGCCGTTCAGCGCGGACGCGGCCCCGGCGCTCACCACCGTACGGCTGCCGCTGCGGGAAGCCGGGGCGCGGGCGGGCCGGCTGGCGATGGGGCGCGAAGCGCCGCCGCCGGGGGGAATCGCCACGATCCGCGCCGAGTTGATGGTGCGCGAGTCGACCTCCGTGCCCTACTCTTGACTCAGTCAACCTTGACTGGGTCAACGGTAAGACGGGGGGGGTGGGCCATGACCGGCCGAGAGGTCCAGGAGATCCGCAGGTTCAACCGCTTCTACACGAACCTCATAGGCGCACTCGACTACGGCCGCCACCTCTACACCCCGTACACCCTCACCGAGGCCCGGGTTCTGTACGAGATCGCGCACGCCCAGCGGGTGGACGCCGCCGACCTGCGGCTTTCACTCTCCCTCGACGCGGGCTACCTCAGCAGGCTGCTCGCCAGGTTCGAGGAGAGCGAACTGATCACGCGCGGCCCCTCGGAGCGGGACGGCCGGCGGCAGCGCATCACCCTCACCGGCCGCGGCCGCGCGACCGCGGACCTCCTGGAGGACCGCTCCCGCGACTCCGCGGGGACGCTTCTGAACCGCCTCTCCGGCCCTGACCGGGCACGCCTCACGGAGTCGATGGCGACCATACGGGAGCTGCTCGGCGAGGCGGGCGAGCGGCCGGAGCCGGTGCTCCGCCTACGCGGACCGGACCCCGGCGACCTCGGTTGGATGGTGCAGCGCAACGCCGTCCTGTATGCGCGGGAGTACGGTTTCGACCTCAGCTACGAGGCGCTGGTGGCCCGCATCGTCGCCGAGTACGCCGAGCGCTACGACCCGCGCTGGGACCGCACCTGGATAGCCGAGCTGGACGGCGAACGGGTGGGTGCCGTCATGTGCGTACGGGGCGGCCTGGAAGCGGCTCCAGAGGAGACGGACGGGGCGTCGCCTCACACGGCCCGGCTGCGACTGCTCCTCGTCGAGCCGGAAGCGCGCGGGCACGGTGCCGGGCGGGCGCTCGTCTCCGCCTGCGTCGACTTCGCCCGCGAGACCGGATACCGCGAGCTGGTCCTGTGGACGAACTCCGTACTGAGCTCGGCGCGCGTCCTGTACGAGCGTGCGGGCTTCGAGCTGACCGCCGAGAAGCCGCACCACAGCTTCGGCCAAGAGCTTGTGGGCCAGGACTGGCGTTTGCCGCTCTGATTTGTGTTCACATGGATCTCATGAGCGATATGCGATATGCGTTCTCGACTCTCGGAGTGCCCGGGATGCCGGTGGGCGAGGTCGTGCGGCTGGCGGCCGGCGCCGGGTTCGCCGGGGTGGAGCTGCGGGCCCACACCGAGGAACCGGTACATCCGCGCCTCGGGCTGCAAGAACGGGCCGCGGTGCGCGAGCAGTTCGCCGGAGCCGGGGTGGAGATCCTGGCGGTGTCCGGGTATGCGCGGGTGGCCGCGGCCCATGACGAGCGGGGAGAGGAGGAGCTGGCGGCGGAGCTGACCGAGTTGGTCGTGCTCGCTTCGGACCTGGGCGCGAAATTCGTCCGCGTGTTCCCCGGCGGCGCCGACCGGCCGGCCGCAGAAGCCGAGGCGGACGCGGCCCGGCACCTGGCCGCGGTGGCACCTTTCGCGGCGGAACGGGACGTACGTGTCCTCCTGGAGACCCACGACTCGCATCCCCGCGGCGCCGACGCGGCGCGAGTGCTGGGCCCGGTGGGGCACAAGAACATCGGCGCCCTGTGGGACGTACTCCACCCGTGGCGCGCCGGCGAGGCTCCGGTCGACACCTACGCCGCGCTGGCCCCTTACCTCGGCTTCGTCCAGGTCAAAGACGCTGCTTCCGCCGAGGACACCGCTCCCCTGCCACTCGGCGAGGGCGCGGTTCCGCTGGCCGACTGTCTCGGCGTGCTCGCCCGTGCCCAGTGGGACGGCTGGCTGTGCTGGGAGTACGAGAAGCGCTGGTATCCCCGGGCCGCCGACCTTCCGGCGCTGCTGAACGCGGGGCGCGAGCACCTGGAGCGGCTGGTGGCGTCGGCGACGCCCTGAGCGCGGGCGCTTCGGCACGCGCCCGCGCCTGCTCGCCAAGCGCCGCCGGTGCCGCGCTGCGCCTCCCGTAGGCGCCTCAGAAACACATCCCCCCACACCCGTACCATTTCCTCTTATTGGGCCGAACCGGGGAACCCCCCAGGCCCGCCGACCGTCAGACCGGTGTGCTGTGTGACCCCGCAGAGCGGTGTCGGCCTCGCTGCTGGCTGCGTTGCTGACCACCCTCTCCGCCGCCTGCGGCCGGCAGCACCCGCCACCGGTGCACCCCCCTCCATCGCGCCGGTGGCGGATCACCGTCAGGCCGCCCCGCGCCCGCCTCACCACGCGGCCACACGTTCCGCCGCCCCGCCTCCGCCTCTCCGCGCGCCCCGGTCCCCCGACTGGCAGAGCCGTCGAGCATTGACCGGCAAAACTTTTCCGACTATCCGTGACTTCTTGGAAGTTTCCTTCACGCCGCCGGGGCTGCTCCCGGCGAGGAAGCCCTCCGGAAGGAGCGCAGATGCACTCCAGACGTACCGTCCTGACCACCGCCGCAGCCGCCGCCTGTGCCATCGGTACGGGCGGCGGCGGCGTTCACGCCGTCGCTTCCGGCTCGCGCGCCTCCGGCGCCACCGCCTCCCGCAGCCGCCCGGCCCGGCTGGTCTCCCGGATGAACTTGGAGGAAAAGGTCGGCCAGTTGTTCGTGATGCGGGTCTACGGGCACTCCGCGACCGATCCCGACCCGGCCGACGCCGAGGCCAACCGCAAGGAGATGGGCGTCTCCAACGCGGCCGAACTGATCGCCAAGTACCACCTCGGCGGCATCATCTACTTCGGCTGGGCACACAACACCCGCGAGCCCCACCAGATCGCCGACCTCTCCAACGCCATCCAGCGGGCCGCCGCCGCACAGCGCGTACCTGTACCGCTGCTGATCTCCACCGACCAGGAGCACGGAATAGTGGCCCGCATCGGCGCGCCCGCCACGCTCTTCCCCGGCGCGATGGCGATGGGCGCCGGCCGTTCGCGCGACGACGCCCGCACGGCCGGCCGTATCGCGGGCGAGGAGTTGTACGCGATGGGCATCCGGCAGGACTACGCGCCGGTCGCCGACGTGAACGTCAACCCGGCGAACCCGGTGATCGGCGTACGGTCCTTCGGCTCCGACCCGGAAGCGGTGGCGCGGTTGGTCGCCGCCGAGGTGCGGGGGTACCAGAGCGCGCGGGTCGCCGCGACGGCCAAGCACTTCCCCGGGCACGGCGACACCGACACCGACAGCCACGTCGGCCTGCCGTACATCCGGCACACGGCCGAGGAGTGGGAGCGGCTGGACGCGCCGCCGTTCCGGGCGGCCATCGCGGCGGGCGTCGATTCGATCATGACGGCGCACATCGTCGTCCCCGCCTTCGACGCGAGTGAGGACCCGGCCACACTGTCCCGTCCGATCCTCACCGGCATTTTGCGCGAACGCCTCGGCTACGAGGGCGTGGTGGTGACCGACTCGCTCGGCATGCAGGGCGTGCGTGACAAGTACGGCGACGACCGGGTGCCGGTGCTCGCCCTCAAGGCGGGCGTCGACCAGCTGCTCAATCCGCCCGACATCGCCATCGCCTACGCCGGCGTCCTCAAGGCGGTACGGACGGGCGAGCTGGCCGAGCGCGACATCGACGAGAAGTTGCTGCGCATCCTGCGGCTCAAGGAACGGCGTGGGCTGCTCGACGATCCGTACACGACGCACCGCGCGGTCGACCGCACGGTCGGCACGCGGCGGCACCTGGCCACCGCGGACCGGATCGCGGACCGCACCACGACGCTCCTCGTCAACGACGGCGGTCTGCTGCCGCTGTCCCGGCGTGCGCAGCGGCGGCTGCTCGTGGCCGGCGCGGACCCGGCGTCGCCGTCCGGGACCGGCGGACCGCCCACCAAGGTCCTCGCAGAAACCTTCAATCAGCTCGGTTACACGGCTACCGCGCTGTCCACCGGCACCGCACCCACCCAGGAGCAGATCGACCGGGCGGTGGCGGCGCTCGGCCAACAGGACGCGGTGGTCGTGGCGACGTACAACGTCACGGCGGCCTCGTCACAGCGCGCGCTGGTCGCGGCGCTGCTCGCCACCGGCAAGCCGGTCGTGCAGCTGGCCATCCGCAATCCCTACGACATCGCGCGGTTGCCGGGCGTACGGGCGTCGGTGGCCGCCTACTCCTGGGCGGACGTGGAACTGCGGGCCGCGGTACGGGTGATCGCCGGGCGGCGCGATCCGGAAGGGAAGCTGCCGGTTCCGGTGATGCGTGCCGATGCGCCGGGCGCGGTGCTCTACCCGCTCGGGCACGGTCTCTCGTACTGAGCGACGCGGCAGGCCGAACGTTTCAGCGGGGCTCCGACCGGAGCCCCGCACGACTTACGTGGCACACGCCCGTGCGGCCCCCGTACCGCGAGCCCCGCAGCGGTGCGTACTGCGCGGCCCGTACCCGGAGCGCAATGCGTCCGTTACGCCTGGCGTGCGCCCGAATGCGCGGGACACGCTGTGCGTACACGCACCGGGGGACGCAGGGGGGCCGCGATGCGCGGGATCGGGTGGCACGGCGGCGGTGCCGCGCTGGGCTGCGCGGCAGCCACGTTGCTCCTCGTGACGCTGCCCGCCTGCCAGCGCGACGGCAGCGGCAAGGCGGCGAACAAGGACGGCGGCCAGAGCGCGTCGCCTTCGCCCGCCGGCACGTTCCTGGCCCGCGGAACGTGCAGCACCCGCGGGCGTACCGTCTTCTACGAAGTGTCCTGCCGCAGCGAGAAGGCCGCGGCCCAGGTCCTGGCGCGGTACGACGGCCCGCAGTCACAGGGCCCGCTGTGCCCGGACCGCACGGACTTCGTCCTGCACATCAGGGAGCACCGCCCGGATTCCGACGAGAACGGCGACGGTTCGGTGCCGCAGGGCTACGCCTGCATGCGCAACCTGGACCCCCCTCATCCGGGCGACCCGGGCGCGGGTGGCGGCCCGCGCACCATCGTCGGCGACTGCGTTCGCACGCTGCGTGAGGGCCAGGTGAAGGAGACCGCGTGCGACGCGGCCGGGTCCCGAGCGCCGCAGTTCAAGGTGACGGCGGCGGTCCGTACCCGTGCCGCCTGCCCGGCCGACACAGCCCTGTACATACAACTGGGCGGCGGGGCACCGATCGGGTGCGCCCGCCGCCTGTGACCCGGCCGGGAGAACGACACAGTCCCCCGGACCGGGCCGCCGGTCAGCCGTCCCGTGTCACGGGCGCAGCATCGACATCTCCGTCACGTCGCGCTTGTCCAGCTTCTTGTCGAACGGGGCCTGCGGAGTCGCCTTGGCGCCCTCCTCGACCTCGACGCCCGCCCAGTCGAGCAGCTCCTCGGTCGCCTTCTTGCGGTCGGCTTCCTTCAGCTTCGCGATGTTCGCACCGTGGTTGCCGCCTGCGACCTTGAAGACGTACGAGTCCTCGGAACCGGAGCCCAGCCGGAACGGCTCGGCGCTCCACGGGTCCCACTCGCCGTTGACGAACATCATGCGCTCGGCGTCGTGCCGGACCCACCGGTCCACGTCGCGCATGACGTTCTTCTGGAAGTGCATCGGGATGTCGCGCGGGACGAAGGTGCGCGAGTTGTTGATGCCCGGGTAGTGCAGCAGGTCCTTGAGGTGGTCGTACTTGTAGCCGGGCTCGCCGAGCTGGGTGCCCGCCTGGTAGTAGTACGGCGTGTTGGCCTCAAGGCCCTGGTCGGTGTAGCTGTCGAAGCCGCCGATCTTGTCGATCCACTTCCACAGTTCGTCCGTGGTGGCGGTCTTCTTGGGCACCTCGGCACAGGCCGTCGCGGCCGGCTGGTACTGCCAGAAGCCGAACACCAGGTCCGTGACGAGGACCTCGTACGCCTTGTCGGCGTTGCCGACGACCTTGAAGGTCTTCTTGTTCTCCTGCGCCCACTTCGTGTAGCGGTTGACCATCTCGCCGCGGCGCAGCAGCGCCTCGCGCTCCAGCGTCGCGAGGTCGGACCGGCACTGTGCCGTGCCGACGGTCTTGAAGAACCGGTCGTAGGCCGAGTCTTCGTTGTTGTCGACGTCGTTCGGCGCGACGTAGGCGACCGTGCCGTCCATGTCGTCGGGGAAGAAGCGGCGGTAGTACGTCGCCGTCATGCCGCCCTTGCTGCCGCCGGTGGAGATCCAGTTCTGGTCGTAGATCCGGTGCAGTGCCTTGAAGATGCGGTGCTGGTCGTTGGCGGCCTGCCGGATGTTGAGCTTGGTCCAGTCGGCGGGCTGCGGCCTCGACGGCGTGAAGAAACGGTACTCCATCGACACCTGGTTGCCGTCGATGATCTGCGTCGGCTCACTGCGCCGCACTTCGGTGCTGACGTTGTAGCCGGAGGTGAAGAAGACCGTGGGCCGGTCGACGGACTTGTGCAACAGGGTCAGCCGCTGCTGGAAGGTCCCCTTGGAGGGGTGCTGGTGGTCGATCGGCTGGGTGTAGTTCAGGACGAAGAAGCGGTAGCCGTCGGCCGGCTTCTCCTGGACCAGACTCATCCCCGGGATCGCCAGGATCCGGTCCTTGATGTCGGTCGCCTTCGGCTTGGCGGCGGTGGCCGCCGTCGCCGACGCCGTGCCCGCACTCGCCGTGCCTATGAGCACCGCGAGCGACAGCAGGCATCTGATGGCCTTGCGCATTGCACCCTCCCCTTGGGATAGCAAAGGTCTGGGTGAACCTATCGGCGCGGCAACAGTCCCACCAGCCCCCTCTTTTGCGGAGCGGGGGCCGGTGGTCCGGTTTGTACGGGAGCCGGTGGTTCGGCCGTTCCGGAACCGGTGCCGGGCCGGTCCGGCGGCCGTCGGCCGGCCGGCTCCGGGGCCTCAGGCCGCCACCGATTCCTCCTCGCCCGTGAACGTGCGCCACAGTTCGGCGTACCGGCCGCCCCTGGCCAGGAGCTCCGCGTGGGTACCGTCCTCGGCGACCCGGCCGTGGTCGAGGACGACGACCCGGTCGGCGCGGGCCGCGGTGGTCAGCCGGTGTGCGACGACGAGCGTCGTACGGCGGCCGGCCAGCCGGTCCGTCGCCTCGTTGACGGCGGCCTCGGTGGCCAGGTCGAGGGCGGCGGTGGCTTCGTCGAGCAACAGGATGTCGGGGTCGACGAGTTCGGCGCGGGCGAGCGCGAGCAGCTGGCGCTGGCCGGCGGAGAGGTTGCGGCCGCGTTCGGCGACCTCGTGGAGGTAGCCGTCGGCGAGCCCGGCGATCATGTCGTGCGCGCCGACGGCGCGGGCCGCGGCCTCCACCTCGGCGTCGGTGGCGTCCGGCCGCCCGTACGCGATGGCGTCGCGTACCGTGCCGGCGAACAGGTAGGACTCCTGCGGTACGACGCCGAGGCGGTGCCGGTAGCCGGTCAGGTCCAGTTCGCGCAGGTCCGTGCCGTCGACGCGGACGGTGCCCGCGGTCGGGTCGTAGAACCGCGCGACCAGCTTGACCAGGGTCGACTTGCCCGCGCCGGTCTCGCCGACGAAGGCGACGGTCTGCCCTGCCTCGATGGTCAGGTCGATGCCGGAGATTGCCGTGACGTCGGAGCCGTCGGCGCCTCCGTACCGGAAGTGCACGTCGTCGAAGGTGATCTCGCCGGCCAGTTCGCCGACCGGGCGGGGCGCGTCGGCCTGCGGTGTGGCGGTCGGTTCGCGCAGCAGCTCCTGGATGCGGCCGAGCGAGACGGCGGCCTGCTGGTAGCCGTCGAAAACCTGCGAAAGCTGCTGTACGGGGGCGAAGAACAGGTCGATGTAGAGCAGGTAGGCGACCAGCGCGCCCGCCGTGAGCGTGCCCTCGCCCACCCGGCCCGCGCCGACGATCAGGACGAGCGCGGCGGCGACGGAGGACAGCAGCTGGACGAACGGGAAGTAGACGGAGATCAGGAACTGGCCGCGGACCCGGGCCGCGCGGTACGCGTGGCTGCGCTCCGCGAACCGGTCGGCGCCGCTGCGCTCGCGGCGGAAGGCCTGCACGATGCGCAGCCCGGCGACGCTTTCCTGGAGGTCGCCGTTGACGGCGCTGATGCGTTCGCGGGCCAGTTCGTACGCCTTCACGCTCTGCTTGCGGAAGAAGTACGTACCGATGACCAGCGGCGGGAGGGTGGCGAAGACGACCAGGGCCAGCTGGACGTCGATGACCAGGAGGGCGACGAGGATGCCGAAGAAGGTCAGGACGGAGACGACGGCGGTGACCAGGCCGGTCTGCAGGAACGTGGACAGGGCGTCCACGTCCGTCGTCATCCGCGTCATGATCTTGCCGGTCAGCTCGCGCTCGTAGTAGTCGAGTCCGAGGCGCTGGAGCTGCGCGAAGATCTTGACGCGCAGCGAGTAGAGGACGCGTTCGCCGGTGCGGCCCGTCATCCGGTTGGAGCCGATCTGGGCGACCCACTGGGCGAGCACGACGAACAGGGCCAACCCGGCGGCCGTCCACACGCCCGCCAGCTGCGCGCGCCGTACGCCGTCGTCGATGCCGTGCCGGATGAGGACCGGCAGCAGCAACCCGGCCACCGCGTCCACGGCGACCAGCGCGAGGGCGAAGGCGAGCGGGCCGCCGAAGCCGCGCAGGAGCCGCCGCAGGCCGTAGGACTTCTCCGGGCGCGCGGCCCGCTCCTCGTCGATGTCGGGGGTGTCGGTCGCCGGCGGCAGCGCGGCGACCTGGGCGAGCAGTTCGGGATCGGCGGGCGTGCCGGGGGCGGCGTCGGGGGTCGCGGCGGTCTGGCCGGGTTCCCTGTCGGCGCGTACCCACAGGTGCGGGGTGACGCCGTCGACCCGGTGGTCAGGGGCTGCCGCGGCCGGAGCGGCGCCGGGGTACGCCGTGGCCGGGCGCTCCAGCAGGCCGTTCGCCGCGGCTTCGCCGCCGAAGCCCGGGCGGCCGGCGCGGTCCGGCGCGCCTCCGGACCCGGCCGGGGCCGCTGCCTCGTCCGCCGGGCCGTCTTCGGCCGCGCCCAGCTCCTCCGGGTCGGTCAGCAGCCGGCGGTACAGCTCGCAGCGCTCCTCCAGCTCCTCGCGCGTACCGATGTCGACCAGCCGGCCGCCGTCCAGGACGGCGACGCGGTCGGCGAGGGCGAGCGTGGAGGCCCGGTGCGCGATCAGCAGCGTCGTACGGCCCGCCATCACGCCGCGCAGCGCCGCGTGGATCTCGTGCTCGACCCGGGCGTCGACGGCGGAGGTCGCGTCGTCCAGGACCAGCAGCCGGGGGTCGGTGAGGATCGCGCGGGCCAGTGCCACCCGCTGGCGCTGGCCGCCGGACAGGGTCAGGCCCTGCTCGCCGACCTCGGTGTCGTACCCCTCCGGGAGGGCCGATATGAAGCCGTCGGCCTGTGCGGCACGCGCGGCGATACGTATCTGCTCGTCGCTGGCGTCCGGCGTCCCGTACGCGATGTTGTCGCGGAGGGAGTCGGAGAAGAGGAAGCTGTTCTCCGGTACGAGGCCGATGGCCGCGCGCAGCGACTCCAGGGACAGCTCGCGGACGTCGTGGCCGCCGACCAGCACCCGGCCCGCGGTCACGTCGTAAAAGCGCGGCAGCAGGAGCGAGACGGTGGACTTGCCGCTGCCGGACGTGCCGACGACGGCGACGGTCTCGCCGGGCTCGATGCGCAGCGAGAAGTCCTCCAGGACGGGACGGCCGTTGCCGTAGCCGAAGGAGACGTGCTCGAACTCGACGGTGGCGGGCGCGTCGGCGGGCAGTTCGCGCGCTTGCGGGTGCTCCTCGATGACCGGCTCGGTGTCGATCAGTTCGAAGACCCGCTCCACGCCGGCGCGGGCCTGCTGCCCGACGGTCAGCATCATCGCGAGCATCCGCACCGGGGCGACGAGCTGCGCGAGGTAGGTGGAGAAGGCGACGAAGGTGCCGAGGGTGATCTGCCCGTTGGTGGCCAGCCAGCCGCCGAGCGCCAGCATGGCGACCTGGCCGAGGGAGGGCACGGCCTGGAGGGCGGGGGTGTAGCGGGCGTTGAGACGTACGGTGCGGAGCCGGCCGGCGAAGAGGCGGCGGCCGGCCGTGCGCAGCTTGCCGGTCTCCTGCTCCTCCTGGCCGAAGCCCTTGACGACGCGTACGCCGGAGACCGCGCCGTCGACGACGCCCGCGACGGCGGCGGCCTGCCCCTGCGCGTACCACGTGGCGGGATAGAGGCGTTTGCGGCTGCGCTGGGCGATGAACCACAGGGCGGGGCCGACGGCGAGCGCGACGACGGTGAGCAGCGGTGAGAGCACCACCATCACGACCAGCGAGATCGCGAAGAGCAGCACGTTCCCGATCATCATCGGCAGCATGAACAGCAGGCTCTGGATGAGCTGGAGGTCGCTGGTGGCGCGGCCGACGACCTGCCCGGTGCTCAGCTCGTCCTGCCGGTGCCCGTCCAGCCGCGCGATCGACCGGAACATCCGGGTCCGCAGGTCGTGCTGCACGTCGAGCGCCAGCCGACCGCCGTAGTAGCGGCGTACGTACGTCAGCGCGTAGACCGCGAGCGCGGCGACGACCAGCAGCGTCGCCCACGGCGCGAGCGGCCGTTCATGGCTGACGATCACATCGTCGATGATCAGCTTCGGTACGAGCGGGACGAGGGCCATCACGGCCATCCCCGCGAGCGACGAGCCGAGCGCGAGCAGCACGTCCTTCTTGTACTGCCAGCACAGGCGCGTCAACCGCCGCGCCCAGCCCTGTCTCGCTGATTCGGACCCCGTCCCCGTCACGCCCTGCCTCCCGCGTTTCGTCGTTCACCAGGAGGCAACAACGCCGTGGGCAGCGGATTTCATCCCGTCGCAACAATCCGGACGCCGTTACAGGGGCGGGCTCGGCCGTCCTGCCCGGGTGGCGGCGCGGCTCAGCGGCCGCCGGGCCGCACGGTCAGGCCGTACAGGCGGGTGATCTGCTTCGGACTCTCGTTGTCGTCGCTGACCAGGAGCAGGCGCAGCCGGCCGCCGGGCGCGCGGCCGGTGACCGCCATGCCCTCGATGTTGTCCAGCAGCGGGTTGGCCTGCGGCTGGTGGGCGGGCGCGCCCAGGGATGGGCAGGCGCCGAGGTCGGCGAGGAGCTTCTTGCGGGCGGGGCGTACGGCCTCGCCACCCGGCAGCCCGGCCACGCCGCCGACGTCGCTCGCCCGGCTCGGGTCGGCGAGGTAAAGGCGCACGGTGTTGCCGACGCCGGCCGTGAAGCCGCGCTCCAGGACGAGCAGCCGGCCGTCGGGGAGGGCGGCGATCTCGGAGACGCCCAGTCCCGCGTCCACGGGATACGCGTACTGCGTGCCCAGCCGGTACGCGGCGGAGCCGGACCGGCCGCCGCGCCGCTGCCAGGTCTGGAAGCGCAGCAGCGGGCGGCCCGCCGCGTCCTTGCCGTCGCCGGTGAGCTGTCCCTCCATGGAAGCGGTCAGAGTGCCGCCGCCGGGACGGAGGGCGAGGCCCTCGAAAGTCTGGTTGGCCTGGGCGCGGCCGGCCGGCGCGACGCGCAGCGCGCCGGGAAGCGGCAGCCGCCCGAGGAGCGTGCCGGAGCGGTCGTAGCGCCGTACGGACGGCTCGGTCTCGGAGGAGACGAGGTAGCCGCCGCCGGGCTCGACGGCCAGCCCTTCGGCGTCGAGGGCGGCGCCCTTCTCGTCGGCGAGCGGCGCGGTGCGCACGGGGCGGTTGCTCTTCGCGTCCAGGCCGATCAGCGCGGAGCGGTCGGAAAGGGTGGCGATGGAGCCGTCGGTGTCGCGGGCTAGGGCGGAGAGGTTGCCGACGAACGTGCCGTGGAACGTGGTCTTGTCCAGGGCGTCGGAGTAGCGGTCGACCGAGACGGCCGGGGAGCAGCGGCCGCCCCCGTGCGCACGCGCGGAGCCCGCCGACGTCACCGGTCCGGAGGCGGCGGAACGGGCCGCCTCGGGGGCGGCCGGTCCGGAGGCCGCCGGCGGGCTCCCTTCGGCGCATGCCGTGAGGCACCCGGCGGCCAGCACTGCTGCGGTGGCACGGACAACCGCGGAACGTACGCGCACGAGGGGGTCCTCCCGTTCGTCGACGGCCCGGGGCGGGCGCGCCCCGGGCTGCGGGCAGGCCCCGACGCGGGCACGCCCCAGTGTCGACCCTTCCCCTCAGCGGCCCGCCGCGAGCACCCTTCGGACAATCGGGCCCGCCGCGTCGCCGCCGTGACCACCCTGCTGGACGACCGCGGCCGCCGCGGCGTCGTTGCGGTAGCCGAGGAACCAACTGTTGGCGTCGCCTTGGCCGTCGGCCTCCGCCGAACCGGTCTTGGCGCCGATGTCGCCGCCGAGCCCGGCCATCGCCCGCGCTCCGGTGCCGCTGACGGCGGTACGCCGCATCATGGCCCGCAACTGGGCGGCGACCGACGGCGGCAGCGACCGGGTCGCGTGGGCGATCGGCCGGTCGTCCAACTCCTGGGACACCAGTACGGGCTGGGAGAAGTACCCGGCCTTGGCCGTGGCGGCGACGGACGCCATGTTCAGCGGGTTGGCCTGGACGCGGCCCTGGCCGATCAGCGACGCCGGCGTCTCCGCGCCGTCGCTCTGCGGCACGCTGCCGTCGAACGTCGGTATGCCGACCTTCCAGTCCTTGCCGAGCCCGAAGACGTCCTGGGCCTCGCTGCTGAGGTCCGCGCCCGACACCCGGTCCGCCAGGCCGACGAAGGCGGTGTTGCAGGAGCGCGCGAAGCTGTCGGAGAACGTGCCGCCGTTGATCTGGAACATGCCCTGGTTGTGGAAGGAACGGCCGCCCGCCGACGCGTATTTCGGGCACTCGACGCTCTTGCCCGCGGAGACCAGGCCCTTCTCCATCAGCATCGCCGCCGTGACGACCTTCATCGTGGAGCCGGGCGCCAGCCGGCCCTGGAAGGCCGCGTTGAACTGGTCGGAGCGGTGGTTGGCGACCGCGAGGATGTCACCGCTGCCGGGTTTGACCACGACGACCGACGCCTCGCGGTAATCCTTGACCGCCGCCTCGGCCGCCCGCTGCACCTTCGCGTCCAGCGTCGTACGGAGCGTCCCCGGGCGCCCCTTGACGATGGTGAGCAGCGTCTTGCCGGGCTCGCCGCCCTCGCCGATCACCCGTACCTCGACGCCCTGGACGCCACCGGCCTTCTTGCCGTAGCTCTCCCGGAGGGCGGGGAGGATCGGGCCCAGTGACGGCAGCTCTTCGGCGTCCAGTTCGGTGCCGTTGCGGTCCACCGCCTTGACGGGCGGCGCGCCGTCCGAGCCGGTCCGCAGGCTCTCACCGCGCCGCAGGCCGGGATGGACCACGGTGGGCTGCCAGTCGACGAGGGCCTTGCCGGTGGTCTTGCCGCGTACGACCCGCAGCGCCGAATCGTAGGCCCAGGTCGTGTGCGCCCCCTCGTCCTCCTCCTTGCCGACCGCCAGCTCGGCGGTGACGTGGAAGGGGACCTTGTCGCCGGCGCTCTCCCCCGCCTTGAAGGTCACCTTCGACACGCGCGCGTCGGTCCGGAAGCCGTTCAGGGCCTGGCGCGCGCCCTCGGCGTTGTCCGTGAGGAGTGCGGCGCTGTCCACGTCGCCCTTGCTCCAGGCCGCGAGGAAGTCGCGCGCGGTGTCGCGCACCTCTTCCCCGGACGGTGGCCCGGTCTGTCTGGACGCGGCGGCACCGGCCGGCGCGCCGTCGGACGCCGAGTCTCCGCTGAACGCCTCGTAGACGTTGTACGCGCCTACGCCGACCACCCCGACCACCGCGGCAGCCACTCCGCCGACCACGTACTTCACGCCCGTACGCACAGTTCCCTCCCCAGGTCAGACACACCGTGCGTGTCCGGACACTATGTGACGGAAGTGGTCACGGATGTCTCATTCAGGGGAAGAATTGGTCACTTCTGGTCCAGGTCAACGACGGCCCGGACCGCGCTGGTGGTCCGGGCCCGGGCAGCCCCGGACCCCCTGACCACCAGCGTGTCGGCCTTCCCGGCCCGGTGCTTACTCCTTCGGCGCCTTTTGCACCGTCAGCTCGGCGAGGCCGGGCCGCCGGCCGCCCTTCGCCGCTTCGGCGCCGTGCACCGTCAGCCGTACGTAGCGGGCCGTCGTCCGTCCGGCGTATCCGGTCCCGTACCAGTGCTTGCCGTCCATCGAGACCTGCGCGACGTACGAGTCGGGTACCCCGCCCTTCCAGCGCGGGGTGATCTGCCCGATGCGGGAGGGCTTGCCGAGGTCGACGGTCACGCTGCCGTCCGGGCCGTCCGGCACCCAGGAGGTGGCGGCGTTGCCGTCCACCGCGGCGCCCGCGTACATGCCGGGCTCCTCCGAAGTGGCCCACGCCGTCCGGCAGCGGGCCGCGTTGTCCGTCGGCGTGAGGTCGGGGCGGCGGGTCTTGAGCGTCAGGGGCACGCCCCGGCTCACCACCCGCTCGCCCTCGGGCGACTCGACGCGCATCGGCGCACCGGCCGTCAGCCGCACCGTCGTGCTGTGCGCGCCGATCTCCACGTCGTACGTACGCCCCTGCCAGCGCAGCCCGCGCAGCGTGACGCCGTCGGACAGCTGCGGCGGCAGCATCGGGTCCAGGCGCACCGCGTTCTCGCGCATCCGCAGCCCGGTCAGCCCGTTGGTGAAGGTCTGCAGGAAGCCGCCCTTGCCGGTCAGGAAGTCCTGCGCGGGCGATCCGGCGTGCGGGTCGCCCGCGCCCGCCTTGTCGCCACGCGCCTCGGAGAACTGCCCGAAGGCCCCGCGGACGAACGGCTTGATCGAACGCGTCATGTACGTATACGTGGAGCAGCCCGCCTCACCGGCCCCGGCGGCGGCGATGGCGTGCACCGAGTCGGTCATGGCCGGGCCGTCCGGGTCGGTGAGCCCGGCGTAGTGGTCCAGCGTGTTGACCTTGGCGCGCTGCGACATGGGCCAGTCCAGCGGGTACATGAGCAGCACGGTGTCGGCCTGCTTGATCATCGTGTTCTTGTACCCGTCGTACTGCTGGAAGACCTCGTTCTTCGCGTCGTACGGGATGCGGATGCGGTCGGCGATGTCCTTCCATGCTGCGGGGGCCTGCTGACCGAGAAGTTCGGCGGCCCGGCCGGCGTTGCGCAGCGCGGTGACCGCGCCGGCGTTCGTGAAGACGCCGTCGTCGACTCCGTTGCTGTACTCGTCCGGCCCGGCCACGTTCTTGACCGAGTAGCTGCCGTCGGCGTTGCGGGTGACGCGGGACGCCCAGAATTCCGCGATGCCCTTCATCACCGGCCAGCCGCGGTCACGCAGCCACGCGGTGTCCTTGGTGGCGAGGTAGTACTGCCAGGCGGCCAGTGACACGTCGCCCATCAGGTGGTTCTGGGTCTTGCAGTGCGGCGGGTCCCAGCTGTGGCACTCGTTCCACAGGTCGCCCTTACTGCCGCTGGTCCAGGGGTAGAACAGCCCCTTGTAGCCCAGCTTCTTCGCGTTGGCGGCGGCGCCGGCACGGGTCTGGTAGCGGTATTCGACGATGGACTTGGCGAGGTCGGGGTGGGCTGCCAGCAGTCCCGGGTACATCCAGGTCTCGGCGTCCCAGAAGATCTCGCCCGCGTAGTTGTCGCTGGTCAGTCCGGCCGGGCTGATGCTGTCGCGGCTTCCGGACCGGGTGCTGGAGAGCAACCCGTACTGGGCCGCGCGCACCCACGCCTGCATGTCCCGCTGCCCGCGTCCGTGCACCTCGACGTCGCTACGCCACAGCTTCTGCCAGGCCGCGGCGTGTTCGCGGTACAGCGCGTCCCAGCCCCGCTGTGCGGAACGCTGCGCGGCCCGGGTCGCGGCGGCGCGCGGAGTACGGGAGGTGAGGGCGGTGTCGACGCCGACGTACTTGGTCAGCTCGTAGCTGCGTCCGGACTGCACCGGGAACGTGACGCTCTGCCGGTTGCCCAGGTCCTTCGCGGCTCCCGCCCGCTGCGTCGTCGCGCGCTGCGCGGAGATCTGGGGTCCGGGGCGCAGGGCCGAGGCGACCGCGCCGTCCGTGTTCGTGCCGTCCGTACGGAAGGTGACGTCCATCGTCCGGCCGCCCGGCCGCGCACCGCCGCCGGTCTGCGACATCCGGCGCGCGCCGCGCCCGTCGAGCCGGTCGGTGACAGTGGCCCGGCCGCCCCAGTGCGGCGTCATGCGCAGCCGCACGGCACCGGTGTGCGCGCTGGTGCGGTCCGCGAGCACCTCGTACACGAGGTCGGTGGCGCGGCCGTCGGCGGCCGTCCATGTCAGTGACGTACGGACCAGGCCGCAGCGGATGAACTGGGTCTGGCGGTAGTTCGAGATGCGGCCCGCCGGGGTTCCCGAGTCGAAGGTCTGCGGGCGGTCGCCGTCGGCGGTGACGTCGAGGCCCGTCCAGGTGGGCAGCGCGGCGATGGCCTGGCGGCCCTTGAGGTTCTCCGGTCCGCGCGCGTACAGGCCGGAAACGAAGGAGCCGTCGTAGCGCGGCGTCTTCAGCGGCCAGCCGGTGGTTTCGCCCGGGGCCGTGTATCCCGTTCCGTTGGGAGCTATTCGCTGGCCGAGGTAGCCGTTGCCGACGAAGGCGTGGTGGCCGTCCCCGGGGTCGATGCGGGTGGCGGTGGGGGTCCAGCCGTCGCCGTTTCCGGTGCGGGCGCGCGCCAGATCCTGCGGCGCGCAGGAGGCACTGGACGATGCGGCGGACTGCGCGGGCCGCGTTTCCGCGGACGCGGTGGCCGCGGGCGAGGGCGGTGTGGATGCCGACGCCGATGGCAGCGTCGCGACGAGAGTTCCCGCGAGCAGCGGGGCGATCAGTTTGGCCGAGTGAGTCATCGGTCTCCGTCGTACGTGTCCGCCGGTGCCCTCCGTGACGCAACTGCACCACAGATCACACCGAGAACATCACCAACAAACGCCCCAAAAGCATCGGAGCGCCCCACCCGCCACATGACGGAGTTCACAGGATCGCGCGCCGATTGGTCAATAGGCCGGTCCGTACGGCACACTTTTAGACTGACCAGTCAGAACAAAGGAGGGGCCGTGGACACCACCCGCCAGGGGGCGGCGGTCAACGCCAGGGGAATCGGAGTCAAGGGCCCGCGGGGGTGGGCGTTCAGAGACGTCAGCATCACCGCCGACCCGGGTTCGCTGATCGCCGTCGAGGGCCCGTCGGGCTCCGGCCGCACCTGCCTCCTACTGGCGCTCACCGGCCGCATGCAGATCGCCGAGGGCCACGCCACGGTCGCCGGCTTCCCCCTCCCCAAGCGCATGGGAACGGTGCGCAGCCTGACCGCCATCGCGCACGTCCCCGGGATCGCCGACCTGGAACCGGCCCTGACCGCCGCGGAACACCTGGAGGAACAGGCCCTGCTGGGCCGCCGGGTGGCCGGTTCGCTCGGCGCCCGGCTGCCCTGGGGGCGGCGCTACAAGGAGGAGACGCGGGCCCGCGTCGAAGCCGCGCTCGCGGCGGTCGGCCTGGACCCGGCCACGCTGCCCAAGGGACTGCGTACGGCGGTACGGGACCTGGAGCGCATCGAGGCGCTGCGGCTGTCGGTCGCGCTGGCCGTCATGCACGGCCCGCGGCTGGTGGCCATCGACGACGTCGACCTCAAACTCTCCGCCGACGAACGCTCCCAGGTCTGGCAGATGCTGCGGGACCTGGCGCTGAACGGCACGACCGTGGTGGCCGCGACCGGCAACGCACCGAAGGACGCGATCGTCGTCCGGACCGCGTCGGCGACCGCCGAGCCCGCCGCCCCCGCACCCACTTCGACCACCGGCACGGCCGGTCCGACCGACATCCACGAGGAGGAAGCAGCCCATGCGCTCGCCGAAGCTCGCCGCGCTTGAGCTCAAGCGCTTCGGCAGGGGCAAGCTCCCCCGGCTGGGCCTCGTCGCCCTGATGCTGATCCCGCTGCTGTACGGCGCGCTGTACCTGTGCTCGTTCTGGGATCCGTACAGCAATCTCGACAAGATCCCGGTCGCGCTCGTCAACGACGACAAGGGCGCCACCGCCGCCGGCAAGAAGATCCAGGCCGGCGACGAACTCGTCAAGAACGTCAAGGACAGCAAGACCTTCAACTGGGAGGAGGTCAGCTCCGCCGACGCCGAGAAGGGCGTCGAGAACGGTACGTACTACCTCTCCCTGACCGTCCCTGAGGACTTCAGCGAGCGGATCGCCTCCAGCTCCGGCGACCACCCGGAGACCGGTGCGCTCCAGGTCCGCACGAACGACGCGAACAACTACATCGTCGGCTCGATCTCCAAGACGATCTTCTCCGAGATCCGGGCCAAGACCTCGGCGAAGTCGTCGCGCGAGTTCTTCGACAAGATCTTCGTGTCGTTCTCGGACCTGCACGACAAGACGCAGCAGGCCGCGGATGGCGCGGGCAAGATCGACGAGGGTCTGGGCAAGGCCAAGGACGGCACCGACAAGCTCGCGAACGGCCTGGGTACGGCCAAGGACAAGAACGGCGAGCTGACCGACGGCCTGGGGAAGCTGGACAAGGGGTCCGGCGATGTGAGCAAGGGCGCGGGAACGCTGCGGGACAAGAGCGGTGAGCTGAGCAAGGGAGCCGGCGCCGTGAACAAGGGCGCCGAGGAACTCAACGCGGGTCTCGGCACCGCCAAGTCGAAGGGCAAGCAGCTCAGCGACGGCGCCGACCGGGTCGCCGCCGGCACCAAGCAGCTCGCCGACAAGGTGAACGGCATCGCCAAGAAGGACCTGCCCTTCCTGAAGGCGCACAGCAAGGAGATCGGCGACAAGGCACGCGTCGTCGCCGACCTCAGCCAGGCTCTCGACGAGGACCTCGGCAAGCTGCCGCAGAATTCCGCCAAGGCTGCTGCTCAGGCGCGGAAGAACGCCGACGACGCCCGGTCCCTCTACCAGGAGAGCTGCGGTGGCGCCGACACGGGCAAGGCCGACTGCGCGAAGCTGAAGGGCATCGCGGCGGGCACCGCCATCGCCGCCGACGCGGCGGAGAAGGTCAACGGCGTCGTGACCAGGATGGATCTCCAGCACCTCCGCACCCAGCTGCGCGAGCTGCACCGCGGTGCCGAGCTGGTCGCCGACAAGGCCCCGGGCATCGCCGACAACGCGGACACCGCGATCCGCCAGATCAACGACCTGAACGCCGGTGCCCAGAAGGTCTCCCAGGGCGTGGGGCAGTATGTCCAGGGCGTCGGCGCGCTCGCCGACGGCAGCGGCAAGGTGGCGAACGGCACGGGCAAGATCGCCGACGGCAACGGCAAGCTCGCCAACGGCGCCGGTGACCTCGCCGACGGTGCTGGCAAGGTCCACAACGGCATCGGCGACGCCAAGAACGGCTCCGGACGGATCGGCGATGGCCTCGGGAAGCTGGAAGACGGCGCGCTCGACCTCAAGGGCGGCGTTTACCAGCTCAAGGACGGCTCCAACCAGCTCGCCGGCAAGCTGGACAGCGGTGTCGCGCAGATCCCGGACTACGACAAGAAGGACCGCGACGCGCGGACCGAGGTCATGTCGAACCCGGTCGAGCTGGCATCGAAGTCCATGCACAAGGCGCCCAACTACGGCACCGGTCTGGCCCCGTACTTCATCCCGCTGTCCCTGTGGGTCGGCGCGATGGTCGCGTACATGCTGCTCGCGCCGCTCGGCAAGCGGGCGCTCGCCGCGGGGGCGCCGGGCTGGCGCATCGCGCTCGGTTCCTGGCTGCCGGCCTTCGCCATCGGCGTCGTGCAGGTGCTGGCCCTGATGGCCGTACTGCACTGGGGCCTCGGCCTGGAGATGGCACGCTCGGGAGCCACCATCGGCTTCCTGTTGCTGGCGACGGCGGCGTTCACCGCGATCATCCAGTTCTTCGGCGCGCAGTTCGGCCCGGCGGGCCGCGTACTGACGCTCGTCGTGCTGATGCTCCAGCTGACGTCGGCGGGCGGCACGTACCCGGTGCAGACCAGCCCCGGCTTCTTCGGCGCCATCCACCCGTTCCTGCCGATGAGTTACGTGGTGGACGGCCTGCGCCGGCTCATCACCGGCGGTGACCTGGGCATCGTGTGGCAGGGTTCCATCGTTCTGGCGGCCTTCACGGTCGGCGCGCTGGCGCTCACGTCGCTGACCGCGCGCAGCCGGCAGGTCGTACGGATGAAGGACCTGCACCCGGAACTGAGCCTGTGAGCGTGCGTACCGAGCACCTCGCGGGGCAGGGGGGCGGCGTCGTTCGCGGCGCCGCCCCCGGCCCGGGGCCGCGCCGCGGCGCCACCCGGCGCAAGCTGTTCGACGCGGCGGTCACGCTCATCGCCGAACAGGGTTTCTCCGCCACCACCGTGGACGAGATCGCCGAGCGCGCCGGCGTCGCGAAGGGCACCGTCTACTACAACTTCGCCAGCAAGAACGTCCTGTACGAGGAGCTGCTGCGGGACGGCGTCGACCTGCTCGCCGCCTCCCTCCAGGAGGCCGCCGACCGGGCGGTGCGGGCGGACGGCGGCACCCGGGTCGACGCGCTGGACGCGATGATCCGCGCGGGCCTGGACTTCATCGCCGGCTCGCCCTCCCTCACCCAGCTGTACGTGGCCGAGCTGTGGCGGACGAACCGGGTCTGGCAGCCGACCCTGCAATCCGTACGCGGCCGGGCGGTCGCCGTCGTCGAGTCCGTGCTGCGCGACGCGGTCGCCACGGGCGAGCTGAGCGACGAGCTCGACATCCCGCTCACCGCCTCCGCCCTGCTCGGCATGGTGCTGGTGGCCGCGCTGGACTGGCTGTCCTTCCAGCCGCACCGCTCGGTGGAGGACGTGCACGCCTCGCTGTCCCGGCTGCTCCAGGGCCGGGTCAGCCCCCCGCGGCCGGCCTAGAGCCACACCCCCCGTAACCGCAGGCCAGAGCCCTGCCCCCGGATCCGTCGGATGCGGGGGCAGGGCTCTCGCGCGAGACTGGCCCGGCGGGTGACGCACCGGCCGGGCGGCCGGGCGGCGCCCGGCGCGCAGGGTCGGTGAGCGGTGTCGATACGGAAGCGGGTGCGGCGGATGGGCAGGCTGCCGTGGGTGATGAGCGATCCGCTGGCCAACCGCGGCACCGCCTTCACCGCGTCCGAACGCGACCGTCTCGGCCTCGTCGGCAGGCTGCCCGACGCGGTGCTCACCCTGGACGAGCAGGCGCGGCGCGCGTACGAGCAGCTGCGCCGCCAGTCCGGCGACCTGGCGGCGTACATCAACCTTGAGCAGCTGCACGACCGCAACGAGGTCCTGTACCACCGGCTGCTCACCGATCACCTGACGGAACTGCTGCCCATCGTCTACGACCCGACCGTGGGCGAGGCGATCAAGACCTACAGCCACGAGTACCGGCGTCCGCGCGGCGTCTTTCTCTCCATCGACCGCCCCCAGGACCTGCGCCGCTCGTTCGAGGAGCTGGATCTCCGGCCCGACGCGGTGGACCTGCTGGTCGTCACCGACGCCGAGCAGATCCTCGGCATCGGCGACTGGGGCGTGCACGGCATCCAGATCTCGGTGGGCAAGCTGGCGGTCTACACGGCGGCCGCGGGCATCGATCCCGCGCGCTGCCTGCCGGTGGTCCTCGATGTCGGCACCGACAACGAGACGCTGCTCAACGATCCGCTGTACCTCGGCGTACGGCACAGCCGGACGCGCGGCGCGCGCTACGACGCGTTCGTCGCCGCCTACCTGGACACGGTCTCTTCCCTGTATCCGGACGCGCTGCTGCACTTCGAGGACTTCGGCGCGGGCAACGCCCGGCGCTTCTTGGAGCAGTACGGCGAGCGCTACCGCATGTTCAACGACGACATGCAGGGAACCGGCGCCATCACCCTGGCGGCGGTCCGGACCGCCCTGGACGTCGCCGGGTCGCACTTCCGCGACCAGCGCGTCGTGGTTTTCGGCGCCGGGACGGCCGGGGTGGGCATCGCCGACCAGTTGCGCGAGGCGATGATCCGCGACGGCCTGGACGCGGACGAAGCCACCCGCCGCGTCTGGCTGGTCGACCGGCCGGGGCTGTTGCTGGACGACATGGACGGGCTGCGCGACTACCAGCGCGGATACGCCCGGCCGGCGGACGAGGTCGCGGACTGGCCGGGCGGCGGAGCGGCTGGCGGTCCGGCGGGCGGCGAGGCGTCCCGGGAGGGCGTCGATCTGCTGACGACCGTACGGAACGTGCGGCCGACCGTCCTCATCGGTACCTCGACCGTGCGCGGCGCGTTCACCCGGGAGGTCGTGGAGGAGATGGCGGAACACGTCGAGCGGCCGGTCGTCTTCCCTCTCTCCAACCCCACCGAGAAGATGGAGGCGACACCCGCCGACCTGCTGCGCTGGACCGGCGGGAAGGCGCTGACGACGGCCGGCGTCCCGGTGGATCCCGTGGAGATCGACGGCGTGCGGCACGTCATCGGCCAGGCCAACAACGCTCTGGTCTACCCCGGTGTCGGACTGGGCGTCGTGGTGTCGCGCGCCGAGCGGCTGACGCCCGGCATGCTCCTCGCCGCGGCGGACGCGGTCGCCGGACAGGTCGCGGGCGGCGGGCCGGGGGCGCCGCTGCTGCCGCAGGTCGAGAATCTGCGCGCCTGCTCGGCGGCCGTCGCGGTGGCGGTGGTACGGGCGGCAGTCGCCGACGGGGTCGCACGCGTCGCCCCCGGCGATGTCGTACAGGCGGTCCAGGACGCGATGTGGCAGCCGGTGTACGGGGAGACGCCGCGGCCATCGTGTTGACGCTCCTATCCGTGAACGGATCTAATGGGAACGCGTGTGCGCGTGACGTCGGTCAAAGAGCAGTGGGCCGGCCGGCAGTCGGGCGACACACCTTTCACCCAGGGACGACGCCATGAGTTCACACTCCACAGGCCGAGCCTGACCTCACCGCGCCGAGCGCTCCCCGTACCCGTGTCCCGTGACCGGTCTCCGTGACCGGTGGTCGGCGTCCTTCCGGACCAGGTCCGCGTGCGGTGGCTTCGCGCTGTGTGCGCTTTTCCCTGCCACATCCGCCTTTCCCGCGGGAGCATCGGCCCCCGATGAGGCCGTGCCCGCGGAACACGTTTCATGGAGCGCGACACCAGCATGCCCAGTTCCTACAAATCCGGCCCCTCCACGCCCAATTCCTTCAATCAATCGGTCATCGAAGAGTTCCGAGCCAACGGGGGAAAGGTCGGCGGCCCCTTCGAAGGCGGTGACCTCCTCCTGCTGACCACCACCGGCGCGAGGACGGGCGAGCCGCACACCGTGCCTCTCGGTTACGTCCGACACAGCGGCCTGCTGCTCGTCGTCGGTTCCAACCTCGGCGCGCCCCGTCACCCCGACTGGTACCGCAACCTGCTCGCCCGCCCTCAAGTACAGGTGGAGGTGGGCAGTGAGACGTACGAGGCGATCGCGGTGCCCGCCGAGGGCGAACGCCGTGACCGGCTGTTCGAGCAGGTGGTGCGCGAGGTCCCCGGATACGGCGACTACCAGGCCGGGACCACCCGTACCCTCCCGGTCGTCGTACTGGAACCCGCCGAGCCCGAGTACCGGGAAGCGGACGGGGAGCTTCCCCGCGAGGTCACCTCTCTCGCCGGCAAACTCGTGCAGGTCCACACGTGGCTTCGCGCGCAGTTGCGGCACGTACGGGAGGAGGCCGAGGCCCATCTCGCGGCGTCGGCGGCTCACCGGGGGCCCGGCGCACCGCCGGCGCCGGGGCTCGGCATGCAGATCCGGCAGCACTGTCTGGCGTTCTGCCAGAGCCTGGAGTTCCACCACACCGGCGAGGACGGGCACGTGTTCCCCGCCGTCGCCCGGTATCACCCGGAACTCCGGCCCGCCCTCGACCGGCTTCAGGAGGAGCACCGGACGATCGCCCGCCTCCAGGACGGACTGCTCGCTCTGCTCGCGGACATCGGCAGTGCCGATCCAGCGCGTTTCCGCGCCGAGTTGGAGCGGATGACGCGGGAACTGCTGGCGCACCTCGCCTATGAAGAGGAGCAGTTGCTCCCGGCGCTGGCCGACGTCCCGTGGCCGCCGGTTCCGGCCGGGACCACCGCGCCCCGGCCCTGACCACCTGGAGCGGGCCCCGCCGGTACGGTCCGGGGCCCGCTCCTTCCGCCTCCCGTCACCCCGCCCCCGTACCCAGATGCGTCGGCGCGAACATCCGCAACCGGGCGGGGAGGTCGACCACGGAAGGGCCCGGGACGGCGAGGGCCGCGGCCAGGTCGGCCCGCAGGTCTTCCGGACACGTACGGACCGCCGGTACGCCGAAGGACCGCGCGAGGGCCACGAAGTCGGGGCGGGCGAGTTCGGTGGCGGTCGCCTGCCCGAAGGCGTCGGTCATGTACTCGCGCAGGATGCCGTAGCCGCCGTCGTCCACGATGAGCCAGGTGACCGGCAGGCCGTACTGGCGGGCGGTGGCCAGTTCGGCGATCGAGTACATGGCGCCGCCGTCGCCGGAGACGGCCAGCGTGGGGCGGCCCGGGTCGGCGACGGCAGCGCCGAGCGCCGCCGGGAAGCCGTAGCCGAGGCCGCCGGCGCCCTGGGCGGAGTGCATGGCGTTCGCCGTCCGCGGGTCGAAGGCGGACCAGGCCCAGTAGCCGAGGATCGTCATGTCCCAGAAGCTGGGCGCCGCGTCCGGCAGCGCGTCGCGCACGGCGGCCAGCACGGCCTGCTCCGGTTCCAGCCCCTGCCCGTCGATCCGTTTCCTTACGCGGCGGAGCACGCCGGCGACCGCTTCGGCCGCCGCCTCCGTACGGCCCGGACCACCCGCTTCCCGGGCCCGGTCGCGCACGGTGGCCGCCAGCTGTTCCAGGGCGATCCGCGCATCGGCGTGGATGCCCAGCGCGGCGTGGTTGGCCTCCAGTTTGCCGAGGTCGGCCTCCACCTGAACGACGCGGCCGCGCGGGCGGAAGGTGTGGTAGTTCGAGGAGAGTTCGCCGAGCCCGGAGCCGACGACGAGGAGGACGTCCGCATCCTCCAGGAAGTCGGTCGTGTGGCGGTCCTCCAACCAGGACTGGAGGGAAAGCGGGTGCTTCCAGGGGAACGCCCCCTTGCCGCCGAACGTCGTCGCCACCGGCGCGCCCAGCTTCTCCGCGAGAGCCAGCAGCGCGGCCTCGGTCCCCGCCCGTACGACGCCCCCGCCCGCCAGGATCACCGGGCGGTCCGCCTCGGAGAGCCGGCGCGCGGCTTCCGCGATCAGCTCGCCGCGCGGCGCCGGTTTCCGTACGTCGGCCGTGAGTTCCGCGACCACCGGCACGTCCACCGGTGCCAGCAACACGTCCTGCGGGATCTCCAGCCACACCGGCCCGTGCGGGACGCTCGCCGCAGACGCCCACGCCTCGGCCACCGCCGACGGGATCTGTGACGCCGTACGCACCGTGTGCACCGACTTCACCACGCCGCGGAAGGACGCGCTCTGGTCGGGTAGTTCGTGCAGGTATCCGTGGCGTCCACCGCCGAGTCCCGCGACCGGGACCTGGCTGCCGATGGCCAGTACGGCGGCCGAAGCGGCCGCGGCCTCCTGGAGCGCGGGGAGCGTCATCAGGGCGCCGGGCCCGGTGGAGACCAGCAGGGGCGCGACGCCGCGTGTCGTACGGGCGTGGGCGTCGGCGGCGAAGCCCGCGTTGTTCTCGGTCCGCAGCCCGACGTAGCGCAGGGCGGAGCGGCGCAGGGCGTCGAAGGCGCCGAGCGCGTGCTGTCCGGGCAGCCCGAAGACGGTGTCCGCGCCGAGCGCCGCCAGCGACTCGACGACCAGGTCACCTCCGGTGCGCCGCGGCGTTGCCGGCGGCTGGGTGGCGGTGGCGCTGCTCATGGCCGGGATCCGCCTTCCGCCGCGTTTTCCATGGGTGGCTGCGGGACATCGTCCGAGGGCGGGCCGCCGGCGGGATGCCCCACCCGCTCCCGCCACCTCGCCAACACCGCCGCGTCCGTCGGTTTCGTCGCCAGGCTCACCGTCACGTACACGACCAGCGACGCCAGCAGCCCGTACGCGATCGGTTCGTTGGCCAGAACTCCGAACGCGGCCATCAGCCCGACGACCGTCCCGCCGCCCGCCACGACGGCGGCGAGAGCCCCCGTACCCGTTCCGCGACGCCACACCAGGCCGCCCAGGATGGGCACCAGCAGCCCGCCGACCAGCAGGTTGTACGCGACGGTCAGGGCCTGTACGACGTCGTTGAGCGCGATCGCGGCGCCGATGACGGCCACGCCCATGATCAGGATGAACGCGCGGTTGCCGCGCACCTCGTCATGGCCGGGGCCGCGGTCCGGCAGGGCCCTGCGGAGCCGGGTCCAGATGTCGTTGTTGGCCACCGTCGCACACGCGATCAGCGCCCCGGACGACGTGGACATCACGGCCGACAGCGCCGCCGCCAGAACCAGCCCGCGCACGCCGACCGGCAGCGCGTCCGTCACGATCGTGGCGAACGCGTCGTCGGGGCTACCCAGTTCGGGGTACAGCACCTTGGCCGCGGTGCCTATGACGGCGCCGGCGAGCGCGTAGAGCAGGCAGTACGTGCCTGCCGCCGTACCGCCCAGCCGGGCGACCCGGTCGCTGCGCGCGGTGAACACCCGCTGCCAGATGTCCTGGCCGATCAGCATGCCGAAGGTGTAGATCAGCACGTACGTGAAGACGGTCTGGCCGCCGATGCCCAGCGGGGCGAAGTACTCGTGCGGCAGCCGGGCCTCCATCCCGGCGAAGCCGCCCGCCCTGACGACCGCGACCGGCAGCAGGAGCAGCAGCACCCCGATCGTCTTGACGACGAACTGCACCATGTCCGTCAGGGTGATCGACCACATGCCGCCGAGCGTCGAGTACGCGACGACGATCACGCCGCCCAGCACGATCGATACCGTGCGGTCCAGGTCGAACAGCACGTCGAAGATGGTGGCGTACGCGATGGTGGAGGTCACCGCCAGCATCAGCGTGTACGCCCACATCACGACGCCGGAGATCACGCCGGCGGAGCCGCCGTACCGCAGGTCGAGCATCTCGGAGACCGTGTAGACCTTCAGCCGGGCGATGCGGGCGGAGAAGAACACGCTCAGCGCCAGCAGGCCGAGCCCGATGGCGAAGACCATCCACGCACCCGACAGACCGTACTGGTAACCCAGCCCGACCCCGCCGATCGTGGACGCGCCGCCGAGGACGATCGCGGCCATGGTCCCCGAGTACATCGCGGGCCCCAGACGCCGCCCCGCGACCAGGAATTCGCTCTTCGACCTGGCGCGGCGCATGCCCCACCAGCCCATCGCGAGCATTCCGGCCAGATAAGCGGCAATCACCGCGTAGTCCACGGCCATGGGCCATCCCTTCACGCCGCACCGAGGGGCCCCGGCGGTGGGCCGGGGTGGGGGGTCTCGCGGGTTGACCCTAGGAGGCGGCCGGGCGGCGCTGAAGTGTACTTTTCCTCCACCCTGCTTCCCCGGAGTGGATGGTTCGCACATGCTGCACTCGTCTTCGCGCCGGGCCGCGCCGGCACCGCACCCGGCAGCGGCTCCGCCTACCCCGGCCGTCCCCCTCTCCACGCTGCTCGACCGCGCGGACCTGGGCCTGCGGCAGGTCGCGGGGCCGCGCGGGGCGGACGCCGTGGTCCACTGGGTGCACACGTCCGAGATGGCCGACCCGGTCCCGTACCTGCTGGGCGGCGAACTGCTGCTCACGGCCGGCGTCCACTTCGACCCGGCGGTGGCCGCGGACGCGGGACCCGGTACGTACCTCGACGGTTACGTGCGGCGGAGCCTCGCGGCCGGGGCCGCCGCCCTCGGCTTCGGCGTCCTGCCCGTCCACGACGCCGTGCCGGCCGCCCTCGTGGATGCCTGCGACCGGCACGGCCTGCCGCTGCTGGAGGTGCCGCCGGACACGCCGTTCACCGCGGTCGAGAGCGCGGTGTGGCAGGCCGTGACCGAGGCGCGGCACCGTGAGTTGACCCGCCTCAGCGAGGCCCAGCGCGCCCTGTCTGCCGCGGCCGCCCGGCCCGATCCCGCTCCCGCCGTCCTGCGCGCCCTGTCCCGTCACACCGGCGGATGGGCTGCCCTGCTGGCCCCTGGCGGCGATGAACTGGCCACGGCGGGACCGGCGCCCGCCCCCGCCTGCCGTGCCGCCGCCGTACGCCTGGTCCGCATCGTCACCCCGGACGAGCACGACGAGCAATCCACCCTCCCGACCTGGCACCTCACCCCGTCCTCGGCCACCGACACCCTCGCCGACGGCACCCACCTCGCCGTTTACACCCTCACCGGCCCGGCCTCCGGCGACTCCCCCGCCCCGCGGGCCGCCACCGCCCCCGTCCTCGCCGTCACCTCGCGCCCGTACGACGCGACCGCCCACACCGTCGCGGGAGTCGCGGCGGTCCTGCTCTCCCTGATCACCGGGCAGAGCGGCGGACCCGCCGGCACGGCAACGGCGGCGGCCACGCTCGCCGGCCAACGCGCCGCGCTGACCCGCATGTTGCTCGGCGCATGCCCGGCCGACGCCGCTCCGCTGCTCACCCCCTCCCGCTGGACCGTCGTACACGCCCAGCGCCGCCGCGACAGCGACGCCTCCGTCGAAGCGTTGGCCTCGGCTCTGGGTACGTCGTTGATCGACCCCGGCCCGCTTCCGGACCCGGCCGCGCCCCGTCCCGTCGTGCGAGCGCTGATCCCCGGAGACGCCCCCCGCCTCGCCGCCGCACCCGGCTGGACGCTCGGCGCCGGCGAACCCGTACCCGTCGCCGACCTGCCCGTCGCCGACCGGCACGCCGCGACCGCCCTCCGCCGCGCCCTCGCCCGCCGCGCTCCGCTGGCCCGCCACCGCGCCCCCGGCCCGCACAGCGTCTCGGCCCTCGTCGCGCCGCCCGACGCCGAAGCCCACGCCCGCGAACACCTGGGACCGCTCCTGGACTCCCCCGACCTGCTCGTCACCCTGCGCGCCTGGATCGCGCAGCACGGCAGTTGGGATCGCACCGCCACCGCCCTGGCCGTGCACCGCAACACCGTCCGCCAGCGCATCACCCGCATCACGCGGCTGCTCGGAACGGATCTCGACGACGCCGACGTACGCATGGAACTCTGGTTCGCGCTCAAGGCCCTGGACACGCCCCGGTAGGGCCGCGCGCCGGACGCCGCCCCGTCTTCTCAGATGCCCGGCACCAGCTGGAGCACCAGGTCGATGAGTTTGATGCCCAGGAACGGCGCGACGAGTCCGCCCAGCCCGTACACGCCGAGGTTGCGCCGGAGCATCGCGTGCGCCGAGGCCGGCTGGTAGCGGACGCCGCGCAGGGCCAGCGGGATCAGCACCACGATGATCAGCGCGTTGAAGATGATGGCCGAGGCGATGGCCGAGGTCGGACTGTGCAGGCCCATGATGTTGAGCGCCCCCAGCCCCGGATAGGCGGCGGTGAACATGGCGGGCACGATCGCGAAGTACTTCGCCACGTCGTTGCAGATCGAGAAGGTCGTCAGCGCGCCACGGGTGATCAGCAGCTGCTTGCCGACGGCGACGATCTCGATGAGCTTGGTGGGGTTGGAGTCCAGGTCCACCATGTTCCCGGCCTCTTTCGCCGCCGAGGTGCCGGTGTTCATGGCCACGCCCACGTCCGCCTGGGCGAGCGCGGGCGCGTCGTTCGTCCCGTCGCCCGTCATCGCGACGAGGTTGCCGCCCGCCTGCTCCTGCCGGATCCGCGCCAGCTTGTCCTCGGGCGTGGCCTCCGCCATGTAGTCGTCGACGCCGGCCTCCGCCGCGATGGACCTGGCGGTCAGCGGGTTGTCGCCGGTGACCATCACCGTCTTGATGCCCATGGCGCGCAACTCCGCGAACCGGCGCGCGATGCCGTCCTTGACCACGTCCTTCAGGTGGACGGCGCCGAGCACCCGCGCGCCGTGCCGGTCGGCGACGGCCACCAGCAGCGGCGTACCACCGCCCGCGGCGATCGAGTCGGCGATCCAGCCCGCCTCCGGCGGCACCTGCCCGCCGAGCCGCGTCACCCAGTCCCGCACCGCCCCGGCCGCGCCCTTGCGCACCAGGCACCCGCCCGACCAGGCCAGATCGACACCGCTCATACGGGTCTGCGCGCTGAACGCCACCCAGCGCGCGGCCCCCATCTCCCCTTCCGTACGGATCCGGATCCCGTACTTCTCCTGTGCCAGCTCCACGACGGACCGGCCCTCCGGCGTCTCGTCGGCGAGCGAGGAGAGCTGGGCGGCGTCGGCGAGTTGGACGATCGGTACGCCGCCCAACGGCACGAACGAGTCGGCGCGGCGGTTGCCGTGCGTGATCGTCCCGGTCTTGTCGAGCAGCAGCGTGTTCACGTCGCCGGCCGCCTCGACGGCCCGTCCGGACAGCGCCAGTACGTTGCGCTGGACGAGCCGGTCCATCCCGGCGATGCCGATCGCCGACAGCAGCGCGCCGATGGTCGTCGGTATCAACGTGACCAGCAGCGCGACCAGCACGGTCAGCGGCTGCGCGGCCCCCGCGTAACCGGCCATCGGCTGCAGCGAGACCACGGCCAGCAGGAAAATGACGGTGAGCGCGGCGAGCAGGATGTTCAGCGCCAGCTCGTTCGGGGTCTTCTGCCGGGTGGTGCCCTCCACCAGCGCGATCATGCGATCGAGGAAGGTCTTGCCGGAACGGGAGGTGATGCGGACGACGATGCGGTCGGACAGCACCGTCGTACCGCCGGTGACACCGGAGCGGTCACCGCCCGCCTCGCGGATCACCGGCGCCGACTCGCCGGTGATCGCCGACTCGTCGACGGACGCGGCGCCCTCGACCACCTCGCCGTCGCCGGGCACCACCTCCCCCGCGTCCACGACCACGAAGTCGTACGGCTGGAGATCGGCCGCCGGTACGGTCTCCTCCTCGTACTCCCGCTCCGGTATCCCCACCCGCCAACTGCGCAGCCGGCGCGCGACGGTGTCGCTGCGCGTCCGGCGCAGCGTCTCGGCCTGCGCCTTGCCGCGGCCCTCGGCGACCGCTTCGGCCAGGTTCGCGAAGACGACGGTCAGCCAGAGCCAGACGCTGATCGTCCAGGCGAAGACGCTCGGGGCGAGGAGGGCGGAGAGGGTGGTGAGCAGCGCGCCGGCCGCCACGACGAACAGCACCGGGTTGCGCACGAGCGCCTTCGGTTGCAGCTTGCGGAGCGCCTGGGGGAGGGAGGCGAGGAGCTGCTTGGGGTCGAGTACGCCGCGGGCCGGGTGCCGGTGCGTGGGGCGGCGGGTGAGGTCGGTGAGTCGGGTGGGCTCGGCGAGACGCGTGCTGCCGGTGCCGTCCGCCGGGTCGGGGCCGGTGGTGGTCGTACCGTTGTACTGCTGATCCGGAGCCAGGGGCTGCATCAAGGGAGCTTTCGGGGCGAAGGAAACTTTCGGGGCGGCGGAAGGGGAGGGAGAGGAGCCTGCTGAAAGGCGCTCTCCGAGGCCCTTGAAGCTGAGGCGCCCCGCCCGGGTGGATGGGTTCTGGTTCTGAACGGGCCCGGGTCCGGGCCTGGCCCTGGTCCTGGTGTGGAACGGGCCCTGGTGCGGTTCGGTGGGTTCACTCAACCGCTCGCACGCGCCGCGCCGCGCGCCCCTGACGCACTCCTGTTGTCCAACCGGCCACGCCTTACGACCTCTTGACACCGCCCGCCTTCTTCATCCGCACGGGCGTACGAGCCGACCCGCGCACCCCGCCTGCCCGCGCGTGCCTCAAGACCCTCACGCCATTCGTTCCCGCTACGGCATCCACCTCCGCTCTGCTTGGCCGGAACGTCGCCGCCGGAGAGAACCAAACGGGTGTCAGTGGCGTGGGTTAAGTTGACCATCGCTGGCAAAATCGCCGGCGGGACCGACACCAAAGGAGGGGCATCCATGCCAGATCCCGGCATTCCGGGCAACGTTCCCGGTCAGCCACCCACGCCCCCTCCGCCTCCACCGCTTCCGCCGCCCCCCGGCTCTCCACACGGGGGCGCGTCGGGTGACGGTCCGCAGCCGGTGCCGTCCACTCCTGAAGAGGCGCTGGAAATCGGCCGTCGACACTTCCCTGCCATCGGTTCGTCCGGCGGCCCGAGTGGCCTGTTCGTCCACGAATTCGACGTCGGCTACTTGGTGCACGCGAGCTGGCCGCCCCCGGAAGACCCGCAGGCACCACCGACCGCGCCCGGCGGCAGCAACGTGGCCATCTCCAAGATCAACGGCGATGTGACGTTCCTGCCCAACCACCCGCCGGAAGAAGCGGTAAAGATTTACCACCGCTGGTACCGGCCTGGTACGCCCTGAGGGGCACCGGTCGCGTCATACGTACGCATGCACCGGTTCCGTCACCGGCGCCACCGCGCTACCGCGGCACACCGACGTCCGGCCTCGTGCCGGACCTTGGCGACATCTAGACTTCGACAAGACTTTGGCATGAACATCTCTTCGTGCATCTGATGACGGCACGGACGACTCGGGGGCGTTGTGGGAGCAGGCGGTTTCCAGACAGATGTGGAGTCGCTGAAGGCCGAGGGCACCAGCTTCGTGAAGCTGGGTGAGGACTTCCAGGACTCGGTCAAGCGGCTGATGGACGGGCTGAGCGCGCTGGGCGCCGGCCCGCCGGGCACGCCGGCGCCGGGCGGCGGCCAGAAAGAGCCGGAGAAGTCGTTCGGTGATCAGTTCATGAGCGGGCTGACGACGTTCGCCAGCAAGGCCGACGCGCCCCCGTGGGGCGACGACGAGATCGGCGAGAAGTTCGGCGTCGTCTACGAGGGCGTACGCGACGGCATGTACGAGTCGATGGGGCACCTGTCCTCGAAGCTCCAGGAGATCGGCAAGGCGCTGCGCTCCATGTCGAAGAACTACGCGGAGGGCGAGGACTTCAGCGAGTCGCTGATCAAGCAGCACGTGCCCAACCCGCAGGCAGGCGGGTCGGACAAGTTGTTCTCGCGGCTGGAAGGCCCCAGATCGCACTAAGGGCGCGGGGCGCAAGGCGGCCGACCCCGGCGTAAGGGCTACGGCCCCGCGCTCCCGGCGCAGCACACCCGCCGCTACCGCCACCACCGCCCCGTCCTTCTCACCACCAACGCCACCACACCGTCGTCACCACCTCCGCCGGTCGCCGGCGGGTCGAACACGCATTTTCACGGGGGAGTTCCGCCTTGTCTCTCATGCTGCCGGATCCGCTGGAGTGGGTCTTGGACATGCTCGGCTTCAACTGGCCGCATGCCGACGAGGACAAGCTGATCGAGTGCGCGCAGGTGTGGCGCCAGTTCGCCGCCGAGGTCTCCGGCCACCAGGCGCGCGGCAACAGTGCCGCGAGCAACGTGCTGTCGCAGAACATGGGCGACTCCATCGAGGGCTTCAGCAAGGCCTGGGACAAGTTCGCCGACGGCTCCGGCTACTTCGACGACGCCCGCCAGGCCGCCGAGATCATCGCCTTCACCCTGGAGGCCGCCGCCGCGCTGGTCATCGGCATGAAGATCGCCGTGATCACCCAGCTGGTGATCCTGGCCGCCGAGATCATCGCCGCCCAGGCCGCCGCCCCCTTCACCCTGGGCCTGTCCGAGATCGGCGCCGCCGCCGGCACCCTGGCCACCCGCGAAGTCGTCCGCCGCATCCTCAAAGAGGTCGCCAAACAACTCCTGGACGCCATCATGGAGGCGGCCAAGGAACCGGTCATCTCCGCCCTGGAGGCCATGGTCTCCGACCTCATCGCCCAGACCGTCAACCAGAACTTCGGCGCCCAAAGCGGCTACGACCTCGGCCGCACCGCCAAAAAGGGCGTCGAGGCCGGCAAGGACGCCCTGAAGAACACCGGCGAAACCCTCGGCGAATCCCTGCGCGACGGCGCCGGCAGCCGCGCCGGCCGCCGCGCCCGCCACGGCTTGGACTCCGCCGCCGGACACGGCGACAGCACAGGCGACGGAGGCGGTACCGGCGGGGGCACGGGAGACGGCGGCGGGTCCGGCAGCGGCTCACGGGACGGCGGGGGCCGCTCCGGCAACGGCTCCGGCAGTGACGGCGGCTCGGGCTCCGGCAGCGGCTCCGGTGACGGCGGCTCGGGCTCCGGCAGCGGCAGCGGCAGCGGAACGGGTTCGGGCAGCGGCTCCAGTACGGGTACGGGCTCGGGCAGCAGCAACTCGGGCTCCGGCAGCAGTGGCGGCGGCTCCGGCAACAACGGTGGCGGCTCCAGCGCGTCCAGCAGTCGCAGTGACAGTGGCGGCTCGGGCTCCCCCTCCGCCGATCACGGAAACGCAGGCACCTCCCACACCCCCCGCCCCGGCGACACCAGCCCCAGTACGGACTCAGGCTCCAACAACACTCCATCGCCCGCCGCCGCCGACCGCTCCACCCCGGGCCCGGACGGCAACCGAGACGTCCCCCGGGCCCAGCCCCTGCCGCCCCCGGACCAGCGCTCCCCCTTCGACGACGGCTACCAAGGCGGCGACAGCCACAGCCCGTACAGCAGCGGCGCCCACGCCAGCACACCCGACGGCAACACCACCCCCGCCGCGGACCACAACACGCCTTCGGACCGCCACACGTCCCCGGACGCCGCCAGCACGCAGCCGGCCCCCGACCACACCCCGGACGCAGCCCGCCCGAACCCGGACAACAACCCCAACAACGTCACCACGCAGCCCGCTCCGGACACCAGCCGCCCCACCCCCGCCCCCGCTCCGGACTCCATCTCCACCCAACCGGCACCCGACACCACCCCGGACGCGGCCCGCCCCACCCCGGACAACGGCACCACCCAACCGGCCGCCGGCCCGTCCCCCACACCCAACCCATCCCCCGACACCACGCCGCCCCCGGGCCACTCCAACTCCCCCACCCCGCCGTCCCCCGACCCGATCACCGGCAACCCGCCGACCAACACCAACACCGACGCCGGCACCCCATCGGACAACAACTCCGGCAGCGGCAGCCGCGTCTCCACTCCGCACATGAGCGCGCCCCCGCAGGGCGCGCCCGTTCAGCACTCCCCGTCCTCGGGCCAGCCGATCCAGCACCGCGACCCGGCCCCCGGCGACCCCATGCCGAGGGTGGACGAGAGCGACATCGGCGTCGCCACCCAGTCGGCCGACACCATGACCGCGCCCCCGCCCACCCAGCACCACGCGGACCCCAGCACCACCACCCCCACCACCCCGCAACAGCCGCAACAAAACACCCCTCCAGCCGCAGGCCCGGTCATAGGCGCCCCCACTACGCCCCCACAAGGCGCCACCACCCCCCGCAGCAACACTCCTCCCAGCACCACCCCCACACCCTCCTCACCCACCAACCGTCGTCCCGACGGCTCACAGGCAATCCGCGACGTCACCCAGCAGCGCCAGCCCGAGCGCCCCGCCTACAACCGCCGCCTCGACGGCCCGCGCCGCGACACCCCCACCACTCCGCCGCGCGACAACCGCCGCCCGGACGGCTCACAGGCCATCCACGACCACACCCAGCAGCCCCGCCCGGAACGCCCACCCCACAACTCCCGCCCCGACAGCCCCACCCACCCCGAAACAACCAACCGCCCCAATCAGACGCCCACCACCCCGAACCCCCAAACCCCCAGCGCCCCTACCCCCACCACTCCCCACCCGAGCCAGCAGCCGCACAACCAGCAGCCCTCACAGCAACAACCCCACCACCAGCAGAATCCGTACACCCAGCAGCCTGCCCCCCAACCCAACCCGTACCAGCAGCAACCCCATCCCCACCCCAACCAGCCCCAGCCCACGCTCCAAAGCCACACTCCCATCCCCACACCCACGCCCCACCAAACACCTCAGAACCACCAGCAGGCCACGCCACAACACCAGCCCCCGCAGCACCAGCCTTTCCCCCAGCAGCCCACACCGCATCACCCTGCTCCCCACCAGCAGCAGGCCCCGCAGCAACCAGTACCGCACCCACAGGCGCCTCCCCATCAGCAGCCATACCAGGCGCCGATCCCCCAGGACCCCAACCGCCCGAGCATCAACCACGTCCGCGCCAGCCTGAACCACGCGCCCAGCGGCCTGTATTCGCCCTACCCACACGACCAGCAGGCGCTGGAGGCGAACTTCCCGCGGAACCCGGACGGGTCTCCCCGACCGTTCAACGACCCGTTCGCCCCCTGGGCCCAGTACCAGAACGACGGCGGCCCCACCGTTCTCGGCCGCTCCAACAACTGCGCCGACTGCACCCGATCCTTTATGGAGTCCTGGTACGGCAACCCGCAGGTGTCCGCCGTCCGCACGTACGACCCGGACGGCCAAGGCGGCATCGACCGCGCCTCCGGCGAACGCGACGGTACCCGCAACATCGAGCAGTGGGCGGGCACCCAGTTCCGCAACTCCGGCCCGAACTCCCAGGATGCCTACGCGCGCATCGCCGACGAACTACGTCAGGCCGGCCACGGCGCAGCGGCCGCGGTTCTGGTCACCTGGCCCAAGAAACCCAACGGCGACCCCGGGGGCGCCCACGTCTTCAACGCCGTCAACCACAACGGCCACGTCGTATGGGTCGACAGCCAGACCGGCGAAATCAGCCATCAGCCCATCAACACGGCAGCCGATGGCGTCTGGCACCTCACCCTCGACGCCAACCGCACTCCATACGACCCCACCCAGGCCCAAACTCAAACCCCCCACCAGCAACAGCCCCACCTGCACTCTCAGCAGAACCAGTCACAGCACCAACCGCAGAACGCCCCACAACCGCACCAGCAGCAAGCTCCTCATACTTATTCACAGCAACCCCAGCCGCATCCGCAGCCAGGGCCGTATCAACCATCCCCTCAGCTTCACCATCAGCCCTCCCTCTACTCGCAACACCCCCACCCTCAGCCGCCGAACCCGCACAGCCAGTCGAACCCCTATCACCCAACATCGCCATCCGAACACCCCCACCCCGGTGTCCGGCCGGGTTCGCCAGGCCTGCCCAACCCGAGCCACCCGCCCCTCGATCCGGGAAGCGCCCCGAGTCACTCAACGTCTGACGCTGCCAGCCCTTCGCACACGAACGAGAACGATCCCGACCAGCGTCCGTACACTGATCCGCGGGACCGGGGCACGAGTGACACCTCAGCCCAAGACACCGAGGGAAACAGAGTTTCCGAGGCCGAGGATCGGCTCTCTCGCGAGTACGGCCTTACTCCCGATGCCTTGCAGGAGGAACTCCGCAGGCAACGGGACGTTCACCGGGTCGGTCTGGACGATGTTCACCAGCAGCTCAACAACTGGGCGGACAACGGGCAGCTGGCACGAGTTCTGCGTCTCACATCCGGTGATTCCGAGCACCCCGAAGATGTTGGTCGCAAGCCGGCGATGTTTACACGACGCCAGTTGTCCGAATTGCTGCCAGGGTTCGAGCAGATGAAGCACGGCGAGCAGATGGCGGTCATCTCATCGCTCGGCAGGATGAGCCTCAGTTTCCACCGTCGCCAGGGCGTGGGAAGTAGCCCCGAGGCAGTGACGCATCCGTACCGATCGGCGGACGAAGACCCTGCGAAGCCGGGCACCAAGGACAGCAACGCAAAGAACGCCAGGGAGTCGCTCGGCGTGCGCGGCCACCGGAAATCAGGCCGAAAGTATATGTCCGACCTCAAGGACGTGTTCTCTGACTCCAAGAAAGCCAAAAAACACAGCCCCGACTGGACCGACCGGAACTACGCGGTACTGGAGGTGCAGGGGCCTCCTCCGGACCACGAAATCACCTACGTGGTCGACGCCTCGGTTCCGGCCGGCGAGAAGAAGGTCAGTCCCCGCCATTCGGAACGTCATCTCATGCAGTGGCTAGACCGAGTGAACGAGGGTAAGAAGGAGCATGAACAATTCAAGCCGACGGGACTTTACACCGAGCGTGAGCCTTGCGGCGAGGGGCAAGGACATGCCCGCTGTTCAGAAGTCCTGCTTGACCAGCGGTTGGAAGATGTACCGATCTACTACAGCACCACCTATCGCACGGACCCACAGGGCCTCGTCGACCGGGACCGAGTAACCGACGAGCGCGATCAGGTACTCGCGACCGTCCCTGGCCTCACACACGAGCAAACCAGGGATGAAATCGCCCGACGATTGGCAGAACGGTACGGATCAAACAGTAGGCGTATCCCCAAGGCTCTGGCCGAAATCGACGGCAAGGATTTCACGACCGCACAGAAGAAACTCCGGGACGTCATCACCAGCGAATACAAGAAGAAGCGTGACGACGCCCGGACTCACAAGGAAAGGGCAATGGTCGCGGAAATGGACAGGCACGTCAGCGCTCTACAGCAAACCTGGCACCGCCTCCTGCCGCAGCTTGCCTAAAGCCCTACTTCCCAACGCGCGTGTCAGATACGCAATGCTCCCCTGAAACGCGCGTTGGGAACATCCGCGCGGGTGGTGGCCAGCCAGCCATGCAGGCGCATGGTGTCCTTGCGTGCCGATCTGGGGTCGAATGACAACTGAAACGCCGCGTCATGGGCATCCGTGACCCCTTCGGAGAATTGGGCGATATCAGCTGGGGCGACATGGGAGTCCTCCCCCGCATCGATGAATGTTCGCTCGAAAGGAAGCGGCTCTCCGATCCACTCAGGATCACCGTAGGTACTGTACGCTCGAACGACCTCTCCGTACCGAGCGACTCGCCATACATTAGAATTGTCCATGGAATCCACCGAGAAGAACTGCGCTTCGCCACAGTGCCGGCTGAATTCCTCGACCGCGTCAATCCCTGTGTACTCACGCATGAATGCGTCACCGTACATCAGGCGCCAGCCTTGGAAATCTGGAGAGATGAACACGCGGTACGCCGTATCGTCATCACCTCCCCCATCGGACGCCTCTCCGCCGACGCCCTCGATCGCGTTTTCCTTAGAACTTGTCGCTGACAAGCCCATTGCGACCGTGGCCGGCTGGAGGTCGTACAAACCGAATCCCTCGGCAAGCGTGTCGAGACGATCGGCCGGAAAGGCGATCCAGGAGCTCACGGGAAGACGCTCCGGAACTTCATCCAGCAGTTTGATGCGTACAAGGCGCTCAGCAGCGGCCCGGTCCCGGTCACTGAGCGCTTGCGCCCCACCGATATCCGCCAGGACTTGCAGGGCTGGCCTCCGAAGGTGACCTGGCCCAGATCGGCGTATGTCCTGCAGTGTCGGTACTGCGGTCTGCCCCATACGCACGAGCACGTCTTGCGCATCCGCGCCGACCGAACTGCGAGGGCCGACCAACAGTGCCAGCAACCGCGTCACCGCGGGCGCGCCGATATTGAGCAGTGCGCTTTCCGCAGCCCTTCTCGTCGCCCGGGTCCGGGAACCCAGGTCCTGTACGAGGCTCGTCACTTCGTCGCTCATGAGGCGAAACACTACGGTGACAGACTGCTGTATCTCCAGCCGCACTCGATCGACCAAGCCCACTGGCTGGATGAGGCGGAAAGTCCCGTGTTCCCCTGCCCACGGAGGCCACTACATCGGCCCCTGTATGCGAAGCGGGCCGCCGGAGGACGCAGGCGCATCGTAGCGAGCCGCCCCGCGCCCGTAGGGCGCGGGGCGTCAGGTTCAGCCGCGCGCAGCCGCGATCTGGCGGGACATGATGGTTGTGAGTTCGTATGCGGTGTGGGAGGCGGCGACCGAGGTTATTTCGGCGTGGTCGTAGGCGGGGGCGACCTCTACGAGGTCGGCGGAGACCAGGTTGCAGGTGGCGAGGCCGCGGAGGATTTCGAGGAGTTCGCGGGAGGTGAGGCCGCCGGCCTCGGGGGTGCCGGTGCCGGGGGCGTGGGCCGGGTCGAGGACGTCGATGTCGATGGAGATGTACAGGGGGCGGTCGCCGATGCGCTGGCGGAGCTGGTCGGCGACCTCGTCGACGCCGCGGCGCATGACGTCGGCGGACGTGACGATGCCGAAGCCCATCTTCTCGTCGTCGTCGAGGTCCTTCTTGCCGTAGAGGGGGCCGCGGGTGCCGACGTGGGAGAGGGCGGAGGTGTCGAGGATGCCCTCCTCGACGGCGCGGCGGAACGGGGTGCCGTGGGTGTACTCGGCGCCGAAGTAGGTGTCCCAGGTGTCCAGGTGGGCGTCGAAGTGGAGCAGGGCGACCGGGCCGTGCTTCTTCGCCATGGAGCGCAGCAGCGGCAGCGCGATGGTGTGGTCGCCGCCCAGCGTCATCAGGCGGGCGCCGCTGTCCAGGAGGTCGTCGGCGGCGGCCTCGATGGTCTCGACGGCCTCGTTGATGTTGAAGGGGTTGGCGGCGATGTCGCCGGCGTCCGCGACCTGGGCGAGTGCGAAGGGGGACGCGTCCTGGGCCGGGTTGTACGGGCGCAGCAGGCGGGACGCCTCGCGGATGGCGTTGCCGCCGAAGCGGGCGCCGGGGCGGTAGGAGACGCCGGTGTCGAAGGGGACGCCGACCACCGCGACGTCGGTCCGGCCAACCTCGTCGAGGCGGGGCAGCCGGGCGAAGGTCGCCGGGCCCGCGTAGCGGGGGACGCGGGAGGAGTCGACGGGGCCGACGGGTTCCTGGGAGGCGCCGGAAGCGGCGGATGCGGTGGTCATGGGGCTGAGAGTAGGGAGCGGGGGCCCGGGGGCCCATGGACATTTGTGACGTTGTGGCGGCAGCGTATGGACGTCGCGTCCACCGCGGGTTGCTTCAAGGGACAATGAGCCGCATGCCGATACTGCCGCCTGCTCCCAGCCGCGCCGAACTCGTCGACCATCTCGTACGGACCCGGATCGCCGGTGAGGTCGCCACGCCGCGCGAGAACAACCTCGACCACTACCGCAGACTGGCCAACGGAGACCGTCACTACTGGCTCGGGCTGGAGCTCGGGGACCGCTGGACCGACGAGCAGGACGTGCTCGCGGTGATGGCGGAGCGGTGCGGCGTCAACGACGATCCGCACCACCGGATGGGCCAGGACACCATCGGCCCCGAGCTGACGGTGGACGCCCTGGACCGTGCCGCCGCCCGGCTGCGCAAGGCCGCTGCCGGCCGGCAGCGGGTGCTGTTCGCGACCGGTCACCCGGGCGGGCTGCTGGACGTGCACCGGGCCACCGCCGAGGCGCTGCGCGCGCGGGGCTGCGACATCGTCGTCGTACCGGACGGGGTGCAGGCGGACGACGGCGTGGTGTTCCAGTTCGCCGACGTGGCGATGCTGGAGCGCGGGGCGACGCTGTGGCACACGCACTCCCCCGCGCCGATGGCCGCCGTACTGGACGGTCTGGAGCGCGCGGGGCAGGCGCTGCCCGATCTCGTCATGGCCGACCACGGCTGGGCCGGGTGCGCGGGGCAGCGCGGGATCGACGCCATCGGGTTCGCGGACTGCAACGACCCGGCGCTGTTCGTGGGCGAGGCGGAGGGAACTCTGCAGGTGACGATTCCACTGGACGACCATGTGCTGAGCCCGCGGTATTACGACCCGCTGACGGCGTACCTGCTGGGCGCGGCGGGCTTGACGGACTGAGGGAGGGGCGGGGGAAAAAGGGGCGGGAGTGGAGGGGGTGGGATAACAGGGGTAGGGGCCGGGGCCGCGAATCCGCCCCGAGGGGAACCGGGCGGGACTGCGCCCCCCAAGACGGTCCGGACGGGGCTGCGCCTCCTGAGGCGGGCTGGGCGGAGTTACGCCTTTGGCTCGTCCGTCTCCGCCTCCGCCGCTGTCTCCGTCTCCGCCCCGCGCGCCCCCGGCCGCCTCTGGTACGCCCCCGGTGTCGGGTCCAGGAACACCCGCCGGATCGCCGGGAAGCGTTGGCGCAAGCGCTGTTCCGCGTCCTCGCAGGCCCACTCGATCTCCTCGGCGGTGGACACGTCCCGGAAGTCGATCTTTGCGGCCACCAGGACCTCGCGCGGTCCCTGGACGAGCGTGACCAGCTCCAGTACGTCCACGATGTGCGCGACCGAGCGGAGTTCCGCGCGTACGGCGTCGCGCATCGGCCTGGGGAGCGGGCGGCCGATCAGGAGCTGGGCGTTGCTGCGGCCGAGCACCCAGGCCACGTACACCAGCAGCAGCCCGATGCAGATCGACGCGGCGCCGTCCCATGCGCCGGAGCCGGTGAGCTGGCCGCCCAGCAGTCCGCCCGCGGCCAGCACCAGCCCGGCCAGCGCCGCGGAGTCCTCCATGACGACGGCCTTCACGGCGGTGTCCGGGGTGTGGGCCATGTACAGGTGCAGGGAGACGCCGAAGCGGGCGGCCTCGCCCCGGGCCTGGCGTACGCCCTTGAGGAGCGAGGCGCCCTCCAGGAGGAAGGCCAGGGCGAGGATGAGGTAGGAGAGCAGGGGGTCGCCCGGGTCCTCGCCGTGGGTGAGGGTGTGGATGCCGTCGTAGACCGCGAAGACCGCGCCGCCGACGAAGGTGGCCACGGAGGCGAGCAGCGCCCATACGTAGCGCTCGCCGCCGTGGCCGAGCGGGTGGTCCTCGTCGGCCGGTTTCCCGCTGCGTTTGAGGGCGGTCAGCAGGAGGAGTTCGGTGACCGTGTCGGCGGTGGAGTGCGCGGCCTCGGAGAGCATCGCGCTGGAACCGCTGACGGCACCGCCGACGGCCTTGGCCGCGGCGATGCCGAGGTTCGCGGCGGCGGCCACGAGGACGGTGCCGGTGCTCTCCTCCGAGGCGGACGGATCAGGTGCAGCACGCAGGCCGGACGGGTCGGACGGGTCGGACGGAGCGCGCTGGCCGGACGGGTCGGGCGAGGGTACGGAGCTGCTGGAGGCGTCCATGGAGATCCAGTATGCGCACCGGACGGGCCGGAACCTCGCAGGCCCGGAGCCCCGCCGCCCCACGGCGGCTCCCTCACCCCCGCGGCACCCGGATGACCCCCTCCTGGATCACCGACACCGCCAGCTGCCCGTCCGCCGTGAAGATCCGGCCCTTGCCCAGGCCGCGGCCGCCCTGGGCGGTCGGTGACTCCTGGTCGTACAGCAGCCAGTCGTCGGCCCGGAAGGGGCGGTGGAACCACATGGCGTGGTCCAGGCTCGCGCCGACCACGTCGCCGACCGCCCAGCCGCCGCGCCCGTGTGCGAGCAGCACCGAGTCCAGCAGGGTCATGTCGGAGACGTAGGTGACCAGGCAGATGTGCAGCAGCGGCTGGTCGATGTCGCCGTCCAGCTTGCCGTGCGTGCGGAACCAGACCTGGGAGCGCGGTTCGCGCGGCCGGCCGGCGGTGCCGAACGGCGGCTCGTCCACGTAGCGGAGATCGACGGCTGCCCGTGCCTCCAGGAGGCGCTGCGCGACGCCCGGTTCGCGGAAGCGGTCGGCATAACCGGGGAGCATTTCGGCGGCGGTCGGCAGGGTCAGCGGGTCCGGTGCGTACGGCATCGGCTCCTGGTGCTCCATGCCCTCCTCGTACACCTGGAAGGAGGCGGAGAGGTGGAAGATCGGCTGGCCGTGCTGGACGGCGACGACGCGGCGGGTGGTGAAGGACCGGCCGTCGCGGATGCGGTCGACGGTGTAGACGATGGGCGCGCCGGGGTCGCCGGGCCGCAGGAAGTACGCGTGCAGGGAGTGCGGCGGGCGGTCCTCGGGGACGGTGCGCCCGGCGGCGACCAGGGCCTGGGCGGCGACCTGGCCGCCGAAGACCCGGGGCACGACGGAGGGGCGGCTGGTGCCGCGGAAGATGTCCTGCTCGATGCGCTCCAGGTCGAGCTGTTCGAGCAGGTCGGCGAGGGCGTCGTTCACGCGCGTACGGCTTTCACTCGTGCGGGGCGCGGCGGCGGCCGGCCCTCACAGGCCCATGGACTTGGCGATGATGGAGCGCATGACCTCGCTCGTGCCACCGTAGATGCGGGTGACGCGGGTGTCGGCGTACAGGCGGGAGATCGGGTACTCCTGCATGTAGCCGTAGCCGCCGTGCAGTTGGAGGCACTTGTCGATGACGACGGCGGCGCGCTCGGTGGTGAAGAGCTTGGCGGAGGCGGCGTCGGCGGCGGTCAGTTCGCCCGCGTCGTGGGCGTCCAGGGCGCGGTCGACGACGGCCTGCATGGCGTCCACCTCGGACTTGCAGTCCGCGAGGACGAACTTGGTGTTCTGGAAGGAGGCGACGGACTTGCCGAAGACCTCGCGCTCCTGGACGTACTCCTTGGCGAAGCGGACCGCGGCTGCGGCCTGGGCGTAGGCGCCGACGGCGATGCCGAGACGTTCCTGCGGGAGGTTCTGGCCGAGGTAGGAGAACGCCTTGCCCTCTTCGCCGAGGCGGTCCTCGACCGGCACCTTGACGTCGGTGAAGGAGAGTTCGGCGGTGTCGGAGGTCTTGAGGCCGAGCTTGTCCAGCTTGCGGCCGACCGCGTAGCCCTCGGAGGTGGTGTCGACGACCAGGAGGGTGATGCCGCTGCGGCGGTCTTCCCGTGGGGCTTCCTGCGCGGAGCGCAGTCCGTCAGGGGTGGTGGTCGGGCGACGGGTGGGCGCGGTGCGGGCGCAGACGATGACGCGGTCGGCGAGGACGCCGCCGGTGATGAAGGTCTTGGCGCCGTTGAGGACGTAGTGGGTGCCGTCCTCGGAGAGCTTGGCGGTGGTCTTCATGCCGGCCAGGTCGGAGCCGGTGCCGGGCTCGGTCATGGCGATGGCGGTCATCATGTCGCCGGAGACGAAGGGCGGCAGCCAGCGCCGCTTCTGCTCCTCGTTCGCGTATTTGAGGAAGTACGGGAGGCAGAGCGCGGTGTGTACGCCGGAGCCGCCGAAGCTGACGCCCGCCCGCGCGCATTCCTCGGTGATGACGGCGTTGAACTTGAAGCTGCTCTCGCCGGCGCCGCCGTACTCCTCCGGCACCTCGATGCCGAAGACGCCCAGTTCGCCGAGCTTCTTGTAGAAGTCGCGGGGGGCCTGGCCGGCCTGCATCCACTCGTCGTAGACGGGGACGACCTCGGTGGCGATGAAGTCGCGGATGGTCTCCCGGAACGCTTCGTGATCCTCGTTGAACACCGTACGACGCATCCGCCGCCCTCCTCCGGTTCACCGGCCGGCCAGGACCGGCCGTCGACTAAGCGCTTGCTCAGCCGAAAGCTACCCGCCGGTCAGTCGGGCTGTCCAGAGGTGTCCGAGGGGGTGGACGGGCCCGTGATTCCGCCCGCGGCCCCGTCCGCGCCCGCCGCGGCGAACGCCCCGCGCGCCAGCCGGTGCAGCAGCCGCGACATCTCCGTACGTCCCGGGAGCGCGCCCGGACGGCTCAGGTGCGGGGTCGAGTTGAGCAGGCCGAACACCGCGTGGACGGAGGCGCGCGCGTCCGCCTCCGCGCACGCCGGGTACACCTCGCGCACCACCTGCACCCACAGCTCCACGTACTCGCGCTGGAGGCGGCGCACCCGCTTGCGGTCGGCCTCGCGCAGCCGGTCCAGCTCGCGGTCGTGGACGGTGATCAGCGGGCGGTCGTCGAGCGCGAAGTCGATGTGCCCGTCGATCAGGGCGTCCAGCACCGCCCCGGGGGTGTCCCCGCCCGACGCGGCCCGGATGCGGCCACCCTCCAGCAGCCGTTCGCTGATGCCGACGAGCAGTTCGGCGAGCATCGCGTCCTTGCCGGCGAAGTGGCGGTAGAGGCCGGGCCCGGAGATGCCGACGGCGGCACCGATCTCGTCCACGCCGACGCCGTGGAAGCCGCGCTCGGCGAAGAGGCGGGCCGCCTCCTTGAGGATCTGCTCGCGTCGGCCGGTGGCGGCTGGGGCGTGTGTGCTGCTCATACAACTAATTGTAGACAGGCGGGTTAGTGGTCGTTAACCTGAGGGGAATGGAGTTAACGCCCATTAACCGGCGGCGCCGGTCAACCGCCGGGCCACCCCGACGTCCGTGGCAGCCGAGTGAGGGAGCCCTAGCGATGGAGCCGGTAGCGATGGAGCCGACCCGGACGGGGGGACGGATGCGCATGGACCCGACGGAGCAGGCGCCGGTGCTGGACAGCACGGCGGACCCCGCCTCGGACGCCTGGCGTGCCAACGAGGCCGCCCACCAGGAGCTGGCCGAGGAGCTGCGCGACCGCCTCGCCGCGGCCCGCCTGGGCGGCGGCGAGAAGGCCAGGGCCCGGCACACGGCGCGCGGCAAGCTGCTGCCCCGCGACCGGGTGGACGCGCTGCTGGACCCCGGCTCGCCCTTCCTGGAGCTGGCGCCGCTGGCGGCGGAGGGGATGTACGGCGGCGCCGCGCCGGCCGCGGGCGTCATCGCGGGCGTCGGCCGGGTCTCCGGCCGCGAAACGGTGATCGTCGCCAACGACGCCACGGTCAAGGGCGGCACGTACTACCCGATGACGGTCAAGAAGCACCTGCGCGCCCAGGAGGTGGCGCTGGAGAACCGCCTGCCGTGCCTGTACCTGGTCGACTCGGGCGGCGCCTTCCTGCCGATGCAGGACGAGGTCTTCCCCGACCGCGAGCACTTCGGGCGGATCTTCTACAACCAGGCCCGGATGTCCGGCGCCGGCATCCCGCAGATCGCTGCGGTCCTCGGCTCCTGCACGGCGGGCGGCGCCTACGTGCCGGCGATGAGCGACGAGGCCGTGATCGTGCGGAACCAGGGCACGATCTTCCTGGGCGGGCCGCCGCTGGTGAAGGCCGCGACCGGCGAGGTCGTCACGGCCGAGGAGCTGGGCGGCGGCGAGGTGCACTCCCGTACGTCCGGTGTCACCGACCACCTCGCCGAGGACGACGCGCACGCGCTGCGCATCGTGCGCACCATCGTCTCCACGCTCGGCGACCGCGGCCCGCTGCCCTGGACGGTGCGCCCCATAGAGGAACCCAAGGTCGATCCGGCCGGGCTGTACGGCGCGGTGCCCGCCGACTCCCGTACGCCCTATGACGTACGCGAGGTCATCGCGCGCGTCGTGGACGGTTCGCGCTTCGCCGAGTTCAAGGCCGAGTACGGCACGACGCTGGTCACCGGCTTCGCCCGCATCCACGGCCACCCGGTCGGCATCGTCGCCAACAACGGCATCCTGTTCTCCGAGTCCGCCCAGAAGGGCGCCCACTTCGTCGAGCTGTGCGACCAGCGCGGCATCCCGCTGGTCTTCCTCCAGAACATCTCCGGCTTCATGGTCGGCCGCGACTACGAAGCGGGCGGCATCGCCAAGCACGGCGCGAAGATGGTCACGGCGGTGGCGTGCACCCGGGTCCCCAAGCTGACCGTCGTCATCGGCGGCTCGTACGGCGCGGGCAACTACTCGATGTGCGGCCGGGCCTACTCGCCCCGCTTCCTGTGGATGTGGCCGAACGCCAAGATCTCGGTGATGGGCGGCGAGCAGGCCGCGTCCGTCCTCGCGACCGTCAAGCGCGACCAGTTGGAGGCGCGGGGCGAGGAGTGGAGCGCCGAGGAGGAGGCCGCCTTCAAGGCGCCGGTCCGCGAGCAGTACGAGACGCAGGGCAGCGCCTACTACGCGACCGCGCGGCTGTGGGACGACGGGGTCATCGACCCGCTGGAGACCCGCCGGGTGCTGGGCCTGGCGCTGACCGCCTGCGGCAACGCGCCGCTGGGCGAGCCGGGCTACGGCGTCTTCCGGATGTGAGGGAGTGCGGGGAGTGAAGGAACAGATGAGCATGTTCGACACCGTCCTGGTCGCCAACCGCGGCGAGATCGCGGTCCGCGTCATCCGCACGCTCCGCGCGCTCGGCGTGCGTTCGGTCGCCGTCTTCAGCGACGCGGACGCCGACGCCCGGCACGTGCGCGAGGCCGACACGGCCGTACGGATCGGCCCGCCACCGGCCACCGAGAGCTATCTGCACGCCGGCCGCCTCATCGAGGCCGCGCGCCGCACCGGGGCGCAGGCCGTGCACCCGGGGTACGGCTTCCTCGCCGAGAACACCGCGTTCGCGGCGGCCTGCGCCGACGCCGGGCTGGTCTTCATCGGGCCGCCCGCCGAGGCGATCGAGCTGATGGGCGACAAGATCCGTGCGAAGGAGACGGTACGGGCGGCCGGTGTGCCGGTCGTGCCCGGCTCCTCGGGCAGCGGCCTGACCGATGCCCAGCTGGCGGACGCCTCGCGGGAGATCGGCATGCCGGTGCTGCTGAAGCCGTCCGCGGGCGGCGGCGGCAAGGGCATGCGGCTGGTGCGGGACGAGGCGCTGCTCGCCGACGAGATCGCCGCGGCCCGGCGCGAGGCGCGCGGCTCCTTCGGCGACGACACGCTGCTGGTCGAGCGCTGGGTGGACCGCCCCCGGCACATCGAGATCCAGGTGCTGGCGGACGGCCACGGCAACGTCGTGCACCTCGGCGAGCGCGAGTGCTCGCTCCAGCGCCGCCACCAGAAGGTGATCGAGGAGGCGCCGTCCGTCCTGCTGGACGAGGCGACGCGGGCCGCGATGGGCGAGGCCGCCGTGCAGGCCGCGCGCTCGTGCGGCTACCGGGGCGCGGGCACGGTCGAGTTCATCGTGCCGGGCGACGACCCCGCGTCGTACTACTTCATGGAGATGAACACCCGCCTCCAGGTCGAGCACCCGGTCACGGAGTTCGTCACCGGCCTGGACCTGGTCGAGTGGCAGCTGCGCGTCGCGGCCGGCGAGGAACTCCCGTACGGGCAGGAGGACATCCGCCTGACCGGACATGCGGTCGAGGCCCGGATCTGCGCCGAGACGGTGTCGGTCAAGGAGGGCGCGCGCGGCTTCCTGCCGTCCGGCGGCACGGTGCTCGCGCTGCGCGAGCCGGCCGGCGACGGCGTGCGCACGGACTCGGGGCTCGCCGAGGGCACGGAGGTCGGCAGCCTGTACGACCCGATGCTCTCCAAGGTCATCGCGTACGGCCCGGACCGCGCGACCGCCCTGCGCAAGCTGAGCGCCGCGCTCGCCGGGACGGTGGTGCTCGGAGTGCCCACCAACACCGGCTTCCTGCGCCGCCTGCTGGCCCACCCGGCCGTCGCGGCGGGCGAGCTGGACACCGGGCTGGTCGAGCGCGAGATGGACGCGCTGGTGCCGCGGGACGTGCCCGAGGAGGTGTACGCGGCGGCCGCCGCCGTACGGAACGCGGCGCTGGAGCCGGTGCCGGACGGCGGCTGGACCGATCCGTTCTCCGTGCCGGACGGCTGGCGCCTCGGCGGCCGGGCCGCTCCCGTGGCGCACTGGTTGAAGGTACCGGGCCACGAACCGGTGCACGCCACGGGCAGCGGGCACGTCACGCCCGACCGGGTGCGCGTCACCGTCGGCGGTGTCGTGCACACCTTCCACCGGTCCGGTGACTGGCTCGGCAGGGACGGCGACACCTGGCACGTGACGGACCACGACCCGGTCGCGGAGACCCTGCGCGGCGCCGCCGGAGCGCACGGGATGGACGCGCTGACCGCGCCGATGCCCGGCACGGTCACCGTCGTGAAGGTGGCCGTCGGCGACGAAGTGGCCGCGGGGCAGGGGCTGCTGGTCGTCGAGGCGATGAAGATGGAACACGTCATCTCGGCGCCGCACGCCGGCACCGTCAGCGAACTGGGCGTCTCCCCCGGCAGCACGGTCGCCATGGACCAGGTGCTCGCCGTCGTCGACCCGCACGAGACGGCTCCGGACGCGCAGGCGGCGGGGCCGGCCGAGGAGGCAGCGACATGACCGCACCCGGACTTCCGATGCCCGTACCGGCCCCCGGCCTGCCGGCACGGGTCCGCATCCACGAGGTCGGCGCGCGCGACGGCCTGCAGAACGAGTCCGCCGTCGTCCCCACCGAGGTCAAGGCCGAGTTCGTCCGGCGCCTCGCCGGGGCCGGGCTGGCCACCGTCGAGGCGACCAGCTTCGTGCACCCCAAGTGGGTGCCGCAGCTCGCCGACGCGGAGCGGCTCTACCCGATGCTGGACGGCCTCGGCGTACACCTGCCGGTCCTGGTGCCCAACGACCGCGGCCTGGACCGCGCGCTCGCCCTCGGGGCGCGCCGGATCGCGGTCTTCGGCAGCGCCACCGAGTCGTTCGCCAAGGCCAACCTCAACCGCACGGTCGAGGAATCGCTGGCCATGTTCACCCCGGTGGTCGCCCGCGCAAAGGAGGAGCGGGCGCACGTCCGCGGCTACCTCTCCATGTGCTTCGGCGACCCGTGGGAGGGCCCGGTGCCGGTCGCGCAGGTCGTACGGGTCTGCCGCGCCCTGCTCGACATGGGCTGCGACGAGCTGAGCCTCGGCGACACCATCGGCGTCGCCACCCCGGGGCACGTACAGGCGCTGCTCGCCGCGCTGAACGGGGCGGGGGTGCCCACCGACCGGCTCGGCGTGCACTTCCATGACACGTACGGCCAGGCGCTGGCCAACACTCTCGCCGCGCTCCAGCACGGCGTCACCACCGTCGACGCGTCGGCGGGCGGGCTCGGCGGCTGCCCGTACGCCAAGAGCGCCACCGGCAACCTCGCCACCGAAGACCTGGTGTGGATGTTGCACGGCCTCGGCATCGAGACCGGGGTCGACCTGGGCCGTCTCACCGCCACAAGCGTGTGGATGGCCGAGCGGCTGGGCCGTCCGAGCCCGTCCCGCACCGTCCGTGCCCTCTCCCACAAGGAGTGAACGATGTCCCTGGACCACCGCCTGTCCCCCGAACTCGAAGAGCTGCGGCGCACGGTCGAGGCCTTCGCCCACGACGTGGTCGCCCCCAAGATCGGCGAGTTCTACGAGCACCACGAGTTCCCGTACGAGATCGTGCGGGAAATGGGCCGGATGGGCCTGTTCGGCCTGCCCTTCCCCGAGGAGTACGGCGGCATGGGCGGCGACTACCTCGCCCTCGGCGTCGCCCTGGAGGAACTGGCCCGCGTCGACTCCTCGGTGGCGATCACCCTGGAGGCGGGCGTCTCGCTCGGCGCCATGCCCGTCTACCACTTCGGTACCGAGGAGCAGAAGCGCGAGTGGCTGCCCCGGATGTGTACGGGCGAGGTGCTCGGCGCCTTCGGTCTGACCGAACCGGACGGCGGCTCGGACGCGGGCGCCACGCGGACCACGGCCGTACGGGACGGCGACGAGTGGGTGATCAACGGCAGCAAGTGCTTCATCACCAACTCCGGCACCGACATCACCGGGCTGGTCACGGTCACCGCCGTCACCGGCCGCAAGGACGACGGCAAACCCCTGATCTCCGCGATCATCGTCCCGGCCGGTACCCCGGGCTTCACGGTCGGCGCGCCGTACTCGAAGGTCGGCTGGAACGCCTCGGACACCCGTGAGCTGTCCTTCTCCGACGTACGGGTGCCGGTGGGCAACCTCCTCGGCACGGAGGGCCGCGGCTACGCCCAGTTCCTGCGCATCCTGGACGAGGGCCGGATCGCCATAGCGGCGCTGGCCACCGGCCTGGCCCAGGGCTGTGTGGACGAGTCGCTCAAGTACGCCAAGGACCGGCACGCCTTCGGCAAGCCGATCGGCGCCAACCAGGCGATCCAGTTCAAGCTGGCCGACATGGAGCTGCGCGCCCACACCTCCCGGCTGGCCTGGCGCGACGCCGCGTCCCGCCTGGTGCACGGCGAGCCCTTCAAGAAGGAGGCCGCCCTCGCCAAGCTGTACTCCTCCGAGATCGCGGTGGACAACGCCCGCGAGGCCACCCAGATCCACGGCGGCTACGGCTTCATGAACGAGTACCCAGTCGCCCGCATGTGGCGCGACTCGAAGATCCTGGAGATCGGCGAAGGGACGAGCGAGGTACAGCGGCTGCTGATCGCCCGCGAGCTGGGCCTGTAGGAAGGGCGCGTACGGCTTCTCACGGCACAGGGCGGGCCCGGAAACCCGGACCCGCCCTGCCGTCGTTGCCGCTCTCAGATCACTTGCGCCAGGGCACCTGCGGCGACTTGTAGTAGTCGAACCCCTTGGCCTCCCAGCGCGGCGCCTGCGACGCCAGCCGGTGCTTGTAGGTGTCCCAGTCGTGGGTGGACGCCGGGGACCAGCCCAGCTCCGCGATGCCGGGCATCCGCGGGAACGTCATGTAGTCCAGGTGCTGGTTGGTGGAGAGGGTCTCCGTCCAGATGGGGGCCTCGACGCCGAGGATCGACTTCTGGGGTGCGCCCTTGAGGTAGGTCGCGGGGTTCCAGTCGTAGGACCGCCGCACCTCGACGTACCCGGCCCATGCCTTACCCAGCTTGGTGTCCTTGGTGTACTTCATGTCGAGGTAGGACCGGTCGGCCGGGGAGAGGATGAGGCCGGTGCCCTTCTTGGCGGCCGCCACGACCTGCGCGCGCTCCGCGGCGCTGGTCTTGTCGTAGCCCCAGTACTGCACCACGGCGCCCTTGGCGGGCGTGACGGCGGTCAGCTGGTGCCACCCTATGACCTTCTTCTTGTGCTTGGTCACCAGCGGCTGGACCTTGTTCATGAAGGTCAGGTAGTCGGCGTGGCTGGTGGAGTAGGCCTCGTCACCGCCGATGTGCAGGTACGGCCCCGGGGTCAGCGCCGCGACCTCGCGGAAGACGTCGTCCAGGAACTCGTACGTGATCTTCTTGGGCACGCACAGCGAGCTGAAGCCGACCTCGACGCCCGTGTAGATGGGCGGTGCGATGCCGTTGCAGTTCAGCTTCGCGTACGAGGCGAGCGCGGCCTGGGTGTGCCCCGGGGTGTCGATCTCGGGGATGACCTCCATGTAGCGGCTGGCGGCGTACCGCAGGATCTCGCGGTACTGGGCCTTGGTGTAGTAGCCGCCGGGGCCGCCGCCGACCTGGGTGCTGCCGCCGTAGGTGGCCAGCCGCGGCCAGGAATTGATCTGGAGCCGCCAGCCCTGGTCGTCGGTGAGGTGCAGATGCAGCTTGTTGTACTTGTACAGCGCAAGCTGATCGATGTAACGCTTCAGCTGCTCGACCGTGAAGAAGTGCCGGCCGACATCGATCATCCCACCGCGGTATCCGTAGCGCGGGACGTCGGAGATGGTGCCGCCGGCGACCTTCCAGGGGCCGTGCTGCTTGCTGCGCTTCTCGATGGACGGCGGCAGCAGCTGGCGCAGCGTCTGCACGCCGTGGAAGAGCCCCGCGGGCCGCGCCGCGGTGATCGTCACCGCGTGCCGGTCGGAGGTGAGGCGGTAGCCCTCGGCGCCCAGCTTCTTCGTGTCGCCGCCGCCGAGCCGCAGCACGATCCCGTCCTTGCCGTCCTTGCCGGTGACCGGGAGGGGGTAGCCGGTGGAGGGGCGCAGGATGTCCGCCAGGTAGCCGGCCACCCGCCTGACCTCGGCCGACGCCTTCGGCACCCGGATCTGCGTCCGTTTGCCGAGCGTGTACGGGTCTTTGCCGGGCCGGACGGAAGCGGGAGCGGGGATGACCTGGTCGAGGGCTATCGGCTTGGCGTGGCGGGCGGACGGGCTGCCGCGGTCGGCCGCGGCGGACTGCGTCCCGGCCGTCGACAGGCCGGCCGCCGCGACCAGCAGCAGCGAGCAGAACAGTCTGCTTCGTCTCACGAGATTCCCTTCGGTGGGCTCATCGTGCAGGGCCGTGCGTGGGCGTCGTACGTGGCATGGAGCAACCGAACGTCAACATTGAGTACCGCTCTCCCCCCTGGTGGTCAAGGTGCAGTCCACGTCTGGCGCCATCCGGCGTGTCGCTTGCCCGATATCGGGCAGGTTCCTTGCGAAACTCAGAGTGACCCATCAGTATTCATCGGGTGCTCGATCGCCGTTCGCCCCATGAGGACCTCGTCGACCATCTGGTGCGCAGCACGCCGCTACAGCGCGGCGAGGCTGCCCGGGTGGTACTCGACGTGCTCGCGTACTTCGACGAGACGACGGAGGCCTACGTCCGCAGGCGCCACCGCGAGCTGCAGTCCCAGGGACTGCGCAACGAGGCGATCTTCGAACGGATCGGCCAGGAGCTACCGCACCGCGCGGTCTCCCCGCCCAGCCTCTCGGCGCGCCAGCTGCGCCGCCTCGTCTACGGCTGAAGCGGCCGAGCACCCCGGCGCGCGCCGCATCGTGCGCCACCTGTCCAATCGCCTGACCGGGAGGGTCACTACATGTGCGGGATCGTCGGCTACATCGGTAAGCGGGACGTGGCTCCCCTGCTCCTCGAAGGGCTGCAGCGTCTGGAGTACCGCGGGTACGACTCCGCCGGTATCGCCATCCACGCGAAGGGCACCGGCAAGGCCGCCGGCGGCCTGAAGACCGCCAAGGCCAAGGGCCGCGTCCGCGAGCTGGAGTCCCGGCTGCCCAAGCGCTTCGCGGGCACCGCCGGCATCGCGCACACCCGCTGGGCCACCCACGGCGCCCCCACCGACGAGAACGCGCACCCGCACGTCGACACCGAGGGCAAGGTCGCCGTCGTCCACAACGGCATCATCGACAACGCCGACGAGCTGCGCGCCAAGCTCACCGCCGACGGCGTGGAGTTCGCCTCCGAGACCGACACCGAGGTGCTGGCCCACCTGATCGGCCGCTCCCAGGCGCCGACCCTGGAGGAGCAGGTCCGCGAGGCCCTGCGGGTCATCGAGGGCACGTACGGCATCGCCGTGCTGCACGCCGACTTCCCCGAGCGCATCGTCGTCGCCCGCAACGGCTCGCCGGTCGTCCTGGGCATCGGCGAGAAGGAGATGTTCGTCTCCTCCGACGTCGCCGCGCTGGTCTCGCACACCCGCCAGGTCGTCACCCTCGACGACGGCGAGATGGCCACCATCAAGGCCGACGACTACCGCACCTACACCACCGAGGGCTCGCACACCTCCGCGCAGCCGACCACGGTGGAGTGGGAGGCCGAGTCGTACGACATGGGCGGCCACGACACGTACATGCACAAGGAGATCTGCGAGCAGGCCGACGCCGTGGACCGCGTGCTGCGCGGGCGGATCGACGACCGCTTCTCCACCGTGCACCTGGGCGGCCTGAACCTGGACCCGCGCGAGGCGCGCGCCATCCGCCGGGTGAAGATCCTGGGCTGCGGCACCTCGTACCACGCGGGCCAGATCGGCGCGCAGATGATCGAGGAGCTGGCCCGTATCCCCTCGGACGCCGAGCCGGCCTCCGAGTTCCGCTACCGCAACCCGGTCGTGGACCCCGACACCCTCTACATCGCGGTCTCCCAGTCCGGTGAGACCTACGACGTGCTCGCCGCCGTGCAGGAGCTCAAGCGCAAGGGCGCCCGCGTCCTCGGCGTGGTCAACGTGGTCGGCTCGGCGATCGCCCGGGAGACCCACGGCGGCGTGTACGTGCACGCGGGCCCCGAGGTCTGCGTGGTCTCCACCAAGTGCTTCACCAACACCGTGGTCGCCTTCGGGCTGCTGGCGCTGCACCTGGGCCGCATCCGCGACCTGTCCGTCGCCGACGGCAAGCGGATCATCGAGGGCCTGCGCAAGCTGCCCGGCCAGATCCAGGAGATCCTGGAGCTGGAGGACGAGGTCAAGAAGCTGGCGGCCGAGTACGCCGACGCCAAGTCGATGATGTTCATCGGCCGGGTCCGCGGCTACCCCGTCGCCCGCGAGGCCTCCCTCAAGCTCAAGGAGATCTCCTACATCCACGCCGAGGCGTACCCGGCGTCCGAGCTCAAGCACGGTCCGCTGGCGCTCATCGAGCCGGCCATGCCGACCGTGGCGATCGTCCCGGACGACGACCTGCTGGAGAAGAACCGCGCCGCGATGGAGGAGATCAAGGCCCGCAGCGGCCGCATCCTGGCCGTCGCGCACCAGAAGCAGGACAAGGCCGACCACACGATCATCGTGCCGAAGAACGAGAACGAGCTGGACCCGATCCTGATGGGCATCCCGCTCCAGCTGCTGGCCTACCACGTGGCCCTGGCCATGGGCCGGGACATCGACAAGCCGCGCAACCTGGCGAAGTCGGTCACGGTCGAGTAGCCGTTCGACGTGCCGCGGGGGTCCTGTCCACCCCCGCGGTCACGGGCGTTCGTCCGGGGGACGGGCGGCATACGGGGGGCCGCCTGGACGGACGACACGCCCCGAAAAAAAGGGGGCGGGAGGCGGGGCCCCGCGCGTGCCACCATACGCGCGGGGACCCGCCTCCCCTGTTGCCGGCGTCGCCCTTACGCCGGCGGTGGCCGCCTTCCCGGGAACCGTCACCTCCCGGGCGGCAGCACGCTTCTGACGGGAGGACGGCCGGGGCCGCGGACCCACTCGCCCGCCGGGCTCCGCCGACGCCGCCACTCACGGCCGCCGGCACTTCGCCGTCCTGTCGTTCACGCTGTGTTCGCGTCCCACTTGATCGGATTTCTACCCGCGACTGCTGCCCATTCCACCTCTACGGGCCAGTAGATATGCCGGGTGCCCATATCCGCGCGGCTGGTGACACTCCCTCACCTCGCGCCCCACGGGGTGACACAGAGTCAGGACGCTCAGGGGATCACGATCACGGGGCGCTGCGCCCGCCGGGCCAGCCGGCCCGCGACCGAGCCGAAGATCCGGCCCACGATGCCGTGCGTCGAGCCGACCACGATCGCGTCGGCCTCGTACTCCTGGCCGACCTCTTCGAGCTCGTGGCAGATGTCGCCGCCGCGCTCCACGAGGATCCACGGGATCTCCGCCAGATAGTCGGCGCAGGCCAGCTCCAGACCCAGCACCTCGGTGCGGTGGTCGGGCACGTCCACGAAGACCGGCGGCTCACAGCCCGCCCAGACCGTCGTGGGCAGCCGATTGGCCACATGGACGATGATCAGGCCCGAGCCGGAGCGCCGCGCCATACCGATTGCATACGCCAACGCGCGCTCGCTCGACGTGGAACCGTCGAAGCCGACCACGACACCGTGCCGGAAGGCGGGGTCGCAGGAGTGACGTGGCTGTTCCGCCGCTTCGAGGTCAGCCATCGGATCGGCGACCTGCTTGCGGTCCGCGGGTTCGGGGATTTCGTGACCGGCCATGGTGTCTCGGCGAAGGGTGTCCTTGCGGAGGGCGGACGGGGAGCGGCGATTGACTTGATCCGGCAGTTGACTGAGCTGGCTTGATCGAGAGGTCGCCCGCATAGTTCAAAGGGGAACAACACGACCGGGAATCATCTTCCCAATGCCTTACCCCAAGAGTACGGCGCCACTCCCTTGCTGCACAGGGCCCGACGCGGACACCGGGGCCGGGAGACGGGGACCGGGCCCCGCCGCGGCACAGCGCGTGGCGCCCCTCGAACATTCCCCGGAGCATGCCGGAGCGTGGGCCGGATGGCAATGCCCTGGCCTGCCCCCGTACGTACCCATCGGGGTGACTCATGGCCACCGCGGCCGTTGTAGTACCTGCCTGCCTGGAGGGAGTACGCCGTGCCCGGTCCGTCGAACACATCAGCCGATCCGGTGAGCGATCTCGTCCGCTGGGCGGCGTTCAGCTGCGCCGTGGTCCCGCTCGTCCTCGTCCTGTGCGGCTCGTCCGCCGCCGGGGCCGCCGGCACCGCCGTCGGGCTGGCGACGGTCACCTGCGCGTGCCGGGCGCTGCTGCGGCAGTCCGAACGCACCGCGGCCCGGCCGTCCGGCGACGAGATCGCCCCGCACCGCGGCCGGCACAGCCGAACCGGCACCGGTGCCCACCGCGGCGGGCGCCGTTCCGAGGGGCGTACGCCGGAGGAATGACGCGCTCGCAAGCCTGCCCAGGGTCGTTTTCGGCCAACTTCGGGTTCGGGTGCATCCCTTGGCAAAAGCGACCGGCAACCTGGGCCTGAGCTGCGAGGAAAGGACCGACGGGCACGGTTGTGCCCTACGGCTTACGGGCAGAGGCGAGAGGCGTACTTCCCAGCAGGCCCGACGAGTGGAACGCTTCGTGATCGAATGCTTCGCGCCAAGTTGCCATATCGACATACGAGCGGGTGGTGAACTTGGCACTCCATCCTCACGGGACGCAGTAGATTCGATCTTGGCAATCACGGCGGGGGAACAGTGCAGGACCGAGAGGGCGAGACGACCGAGGGGGGCTTAAGTGCCATGAGCCAGGACTCCGCTGCCGTACCAGATGCCGCACGCAAGCTCGCCGCCCGACGACGCCGCGAAATAGTCGCGGTGCTCCTCTTCAGTGGCGGCCCGATTTTCGAGAGCTCCATTCCGCTCTCGGTCTTCGGCATCGACCGCCAGGACGCGGGTGTTCCGCGGTACCGACTACTTGTGTGCGCGGGCGAAGATGCGCCTTTGCGCACCACCGGGGGGCTCGAACTGTCGGCCCCCTACGGGCTGGAGGCGATCGCCCGCGCGGGCACGGTCGTCGTGCCGGCCTGGCGGTCCATCACACAGGCACCACCACCGGCCGCGCTGGACGCGCTGCGCCGGGCGCACGAAGAAGGGGCCCGCATCGTCGGGCTCTGCACGGGGGCCTTCGTGCTCGCCGCCGCAGGGCTCCTCGACGGCCGGCCCGCCACCACCCACTGGATGTACGCGCCGACGCTCGCCAAGCGTTATCCGTCCGTCCACGTCGATCCCCGCGAGCTCTTCGTCGACGACGGCGACGTGCTGACCTCCGCGGGGACCGCCGCCGGCATCGACCTGTGCCTGCACATCGTCCGTACCGACCACGGGGCGGACGCGGCCAACGCGCTCGCCCGGCGGCTGGTGGTCCCGCCCCGGCGCACCGCGTCGGACCTGGGGCACCAGAGGTACCTGGACAGGTCATTACCGGAGGAGATCGGCGCCGATCCGCTCGCCGAGGTCGTGGCCTGGGCACTGGAACACCTCCACGAGCAGTTCGACGTGGAGACGCTGGCGGCCCGCGCGTACATGAGCCGCCGCACCTTCGACCGCCGTTTCCGGTCCCTGACCGGGAGCGCTCCGCTGCAGTGGCTGATCACCCAGCGCGTCCTGCAGGCACAGCGGCTGCTGGAGACCTCCGACTACTCCGTGGACGAGGTCGCCGGACGCTGCGGCTTCCGGTCGCCGGTCGCGCTGCGCGGCCACTTCCGGCGGCAGTTGGGCGCCTCTCCCGCGGCCTACCGCGCGGCGTACCGCGCGCGCAGGCCGCAGAACGGGGTGCCCGAGCAGGCAGGCCGGGCGGACCGGCCGGAGCGCGGCGAGCGCCCCGGTGCCGGCGCGGACCGGTTCGCCGCCGCCGCGGCGGGCCACCTGCCGGCCGGCCACGGCCAGCTGCACCACGGCCAGGCGGCGAGCCATGTCCAAGGGGGGATGGGCCCGGGCGGGCACACGCAAGGTCACCCGCAGGGCGGGCACGGGCCGGGCGGTCATCCGCAGGGCGGGTACGCTCCGGGCGGGCACGGGTCGGGCGGCCAGCCGGGGCACAGTACGGCGGGCCACGGCCAGCCGGTGCACAGCCAGGCCACGGCTCTCGCGCCGACGGAACCGGGCAAACCGGAATCCGACGCCTATGCGCCCCGGCTTCCGGAGCAGTCCCCCGGACGGCCGGGGGGCCGCCCGGTGCTGCCCAGCCAGCGGGAACGCCCCGTAGGGTGAGACGTATGAACGATCGCATGGTGTGGATCGACTGCGAGATGACCGGGCTCTCGCTGGCGAACGACGCGCTCATCGAGGTGGCCGCCCTGGTCACCGACTCGGAGCTGAATGTCCTGGGCGACGGGGTGGACATCGTGATCCGCCCCCCGGCCGAGGCCCTGACCACCATGCCCGAGGTCGTGCGCCAGATGCACACCTCCTCCGGGCTGCTGGCCGAGCTGGACAGCGGCACCACCCTGGAGGACGCACAGGAACAGGTGCTCCAGTACATCAAGCAGCACGTACCGGAACCCGGCCGGGCACCGCTGTGCGGCAACTCCGTCGGCACCGACCGGGGCTTCCTGCTCCGCGACATGCCGAAGCTGGAGAGCCACCTGCACTACCGGATCGTGGACGTGTCGTCCGTCAAGGAACTGGCCCGGCGCTGGTTCCCGCGGGCGTACTTCAACAGTCCGGAGAAGAACGGGAACCATCGCGCGCTGGCGGACATCCGTGAATCCATCGCGGAGCTCCGCTACTACCGGGAGGCGGTCTTCGTGCCGCAGCCCGGCCCGGACTCGGACACCGCGAAGACCATCGCGGCGAAGTACGTCCTGCCCGCGGACTCGTAGTGACGCAGCTCGCTCCCGGTTCCCCCCGGAGCCGGGAGCGAGCACCCCTTCAGACCCTGTACACTTTTCTCAGCCGGTGGGGAACAAGACACCACACAGCACCGGTCATGGTGGGTATAGCTCAGCTGGTAGAGCACCTGGTTGTGGTCCAGGATGTCGCGGGTTCAAGTCCCGTTACTCACCCCAACGAGTAGGGCCCCCGGACGTGAAAGCGTCCGGGGGCCCTACTCGTTGGCGCCTCTGGTCGTCGGCGCCTCGGGGCGTCGGGCCGTGCCCGTCGGGGCGCCGTCCGTTCGGGCCCCGACCGTCCGGGCGGCGGCTCAGTAGCCGACGGTGAAGCGCTCGCCGACGTGCTGCGGCTTCTCGATCTCGTCGAGGAGGGCGGCGGCGTAGTCCTCGGCGGAGATCCGGCTGGTGCCGTCCGCGTCGGTGACCAGGTCGTCCAGGGCGGTGCGGTAGGTGCCCGTACGCTCGCCGGGCTCGATCAGGGCGGCCGGGCTCACGTTGGTCCACCGCACGTCCGTCACGGTGCGGTAGAAGTCCAGCGCGTCGCCGTGCGCGTGCATGATCTGGAGCAGGAACTCCGGCAGGCCCTCGGCGTCCCAGACCTGCGTGCCGTCCGGCTTGCGGAGCGAGCCGGCGCCGCCGACGGTGACCAGCCGGGGCGCGTCCTCGCCCAGGGTGCGCAGGCCGGTGACCAGGGCCTCGGCGGCGGGCTTGATCGTCGCGATGTGGCCCGGCCCGTCACCGCCGCCCACCGCGCTGACCAGCACGTCCTGCCCCTGCGCCGCCGCCGCGACGGAGGCGGGGTCGAGGATGTCGCCGGTGATCACGGTCAGGTTCGGGTCGGTCTTGGAGATCTTCGCGGGGTCGCGGACGACCGCGGTGACCTGGTGGCCGCGGCGCAGCGCCTCGTCGAGGACGCGGCTGCCGATGGTGCCGTTGGCTCCGAAAATCGCAATCTTGGACATTTCACTTCTCCTGTACCCCTGCCGGGGCGCGCTCTGGGTTTCCCTTTTTCCGTCATCAGCCGCGCTGACGTCTTCTACGCTAGAGGCACTAGCGGGACATACCGGGGTAGGCACAGGACCACTGATGGTGAAAAAACGACACGCTTCCGAAGACGGCGGGGAGAGCATCCCGGCGGTCGCGTTCACGGCGCCCGCCGGGCGGCCGGCCGGGGTGGAGGTGCTGACCCTCGCCGAGCTGCGCGGACGCGCGGACACCTGCGCCCTCGCCGTGCCGCACCGTCCCGACTTCCATCACCTGCTCGTGGTGGACCGGGGGCGGCTCCGGCACACGGTGGACTTCCGAAAGTATGAGCTGTCCGTGAATGACTGGATGTGGGTGCGTCCAGGACAGGTCCACCACTTCGGCGACCTGTCGGAGGCCGAGGGCCGGCTGGTGCTGTTCGAGTCCGGGTTCCTCGATTCGGCCACGGCGGCCGCAGCCCGTCTGGAGGACTGGTTCGGCCCCGCGGTGCATCACCCGGAAGGGGCACAGGCGCAGGCGGTGGACAGCGCCCTGCGCCACCTCCACCAGGAATTCGGCGCCCTGCGCGGCCTGCCGCTGGAACTGCACATCGAGGTGCTGCGGCACCTGCTGGCCGTACTGGTGCTGCGGGCCTCCCGGCTGTCGGCGCCCGCAGGGGGTGCGCGGGAAGGGGACGTACGGGATGGAGCCGTACGGGACGGGGCCGCACGGGACGGGGACGGCGTCTGCGAGGCGGGTGAGACCTTCCTGCGCTTCCGTGACGCGGTGGAGCGCGGCTTCACGCGCACCCGCCGCGTCGAGGACTACGCGCGGGCGCTCGGCTACTCGCCCCGCACCCTCTCCCGCGCGACCGCGGCCGCCGCCGGGGTGGGCGCCAAGGAGTTCATCGACCGCCGCGTGGTGCTGGAGGCCAAGCGCCTGCTGGCCCACGGGGACCAGACCGCGGCCCGGATCGCCGTACGCCTCGGCTTCGCCGACGCCGCGAACTTCGCGAAGTTCTTCCAGCACCGCACGGGCAGTACGCCGATCTCCTTCCGTACGGAGGTGCGCGGCCCGGCGTGATCAGGGGGCGCCGGGGCCGCGGGGATTCCGCTATACCAGTGGGAGCGCTCCCAAGCATCGGGACGGGCGGGCGGTCCGTCAAGGGGGAGGCGTCGCGGACGTGACGCCGCACTTGGTACGCCCAGTTCCGGAACTCCCCTGTTCTTCCCGGGCAGTTGGCACTAGCCTCCGAGCAACCAGTGGGAGCGATTCCATCCGTCGCGGGCCGCAGCGCCCGCGCACGATCCGAGGAGTCGCTCATGCGCAGACCCGTACGTTGGTACGCCCTGGCGGTGGCCGCGCTGCTCGCGCTTCCGGGCGCCGCGCCGTCCGCCCCCGCCGTTTCCGCCACGCCGCCCGCGTCCGCCGATTCCGCCGCGGCGCCGCCACCCCGGCTGCATGTCGCGGGCAACCGGTTCGCCGATTCCGGCGGTGCCGAGCGCCGCCTGCTCGGGGTGAACCGTTCCGGCGCCGAGTTCTCCTGCGTACAGGGCCGCGGGATCTTCGACGGGCCGGTGGACGACGCGTCCGTCGCGGCCATCGCGGGCTGGGGCGCCAACGCCGTGCGCGTACCGCTCAACGAGGAGTGCTGGCTCGGCACGGCGAACATCGACCCCCGGTACGCGGGCGCCGCCTACACCTCGGCGGTACGCGACTACGTACGACGGCTCACGGCCCACGGCCTGACGCCGGTCCTCGAACTGCACTGGAGCCACGGCCGCTACACCGGCCCTTCGGCCGGCTGCGCCGACGAGCACGCGAGCTGCCAGAAGCCCATGCCGGACCGGCGCTACTCCCCCGCCTTCTGGTCCTCGGTCGCCACCGCCTTCAAGGGTGCGCCCGAGGTGGTCTTCGACCTGTTCAACGAGCCGTACCCGGACCGGGCCGTGCCGGACACCGAACGGGCGTGGGCCTGCTGGCGGGACGGCGGAAACTGCCCGGGCATCGGTTACGAGGTCGCCGGCATGCAGACGCTGCTGGACGCCGTCCGCGCCACCGGCGCCCGCAACCCGGTGCTGGCAGGCGGTCTCGCGTACGCCAACGACCTCGGCCGGTGGCTCGCGTACGCGCCGAAGGACCCGGCGGGCAACCTGGCCGCCGCCTGGCACGGCTACAACTTCAACGCCTGCGCCGACGAGAACTGCTGGGCCCGCACGCTGGGCCCGGTCGCCGACCGCGTACCGCTCGTCGCGGGCGAGATCGGCGAGAACACCTGCGCGCACGGTTTCACCGACCGCGCCATGCGGTGGCTGGACGGGCGCCGGGCCTCGTACCTGGGCTGGACCTGGAACACCTGGGACTGCGCGGCCGGTCCCGCGCTGATCCGCGACTACGCGGGGACGCCCACCGCGTACGGCGCCGGGCTGCGCGACCGCCTGCGGGCGCTGAGCCGGGCTGCGGCTGCGGCTTCGTGAAGCCGGGCCGGCTGCCGGGCAGGTCCCTTGATCCGGCAGAGCGCTGAACTGACAGAGCGCTGATCTGACAGGGCGCTGATCTGGCAGGGCGCCGGTCTCTCAAAACACGTCACTTCGCGCCGGTCTCTCAAGGCACGTCATTTTCCCCACCGAGAAAGGACGACCCGCACATGAGACGCACCGCTGAACAGCTTCCCGCACGACAGCAGGACCGTTCCTGCACCCCACCCCGGCCCGTCCGGACCGTACGCGCCGCCGCGCTCGCGGCCTGCGCGCTGCTGGTCGCCGCCGGGGCCGCCAACACCCTGCCCGGCACCGCCCACGCGGCTCCGGCCGCACGCGTCGACAATCCGTACGCGGGCGCCGGGGTGTACGTGAACCCGGAGTGGTCGGCCAAGGCCGCGGCCGAACCGGGCGGCGGCAAGGTCGCCGGGCAGCCCACCGGCGTCTGGCTCGACCGCATCGCGGCGATCGGCGGCACCGGCGGCACGATGGGGCTGCGCGGTCACCTGGACACCGCCTTGCGCCAGGCGGCGGGCAAACCGCTCGTGGTCCAGCTGGTGATCTACAACCTGCCGGGGCGGGACTGCGCGGCGCTCGCCTCCAACGGCGAACTGGGCCCGACGGAGATCGACGCGTACAAGACCCGCTACATCGACCCCATCGCCGCCGTCCTCGCCGACCCGAAGTACGCGTCGCTGCGCATCGTGACCACCGTCGAGATCGACTCGCTGCCCAACCTCGTCACCAACACGGGCGGGCGCGCCACCGCCACGCCGCAGTGCGACACCATGCTCGCCAACGGCAACTACGTGAAAGGCGTCGGGTACGCGCTCAACAAGCTCGGCGCGGTCCCCAACGTCTACAACTACGTGGACGCCGGGCACCACGGCTGGATCGGCTGGGACGACAACTTCGGCGCCTCGGCGCGGCTGCTGCACCAAGCCGCCACGGCCGAGGGCAGCACGGTCGACAAAGTGCACGGCTTCATCACCAACACAGCCAACTACAGCGCGCTGAAGGAGCAGAACTTCTCCCTCGGCGACAGCGTGGCGGGCCGTTCGGTGCGCGAGTCGAAGTGGGTGGACTGGAACCGCTACGCCGACGAGCAGTCGTTCGCCCAGGCGTTCCGGCAAGAAGCGGTGCGGGCCGGGTTCCGCGCGGACGTCGGCATGCTGATCGACACCTCGCGCAACGGCTGGGGCGGCAGCGCGCGGCCCGCGGGCCCCGGGCCGCGCACGAACGTGGACGCGTTCGTGGACGGAGGCCGGTACGACCGCAGGATTCACGTCGGCAACTGGTGCAACCAGGCGGGGGCGGGGCTGGGCGAGCGCCCGCGGACGGCCCCGGCGGCGGGGATCGACGCGTACGTGTGGATGAAGCCGCCGGGCGAGTCGGACGGTTCGAGCACGGCGATCCCCAACGACGAGGGCAAGGGCTTCGACCGGATGTGTGACCCGGCGTACGAGGGCAATCCGCGCAACAACTACCACCGGTCGGGGGCGCTGCCGGACGCGCCGCTGGCCGGGCACTGGTTCCCGGCACAGTTCCGGGAGCTGCTGAAGAACGCGTATCCGGCCCTGTAGCCGGGGCGGGGAACGGGCGGGAGGGGCGGCGGTTCGTGTACGCCCCTCCCGTTCGCGTGCTCGCGCTCGGGCACGGGCTCGCGCGCCTGCCGGGGCCGGTTCCGTATGCGTGCCCTCAGGACGAGGCGCGGCGGACCAGCTCGGTCGGTAGCACCAGGTGCGTGCCGGACGGGGCCGCGGGGACGCGCGAGGCCGGCCCGCCGCCACCGGCGATCTGCTCCATCAGCAGGCGCGCCATCGCCCGCCCCATCTCCTCGATCGGCTGGCGGACGCTGGTGAGCGCCGGGTCCATGTGGCGGGCGATCGCGGAGTCGTCGAAACCGACGAGGGCCACGTCGTCCGGGATACGGCGGCCCGACTCGCGCAGTTCCCGGCGGGCGCCCGCCGCCATCACGTCCGAGGCACAGAAGACGGCGTCCAGCGCCGGGCGGCGGGCGAGCAGTTCGCGCATGGCGCGGCGGCCGCCCTCCTCCGTGAAGTCGCCGTGCGCGATCAGGCCGGTGTCCTCGGGGCGGCCCGCGACGCGCACGGCCTGCCGGTAGCCGTCCAGGCGGCAGTGGGCCACGTACATGTCGGGCGGCCCCGCGATGGTGGCGACCCGGCGCCGGCCGCGGCCGATGAGGTGCTCCACCGCGGCCTGCGCGCCGCCCGCGTTGTCGGAGTCCACGTACGCGGCCGTCTCCCCGGCCGAGCGGCGGCCGTTGAGAACCGTCGGTATCGCCATGCCCGCCAGCAGGTCGGGCAGCGGGTCGTCGCCGTGTACGGAGACCAGCAGCACCCCGTCCACCCGGTGGCCCGCCAGGTAGTCGGCGAACCGCCGACGCTCCTTGGACGTGCGGATCAGGGTGAGCAGCAACTGCATGTCGTGGTCGGCCAGTTCGCCGCCGGCGCCGCGGATGATGCCGGAGAAGTAGGGCTCGGCGAAGAGCCGGGTCTCGGTTTCCGGTACGACCAGGGCGACGGTGTCGGCGCGGTTGGCCGCCAGGGCGCGGGCGGCGCGGTTGGGGACGTAGCCGAGGTCGGCGACGGCCTGCTGCACCAGGGTCCGGGTCCGTTCGCTGACCTTGGGCGAGCCGTTGATCACGCGGGAGACCGTGCCGCGGCCGACGCCCGCGCGCGCGGCGACCTGTTCGAGAGTGGGCCGGCTGCCCCCTCGCCGTCCGCCTGGTGTCATCGTCGCCTCCGCTTGCCCGGGCCCCTGTCCCCACATTCAACAACGAACCGCCGCAAGGGCGTTGGCGCGCGATCCCTTGACACGCTCCGGGGGAACGGCGACCCTTCACTTCATCACGACTGGGAGCGCTCCCACAGTACTGGACACCCCGATTCCCGCACCCGAGGTCGGCAGGGCACCAGGAGGAGACGCAATGCGAACAACGATCCGCGGCACCCGTAGACGCGCCGTGGCCTGCGTGGCCGCCGCCGTGCTCGGGGCCGGGCTGCTCGGCGGCTGCGCCGAGGACAGCGACCGGCCCGGCGCGTCGGGGTCGCCGGGCGGCGGCGCGGGGAAGACCACCGTGACGGTCGGCGTCTTCGGCGTCTTCGGCTACAAACAGGCCGGTCTCTACGACGCGTACATGAAACTGCATCCGGACGTCACGATCAAAGAGACCTCCATCGAACGGAACGAGAACTACTACCCGCAGCTGCTCACCCATCTGAGCACCGGCAGCGGGCTCGCCGACATCCAGGCGATCGAGGTCAACAACATCGCCGAGGTCACCGCCACCCAAGCGGGCAAGCTGGTCGACCTCTCGAAGGCGCCGGCCGTACGCAAGGCCGACTTCATCCCTTGGAAGTGGGCGCAGGCGACGGACCGGAGCGGCAAGACCGTGGGCCTGGGCACCGACATCGGGCCCATGGCGGTCTGCTACCGCAAGGACCTCTTCGCCAAGGCCGGGCTGCCGACCGAGCGGGACGCGGTGGCCGCACTGTGGGCGGGCGACTGGAAGAAGTACCTCGACACGGGCCGGCGGTACATGGCCAAGGCCCCGGCCGGCACGGCCTTCGTGGACTCCGCCGCCGGCGTCTACAACGCGGTGCTCTCCAGCAGCGCGGAACGCTATTACGACAAGAGCGGCAAGCTGGTCTACAAGGACAGCCCGTCGGTGCGGCAGGCGTGGGACGCGGCGATGCGCGCGGCGACGGGGAAGATGACCGCCCGGCTGCAGCAGTTCCAGAAGTCGTGGGACCAGGCGTACGCCAACGGCCGCTTCGCGACGGTCTCCTGCCCGCCGTGGATGCTCGGCTACATCAAGGAGAAGTCCGGAAAGCAGGGCGAGGACGCCTGGGACGTGGCCGCCGCGCCCAAACCGGGCAACTGGGGCGGCTCCTTCCTGGCCGTGCCCGAGGCGGGCCGGCACAAGAGCGAGGCGGTCAAGCTGGCGGCCTGGCTGACCGCGCCCGAACAGCAGGCGAAGCTCTTCGCGAAGCAGGCGAGCTTCCCCAGCGCGCGGGCGGCGTACGCGCTGCCCCAGGTGGCGGGCGCCAAGCACCCGTACTTCGGGAACGCGCCGATCGGAAGGATCTTCGCCGCGGCGGCCGAGGGCATCCCCACGCAGGTGCTCGGCCCGAAGGACCTGACCGTCAACCAGAACATCACCGACGTGGGCGTCCTCCAGGTCGACCAGCAGGGCAAGACGCCGGAAGAGGGCTGGCGGGCGGCGGTCGAATCGATCGACAACGCGCTGGACCAGTGAGCCGTGGCCGGCCGAACCCGCCGCTCGGCGGCGGAGCGGCGCAGCCGCCGCTACCGCCGGGACCTGCGCTGGAGCCCGTACGCCTACATCGCGCCCTTCTTCCTCTTCTTCGCCGTCTTCGGGCTCTTCCCACTGCTGTACACGGGGTGGGCCGCCCTGCACCGGGTGGAGCTGACCGCGCCCACCGACATGGAGTGGGCCGGGCTGCGCAACTTCACCCGGCTGCTCGGCGACGACTTCTTCTGGAACGCCCTCGGCAACACCTTCGTGATCGGCGTCGTCTCCACCGTCCCGCAGCTGCTGATGGCGCTGGGCATCGCGCACCTGCTCAACTACCGGCTGCGCGGCTCCATGTTCTTCCGGGTGGCGGTGCTCACGCCGTACGCCACCTCGGTCGCCGCCGCGACGCTGGTGTTCGTGCTGCTCTTCGGGCGCGACTACGGGATGGTCAACTGGCTGCTGGGCACGGTCGGCATCGACGGGATCGACTGGGAGAACGGTCCGTGGAGCGCCAAGCTGGCGGTCTCCACGATCGTCATCTGGCGGTGGACGGGGTACAACGCGCTGATCTACCTGGCCGCCATGCAGGCCGTACCGCAGGACCTGTACGAGTCCGCGGCGCTCGACGGGGCGTCCAGATGGCAGCAGTTCCGGCACGTCACCGTCCCTTCGCTGCGCCCGACGATCCTCTTCACCTGCGTCGTCTCGACGATCGGCGCCACCCAGCTGTTCGGCGAGCCGCTGCTGTTCAGCGGCAGCGCGGGGGCCTCGGGCGGCGCCGACCACCAGTACCAGACGCTGGGCCTGTACCTGTACGAACAGGGGTGGGTGAACCTCCACCTCGGCCGGGCCTCGGCCATCGCCTGGACCATGTTCCTGATCCTGCTGGTGATCGCCGCGGTCAACGCGCTGATCGCCCGCCGGCTGCGCGCCGACCAGTGAGGAGAAGCCATGACGGCACGACGCGCCGGCCGGCAGCTGCACGGCGGGAAGATCACCTACGCGGTGCTGGTCCTCTTCACCGCGGGCTCGCTCTTCCCGCTGCTGTGGACAGCCGTCGCCGCCTCCCGCAACAACACGCGGCTCGCCGAGACCCCGCCGCCCTTCTGGTTCGGCGGGAACCTGCTGAAGAACCTCGGTACGGCCTGGACCGACGCCAACATGGGCGCCGCCCTGCTCAACACCACGGTGGTCGCCACCACGATCGCGGTCGGGACGGTGGTCTTCTCCACCGTCGCCGGCTTCGCCTTCGCCAAGCTCCGCTTCCGGGCGAAGAACCTGCTCCTCCTGCTGGTGATCGGCACGATGATGGTGCCGCCGCAGCTCAGCGTCGTACCGCTGTTCATGACCATCGCCGAGCTGGAGTGGACCGACCAGTTGCAGGCCGTCATACTGCCGACCCTCGTCAGCGCCTTCGGTGTCTTCTTCATGCGGCAGTACCTGGTGCAGGCGCTGCCCACCGAGCTGGTCGAGGCGGCGCGAACGGACGGCGCGAACAGCTGGCGCGTGGTGTGGCACGTCGTCTTCCCCGCGGCCCGGCCGGCGATGGCGGTGCTGGGGCTGCTCACCTTCGTCCAGGCGTGGAACGACTTCTTCTGGCCGATCATCGCGCTGACGCAGAACGGCAACCCGACCGTGCAGGTCGCGCTGACCGGCCTCGGCCGCGGCTACATCCCCGACCAGTCCGTGATCATGGCGGGCGCGCTGCTGGGCACCCTGCCGCTGCTCGTCGCCTTCGTCCTGTTCGGCAAGCAGATCGTCGGCGGGATCATGCAGGGCGCGGTCAAGGGCTGACCCGTGAGCCGCCGCGCCGCTCCCGCGGGCCCGTACGGGCGTCCGTACGGGCCGGACCACCCTCGCCAACCACGTGCACCGCACGCACCACTCGCGCCACGCGCTCCGCACGGCCCGCGCCGTGCACAGCGCCCTCGTGAACGGGAGTACCGCCATGTCCAGCCCCCTCCGTTTCCCGCCCGGCTTCCTCTGGGGTGCGGCCACCGCCGCCTATCAGGTCGAGGGCGCCGCCCGCGAAGGCGGCCGCACCCCGTCGATCTGGGACACCTTCAGCCACACCCCCGGCAAGGTCGCCGGCGGCGACACCGGTGACGTCGCCGTCGACCACTTCCACCGGCGCCACGAGGACGTCGAGCTGATGGCCGCCCTCGGGCTCGGCGCCTACCGCTTCTCCGTCTCCTGGCCGCGGGTGCAGCCGACCGGCCGCGGACCGGCCGTACAGCGCGGGCTCGACTTCTACCGCCGTCTCGTCGACGACCTGCTCGCCCACGGCATCCGCCCGCTGCTGACCCTCTACCACTGGGACCTGCCGCAGGAGCTGGAGGCCGACATCCACGGCGGCTCCGCCTCGGGAGGCGGCTGGCCGCACCGGGACACCGCGCAGCGCTTCGCCGACTACGCGGCGATCGTCGCCGAGGCGCTCGGCGACCGCGTCGAGTGGTGGACCACCCTCAACGAGCCGTGGTGCAGCGCCTTCCTGGGCTACGGGTCCGGTGTGCACGCGCCGGGCCGCAGCGACCACGAGGCGGCCCTGCGCGCGGCCCACCACCTCAACCTCGCGCACGGACTCGCCGCCCAGGCGCTGCGCGCCGCGCTGCCCGCCCGCGGCCAGGTCATGATCAGCCTCAACCCGGCCGCCGTGCGGGCCCGCTCGGACGCGCCCGGGGACCTGGACGCCCAGCGGCAGATCGACGCACTGGCGACGCGTATCTTCACCGGGCCCCTGCTGCGCGGCGCGTACCCCGCCGATCTTCTCGCGGACACCGCGCGTATCACCGACTGGTCCTTCGTCCGCGATGGCGATCTCGCCGTCATCAAGCACCCCCTCGACGCGCTGGGCATCAACTACTACACACCGACATTGGTATCAGGCAGCACTGACAACGCCCCGGTGCCGCGGCACGACGGGCACGGCGCCGGGGCTCGTTCGCCCTGGCCAGGGGCCGACCGGGTGGCCTTCCACCAACCGCCGGGCGACCGCACGGAGATGGGCTGGTCCATCGACCCGACCGGCCTCTACGACCTGCTCATGCGCTGCCGCCGGGAGGCTCCCGGCCTGCCCCTGTTCATCACGGAGAACGGCGTGGCCTGCGACGACCGGCCGGACGCCGAGGGGGCGGTGCACGACCGGGACCGCATCGCCTACCTCCACTCCCACCTCGCCGCAGCGCACCGTGCCCTCAGCGAGGGCGCCGACCTGCGCGGCTACTTCCAGTGGTCGCTGCTGGACAACTTCGAGTGGGCGTACGGCTACGGCAAGCGGTTCGGCGCGGTGTACGTGGACTTCACCACCCAGGCCCGTACGCCGAAGGCGAGCGCGCACTGGTACGCGGACGTCGCGCGCGCCAACGCGCTGCCCGCCCTGGGCCCCGATGCGACCGCCCCGTAAAGGCGGCGGGACACAGCGGTGGGGGGTGGCCGCTGTGTCCCGCCAGGGGGTGGCTCCGCACGGGGCGTCAGCCCTTGTACGTGCCGAACGCCTTGGTGAAATCGAGCGCGCCCTGCGTGATGGAGCTGCACGTCGGCTGCGCCGAGTTCTGAGGTCCGCCGGGGCACGCCTTGTCCCGCGTCGAGGACCACATGGACAGCCAGGCCAGGTGCTTGGACCGGGCGAACTCCACCAGCTCCCGGGCGTCGTCGACCTTGAAGACCTCCTTCTGCACGTCGTTGACGCCGATCATCGGCGTCACGGCGACGGTCTTCCAGGCGGCCGCGTCACCGAGGCCGAGCGTCTTCTTGAGCTGCTTCTGCGTGGCGGTGGCGGCCTGGATGGCGTACGCGCCCATGTCGCCGTCGTAGGAGGCGCCGTAGTCCATCGCCATGATGTTCACCGCGGAGATCTTCACGCCGTTCTTCTTGGCGTCGGCGACCAGGTTCACGCCGTCCTGCGTCAGGCCCTCGGGCATGACCGGCAGCGTGAAGGACGCGTCCAGGCCGGGGTGCTTCTTCTGGAGCTGGGTGATGGCCTGGGCCCTGCGGGCGTTGGCGGCGGCGTCCGGCAGCGCGCCGCCCTCGATGTCGAAGTCGACCTTGGTCAGCGCGAACCGGTCGACGACCTTGCCGTACGCGGTGGCCAGTTCGCCCGCGGACTTGCAGGCCAGGCCCAGCTCCGAGCCGTTGGCGCCGCCGAAGGAGACCCGCACGTCGCCGCCGGCCTTGCGCAGGGCGGGTATCTGCTTGGCCACCGCGTCGTCGCCGAGCGTGCCCGAGCCGCCCCACTTGGGTTCGCAGCCGCCGCCGGAGGTGACGAAGGCGAGGTTGAAGGTCTTCACGCCGGTCTTCTTCGCGGTGTCGGCCATGTCGTACGCGGGGTACAGGGAGGTGTCGACGTACGGGGAGAAGGCAGCAGCGCCGGCCTTGGCCGTCGTACCGGCTTCCGGCGCCCTGGTGGCCTGCGCCGAACCGGTGACGGCGAAGGCGCCGCCCGCCGCCAGCGCGGCGGCCGAGGCCGTGCTGATCAGCTTGGCCTTGCGGCTCATGCGGCGGCGGTGTGCCGAGGAACTCATGTCGTGCCTGCCTGTTCGTCGTGGGGGACGGAAGTGCGGTGGTGCGTCCCGCACGCTAGCGAGCAGCAAACGGACAAAAGCCTGTTACAGGGCGGCAGTCGCAAGGCTTAGGGCGGCCTTAAGGGACCGGAAGGGACCGGTTAAGCGCGGCAGCCGACCGGTACGGCAGGGAGTGCGGGCCCGCTCACTCACCGCTCGCCTGGGTACGGCCGGCCGCGCGCCGCCCCCGCGACCGGCCCAGGCGCCGGCCCAGCCGACGGCGCAGGCGGTGCCCGGCGCGCCGGCGGCGTCCCGCCCGCGCCGTGCGTGCGCCGTCCAGCGCCAGCCACACCCGTACCTCCGTGCCGCCCAGCACGGACCGCCCGATGCGCACGTCCCCGCCGGTCGACTCGGCGAGGCGCCGCACGATGTCCAGGCCGAGCCCGGTGGAGCCGTCCCCGCCGTCCCCGTGGCCGCGCCGCAGGGCCGCGTCCGGGTCGGCGATGCCGGGCCCGGCGTCCGACACCAGGACGATCACCGCGTCCTCGGCGTTGTGCACGTCCACCGCGAAGGCGGTGCCCTCGGGAGTGTGCCGGAAGACGTTGCCCAGCATCGCGTCCAGCGCGGCGGCGAGATCGGGGCGCGCGGCGGGGACGCGTACCGGTCGGTCCGCGCCCGCGACGCGCACCGTGCGCCCCTCGTCCTCCGCGAGCGCCGACCAGAAGTCCATCCGCTCCCGGATCACCTCGGCCGCGTCGCAGCCGGCCGCCGCGGCCGCCTGCTGTGCGTGCGCCCTCTGCTGCCGCGCGGTACGGATGATCTGATCGACCTCGCGCTCCAGTTGGGCGACCGCCTCGCGCGTCTGGTCGGCCGCCGGCCCCTCGCCGAGCGAGGCGGCGTTCAGGCGCAGCACGGTCAGCGGCGTGCGCAGGCGGTGCGAGAGGTCGGCGGCCAGCTCGCGTTCGTTGGCCAGGAGCTGGACGACCTGGTCGGCCATCGCGTTGAACGCGGCGGCGGCCGAGCGGAGTTCCCTGGGGCCGTCCTCCCTGACCCGTACGCCGAGCCTGCCCTTGCCGAGGTCGTGGGCGGCGCCCGCGAGGCGCTCGGCGGGCCGCACCATACGGGTGCCGAGGCGGTCGGCGACGGCGACCGAGCCGACGACGAGCGCCAGGCCGACCCCCGCGAGCACCGCCCACGAGGTACCGACGCCGTTGGTGAGCGCCGCGTCCGGCACGTACACCTCGACCACCGCGATCCCGGAGGCGACCGCGGTGGGCTGGAGCAGCACCGACCCGCCGGGCGCCGGGGCGATGGAGGCGCGGCCGAGTTCGCGCGCGGCCTCGACGTCCTCGGCCCTGGCCCGCCGCGAGCCGATCTCGGCGGGCGGCGCGCCCTTCCTGTCCGCCGGCACATGGACGCCGACACCGCCGCCGGGCCCGGTCTCGGCGCTCGCGACGGCGCGCTCCAACTGGGCGCGGTCGGTGGTGATGGCCAGGACGGGGCCGATGGTGGCCGCCTGCCGCTCGGCGTTGGAGAACGCGCGGTCCTTGGCCATCTCCTTGACGACGAGCCCGAGCGGTACGGCGAAGGCCACCACGACCATCGCGGTGACGGCCAGGCACACCTTGACCAGGGCCCATCTCACGGCGCCGGCTCCCAGGGGACCACGGCCCGCGCCGGCTTCACAGCGGTGGCTCCAGCTTCACGCCCACTCCGCGCAGGGTGTGCAAATACCGCGGCTGCGCGGCCGTTTCGCCCAGTTTGCGGCGCAGCCAGGAGAGGTGGACGTCGATGGTCTGGTCGTCGCCGTACGACTGCTGCCAGACCTCGGCGAGCAGTTCCCTGCGGGGTACGACGACGCCCGGGCGGCCGGCGAGGAAGGCCAGCAGGTCGAACTCGCGCCGGGTCAGGTCGAGCGCCGTACCGTCCAGTTCGACCTGTCGGCGCAGCGGGTCGATGCACAGGCCGCCCACCTGGAGCATCCGGGACGGCGGCTCGCCGCCCGGGGTGACGCCGCCCCGGGAGCGGCGCAGCACGGCGGCCATCCGGGCGGAGAGGTGCTCCACCGAGAAGGGCTTGGTGAGGTAGTCGTCGGCGCCGTCGTTCAGCAGCCGGACGATCTCGACCTCGTCGTCCCGCGCCGTGGCGATGATCACGGGTACGTCGGTGATCCCGCGCAGCATCTTCAGGGCCTGGGCCCCGTCCAGGTCGGGCAGGCCGAGATCCAGGATGACGACGTCGAAGCCGACGTGGGCCACCTCGCGCAGCGCCTCCAGCGCCGTACCGACGCTGCGCACCGTGTGGGACGCCTCGGTCAGATGCCGGATGAGAGCCGAGCGCACGAACTGGTCGTCTTCGACGACGAGCACACTTGCCATGGGCGGCACCGTACGCCATTCGAGTGCTTTTCTTTACCTGAGGTTGACACCGGAGAACCCGGGGTTGACACCGCGGACTCCTCTCCGTCCCGCTGACCGCCTCCGGCGCGTGGTGCAGTATGAGCCGGATGCGCAGAGGACTGGTTCACACGGCAGCCTGGACGCTGGCGACAGGCGCGTCCGTCACCCTGTCGTGGTTCGGCGTGCACACCGTGCTGGCCGGCACGGCGTACGACCCGCCGCGCGCGCTCCCGTTGTCCGACAGCGCGCCGCCCGGACCTGCCGGAACCGACGACGGCGCCACGCCGCGCGCTTCCTCCACGCACCGGCCCAAACCGTCCGGTTCCGCCTCCGCCCGCCCGGGGAAGCCCGGTAAACCGGCAGAACCGCCCAAGTCCGCAGGCGGCGGACCCGGCGGTGGCGGGAACGCCGCGGGACCCGGCCGGCATCCGTCGCCCGGCGGCACCTCGCCCGCCACGAGCGGCTCGGTCCAGAGCTACGCCACCGCGGGCGGCCGGGTGGTCCTCGACATGGGCACCGCGTCCGCCCAGTTGGTGTCGGCCACCCCGGACGCGGGCTGGCAGATGCAGGTGTGGAAGCAGGAGACCTGGATCCGGGTCGACTTCACGGGCGGCGCCGGCCACGTGTCGGTGATCTGCGCGTGGAACGGGCACGCACCGGTGGTCCAGACGGACAGCCACGCAACGTGAGGCGCTCGTCGCTCACTTGAAGACGGCGGGCGGCGGGGCCGGGGAGGCCACCGCGGTCGCGTCCGTCACCGGCTGCGCTCCCCCGGTGAAGTCCAGGAGGGCGCGCCCGTGTTCGACGCGGCCCTGCTGCGGGTCGGTGGCGGCCCGCCGGGTCAGTTCGGCGACCGGAAGCTCCCCGGTGGCGGCGAGCAGGACGGCGTTCCCGAAGCGTTTGCCCCTCAGGACGGCCGGATCGGCGGTCAGGCACACCTCGGGGAAGACGGTGCGGACCGTGGCGACCTGCGCCCGCACGAAGGCCAGCGGCGGGCCGTCCGCGAGGTTCGCCGCGTACCAGCCGCCGGGCCGCAGCGCCCGTGCGACCTCCCCCGCGAACTCGGCGCTGGTCAGGTGGGCAGGGGTGCGAGCGCCGCCGAACACGTCCGCGACGACCAGGTCCGCCCAGCCGTCCGGGATCTTGGCGAGCCCTTCGCGCGCGTCCGCGCCGCGCACCCTGATCCGCCAGCCGCCGTCCAAGGGGAGCTCGCGGCGGACCAGTTGGACCAGCGGCGCGTCGATCTCCACGACCTGCTGGGTCGAGCGGGGCCGGGTGGCCGCGACGTAGCGCGCCATCGTCAGCGCGCCGCCGCCCAGGTGCACCACCTGGAGGGGCCTGCCGGGCGGCGCGGCGAGATCGACGATGTGGCCGAGCCTGCGCTGGTACACGAAGTCCAGGTACGTCGGGTCGTCCAGGTCCACGTGCGACTGCGGAGCGCCGTCGATGAGGAGGGTCCAGCCGCGCGGCCGGTCACGGTCGGGGCGCAACTCGGCCACGCCGCCGTCCACGGTCTCCACCACGGCCTCGGGCCCCGTACGGGACCGGCCGCGCCTGCTTTTCGCCATCCCTCCAGTATGCCGCGTATTCCCAGGTCAGGCCGGGCAGAGGGGCGGGCAGGGAGCGGGGCTCACCGGCAGCGGTCGACGGCCTCGATCGTGCGGGCCGCCTCGCCGAGGGCCGCGCGCAGGACGGCGGGGTCGGTGGACGCGCCGTACGCCCCTTCCGGGGCCACCAGCCAGTCGGTGCCCGTGACGGGTGGCTCGGCGGGGGTGCCGTCGGCGCCGTCGTCCGCCCTCGCGCGCCGGTAGGTCTGCGTACAGGCGCTGCCCGGCAGGTCCCAGCCGTCGGCCGTGCCCGGTGGCACCAGGAAGCCGAGGGTGTCGCAGGCGCCGTCGTGCAGGACCGGGCCGACGCCGTCGCGCAGCCGCAGGATGTCGACCGCCTCCAGGCCCTGGCGGGCCGGCACGGTCACCAGGTCGCAGGTCCTGGGCGCTTCGGGGAGCACGCTGCGCTCCGCGGAGGGCCAGCGCCGGTCCGCCGCCGAACCGGCCTTGGCGGGCCGCCCGTTGGTGTGTGCCGCATGGCCGGCGCGCCCGATGACGCCGCCGTGCGCCGCGCCGTCCGTACCCGCCTCGCCGCCCAGGGCGGTGTTGACGCCGTTGCCCACGCCGGTCTCCCACACGGAAAACCCCTCCTCGCACGCGCCGCTCCCTTTGCCTCCTGTTCAACGTCCGGACACGTCAACGGCTACGGCGGTGTCACGCCGCAAAGAATGGCAGTTCATGGCGGATCGTGCGTGAGATATCCGTTTTGTAGCCAAACCCTGCGTGTCGGGTGGGTCACAGCTAGTACGGTCGTCGCGCCGCACCGCCAGGCCGCGGTACTGCCACGGAGAGGGCTCGGAGGGTCTGCCATGGCGTCGCCAACCGCGAGATCAGTGTCGTCCCGGGATGTTCCCGCACAGCCGAACACCGCCTTCCGGCAGTTGCGCGGCCGGCTGTCACCGGGCGAGTTCGCCGCGGCGGTGCGCCGGGCCGCCCGCGAGATCGGCGAACAGGTCGCGTGCGACGCCCGGTACGTGGGCCGCGTCGAGGCCGGGGAGATCCGGTGCCCGAACTACGCCTACGAACGGGTGTTCCGCCACATGTTCCCGGGGCTCACGCTCGGCGACCTGGGGTTCGCGCCGCGCGAGACGGTACGCGGCCGCAAGGCCCGTACGGCAGCGGGCAACGGGCCGCCGGCCGCGGGCACGTCCGGGCCCGGCCACCGCGATTCGTGTATCCAGACCGGCAAGGAGAGCGACGTGCTGCGCCGCGCGTTCATCACCGGCGGCCCGGCCGCCGCACTGGGGCTCACCGCGCTGCCCCCGTTCAGCCCGCAGGCCGCCGCCGCGCCCCGCGTACCCGGCGCTCGCGGCCGGGCCGGTGAGAGCGAGGCGGCGGCGGTGGAGGAGGCGGTGCGCCGCATCCGGCTGCTGGACGACCGGCACGGCGGCGAGGGACTGTACCGGCGCGCCGCCAAGCCGCTGCGCGCCGCGTACGAACTGCTGGACGCCGGCGTGCACCGCCGGTCGGTCAGCGACCGCCTGCACGCGGGCGCGGGCGAACTGGCCATCTCCGTGGGCTGGCTGGCGCACGACTCGGGCCGCTTCGGGGACGCGCGCTCGCACTACGCCGAGGCGCTGGCCACCGCCCGGGTCGCCGGGGACGCCGCCCTGGAGGCGCACGCGTTCTGCAACACGGCGTTTCTGGCGCGTGACGCGAACCGCCCCCGGGAGGCCGTGCGCGCGGCACAGGCCGCCCAGCAGGCCGCCAAGAAGTCGGGGTCGCCGCGCCTGCTGTCGCTGCTGGCGCTGCGCGAGGCGGGCGGCTGGGCGGGGCTGGGCGAGCGCAGCAACTGCGAGCGGGCGCTGCTGCGGGCGCAGCGGCTCTTCGCCGGGGGGCCGTGCGACCGCGACCCGGAGTGGATGTCCTTCTACGGGGAGGCCGAGCTGGCGGGCCTGGAGGCGCAGTGCTGGTCGGCCTTGGGCGAGCAAGGGCGCGCGGCGGCGAACGCGCGCCGGGCGGTGGCGCTCCAGGACCCGCATTTCACCCGCAACATCGCCCTGTTCACCGCGGAGCTGGCGGGTGACCTCGCACACAGCCGGGCCCCGGAGGAGGCGGCGGCGGCCGGGACGCGGGTGCTCGTGCTCCTGGAGGACGTCCGGTCGGCCCGTATCCGGACGATGCTGGACGCGACGGCGCGGGCGCTGCGGCCGTACCGGCGCGGCGCCGGGAACGGGGACGACGAGGTCGGCGCGTTCCTGGACCGGTACACCGCGGCCCGGCCGCCGGGCCGCAAGGGGGCGCGGCAGGCGGCCGGCGGCCGGGTGGGGCAGCGGGCGGGCGCGCATACGGCCTGAGAGGCGGGCCGGCGCGGGGCCCGCGCCGGGAGGGCGGGGGTCAGCCCAGGTGGCCGGTGTCGTTCCAGCGCTCGATCGCCGGCTCCCCGTACGCCCAGCCCAGCACCGACAGGGACGTCGGTTCGAGGCGGATGCGGGCGGCGAAGGAGACGTCCAGGCCGAGCCAGCGGGCGCCCAGGGAGCGCAGGATGTGGCCGTGCGCGAAGACCAGCACGTCCCGGTCGGCCGAGCGCGCCCACGCGACGACCTCGTCGGCCCGCGCCGCGACCTCGGCCAGCGTCTCGCCCTCGGGGACGCCGTCGCGCCAGATCAGCCAGTCCGGGCGGCCGGCCTTGATCTCGGCCGGGGTCAGTCCCTCGTACGCGCCGTAGTCGACCTCCATCAGCGCGTCCCAGTCCTGCGCCCGGTCGCCGAAGCCGGCCAGCTCGCAGGTCTCCTTCGCGCGCGCCAGGGGGCTGGTGCGGACCTCGACGTCCGGCAGCCCGTCCCAGGGCGCGCGGTGCAGCCGCTCGCCCAGGAGCTTGGCGCCGCGGCGGCCCTCCTCCAGGAGCGGAATGTCCGTATGACCGGTGTGCTTGCCGGAGAGGGACCACTCCGTCTGCCCGTGCCGGGCCAGCAGAATGCGCGGTGCCATGGGGAATACCTCTGGCCGATTGCTCGGCTTTTCCGTCCTCGGAGCCCATTTCAGGGCTCTTGTTGCTCGACTCTTGCCGCCGTTTGGCGCTTCACCTTTGAACGAGTCCGTCCGCTCCATCATCGCGCATGCCCCCGGCACCCGGCGGTGCCCCTCCCCCGGTCGCACCAGTCAGCTATACAGCGTACGGTTGAGGGTCGGCGTCTTTCGCGCCGTCGGGTGCCGCGCCGCGCCGCGCACCCCTCGCACCACGCCCGCAGCCGATCGGTCACGGGCTGCTCACGTTGGAGAACGACCAGGATGGACGCCGCAGCGCGCCGCCCCGCGGCAACCGGCAGCCGGCCCCGCTGGTGGACGGAACTGCCACTGCTCGCCCTCGTGTACGTGGCCTACTCCGCCGGCCGGCTCGTGGCGCGTGGCGACGCGCACACCGCCACCGGGCACGGGCAGACCATCCTCAGGTGGGAGGAGCTGCTGCGGCTCGACCCGGAGCGCGCGCTGAACCGTCTCTTCACCGCCACCCCCGCCCTCGGCATACCCGCCGACTTCGCGTACGCCTCGCTGCACTACCTGGTCACGCCCGCGGTCCTCGTATGGCTGTGGCACCGGCGGCCCGAGCGGTACCGGGCGCTGCGCACCTGGCTGATGCTGGCCACCCTCATCGGGTTGGTCGGCTTCACGCTGCTGCCGACCGCGCCGCCGCGCCTCCTGGACGCGGGCAGCGGGTTCGCCGACACCATGGCGCGGTTCTCCTCGTACGGCTGGTGGGGCGGGGACGCGAGCGCGCCGCGCGGGCTCGGCGGCATGACGAACCAGTTCGCGGCGATGCCCAGCCTCCATGTGGGCTGGGCGCTGTGGTGCGGCGTGGTCCTGTGGAAGCTCGGCCGGAAGCGGCTGACGCGGGCGCTCGGGGTGGCGTATCCGCTGCTCATCGTGCTGGTGGTGATGGGCACCGCCAACCACTACCTGCTCGACGCGCTGGCCGGTACGGCCGTGATGGTGCTGGGCCTGCTGCTGACCCGCCCCGCGCTGCGGGCCGCGGACCGCGTACGCGGGCGGTCCGGGGCCGGCGGGGCGCCCGGTACGCACGCGGATGTCAGTGGCGGATGCGAGACTTCCGCGGGTGAACGTATACCGCGACAGCCGACCCGCCGCGGCCGACCGGCCGCCGGAGCAGCCGACCGCGCCGCCACGGCCGACGACGGGGCTGCGGCAGCGGCTCGGTGAGCTGCGCGGCCCCGGTGTGCGGCCGCGGCCGCTGGACGCCCGCGCGCTCGCCGCGCTGGCCGCCAACCCCGGCTGCCGCCGCCGCGCGCTGCTGGACGGCGCCGGGATCGACAAGGCCGCGCTGGCGGGCGCCCTCGGCTCGCCCGCGCCCTTCGGCCAGTCGCAGTTCGCCCTGTCCCGGGGCAACGCCTTCGAGGCCCGCGTCAAGGCGGACGGCGGCGCCGACCTGATGCGGTTGCTGCACGAGCGCATGGGCGGCGGCGCCGAGGCACCCGAGCCCGGCCGGGTGGCCGTTCCCGACCTGTCCGCCGCCGGTCCCGAGGGCCGCGCGGCCCGTACGGCCCTGGCCCTGCGCGACGCCGCCACCGCCGGGGGCTGGACCCTGCTGGACCACCCCCTGCTCACCCTTGAGGTGGCCGGTTCGCCCGCCTACCTGGAGCCGGACGCGGTCGTGGTGCATCCGGACGGCGGCTGGACCGTCGTGGAGATCAAGTCCTTCCCGATGATCGACGGCGCCGCCGACCCGGCCAAGGTGGGCGCCGCGGCCCGGCAGGCCGCCGTCTACGTACTGGCGTTGCAGCGGGTGGCCGGGCAGGTGCACGCCGGCACGGGCCGTGCGGTGACCGTCCGGGACCGGGTGCTGCTGGTCTGCCCCAAGGACTTCGCGAACCTGCCCACCGCCGAGGCGGTCGACATCCGTAAGCAACTGGCGACGACCCGGCGCCAGTTGCAGCGCCTGACCAAGGTCGAGGAGATCGCGGGCCGGCTCCCGTCCGGCACCACCTTCGACCTGCGCCTCGCGGACGACGGCAAGACGGCGACCCGGCCCGCCGACGAGCTGGCCGAGGCGGTCGACGCGGTCGACGCCGCGTACGCACCCGAGTGCCTGGCCGCCTGCGAGCTGGCCTTCCACTGCCGGGGACGGGCGCGCGCCGCCGGCGCCGTGGAGTCGCTGGGCCGCGGGGTGCGCGGCGAGCTGGGCGGCCTGCGGACCGTCGAGGAGGTGCTGGCGGAGGCGGGCGCCGGGGCCGGTTCGCCCCAGGACGGTGCTTCCCCCGACGCGCCCGCCGCCGAGGCCCTGCGCCGGGCGGCGGCGCTGCGCGCCGAGGCGCTGGCCGCCGCCCGGTGCGGCGCCCCGGGCGAGGGCCCGGCCGAGGGCCCCGAGGAGGTGCCGGCATGCCGTTGACCGAGGTGCTCGCGAGGATGGAGGCCGTGGCGGCAGGCCGCGCCCAGCCGCTGACGACGGTCCGGCACCGGCATCTGTCCCAACGGCCGCTGGTCTTCGTCCCGTTGACGACCTCGGGCGAGGCCGGCGCGCCGCTGGGCGCGCTGGTCGGCACGGACCGCGAGAAGCCGCTGCTGCTCACGGTGCCCCAGCCGCGCGACCGTGACCTGCGGTTCGCCTTCCTCGCCGAACTGGCCGAGTCCGTACTGCCGTACGTGGACGGGTACGCGGACACCGTCGACCTGGAGGAGCGCAAGGAGACCGACCCGGAGACGGGCAGGAAGGTGCCGGTCGAGGTCGAGCTGTGCGCCGACGCGCCGCAGGTGATCGTGCCGAGTGCGGCGGGCGTGGCGTACGTCCGGCTGCTGGGCCGGTCGATGCGGTTTCGCAGGACCGCCGAACAGGAACCGGACACCCCGCACCCGGCGCCGCCCCAGGTGCCCCTGCTGGGCCGCTGGTTCACGCACTTCGGCGAGCGCGCCCGGGTGCCCGGCGCGAGCCTGCTGCTGCCGATGACCGGACTGCTCGCCCGCCACTGGGCGACCGGCCAGAGCAACCTGGAGGACCAGCACCTGGGAGCGCTGCTCGCCTGGATAGACCCTCCGCGGGGCGAGCACGGCGCGGCGGCCGCGCAGCGCGCGGAGTCGGCACGGGACGCGGCGGGCCAGCTGCTGTGCCCGCCGGCCGGCCCGGCCACGGACCCCGCCTTCGACAACAAGCGCCTCGCCCCCGCGATGGCCCGGTACGACGCGGGGCTGCCCGGCGCCGAGGACGAGGTGCGCGACCTGGTCGAGAGCCAGCTGCGCCCGACCTGGGACGCCGTGTGGCACGGCATCGACCTGCTGCGGGCGCTGCCGGAGGGCGCGCGGGTGGCCGACCGCTGGAAGCGCGACCGCTGGTCCTACACCGCGCACCGCGACCGGGTACGGGCCGGCGAGCCGCCGCAGCCCAAGCGGGACGACGCGATCACGGCCGCGCAGAAGCTCTCCTCCCGGGAGACCGCCCAGGCGCAGCTGGACGCGCAGGAGGCGCTGGACGACCCGCTGGTGATGGCGGCCCGGCGGCTCGCGGGAGAGGCCCTGGTGGGCGAGGTGACCGGGGTCGAGATGGCGTATTCCGAGGGCAGGCGGCCGATGCCGCGCCCGCTGGTGACGCTGCGCACGGACGACCGGCCGCAGCTCACCGAGGGCGGCAAGCTCTACCGCCCGCTGCCGGAAGGCAGGAGCCAGCCCGCCGAGTTCGTCGCGTACGCGCCGGACGGCCCCGGCGGGCTGACCGTCCGGCTGACCGGCGGGATGGGGCGCGGGAAGACCCCGGAGCCGGGTTCGGTCCCCGAGGTGGGCGACCGAGTGTGCTGGACCCTGTTCGAGCACCAGCCGCGCGGCGGCCCCGAGCTGCCCGACCCCGAGGACACGCCGTGGACGCACGGCGGGCCGCCCGCGGCCGACGCCGGCGTACGCCCCGCCGACCTGCCCGACCCCGTCACCGCGGAGGACTTCCTGTGACCGAGGCCCGCACCCCGCGCCCCGAGGTGCCCGCCGCGCGGCGGCCGGACGGCCCGGCGTCTCACGCGCCGGGCGCGGCGCCCTTCGACCCCGGTGCCGCCGCCGCCGAGGCGACCGACGCGATCGTGCGCAGCACGCTGCACGGCACACACCGCGGCGTCGTCGTCGACTCGCCACCGGGCGCGGGCAAGTCCACGCTGGTGGTGCGGGCGGCCCGCGAACTGGCCGCGGCCGGACGCCCCCTGATGATCGTCGCGCAGACGAACGCGCAGGTGGACGACCTGGTGCTGCGGATCGCCGAGAAGGATCCCGAGCTGCCGGTGGGCCGGCTGCACAGCAGCGAGCCGGGCGCGTTCGACCCGGCGCTCGCGGAGCTGCCCGCCGTGCGCACGTCGGCCAAGGTCGCCGACCTGGCCGGGCTGGACATCGTCGTCTCGACGGCCGCCAAGTGGGCCTACACGAAGGTGGACGAGCCGTGGCAGCACGCCATCGTGGACGAGGCGTACCAGATGCGCTCGGACGCGCTGCTCGCTGTCGGCGGCCTGTTCGAGCGGGCGCTGTTCGTGGGCGACCCGGGGCAGCTGGACCCGTTCAGCGTGGTCGGTGCCGACCAGTGGGCCGGGCTCGCCTACGACCCGTCGGCCAGCGCCGTGACGACCCTGCTCGCGCACAACCCCGGGCTGCCGCAGCACCGGCTGCCGGTGTCGTGGCGGCTGCCCGCCTCCGCCGCGCGGCTGGTCTCCGACGCGTTCTACCCGTACACGCCGTTCCGCAGCGGCACGGACCACGGCGACCGGCGGCTCGCCTTCGGTGTGCCCTCCGACGGCTCGGGCGTGGACCGCGTGCTGGACGAGGCCGCCGAGTCCGGCTGGGGCCTGCTCGAACTGCCCGCCCGCCACACCCCGCGTACGGACCCGGAGGCGGTGCACGCCATCGCCCGGGTGGTGCGGCGGCTGCTGGACCGGGGCGGCGCGGCGACCAGCGAGCGCGGCCCCGACCCCGCGCCGCTGACGGCCGCCCGGATAGCGGTCGGCACGGCCCACCGCGACCAGGCCGCCGCCGTACGGGCCGCGCTGGCCGGGCTCGGCGTCGGCGGGGTGGCGGTGGACACCGCCAACCGGCTCCAGGGCCGGGAGTTCGACGTCACGGTCTTCCTGCACCCGCTCTCCGGCCGCCCCGACGCGACCGCCTTCCACCTGGAGACGGGCCGGCTGTGCGTGCTGGCCTCGCGGCACCGGCACGCCTGCATCGTGGTCTGCCGGGCGGGCGTGGCGGAGCTGCTGGACGAGCACCCGTCGGCGGAGCCCGTGCAGCTGGGCGTCACGGTCAAGTTCCCGGACGGCTGGGAGGCGAACCACTCGGTGCTGGCCCACCTGAACGAGCACCGGGTGGCGTGGCGGCCGTAGCAGCCGTGGCCGGCGGGGCGTACACGGCGGCGGGCGGCGCGCCGGCGGTGGCGTGCGCCGCGTACGGTCGTACGGCGGTGGTGCGGGGCGCGCGGCAGGAGGGCGCACGGCGTACGGGCGCGCCGTCCACGGCGGGCGGGCGTCCCCGTACCGGGCGCGTCCCGGGCGCACTTGCGCGGCGCGGGACAATGGAACGCGGCACACGACTCAGGAGGTACGTACATGTCCGAGCCGCAACCGGCTCCCGAGCAGCGCGGGACGGCCCCCGCGCCCCGGCGCCTGAAACCGGCTCCGCTGCTCTTCGAGCCTCCGGAGGCCACGGCCGACTCCGAGCACTTCTTCGGTCTGGAGTCCATCGAGGACCCCAAGGAACTGCTCTCCCGCTCCACCGAGCTGGCGCTCGCGTTCCGCGCGGCGGCGGACCGGGCCACGGAGTTCCAGGCGGTGGCGGCGGCCCGGCTCGCCGACCCCAAGCGCTTCGACCGGCTGCCGCTCCCGGCGATCGCGGAGCGCGCCGACTGGACCGAGGACTACGCGGCGAAGATGGTCGAGTTCGGCCGCGGCCTGCTGCGGAGCGACAACGGCCGGCCCGACGCCACGGACTGACCTGACCGACCGGTACGGCTCCGGGAGCACGCGGGGCACACCCGCCCTCCGGCGCTCCCGCCCGCCCGGCACACCTCTGACGGCCCACGATCACCCGGCACCGTGACCGTGGGCCGTTGGTCATGCGCCGTTGATCACGGGCCATTGGCATATGCGGCGCCGGAAGATACCCCACACCGCCCCGTCCTGTCCCGATTTCAGCCATTCCGCAGAAACGGAACGCCACCTACCGGTAGACCTGTGCCCATGAGCGACTGGCCATCCGAGCACGAGCGCCCCCGACGCCCCGCCCCGGCCCCCGTCACCTTCCACAACGCGGCGTACGTCACCCTCCCGGGCGCCGACTGGCTCGCCTCCGCCGACCCGTGCCCGCAGAGCGCGCACGACCGGTGGGCAGCCCGCCCGGACGCGCCGAGCACCCTGCCGTGCGGCACCGTCTTCGACGTGATCAACGCACCCGCGGTCTTCGGCCGCCGCATGGCGGACCGCCTGTGGTCGGCGGGGCCCGGATCGGGGCCGGTCGCCACCCACCGCGGTCGCATCCTGCTGTTCGCCGAGCCCGGCACGGCCCGGCGGCTGCCCGCGCTGCTCGGCTGGGAGGAGTGGTCGGGCTCCGTACCGCCACTGCTCTGCCACGGCACCGGCGACGCGGTGACCATCCCGCCCCTCTACCCCCACCGGCCCCCGCAACCCGACGGGCCGCACCACTCCGGAGGAACCGACGCCCCCGCCCCTTCCCGCTGGCTGGTGGCCCCCGAGGTGCGCCACCCCTGGCTGCCCGGCCCGGGCACGCTGCTCTGGGCCTGCATACGCGCCGCCCGCACTCCCGCGGGGGCGGCCCCGCAGGCCGGCGAGGCGCCCGGCCTGGCCGCCCCCGCCACCCCGGACCGCGGCCCCGTAAAGCTCGCCACACCCGCCGTCACCCCGTTCAGGCGCCGGTGAGAGCCCTGGCGAGCGGAATCGATTTTTGCGCCACGGGATCAGGATGCTAATGTTTTCCACGTCAGCAGGCGCCGCTAGCTCAGTTGGTTAGAGCAGCTGACTCTTAATCAGCGGGTCCGGGGTTCGAGTCCCTGGCGGCGCACCGACAGAAGAAGGCCCCCACCTCGGTGGGGGCCTTCTTCGTGCGCCGGGCACGGGCGAAGGAGCGCGGGCGCCCGCCTCAGCTGCGCCCCACCTTGACCGTCCAGTCCCCCGAGGACGACCGCCCGTACACCTGTACCCGCACCCCGTCCGCCGTGTCGTCCAGGCTCTCACCCTCCCCCAGCGGCGCATCAGCAAGTTGCGGGTAGACGGAAGTCCCCCAACACGCCTCGGTACCGGGGTGCCCGTCGAGAACCTCCACCGGCCCGCTCCCCGACGCGGTCTCGCTGCGCACCCGGTAGACCAGTACGCCCTCGGTGCAGACCCCGTGGTCGTTGCCCGCGGCGCCGCGGGCCTCGACGGCCAGCACGCTGCGCGGCCCGGTGCGGACGGCCAGCAGCCGCGGCCGCCGCTCGTCGCCCGGCCCCATGGGGGCCGACAGCGGCCGCAGCGTGTGCACGGCGGCCCGCCGCCGCCCGGTGAGCGCCACGCACGCCACCTGCCGGTCGCCGAGCCAGCCGACCTTCCACTTGTGCCAGGCGAAGGGGTCGGGGGCCAGCCCGAACTGGCTGCCCATGAGGTCCCAGTCGCCCACGTACGTGTCCCAGTCGCCCTTGCCGTCCCTGGGCCGGTGGTAGAGGTCCGGCAGGTCGAAGACGTGGCCGGTCTCGTGGGCCAGCACGTTGCGGTCCGGCGGGCTCTGCTCGAAGACGGTGACGAACCGGCGCAGGTCCGCGTCGTCGGCGCGCAGCGGCCGGTCGAGGTTGACGACCTTGGTGGCGTCGGAGTCGACGCCGGCCGCGTCCGGGTCGGCGACGAGGTAGACGACGTCGTAGCGGCTGAAGTCCACCGTGCCGTCCGCGGCGGCGACGGCGTCGCGCAGGTAGGCGCCGCGGCGGTCGGCGTCCCAGTCCCTGCGTATGCCGTACGAGCCCGAGGGCTGCGGCATCCGCACCCAGCGCCGCTGGACGGCGGGGCGCAGGGTGAAGCGGCCGTAGGAGGCGCGTTCGAAGAAGCGGGAGGTGGCCGGGAAGTAGTCGGCGGCCAGCTCCGCGGGGTCGGCGACCGGGTCGGAGTCCGGGAAGGACAGGAAGACCATGACGGCGTTCAGGGAGCGGGCGGGCCGGGGGTAGGCCCGGTTCCAGGTGTCCAGGCCCTCGGAGTGGTGCGCTTCGGTGCGCGCCAGGGCGCAGGGCAGCGCGCCTTCGGACGCGGTGGCGGGGCCGGCGATGACGGAGGTCGCTATGACCGCGCTGAGGGAGGTGGCCACCGCGGCCACCCGGCGCAGCGTGTGACGGTCCACCTCCGGAGGTGGCTGGGCGCGTGGCACATCGACCTCCCGGTACGGATTCGGAGCACCCTCACCACCTTGCGGCGATTCGCCCGCTTCCGTCCTGTTCCGGGGCCCCAGATGAGTGACCGGCCCAACTCCCCGCCCCGTAACGGAAAGTCACTATCGATCGTTGACCGGATACGCATGAACACAGCCGGACGGAAATGGCCAAACTTCCGCCATGGGTGCCGATGATCACGGTTACGCCGCTGGATAGGCCCTTGCGGCAGCCTCTATGATCGCCACACTTTCCAGCGCGGATTCCCCCTCCATCACGAGACAAGCGCCATGCGGGAGCGAGCAGTGAGCGGATACCCCGGCGGCACGGGCCGCGCGCCCGGAACGACGCTCTCCGCGGTGACGGAGCGTAATGAACCGACCAAAGAATCCGCCGGAGGCCCGGACGGCGCCTCCGGCCCGGCACCCGCCGACGGCCCCACCGCGGCCGACGGCCGGCCACGGCCCGGCAACCGGCCCGGAGCCCACGGCGACCCACGGGCGGGCGGCCGCCGCGGACCCGACGCCGGCGACGGCTCCGCGGCCTCGCTGCGCGACTACCGCGCCGCCTTCCAGGCCGCCCGCGTCCCGCTGGCCGTACTGAACCGCGACGGCCTGGTGCTCGCCGCCAACCCCGCCTTCGGCGAGCTGGTCGGCGCGGCGCCCGGCGACCTGGTCGCCGCGACCGCGGCCGACCTGACCGAGCTGGGCACCGACCCGCGCATCTGGTCCGCGTACCGCGAGGTGCTGTGCGGCCAGAGCGAACGGCTGCGCTGCACCCGACGACTGAAACATCCGGACGGGCAGTTCCTGTGGGCCGAGGTGACGGTCGAGCCGCTGCCGGACGAGGACTGCGTCCTGCTGTCGGTCTGCGACATCAGCGACCGGCGCGACCTGCTGGCCAGGCTGCGCCACCTCCAGATGCACGACCCGGTGACCCGGCTGCCCAACCGCGCGCTGTTCTTCGAGCGGCTGGCGGGCGCGCTGGAGTCGGCCGCCTTCGAGCAGCACGGCACGGGCCGGGTCGGCCTGTGCTATCTCGACCTGGACGGCTTCAAGGCCGTCAACGACACCCTCGGCCACCGGGTCGGCGACCGGCTGCTCGGCGCGGTGGCCCAGCGCCTGACGCACTGCGCCGAAAGCCTGGCCGAGCGCGGCGCGGTACGCGGCAGCAGCGGCCACCTGGTGGCACGGCTGGGCGGCGACGAGTTCGCGCTCCTGGTGGAGGACTCGGCCGGCACCGAACAGCTGGCGGAGCTGGCCCAGCGCGTCCTGGACGCGCTCCAGCGGCCCTTCGACCTGGCCGGGCAGCGGCTCTCGGTCTCGGCGAGCATCGGCGTCGTGGAGCGCGCGGCGACCGGCACCACCGCGACCGGCCTGATGCAGGCCGCCGACACCACGCTGTACTGGGCCAAGGAGGACGGCAAGGCCCGCTGGACGCTCTTCGACCCCGAGCGCAACGCGCACCGCATGACCCGCCAGGCGCTGTCCAGCACGCTGCGCCCCGCGGTGGACCGCGGCGAGTTCACCCTGGAGTACCAGCCGCTGGTCGGGCTCGGCGACGGGCGGGCGCAGGGGGTCGAGGCCCTGGTGCGCTGGCGGCATCCGCAGTTCGGCACACTGTCGCCGAATCGGTTCATCGGACTGGCCGAGGAGAACGGCTCGATCGTCGAGCTGGGCCGCTGGGTCCTGGAACAGGCCTGCCACCAGGCCCGCGCCTGGCAGTTGGAGCGCCCCGGCGCCGACCCCCTGTTCGTCAGCGTGAACGTCGCCGTACGGCAGGTGTGGGACTCCGACCTGGTCGCGGACGTGGCGGGCATCCTCGCCGAGACCGGGCTACCGCCCGCCCTGCTCCAGCTGGAGCTGACGGAGTCGGCCGTGATGGGCTCGGCCGGGCGCCCGCTGCAAGCCCTCCAGGCGCTCAGCGACATGGGCGTACGGATCGCCATCGACGACTTCGGTACCGGCTACTCGAACCTGGCCTACCTCAGCCGGCTGCCGGTGTCCGTACTGAAGCTGGACGGCTCCTTCGTACGGGGCTTCCGCTCGCAGGAGCACCCCAACCCGGCCGACGAGACGATCGTGGAGGCGCTGGTCGCGCTCGCCCACCGGCTGGGCCTGACGGTCACGGCGGAGTGCGTGGAGAGCGCGGAACAAGCCGAACGGCTGCGCCGCATCGGCTGCGACACCGGGCAGGGGTGGCTGTACTCCCGCCCGGTGTCCCCCGACCGGGTCCCCGGCCTGGTCGGCACGGACCGGCGGACCGGGACGTAGCGCGTTACGCCCCCGGCAGCCCGTACGCGTCCGCTATCAGCTCGTACGAACGCAGCCTGGCCGCGCCGCTGTGCGCGTTGGCCGTGATCATCAGCTCGTCGGCGCCGGTGCGCTTGGCCAGGTCGTCGAGGCCGCCGCGCACCGCGTCGGGAGTGCCGTAGACGATGTTGCACAGCCAGCTGTCGACGAAGTCGCGCTCCATCTCGCTGAACGCGTACGCCGCGGCCTCCTCGGGGCTGGGTACCAGCCCGGGGCGCCCGGTGCGCAGCCGGATCATGGACAGCGCGCCGGTGAGGATCTGGCGGCGCGCCTCCTTCTCGTCCTCGGCGGCCAGCGCGGCGACGCCGATCAGCGCGTACGGCTCGTCCAGGACCGCCGAGGGGCGGAAGGAGTCGCGGTAGAGGTCCAGCGCGGGGATGGTGTTGGCGGCCGAGAAGTGGTGGGCGAAGGCGAACGGCAGGCCCAGGCGGCCCGCCAGCTGGGCGCTGAAGCCGGAGGAGCCGAGCAGCCACAGCGGCGGCCGGTGCGCCGACTGGACGCCGCCGGGGGACGTCGCCTGGACCGGGCCCGGCACCGCGTGGATGCGGCCGTAGGGGTGCCCGTCGGGGAAGTCGTCGTCCAGGAAGCGGGTCAGTTCGGCGAGCTGCTGGGGGAATTCGTCGGCGCCCTCGTGGAGCCGCTCCGTACGGCGCAGTGCCGCCGCGGTGGCGCCGTCGGTGCCGGGCGCGCGGCCGAGGCCGAGGTCGACGCGGCCGGGGGCCATCGCCTCCAGGGTGCCGAACTGTTCGGCGATCACCAGCGGCGCGTGGTTGGGCAGCATGACGCCGCCGGAGCCGAGGCGGATGCGGTCGGTGTGCGCGGCGAGGTGGGCCAGCAGGACCGCGGGGGACGAGGAGGCCACGCCGGGCATCGAGTGGTGCTCGGCGACCCAGTACCGGTGGAAGCCGCGGCGCTCGGCCGTGCGGGCGATGCCGACGGCGGTCCGTACCGCCTCGGTGGCGGTGTGCCCGGCGCCCACCGTCACCAGGTCGAGTACGGACAGGGGTACGGGCGCGGTGCCGGGGGCCGTGCCCCGGATGCCGTCGTTGTCCCGGTTCTCGTCGTGGTCGCCGCTCACGGTGCGGGCCCTCCTCGCGTCGCTCTGGTCTGCCGGGAGGGCAACCGGAGTAGTTCTCCGGTTATTCCCGGGCGGGCGAGGAGGGCGGTCCGGCGGGCGGACCCGCCGCCGCTAACCCGCCGCGGCCGGCACGGACCACTTCGCGAAGAGCGTGCCCAGCGCCGGGCAGGCGACCGTACGGTCCAGCAGCCGCAGCCCCTCCCAGGCGGTGACCTGGTTGGCGGTGAGCACCGGCTTGCGCAGTTCCGCCTCGATGGCGGGCAGGTACTCGGCGGTGTGCAGGGCCGTGTCGGGCAGCAGCACCACTTCCGCGTCGGGATGGTCCCCCGTACGGGCGAGCCACAGCACCTCCTCCAGGCCCCAGGTGCCGACCTCGGCCGCGGTGACGATCCCGCTGCCGCGCGTCGAGACGACCTCCGTGCCCGCGGACTTCAGGAAGGCCCTGAAGCACTCGGCGACGTCGTCGGGGTAGGTCGCGGCGATGGCGACGCGCTCGGCGCCCAGGGCCCGTACGGCGTGCGCGAAGGCGAAGGACGTACTGGACGCGGGCAGCCCCGCGGTGGCCGACAGCTCGCGCACCTGCTTCTGGGCGCCTTCCCATCCGAAGACGAAGCTGGCGCTGGTGCAGGCCCAGACGACGGCCTCGGCGCCGCGGCCCCTGAGCTCCTCGACGCCGGCCGCGAGCCGCGCGGCGGAGCCCATCTCCAGCAGCGCGTCGACGCGGTGGGCGTCCTCGCCGATGTCGGTGTGGACGAGCGGCAGGCTCAGTCCGTTGCCGAGGAGGGCTTCGAGGCGGGGGTAGTCGTCCTCGGCGGAGTGGCCGGGGTAGAGGAAACCGACCGTGGATGCCATGCACGTCTCCTGACTGGGGGTGCGGGTGGTTGTGCGTACCTCGTGCGCGCTCCGGTCCGTGCGGCTACGCGCTCGGCCGGGCGCGGTCGCGCCGGTCTGGCCGTCGGGGTGGGGCGTACGGGCGGCGGCCGCGCGGGCGGCGGCCGCGCGGACGCCGCACGTGCGCGTCAGCGGCCCGGCTGCGGGCCCGGTTCCTCCGGGGGATGAAAGGGGGGCGCGTCCAGTCCGTCGGCCTGCTCCGCCTCCGAGGAAGGGACCGCCGAGCCGGCGAACGCGGCCTCGGGAGTGCCGCGCCGCACTCTCCCCGCCCCGTCCTCGGGGGCCCAGGAGGAGGTCATGGCGGCCGGTCCGCGTCTGGCGACGGGGTCGACGAGCGCCTGGTAGGGGCCCACCGCGTCCGCGCCGATGGCCCGCAGCGAGGCCCACATGGTGACCTGGTTGGCCGACAGGACCGGCATCCGCAGCTCGGCCTCCAGCTGCGGGATGACGTCGTACGTCGGCAGGTTCGTACAGCTGATGAACAGGGCGTCGGCGGCGCCGACGACGGCCTGGCGGGCCATGTCGACGACGTCCCGGTACGGCACTTTCCAGATGTGCCGGGTCAGGCCGAGGTAGGCGCGGCCCGTGACGGTGATGCCGGCCTCCTTCAGGTACTCCTCCAGGGAGTCGGTGACGGATTTGGTGTAGGGGGTGACGACCGCGATCCGACGCGCGCCGATCTCGCGCAGCGCTTCGAGGAGCGCGCCGGAGGTGGTGAGCGCCGGGAGCCGGTCCCCCGCCCGGGCCATGGCGGCGCACATGGCGCGCTCGCCCGCCATGCCGCCGACGAAGCTGCCCGAGGTGCAGGCGTACGAGACGACCTGCGGGGAGACCGCGCACAGCGCCTGGACGGCGGCGTTGAGGGTTTCGTGCTCGCTGACCAGGCGGGCCAGGTCGAGGCTCACCTCGACCGGCACGAAAGGGGTACGGGTGAGGTGGAGGGACACATCGTCGGGGACCCAGCGCCACAGCTCGCGGTCCAGGGCGAAGTCGAACGGAGCGACGACACCCACGCCGAGCTGAGGCTTCGGGCCCCCCAGAAAAGAGACGTCCATGCTGCCCCCAGAAGAGCGAAGGGCTGGTAAGGGCTAGGCCATTGGCCAGGGGTTGTGGTGCGACCGGCACAGGCCGGGGACGTCGGGACAGGGCCGTTGTTGACACGGTAGTTACGACTTCTTAGCGTGGTCAATCCTCGCATCTCAGGCATCTGTCGGCGCCTCCTTTCATTCAAAGGGGCACACGTTTCAGAACGGTTTCTGGCCTATGTCCGAAAGCACCGTCCTTGTCCTTGGCTCCGACCCGCCTCCGAAGCTGGACCGGCTAGCGGGCCGGGCCCGGGTGGTCTACGCCGACGACACGACCCTGGCCACCCAACTCAGCTCCGCTGATGTGCTCTTGGCCTGGGATTTCACCTCCGACGCGATCCGTGACGCCTGGCCGGGCGGCGGCCCGCGACCCGTTTGGGTGCACACCGCCAGCGCGGGCGTCGACCGGCTGATGTGCCCGGAGCTGGCCGCCGACCGGACCCTGGTGACCAACGCGCGCGGCGTCTTCGAGCAGCCGATCGCCGAGTACGTGGCCGGGCTGGTGATCGCCATGGCCAAGGACTTCTACGGAAGTTGGGAACTCCAGCGGCAGCGCCGCTGGCGGCACCGCGAGACCCTGCGGGTGGCGGGCAGCTGCGCCGTCGTGGTGGGCTCGGGGCCGATCGGCCGGGCCATCGGCCGGACGCTGCTGGCACTGGGTGTCAAGGTCGAGCTGGTCGGCCGACGGGAGCGCCCGGACGATCCGGAGTTCGGCCGGGTGCACGGCAGCGGCGCGCTGGACGGGCTGCTGGGCCGGGCCGACTGGGTGGTGTGCGCGGCGCCGCTGACCGACGAGACCCGCGGCATGTTCGACCGGTCGGCCTTCACCCGGATGCGGCAGCGGGCCCGCTTCGTCAACGTGGGGCGCGGGCAGCTCGTCGTCGAGGCCGACCTCGTCGCGGCGCTGCGCGAGTGGCGGATCGCGGCGGCCGCCCTGGACGTCTTCGAGCACGAGCCGCTGACCTCGGACAGCCCTCTGTGGGACGTACCGCACCTGATCGTCTCCCCGCACATGAGCGGCGACACGCTGGGCTGGCGCGACGCCCTGGCCGAACAGTTCGTGGACAACTTCGACCGGTGGGCCGCGGGCGAGCCACTCACCAATGTGGTGGACAAGCGGCTGGGATACGTACCCGGCGCCTGATTCTCCGGGACCGTGGAGCCGGAGTGTTCATGGAGGGAGACCGGGATGGCTGATGTGACGGATCTTGCCGACTGTTCCGCGGTGCGGCTGGTCGCCGGGTACGCGGCGGGCGAGTTCTCGCCGGTCGAGGCCGTGCGGGCGGTGCTCGAACGGGCCGGGCGCGCGCAGGAGCGGGTGAACGCCTTCACCCGGATCGACGCGGACGACGCGCTGGCCGCCGCCCGGGCGTCCGAGGAGCGGTGGCGCTCCGGGCGGCCCGCCGGACTGGTGGACGGGGTGCCGGCCACGGTCAAGGACCTCCTGCTGACCCGCGGGGCGCCGACGCTGCGCGGGTCGCGGACGGTACGGGAAACGGGCGCGGTCTGGGACACGGACGCGCCGTCGGTGGCCCGGTTGCGCGAGCACGGCGCGGTGCTCACCGGGAAGACCACGACGCCCGAGTTCGGGTGGAAGGGCGTCACGGACAGCCCGCGGCACGGGGTGACCGGCAACCCGTACGACCCGTCCCGGACGGCGGGCGGGTCGAGCGGCGGCAGCGCGGCGGCCGTGGCGCTGGGCGCGGGACCGCTGAGCCTGGGCACGGACGGCGGCGGGTCGGTGCGCATCCCCGGCTCGTTCTGCGGGATCTTCGCGCTGAAGCCGACGTACGGGCGGGTGCCGCTGTTCCCCGCGAGTCCCTTCGGGACGCTGGCGCACGTCGGGCCGATGACCCGGGACGCGGCCGACGCGGCGCTGCTGATGGACGTCGTCACCGGGGCGGACTGGCGGGACTGGTCGCAGCTCGCGCCGCCCGCCGGCTCGTTCCGGGAGGAGCTGGAGCGGCCGGTGGCCGGGCTGCGGGTGGCCTACAGCCCGACGCTGGGCTGGGACGTGCCGGTGCGCCCGGAGATCGCCGCGGCGGTGCGGCGCGCGGTGGACCGGCTCGCCGGGCTGGGGGCGCACGTCGAGGAGGCCGACCCGGGGATCACGGACCCGGTGGAGGAGTTCCACACGCTGTGGTTCAGCGGGGCGGCCCGGGTGGTGCAGCACCTGGGCGCGGCGGACCGGGAACTGCTCGACCCGGGGCTGCGCGAGATCTGCGACGAGGGCGCGCGGCGCAGCGCGCTGGACTACCTGGCGGCGGTGGACGTACGGATGGCGATGGGCGTGGCGATGGGCCGCTTCCACAGCACGTACGACCTGCTCGTGACGCCGACCGAGCCGATCACCGCCTTCGAGGCGGGCGCCGAGGTGCCGGCCAGGTCGGCGCACCGGCGGTGGACGGGGTGGACCCCGTTCACGTACCCCTTCAACATGACGCAGCAGCCCGCCGCCACCGTGCCGTGCGGCGTGGACGGCGACGGGCTGCCGATCGGGGTGCAGCTGGTGGGCGCGCGGCACGCGGACGCGCTGGTATTGCGCGCCGCGCACGCCCTCTATACGTCGGGGGCCGCCACGATCCCCGCGCCGCCTACGCCCGGCGGAAGCTGAGGGTCTCCCCCAGGGCGCCGGCGCGCCACAGGTCCTGGCAGGCGTCGGCCATCCGGTCCAGCCCCTCCACGACCGCGCCCCAGACGATGCCCGGCACCCAGCCCGCGTCACCGTTGATCAGCAGGTTGTTGCGTTCGTAGAAGAGCGCGAGATCGACGACGGTGGCGCGGCCCTGGTGCTTGGCCTGGCTCTCGTAGCCGTAGGAGGCGGTGCCCAGCTGGGTGTCGGTGAAGGTGAAGTAGCACAGGTCACCGGGGATGGGCGTGATGGTCGGGTTCTCCAGAGGGGGCTCCTCCGGGGCGAACGGCGGGACGAGGGCGTAGATCTCGTTGCGGGCGTATTTGGCGTGGTAGACGTCGCCGCCGAGTGGCAGCGCCTCCCAGACGGCCTCGCAGGTGACCGGCGCGCGGTCGTCGAGCAGCTTGGCGGTGCAGCTCACGCCCCGCTTGTCGAGGGAGACTTCGATGAAACGGTCGGCCATTTTGCCTCCTGACGGGTGCTTTGCGGACCCATAGTGGACCAGAGGGCAGCGCGATGCACACAGGACGCGGGGCCCGGCGCACGGGTCGCCGCGCACGCCGGCCGGCCGTCCGCAAGAGGCGTCAACAAGCCAACCGGCCACAGCAGTTACCGCCCCAGAACTGGTGTCGTATGCACGCATGACCGACATGCGCCACGGCCCCGCACCGCTTACATCAAGGGCTGGAAACGACCGGCATGTTTTCGGCCCCTTCGGGTAGTCGCGCGCCCATGGCTCCACCACAGGGGAACAGCTCAGGAAACACCGCTTCAGGGTTCCGCCGCCGCTCACTGCTCGCAGGGGCGGCGGCGCTGGGTTTGACAGGTGCGCTGGGGGCGACGACCGGTTGCTCGCAGGTCGACATCACCGGAGCTACGGACGGGGGACACCTACTTGAGGATCTTCGCAGCAGGAAAGTCGTACGTATGGGCATCGCCAGCGAGCCGCCCTACGCCTCGATCAACAGCCAGGGCGAACTGACCGGCGAGGCACCGGCGGTCGCCAAGACGATCTTCCAGCGGCTGGGGGTGCAGCGCTTCGAGCCGGTACCGGTCGAGTTCGGCGCCCTCGTGCCCGGCCTGCACTCCTTCCAGTACGACGTGATCGTGGCGGGCATGTTCATCAACAAGGCCCGCTGCCAGGCCGTGCTCTTCTCCGACCCGGACTACGAGTCGAAGGACGGCTTCCTCGTGCCGAAGGGCAACCCCAAGAAGATCGCCTCGTACGAGGACGTGGCCAAGGGCGGCTTCCGCATGGGCACCGGCATCGGGTACGCGGAGATCGACTACGCGGTCGGCAACGGTGTCGCGAAGGACAAGATCCAGACGTACGGCGACCAGATCGCCGGCATGGAGGCGCTGGAGGCGGACCGCATCGACTGCTTCGCCGGCACCGCGCTGACGATGATGGAGGCGCTGAAGACCGGCAAGCACCCCAAGGTGGAGATGACCCGGCCCTTCACTCCGGAGGTCGGCGGCAAACCCCAGCGCGACGGCGGCGGTTACGGCTTCCGGATCGGCGAGACGAAGCTGCGGGACGCCTTCAACCGTGAACTGCACCGGATGAAGAAGAGCGGCGAACTCCTGCGCATCGCCCGGCCTTTCGGGTTCACCGAGGAGTTCATGACCGACCTCACGGCGAAGGAGCTCTGTGCCCGGTGACCGGAGCCTTGTGGGAACTGTTTTTCAAAGGGGTGTTGATCACCGTCCAGTTGATGGTCTACAGCGCCCTGCTGGCCGCCGCCGTCGCCTTCGGCATCGGCCTGGCCCGTAACTCGCGGCTGTGGATCGTCCGCTTCCTGTCCGGCGTGTACGTGGAGTTCTTCCGCGGCACCTCGGCGCTGGTCCTGATGTTCTGGCTGTTCTTCGCGCTGCCGCTGCTGGGCTGGCAGCTGGCCGGCCTCTGGGCGGGCACCCTGGCGCTCGGGCTGTCCTACGGCGCGTACGGCTCCGAGGTGGTGCGCGGCTCCATCCAGGCGGTGGCGCCCGCCCAGCGTGAGGCGGCGATCGCGCTGAGCTTCACGCCCTGGCAGCGGATGCGGAAGGTGATCCTGCCGCAGGCCGTGCCCGAGATGATGCCGCCGTTCAACAACCTGCTGATCGAACTGCTCAAGGGCACGGCCCTGGCCTCGCTGCTCTCGATCGGGGAGCTGACCTTCCAGGCCAAGCTGGCCCGCCTCTCGACGGGCCAGAGCGCCCAGGTCTACGGGATCATCCTGGTCCTCTACTTCGTGATCGCGTTCGCGGTGACCCGGGTGATGCGCCTGCTGGAGCGCCGGGCCAAGGCGTCGGTCGGCCGCGCCCCGGAGAAGTCCGGCTGGCTCTCGCGGCGGCTGCCGGTCGAGAAGCAGGGCCCCCAGGTGATCGCCACCCCAGGAGGTAAGCCGTGAACAACTGGTCGTGGGAGTACGTCGGCGACATCCTGCCCGACCTGCTCCGCGGACTGCTGGTCACCGTCCAGGCGACCCTGCTCGGCTCGCTGGTGGCGTTCGTGCTGGGCCTGGTGTGGGCGCTGCTGCTGCGCTCCCCCAGCCGCTGGGTGACGTGGCCGGTCAGCATCGTGGTGGAGTTCGTCCGCAACACGCCGCTGCTGGTGCAGCTGTTCTTCCTCTTCTTCGTACTGCCCGGGTGGGGCCTGGCCTTCGACCCGCTGACCACCGGTGTGATCGGCCTGGGCCTGCACTACTCGACGTACACCGCCGAGGTCTACCGGGCGGGCATCGACGGCGTCCCGGAGGGCCAGTGGGAGGCGGCGACCGCGCTGAGCCTGCCGCGCCGGCGCACCTGGACCGCGGTGATCCTGCCGCAGGCCTTCCGCCGTGTGGTCCCGGCGCTCGGCAACTACGTCATCGCGATGTTCAAGGACACGCCGATGCTGGCGGCCATCACGGTCGCGGACATGCTCTTCCAGGCGAACAGCATCAGCGCGACCACCTTCGACTACATGGAGCCGATCACCGTCGTCGGCGTCCTGTTCGTCGTGATCTCGTACCCCACCTCTCTTGTCCTGCGAGCCCTGGAGCGTCGCCTTGTCCGCTGACAGCACCCCCGTACACCCCGCGAAACCCACGGTCGGCACCGAGGAGGACGGGCCCGAGCTGGTCCGCTTCGACCGGGTCACCAAGCGCTTCGGCGCGCACACCGTCCTGGACTCGCTGGACATGACGGTCTACTCCGGCAAGCACGTGACGCTGATCGGGCCGTCCGGGTCGGGCAAGACCACGATCCTGCGGCTGCTGATGACGCTGCTGAAGCCGGAGGAAGGAACGATCAAGGTCGGGGACGCGTACCTCACCCACGAGGAGAAGAACGGCAAGCTGGTACCGGCGGGCGAGAAGCACTGCCGGGAGGTGCGCAAGAACATCGGGATGGTCTTCCAGCAGTTCAACCTGTTCCCCAACATGAAGGTGCTTCGCAACATCACCGAAGCGCCGGTACACGTGCTGGGCCTGACCAAGGACGCCGCCGAGGAACGGGCCCGCGGGCTGCTGGACCTCGTGGGCCTGACCCAGCACATCGACAAGTACCCGTCGCAGCTCTCCGGCGGCCAGCAGCAACGGGTCGCCATCGCGCGGGCGCTGGCCATGCGTCCGCAGGTGCTGCTGCTGGACGAGGTGACCAGCGCGCTCGACCCCGAGTTGGTGGCCGGCGTCCTCGACGTCCTGCGCGACATCGCCCACACCACCGACATCACCATGCTGTGCGTGACCCACGAGATGAACTTCGCCCGGGACATCTCCGACTGCGTGATGATGTTCGACCAGGGGCGGGTCATCGAGTTCGGCACTCCGGAGAAGATCTTCAGCGAGCCGGAGAACGACCGCACCCGCGAGTTCCTGAGCGCGGTGCTCTGAGCGCCGGGCGGAGCGGGCCCGCCGGATGTTCGGACGCGTGTCCGGCGGGTCCGCCCGCCGGAACGTCCCGGAATGACGCGGACATATGCCAGCGGACCACGCCCCAGTACACGTGCGGGGGATGGCCCCCTTTTCGGTCAAGACCCCCTCCAGCGGACGGCTTTGACCGCTATCGTGGTACGTGCCCCGCTGTCCGGGATCGGCCGGTAATGTTCGTCGGTCGTGACCGCCAGCGACGGCAGCGACGCAAACGGTCACAACCTGCTAGGGGGACACCGTGGCGCTGAAGCCCGAGCCGACCGCGCCGTTCCACTCGGTGCAGTACGCCCTCCGCGTGCTCGAAACCATCGCCCGGCACGCCGACGGCGTGACGGACGTCCAGGTCGCCCGCGAGACCGGTCTGCCCACCGGCCACCTCGCCCACATGCTGGCCATGCTGCGCCGCGAGGGCTATGTCGCGCAGGTCGCCGACGGTGCGTACGTCGTCGGCGAGTCGCTGGTCCTGCTCGGCTCGGGCGGCGACCGCGAGGACGCGCTGCGCGCCAAACTGCAGCGCACCCTCGTCGAGCTGCGCGACTCGGTGGGGGCCGCGGTCTACATCAGCCGCTATATCGACGGCGAGGTCAGGATCCTGCACTACGCCGACGGGCCGCGCGCGCCCAAGGTCAACGAGTGGGCGGAATTCCGCCGTACGGCACATGCCAGCGCGGTCGGCAAATGCCTGCTCGCGCAGTTGGACCACGACGGCCGGATGGACCACCTCTCCCGCCACAAGACCGCCCGCCTCACCTCACGGACGATCACCAACGAGAAGGTGCTCTTCCACAAGCTGGACAGCCAGCCGCCGACGGTCCCGATGCTGGACCTCCAGGAGTACGCGGTCGGCACGGTCTGCGCGGCCGTACCGATCACGGCGGGCGCCACGGTCGGCTGCCTGGCGCTGTCGATGCCGCTGGAGCACGCCCACCGGCTGCGCTCGGCCGCCGACGCGCTGAACCGGCGGGCGGCTCCGGTACTGCTGTCGCTGACGCTCTGAGGCCGTGGTCGCGAGGGTGGTCGGGAGCACCCCTCGGGACCAGGTAGTATTTCTTTTGTCAGCGCGCGCCGCTAGCTCAGTTGGTTAGAGCAGCTGACTCTTAATCAGCGGGTCCGGGGTTCGAGTCCCTGGCGGCGCACCTGAGAGTGGGGGGGGGGGGGGCCCCCCGCCCCGCGCCGCCCCCCGGGTTGGAGACACGCA